>NZ_NIPR01000001.1 GCF_002872255.1 Companilactobacillus nuruki
CCCGACTGGGTACTGACGGCTTAGCTTCGCTTAAAGCCTTAGGGACATTGACCTTCACGATTTCAGGTTGATTTTCCATAAAAAAATACCTCACCAATATGTTTGATGAGATAATCATAATTCGAATTCCGCCTAAATCATAGACGGTCGGTTATTAGGTGCTTACGAAAAGTCCACCAACCAAATATATAAAACCAGTAGCAAAAAAACTTTGTAATTTCTTTTTATCATTATAATTCTCCATTCCTCATTATATCTTATTGATTTGATAAAAATTAATAAGGAATATTAACGTAAGAAAAGGGCACTGAGTATTTCTAATTGTATACTCTGTACCCTTCACTTAATCAATTTATTTTAATCCGACATTTAGATCCAAGGAGAATCACTTGCATTTTGTAGAGTCATTGGACCATATTTTGCTTCAATTTTGAAATCTTCTGAACTTAGACCCGTTAATTTTTTAAAATCATTCTCAAAATTAATCGGGGTTTCATTTGGATCATTCGCCGTCTTTAAAGTTAAAATATAGTGCTTATCGATTGGATTACTCCATATTCCGAGTGATTTTAGATCCTTTATTTTTAAATCGGGGACATCTTTTAGAAGCTCTATTTTATACTGTCGTCTATACAAGATATCTTTCAATTTCATGTAATCGCCACCTATGTGATTAATTAACACGCTCAAAATAAATATAACTTAGTAAGGCATCCAGAATTTTCCAATCTTCGTTTTACTAACAGAATACTGAACAGATGAAATATCAAATTGCTTCAAAAAATCAACGATTTCTTTTTCAAATTCTTCATCTGACAATTTGGTTCCTATATACCAAGTATTATTGTTAACGGTAATAGTCCCTAATTCAGTATCGTACTTTCTCTTAGCCAAATCATACACCGAATGAGCCTTATCACGACTTTCAAATTCAATTGCCCAAGTGTTGGGAACTATTTCAAATATCGATCTAAATTTCATCATATCAACCACCTAACAAATTATCTCTCAATTCTTTTTAGATATAAATAATAGTAAACCAGTGTTGAGATTACTGACGCAAGAACTATTTGAACAATCATTTTAATATTGAACCAATTATTCTATACTCCAAGAGTATTCAAAATATAATAAAAGATTTATATGTTCCATTACGCTTCTTCATAATACATCCCTCGTAAGACCTGATTTTTTGAATCTTCCACATATATAACATAGCAAAATAAACTTCTTAAAATCAAAAAATATCTTGAATCCCCATTATTGACATCCTGAATATACAAAATATCATCCAAAGCAATATCTTGATTGTGAATACGCCTCTAATTCTTATCCAGCAACTTATCCTTATAATACTTAAAAAAAGTTTCCTTACCAGTAATGATATTAGTCTTTCCACTCATACCATAGTGTACTTGAGATGTAATATTCGATGTATCCTTAGCCTGTGCAGTAACAATATAGTAACTTCCTTGATTAACAGGTACAGGAGCGACACTGATATTGTTAATCACACCATCAATGATAATGGGTCTAGGAACATTTCTTCTTATCTCCAGGCGCATATGTTGACCCTTTTTTATTGAAGAAATATCTCTTGAGGAAACATAACTTTGAATTTTTATTACCCCATCATGTTTCAATACTGGATAAATTTCAGCCAACTCTGAACCCGATCCCACATATTTTGCACCTTTTAAGGACTGATTATTCATATGAATAACTCCTGATTTTTTAGCAGTGACATACGAATCTTTAGAAATATCTTCTAACTCTTTTATGTTTGTATCTAAATCTTTCCCTTGTGCACGTAATTTTACTAATTCTTCAGAGATACTCTTTAATTGGTCATTTTGTAATGAATCTAATTTCTTGTTATTAGATTCAATATTATAATTAGTATCACTAAAATCCTTCAGCGAATCCTTCTGTTCCTCAGAATTCTTAATCTCATCATTGGTACTATCGATCTGTGATTGCAAATCTTTCAAATAACTCTGCTTTACGGTGGACTTGTCGGTTGTGCTTTCAGCATTCTTAGATTCTGATGTATAACCATCATAAATATAGCCATAAGTTGAACTTGATGAGTAACTTTTCCCGTTCTTTATTGCATCAAAAACGGCTTGATATGCTTGTAAACTGGTTTTTTTCTGCTTTATCGTATCATCATACAAACCTGACAGTTGTTTTATCTTATCATCCGAGAATGACGATTTATCTTTTAACATCTGATTCTCAATATCATAAATATCTCGTTGGTTTAAATAACTCTTTAGTAAATTACGATACCCAAAAGTATCATCATCCGTAAACGAATCTTGATTAGACTCAACACCCTTTTGGAAAAGATTCAATCCGGCAATCTGATCATTGATATTGCTTTTTTGGTCCTTCAAAGTATTTAGTTTAATATCATTGCCAGTATTCTTATAAGTGATAAGGATACTGCCTTTCTTTACATATTTACCTTCTGCCAAATAGTTCTTTTTGATGGCACTATTAGATGGCGATTGAACGATTGGAATACTATTTTTACTACCAAGTTCGCCAATCGATTCAATCGTCACCTCGCGTTTCATAAAGAATGAAAAGAATACAATCAGAACAAACAATATAGATATGGGAACAATTAGTAATGCAGAAAAATTATTAAATCTTTTATTGTAGAATTCGCTGCTCTCTAAAAATTTCTTATCCATTATCGTTTTCCCCTAATTGTTCAAAAGATTGAAATAATAATCCTTTTTATTTATCAATTCATTATGCGTGCCCTTTTCAACAATCTTACCTTTATCTAGAACAACTATATTGTTAGTTTTCTTTGCAATAGAAAGTCTATGAGCAATGAAAATAACTGTTAAGTTCTGTAATTTCATAAGATTATTCATAATCCTATTTTCAGTTATCGAATCCAAACCACTTGTCGATTCATCAAAAATCAACACTCTGGCCGGAGATAATAGTGCTCTGGCAATCGTGATTCTCTGTTTTTGTCCACCAGAGAGTGTATTACCATTCTCATCAAGCACAGTTTCAAATTGAAGTGGCATTCTTTCGATATCTTTATCAATTTCAGCAATCCTACAAGCTGTCATGATATCATCCTCAGTGATATTAGGCCGACTGCCTAACGTTAGGTTTTCTAAAATACTGCCTGAAAAAATGTACGGAGATTGTGGTATATAGTTTATAAACTGTCTGAGTACATGTTTATCAATATTTTGAACATCATAATTGTTAATATAAATCTTTCCATCATTAGGTTTAAAGAAGTCGACCAATAGCTTAACTAAAGTCGATTTGCCTGAGCCACTCATACCAACAATTGTTAATTTTTCACCAGACCGAATACCTAAATTGATATTATTCAAAACATTCTCACCATAACCATAGCTATAATCAACATTTTCAATCCGAATATCACCAAACAATTGCGAAAAGTTAGTTATTGAACGTTTCTCCTTGAATTCAGAGTTTACTAGATATACTTCGTTCAAACGGTTATTAGCAACTTTAGCCGACTGTAACTTGGGCTGTAAGTTAATGATGTTCTGTAATGGATTCACAAAATAAGTTAACAATGCGTTATAAGTCATTAACTGTCCAACTGACAATTTATTCTTAGTGACCATGATAGCCCCAACCCACAACACAACGACGCTGAGAATCAGTTGTAAGAATAGTTTGATTGCCTGTTGTAAGGTATCGGCCTTTATATAACTAAGACTCTTTTTTAAATAATCGACAAATTCACTATCGATCTTGCCGTAACGTTGACGCTCACTGGTTAAGGCTTTAATTGTTTCAATCCCATGGATATCTTCAATAATAGAAGAATTCAATACTGATCCACTTTCCATTTCTTTTTGGTTAAGTTTTTCAAATGGCTTGGAAAAGATCCAAATGATCAAAACATAAATTGGCAACGAAATTAGGGTAATAAAAAATAGCGTACTGTTTTGAATAACCAAAACAGTACCCATAATTATCACAATACCCACATCAAGAAAAATTGAAATAATCGTACTTGCTAATGCATCAATAATCTTATTGGCATCATTAAAACGAGAGACGATTTCACCCGTTTTTCTGGTTGCAAAAAATTCCATTGGTAGTTCAAAGATATGCTTGATATAACCCAAAATAATATCAATTGCTAATCTCTGACCTAAAATTGATAATAAGAAATCTCTGGAGTAAGTGAACATTGATTGAAAAATATACAATACGATCAATCCCAACGAAATAATCGCTAACGTACTATTCATATTATTGGGAATGTAAGTATCAATAACAGTCTGTAAAAAATATGAACCTAAAATACTAATAATAGTAATCAAAATAGCCGCTAAAATAATATTGATTACTAACCTCTTTTGTTTAAATAAAACCGGGATAAATGAAAATAAAGATTCTTTTTTATCAACCTTTTCTGGTCGATATTCAGATGTAGGGGCGAAGAAAAGTGACACACCAGTCCATTCAGAAGCAAACTTTCGATTGCTCATCTTAGTAATTTTAACCGTTGGATCAGGGTCAGCAATAATTACATGGGTCTTAGTACTGCCCAAAACAACATAGTAATGCTCAAGAGTTCCGTTCTTAACAACGTGAGCAATGAAAGGATAAGTAATATCTTTTTCTTTGAAGAGATCCATGTCAGCCTGAATTGCTTGAGTTTCGAAATTTAACTTTTGGGCCGTTTTGACCAAACCTAAAGCAGTCGTTCCTTCTTTATCAGTCTTAGCTAAGTTTCTCAATCTAGCAATTGAATACCTAGAACCATAATTCTTCAAAATCATGGCTAAAGCGGCTACCCCACAGTCACTCTCGTCTACTTGTGGTATGTAAATATTTTTGCTGACTCCCACAGATGTTATGTCCCCTCTTTGTAAAATATCTATTTTTATTCTCTCATAGTTTGTTATAAATATCGTTTTTTTTATATTAACGTCATTTTTTCCATACTAACGCTAATATAAAAAACATGCCTATTATAAAATCATAAATGCAAATACTATTAAATTAGTACAAATATGTACGGATATATCAAATTATCATCTGTTATTTGATATACTATTGCATACAAAATTACACCCAAATATCCTAAAAAGGAAATATCATATATATCTTTTAATTCTGAAACATGAATAAGCATAAATAGAAATGTAGTAACTAAAATACTTAGGATGGAAGTAATCATCTTATTTTTTATAATTTTATTTAAATTATATTTTAAAATCACTTTTTGAATTAAATATTGAAAAGTTATTTCTTCCATGATTGGTCCGACAAAAACCGAAATAAAGAATATTAATACTACTCCTATGGGGACACTAGTCCTAACTCCACTTTCTATTCCTGATTGATTTGTAGAACTTGCTGAAAGGAAATTCTGAATCACGATTTGAAGTAACAGATCTGAAACAACAAATAATGGGATAAGCCATACTTTTTTGAAATTATTAATAATTTCATTGATATTTCTCTTAAAATCACTCTTTAATATTATTACCGCAAAAACACAACTTAAAAATTGTAAACTAAACACTATAATTGTAGAGTTGGTTTCGTTAAAAAAAGAATTAAGAAAATCTAACAATACTTCAGCAGTAACAAATAAAATAAAACAATAAAAATAATTCTACGATTAGTCTTTGACATAACATTACCTTTCTGATTTAAAAAGAAGTCTATGAATAGCTTCATAGACTTCTTTCCTTTAATGCCACGATCCACCGATTTTTCCTTTGATCCATCCCCAAATATGTACCATCCTGCCACCTGTTACATTCATAAGCTGTTTTTTATTTAAATTATTATATTTTGTTAACATCATAAGTCCTCCCAATATTAATTATTAAAATCCAAGTTGAATTTAACGTATTAACAATAAAATATTTATTTTTATCAAGCAGATTACAAGTTTAATCCGAGCATTTTGAAAAATATTCTTTAAATACTCTAATGTTAAGTTTCCAGTTCAACATTTTTGATGAGTGGTTTTCTCTGAGGCTGTAAACCTCTATTACTAGCCAGTGTCTCAAAGCGCTGGCTTTTGTTTTCCACTAAAGTCAAACTGCTCTTATCCTATTGCTTACCACTTTAATTGGTTTTTTACGACTTGCCACTCCTGAAGAGGTATCCATATTCATGGGATATCAGTTTATCTGTAGCCATATCTTTCTTTTCTTGGTCACGAAGTGTACAAATGACAAAAATAACCGGAGGAAATTACCTATGGAAAGGTTTAATACATCTTTGCTTAATGCATTAGCAAAAGTTAAAAATATCAAAGAAATAGAATCCTTCAGTAATGGTCAATTATCATCGGAATCAGTTGCTGTCAATTTAGCTGCCGTCTATAATAAGTTAAAACTTTATACAGTTAAAGCGGAAAAACATTTTTTATCCACTAGTATTCAGTTATATTTTACAATTTACGGATCATAAAAATAGCGACTTACAAATGAAATTAATTCTTTCATTCGTAAATCGCTATTTATTTAACTAATCAATTAAATTATCATTATATTCATGCAACTAGGGCATAAACAGTGGAATAATGAGTAATATTTTTAACCATTGTTTAAGAAAGTTGGGATGTTTAACATATTCTTGGTTTGGAGTTAATAGATAATATATTTCTACAATTACTGTTAAAAATAACGATGTAATGATCCATACACCAATCCATACGGTGATAATTAACAATTCAGCAAACATAATTATCTTTTTTTATAATGAGTACTTTTAAGACCCACAGTAGAAACCTTTCCAGGCCAAAATCCACCACCCATTCCAAATCCCATCATCTCATTTTTTCCACCTGTAACTTGTTTTAATTTATCTTCTTCCAAATGTTGATTGCCAATCTTAAAATCCATTTTTTTATTAACGTTCATTTAAACCACCTCCAATAATATTAGTTACTTCAGAATTACATATCACCTTATATTTTTTTGATTCCATTGTGCTCTTCTGATTTCTATACAATACTATGATAAAATCCCTATCACAATTTCATTATATGCTGCTAATAAACTAACAATAAAATTAATATATTAACGTAATGTGATCACACATTATCGCACTTATGTCTTACTACTTAATTGTTCAACTAATTTCCATCTAGATGGATTCTTAGGATTAAGAACCACAATTGCGAGCACAAGGTATATTGTAAATGGGAATACAATTTCTACAATAAGTGAAATTGGATCGGTAGGCATTTTTTTCTGCACAGTTCCTACCCTTACTATAATAAAATAATCAATTGCAAAATGAACTAGCATCGGCATTAAAATACTCCCTGTTCTAACATAAAGTGCGCATAATAAGCATCCCATAGCAGATACTTGAATTACTTGAACCATACTTATAAGAAAACCTTGTGTAACAATATGTGCAAAATGTGCAGTCCCAAACAAAAGGCCTGAAATTACAATGGCAAATATAATCTTCTTTCTATTAATTTTATTTTCAAAACTATCTAGCAAACTAGTTAAGATAACACCCCTAAAGATATATTCCTCAGAAGAGATGCTAGAAAACCCACTGTCAAGGCAAGCAAAACATTTTTGCTGATTATGAATCGAAGAAGTAATCAAAACTGCCACTATAATTACAACAAAAAAACTGTCTTAAATCCGACTTTCATTTTCAAATAAATTTTTTGGTGAAATATCCATATATTCACTAAAATTCCAAATAATAATTCTACTATCTTAAAAAATATTAAATATATATTAGTTTCTAAATTAAATAATAGATGAAATTAGGAAACTCATATCTTATAGATTCCACTACCAGCGCCCAAAGGCGCTGGCTTTTGTGTTTCACTAAAAATTGTAAGATATTTAACATTCAACCTTTACACAGAGAAATTATTACTAATTTACCTACAATTAAACAAATGCTAACTTTCATTTTATTGATTAATTCCCATTTTCCCCAGATGTCTTGGATTAAGAACTAAGTCTGTAAGAACAATATACCCTGTTAGTAGAAATACAATTCGATAACAAGTGACAGCGTATCAGTTAACGCCTTGCCTATTCACATTGAACCGTTCTCTTATTTCTCCCCAAAATAAAATATTCTATACTTTCTGGTATTGATGAAGTAACCCCTTTAGTTTGGACACAAAATCAAACTAAGAGATTTTTCTTATAGTAAAATTTAATTTAGAGTTTAGAATCAAAATAGTAACTAAGTATTTGAGTGGTTGTGGGTCTACAACAATAGTGAATTCAGTTATTGACTTAGGACTTTTAGATACTATTATAAAAAAGCCATCGCTTAGATTCGGCGATGGCTAATTTGCTTATGATTTTAGGTGATGATTCACGCCCTTAACGTTTATCCAATGACGTTTCTTTTGAATACGCGTATAGTACGTTTTATTTGATTTCAAATATATTATTGAAGTAGCAACTAATTTAATCTTGGATGACTCTTATCCGAAATTGTCTGTATATGGATTGTATTGATGACGTGGTTTTACGCGCTTGTTATGATTATTCCACCAACTTATACCACCCTCTAACCAACTTGATCCACCAGTTACTTTCTGTAATTCAGTTGTACTTAAATCTTTAAATTGTTTCATTTTTATACCTCCACAGATATTCTGTAATGTAAGGATAGATAGTATCTATTCGATGTTAACTTTCTTCTATCCTTATCAATAATGAACTTAAAATTTTAATGATTAAGAATGTGTTTGAAATCTACAAGAATTCAAGGTGTCCTATCCCAATTCAAACTATCTTTTCAAGAAAGCAAGTACGTTCTTCTTATCCGGCTTCATGCTTCCTGCTAAGAACGCAATTATAATTGCGATAACAGCAAACAAAACTTCCCATACTGACCATTAAAAAATTATTGTTAAAGCTAACATAATAAAAGAATCAACAAGACTCCATCTCTGGGTCCTAATTTCAAATACGGATACATTATCATCAGATGCTACTTCCTTCACCATTTGATATACATTGAATAAGCTCAACTAAGATTTCTGATATCATCACCTACTTTATACCAGAAAGTCTTTCTCACTTGCTCTTCATATAATTTCTTCCTAGTACACCTTAAGTATAATCAGCATTTTATTAATAGTTTCAATAATATATTAACGTTGGATTTAACATATTAACGAAAGATATATACACTCATAATCTAAAAGAATAGTCATTTTTTTAAAAGACAATTATCTAAAAAAATTATTGCTGGTAAAAATGAGATTGCAAATATATATTAAGCCTAAAAAGGGAACATATGATTTATCAAATCATATGTTCCCTTTTCACTTAAACAACTTACTAACAACTGAAGATTTTCTAATAGAAACAGAGCACTGAAAATCATTATCCAAATATAGGATTCTTTTACGAGCATCATACGAAACCAATCTATCGACATTAACCAGTGAACTCTTATCAACTCGTACCAAGTTATCATATTTAGCTTCAAGGGCATTTAGATTTTCTGGGAATGACATTTCTCTATTATCTGATTCTAAATTAACTTGGCCAGGGGTTTCCTTTTCGGTATATAACAAAATTAATTCTTTCATGGGAACAGAAAAATATTTTGATCCAATCTTATATCCAAACGTCATTTCTTTTTCATAAATAGAATCCTGATAATATTGTTCGGTTAATTCAATATCCTTAGTGATCTTTTCTTTTATTTCTTCGGAATCGTTATCTTTCAACACATAATCTAGCGGTGAAACTTTCCGTTCTAGTGTTAAAAAGGCCATCTCTTCATGAGTTGTTACGAAAACAATCCTGGCATCAGGCATATTATTTCTAACAAACTCCGCTATTTTTAACCCCGCCTTGACGTCACCATCAATCTCCATATCCAAAAAGAACAAACCAAACTGATCCTTAGAAAAATTATCATAAAAGGATTCCGTGTTACTAACTTCTACTACATTCATTGCATAGTCATTAATCATTATTGTATTATCGACAATTTCTCTATAATACGCTCTTTGATTATCATCATCTTCTAACAAATAAACTGAAAACATTTTTACCTACCTTTAAGAATTATCAACGTAATTCTTAATTTATTACCGACAATCTCAGTATCAAGATACAAATTGCTATCTCTATCAATTAATTCAGATACATTGGCCAAGCCTGTCCCATGACCTGCACCCTTTGTAGAATATCCTTTTTTAAAAATATCCTTAACATTTATCTCATGACTTAAAGAATTCTCAACTGATACTTCCAAAATATCATCATTTTTAACAAATGCCAAATCAACATTTTTATTTAAGCCATTAGCGGTTTCTTCAATTGCATTATCAAGTAATATCCCAATTATCCTAACAATATTCAATACATCATTATCAATTTGAATATAATTATCGATAATTTCTACATTTAGCCTGATTCCACTAGATTTTGCTTTAAAAAATTTCTGAATGATCAGTCCTCTGAGTGGTTCGTTAGATATCTTTTTATACTCAGACACAATTTTTCCATCTAAATCTGTTGTAAATTCTTTTTGTTGAGTTAATTCTTGATATAACTCTTCATAATCCTTGCCAGTTTTTTCAGCGGAACCTACGCTCATAGATAATACGATATTTTTAAAATCATGCTTGAAACGTCGTAAATCGTCATATTGTTCTTGGATATTCTTCAAATATTCATTCATTTGTTTATTTTGTTCTAATTCATTGGCTATTTTTTGATTTGTTGAAAAAGCTTTAAACAAATTAACCATTTGCCAACACATAAAAAAAAGAAAAGATACAAATATTATAAGAATAGTACCATTCATAACAGATGTTATATTTTCTAAACCATCGATGAAAAGTATCACTTCAAATGAAATAAAAATAAAAATTAGCATCCAAAAGAATTGATTTGAAAGTTTTAAATCTTTAATTTTTTCTTTTAGATAAAATATTTCTTCTTTTTTACTTTTTATTATTTTTAATACAATGATAAAAATAATGGTATTTATTGCCAAGCCAAGAATAGGTTCTATATTGTTTACATTTAATAAAGACTTTAATTGACTTATATGAATTATTCTAGCAATTAAGCTACCCAAAAGTGAAAAAATCATTTCAACAATAAGCGATACTGTTACTATAATAATATTGCTTTTATCGAATTTAATATTCTTTTCTTTCAAAGCTTTTCTTACAATAAAATACATTAAAAATAATACATATGTAAAACTTTCAAACAGTAAACTTATGACTCCCCAAATCATAGAATAAAAAATATTTTTCAATACTATTGAGAATGAATTATTAAATTCCATATTTGTATACATTGTTAAAACAAAAAAAATAAAAGTACTATCTAAGATGAACTCCATAGGAATAGAAACATAAACCATTATTAGTGTTTGAACCAACCTATAATCTCTTTAATGAATCCCTTGGATCGATATACCATTGTTAAATCTTTTCCCTTACCACCCGATATTATTGCCAATTCTTTTTCTGAAATATTCTTTTTCATGATAATTATCTCCTTAATGAACTTTAGACTATCAGATAACATCATAGTAATTGTACTATCTTTAATTACTTTGACCACAAAAAAATATAAACGTTGAATTATTCATATAAACGTTTATATTTTTTAAATTATCTCCTCAAATTTCAATCATATAATATAAATTACTCAATTGGAATCTACCCTGCCCTTTTCAAGAATAAACAGTAACTTATCAAATATTGTTAATGAAAGAATTATTTACTGAATATATTCCATTATCAATGCTTCCGTATGAACACAGCAAAAAATCACAAGTTAATCATATCTGATAAAACCTCAGATAATAAAAGGAACATTCTTTCTGCTACCAAGTATAGATTAGTAACATTCAAGATATAAAAGTACCCTATTCATGACAATTTTTTATTTATTCCTAAACTGTTGTTATAATTTCCAATAATAAAAATATTAAGAAACTAGGTAACAAGAATGTCTCTACGAAAAAGACAGGAACAAGAGAATCTAGCAAAAGCCAAATTTGCTGTAACTATTAACTCACTATTGGCTAAAGATACTATTAGCACCCCTGAAAGAAAATTCTTATTAGAGGCTAAAGATGAGCTGAATAAGAATTATTCTTTTGAACGTGTTGCTGGGGACCTGCAAGGTAATCTAACCTTCTTGGCAATGAAAAACGAAATTTCTAAAGACGTTGGTCCTTTATACTTACAGATCACTGATACACAATTTATGGATAAAGGTCTTGGCGGTTTGGGAATGGCTTTTTCAAGTATGTTCCACGCCTAGCACTTTTTCTTTATATTTTAAACTTAAGACCATTTTTACCCAGGTTCAGTACATTTTTCTCTTTAATTATTCTAATTTCAGTACACTTTGCTTAGACATCAGGAGGCACAAAATGAAAATAAATTGGTTCTCAGGTGGTAATGATCGTGGCAATGAGGCTCTTTCAATCATCAATACATTATTAAATGATATAAACAATAATCCTAAAGATATTCCACTTCAAAAAGTCCTATACGATTATAAAGATGAATTAGAAAAAAGAGAATCTTCAATACCCTTCATTATTAAGCAGAATGAATATTGCTATTTCTAATGTTGTAACAAAGAATGGAATTGTTTTATCTGATAATCAATCTAGCAAATTAAGTAAATTGATTAAGTTATCTAATATTCGATATGGTTATTAATTTTTCCATTAAAAGGGCCCCCTAGTTTGCAAACTAGAGGGCCTTTTAAGAATTTCAATATTTTACTATATCTGTCCAACCTCAACCGAAGCATCATTGGATAATTTCTTATTTAAATACTTTTCCATTTCCTTATATGAAATATTAAAGTTCATCTCAACTTGTTGTGGTCGTTTGGTATTAAAGATCACTGCCACTTTTGGTTTCTGTCCTTGAATCTCAATCGGAATCAAAGTTACGTGGACGATTTGGGCGTAATCTAATACCCCAGAGAAGAAGCCATTAACAACGACTTTCTTCTCACCGACACCACCTACTCCGTTCATGATATTCAATAACATGAACAAAGCTACCATGATGATATATGACAGCTGACCTGTTGGCGATACTAATAACCATGCACCAATAAACCCAGCAAAGATTAAAGATGAAACTTTATAAATCGATCTTATTTCAATTTGTGATTGCCAATAAACATTGAAGGCTGCACCAAGGAAAAAGATGACATCAACTATTAGTAATATTACACTCATTTTAACTTCATCCCTTTTCTAGTAATTATAATCAAGTGAATTCATAAATTCAAAAATATTTACTACTTACATTGTATCGTAATACCGTAGCAATTACATGTCGACAAGCTCATTGATATAAGATCATTTTATATTTACCAAAATATAATTATATCCATTTTGTCGTACGCTTTCAAAGCCAACTGTCACAAGCGATTGTTTCATTTTTTTAGGTCATCTTAATTATTAAGTTTATTCCCCTTTAAAAGTAGTCTCTAACATGATATTATACTTGAAGATTAAAAAAGGGGGATATAAGCTTGAGTGAAAAAAATAAAAAACACGAAAGCCTAATTCATTATGCTAACGGCCCTTCCTTGGAAGAAATTAATGATACCGTTGAGGTTCCAACTGACGCGGGTTTCTTTAAAACCCTATTAGCATACAGTGGCCCTGGTGCTTTGGTTGCCGTGGGTTACATGGATCCAGGTAACTGGGTAACATCAATTGCTGGTGGTGCTCAGTTCAAATATAAATTACTATCTGTTATCTTGATTTCTAGTTTGATTGCGATGCTTTTGCAATACATGGCGGCTAAACTAGGGATTGTGACCGGAAAGGATTTAGCTCAGCTAACTAGAGAACGTACGTCAAAAGCTGGCGGTTTCGTACTCTGGGTAATTACCGAATTAGCTATTATGGCAACCGATATTGCTGAAATCATTGGTTCCGCCATTGCTTTGAAATTGCTTTTTAATATTCCAGTCCTCTGGGGTGTTATCATCACAGCCTTTGATGTTCTACTATTATTAGTCTTGATGAAATTAGGTTTCAGAAAAATTGAAGCTATCGTTGCCACACTTATTATGGTTATCCTATTTGTTTTCTTATATGAAGTTATCTTGGCACGTCCTGATATGGGACAAATGGTCGTTGGATTCGTTCCTGATCCTAAGATTCTTCAAAACCAAAGTATGCTCTATCTTTCCTTAGGTATTGTTGGTGCAACAGTTATGCCACATAATCTTTACTTGCATTCTTCGATCTCACAAGCTAGAAAATACGATCGTAATGATCCTAAGAGTGTTCACCAAGCTGTTCGTTTCTCAACTTGGGATTCAAATATCCAATTAACTTTGGCTTTCATTGTTAATACTTTGCTCTTATTACTTGGAGCTGCATTGTTCTTTGGTACTAACAGTGACCTTGGTCGTTTCGTTGATCTATTCAATGCTTTACAAGATCCTAAGATTGCCGGAGCTGTTGCTAGTCCAGTATTAAGTATTCTTTTCGCAGTTGCTTTATTAGCTTCTGGTCAAAATTCAACTATTACGGGTACACTTTCAGGACAAATTGTTATGGAAGGTTTCGTTCATATGAAGATGAAGCTCTGGGCCAGACGTGTCATCACTCGTTTAATGTCAATCATCCCAGTTATCACATTCGCTATCATCTATAATGGCAACGAAGCTAAGATCGAATCACTTTTGACCTTCTCACAAGTATTCTTAAGTGTTGCCTTACCATTCTCAATTTTCCCATTGATCAAGTTCACAAGTAATAAGAAATTGATGGGTGAATTCGCCAATAATAAATTAGTTGAATATATCGGTTACTTTATTGCGATTATCCTAACTATTTTGAATGTTTGGTTGATTTATACGACTTTCGTTCCAACTGCTTAATTAACTAAAGGACCCTGAAAGTGTTAGAAATAATCTAACACTTTCAGGGTCCTTTTTTTACGAGACCAAATATTCTTCAAAATTGAACTTATGAAGTTTTCTCTATAATTGCACACCCTGTATTGCATTATCGTATGTCCACTCCAATAGCTTATCCATATGATTGCTTTGGTAATATGAACTAATCAACTCATTCCATACTCCCCATCGATCAAGTGGAACATTGATTATTCCAGCTCCGTTATCAATCATTAACTTATTTGCGACCAGAGTTGCGGTACGCTTATTACCATCCCAGAATAACTGTTTCCGCATATTATGATACATAATTCTAAGAGCCTTTTCAGTATTTGAGATATTGCTTTTTAACAACTGACTCAGATAATCTGTTTCATTACTGATATCAACCATATCTGGAATAAAGTTATTATCCAGTCCAATATCAAGGGCATCATCTCTTGCAACAATTTTATTTATGCTTTTTTCAAAATCAAGTATTAGCACTTCGTCACTTTCCGTAATTAATTGCCAGCCTCTTTTTATTTGGACAATTGTGTTAATATCTTCAAGTTTTACACCCTCAACTCCTAATCCGTCGATAATTGTTTGCGTTTGAGCTAGGGTCGTATTAATGCCTTCAAAGCGTGCATTTGTGTGAACTAATCTTGTAAGATTCATACGTGCAAAACGTCGGTTTTGATCTTTTGTTAGATGATACTTTTCTCTCATAATTATAGATAACAACAAGGAAAAGCACAAAAAAGAATCAAAATATTCTTTTTCGAATCTACTCATTACTGATTGCTAATGTTATACATAATCTGTTATCATTTATCCTAGAAATTTAATAGAAAGCAAGGAATACTGATTGAATGCACTCGTAAATATGTACGGTCCATTCTTCGATCTTCATAACTGGGCAACTGTTATCGAATCGGGGGAAGATTGGTTAATTATCCTATCTTTAGTAGTGATGGAATGTATGTTATCTGTAGATAACGCCGTTGTTTTAGCTGCCCAAACTCAGTCATTACCCAACAAAACTGAGCAAGAAAAATCATTGTTCTATGGACTCTTTGGAGCCTATATTTTCAGATTTATTGTAATTGGTCTAGGAGTCTATCTCATTGATTTCTGGTGGATAAAGGTTCTTGGTGCTGGTTACTTATTCTATCTCTTCATTGATCATTTCTTTATTAGTGGTAAGAAAAAGATCGATGCTAATCCTAAGAAACCACAGCCAAGTGCTTTGGAACGGCATTTACATATTTCTCGCTTCTGGCAAGTAGTTATTTCAATCGAACTGATGGATATTGTTTTCTCAATTGATTCAGTGCTTGCTTCCTTAGCAGTCTCAAGTAACCCGGTTATCGTTTTGATCGGTGGTATGATTGGTATTTTAGCCATGAGAGGTATCGCTGAAATGATCATGGGCTTAATGAGCAAGATTCCTGAATTAAATGGTATGGCTTACTTTTTAATTCTCTTCATTTCCATCAAACTCTTCTTATCAATCCCCGCTATTGATATCGAGATTCCTAACTTAGTCTTTGTTGGAGTTCTAGTGGCTTCAATTATTGTAACTTTGATTATTCATCAAATTCATAATAATCAGGCTCCTAAATCGAAAAAGTAATTTAATCTAAAAAATTGATCCCTATAAAGGTTTAACTTTATAGGGATCAATTTGACTTCATAGAATTATTTACCTCATTCATGATGGATTAATGGGCATTCATGATATATTTATTCTTTGTATTATTAAATAGATATATATTTGGCTTGTAAACAACAAATGGGGTGAAAAAATGCGTATCTTCTTTGGGATTCTTATAATAATTTTAGGTGGTTGGCAAATGTACGCTACTACTAAATACTTTCAAAACCTAAAAACAGCTGGCAATAAATCAACCTCAATATTCTCTTTGGCAGCAGTTTATTCTTCATTTTTCTTAGCAATAATTTTCATAATTATTGGATTAGCTACTGTTTTTCATTGGTTTTAAATATTTAAAAAAAGTCTGTATTGATATCAACTGAATTCTATTCGAACACAGTTGGATAATCAATACGGACTTTTTATTTGCGATATAATATAGATTTCCATTAGTACTTTGATCCAACTTAGAAATTACTAATTCTACTTATTTTGCAATTTAGAATGTTTCAAACCATAAACAAAATATACTACTATTCCAATCAATATCCATACACCAACACTGATTTTTGAAATGGTTGGCAACATCAATAGGAAGTAAAGACTGGCTAGCCCTGCTAAGATTGGCAAAACTGGATACAAGGGCATCTTGAATCCATCATTAGGAATATCCTTTCGTTTTCGTAAACGAATAATTCCAAAGGAAATAAATACAAAGGCTAATAACGTTCCAGCGTTAATCAATGACGTTAATTCGGTCAATGGTACTAACCCAGCGAAGAAGGCCTGAACAACCGTGGCTACAATTACAGCATTACGAGGTACAGAGAATTTTTCATCAACCTCACCCATTTTTTCTGGCAGCAAACCATCTCGACCTAACGCATAAACTAAACGTGACCCTCCGAAGAACATTGTTAACAATGAAGTAAAGATTCCTACTAATGCTCCAACAGTGATTAACTTATTCCACGTATCAAGGTGAACTACCTTCAAAGCATAAGCAGCTGGATCATCTACATTCAAATCTTTATAGTTAACAATCCCTGTTAAAACAAATGAAAAACCAACATACAAAATAACTGCTACGATAACTGTTCCTAAAACTCCACGAACAACATCTTTTTTGGGATTAATAGTCTCAGCCGAATTAGCTGCCAACGCATCGAAACCGACAAAGGCAAAAAATACCGTTGCAGTGGCCGTTGAGATTCCCCCCATACCAAATGGTGATGTATGAAATTGTTTAGGATAAAAAGGAACATAATTACTGGTCTTAATATAAAAGGCTCCCACAATAATAAATAAAACAATAATAATAACTTTAACTAAAACCGCAACATTTTCAACTTTCTTAGAAAGACTGGCACCTTGCAGAATGATAGCAGCAATTATTAGAACTATTAAAGTGGCAGAGATATTGATAACTCCGCCTTCTAAAGGCCCATTAGCCAAAAATTTTGGCATCGAAATACCAAAGGCACCTAAGATATTGTTATTAAAATATGATGCAAAACCGACTGCTTCAGCAGAAACTGTTAGGAAATACTCTAGTATCAAAGCCCATCCTAAAATCCAACCAATTATTTCACCATAAATCACTGCACCAAATGAATAAGCTGAACCGGCTACTGGCATAGCTGATGAAAACTCCGCATAAGCCATACCTACAAAACCTGATACAATTGCTGCAATCAAAAATGCAATTGTTACTGCTGGACCCGCGTGCAAAGCAGCTTCATGTCCAGGCAAAATGAAAATACCCGTTCCAATAACCGCACCGATTCCCAAGGCTAATAAATCTTTAGCCCCTAAACTCTTAGTTAGACGTGAATCAGCTTTTAAGTATGTGGTAACTGATTCTTTTTTAAAAACGTTTTTCATGATCATACTCCTCAAAACTGCATAAGTATACTAAGTCTCAAGTTTACTACAATTATTTTCATGAAAAAAGATATTTTGTATATAAATAATATACAATTGTTCAATTTTTATTTACAAAAAAGAGATTATGAATTTAAAAATTCATAATCTCCTTTAATTGTTGTCATCTGTCCGGTATTTTGTTGGCGCATACCCAGTATACTTCTTAAATGTTTGACTAAAATAACTCAACCTAGTAAATCCTAGAGCATCAGAAATATCTTGAACACTCTTATCTGACTCTTTCAATAGAATCATCGCCTTTTGAATCTTTCTGGCATTCAAATAAACCGAGAAGCTCAACCCGGTTTCACGTTTAAATAATTTACTAAAATAATAATCCGACAAATAAACTTTATTTGATACCTGATCCAACGTTAAACGCTTATCCAGATTACTATCGATGAATTCTATAGCAGAAATAATTGATTCGTTAGACGTAGACATTCCCTTAATTTGTTGGAGTGCTTCGCCCTCACTATCCTTCAAATCTCCAATGGCTTCGTCAACATCCATTGCATATTTAACAATGAAGTTATCTAGACCCCGATTTCCGATAATCAATTTAGAAACATTCTCTATCAGGTACTTCAAATACGTAACTTGGGTTTGAAGTCTTTGCATCGCATTAACATGATCCGACCCACTACCATTCTCAACATCCTGTGCTACACAAACCTTCCCAACACGTTGATTTATTGTAGCAATTCTTATCGGTGCATCTGCATATTCAATTTTATACTTATACTTATTAACGCTTAATTTTGATAAATCAGTCATTTTATTCATCTTTGTCAAAGTACTGCCTTCTGACAATTCACCGAATATGCCTGTCTGTAAATGATCATCATTCCCCAAAACAAAGACAGCAACATCGTTTGTCTGTGCATAGGACTGTAACAGGTGTATCAGCATCTTTTCATTACTTGATAATAAAGACTGTAAATCAAACTCTTCCATAACCGTTTGCCAACCAATCAACGATATTTAAACTTTTGAATTTAGATATTCCATTAGTACTACTGCATCATTATGTTCTTCATCTTTGGCACTGTATAATATAAGGACATCCTGTTTTTTTAGAGCTTTCCTTAGCTCTGTTAAAAATTCCTCTGTATATGGATTTCCTTTAATTTCAGCTAAATACTTTTCCTTAAATTCCGCATATTTTTCAGGATCATGTCCAAACCACTTTCTAAGATCAGCTGAAGGAGCAATTTGTTTTGCCCAGAGATCAAGACTAGCTCTAACTTTAGACATTCCTCGTGGCCAGAGACGATCTACTAAAACCCGATAACCATCTGGTAATTCTTTATCATAGATACGTTTTAAAATTAGTTTGGTCATTATTTATACAAACCTCTTTTTATTAATTTCATTGTATCATACCACCTAAGGTTATTTTTTCCTGATTTTTGAGAATTCTAGCACTCGACAATTCAGAGTGCTAATTTCTTGAAATTTTGGATGGGCTGGTTTTATAATGTATTCGTAATCAAGGGAAAGGAAGTAATGTAGTATGACAAACGAAATTATGGATCGTAATAATTTAATGAGAAATTGGTTCAACAATGACTCTTGGATGAACAATTTTCCATCCATATTTGATAACAATTTCCCAGACGATTCAACTCTAAAAACTGATATTAAAGAAACTGACAAAAACTATGAAGTTCATGTTGATATGCCTGCTTTTGATAAGAAGGATATTGATATCAATTATGAAAATGACGTTTTAACAATAAGCGGTCATCGTGATAGCTTTAATGATCACAATGATAAGAATGGCGACATGATTATGAGTGAACGCTCAAGTGGTCGCTTCATGAGACAATATCACTTGCCAGCCGTAAATACTGATAATATTTCTGCATCATATGATAATGGTGTCTTGAAGATTGATCTTCCTAAATTAGAAAAGAAAGTTGATTCAAGCCATCACATTGATATCAATTAACTAATTTTTTAATATCAATTAAACTTTGATTTTTAAGGGAGTCCAATTCCTATATTTTAGGAGATTGGACTCCCTTTTTTTGAAATATGAACTTATATTTGTTAACTTCACAAAATCTTCACATTTTATAAATATATAATTCATAAAGATTAAGTACTATATTAATTGTAGATGAGAGATGTAATCAATCCCTTTTCTCACCCCCTATAACATATATATTTAATCCCCTAAATAAAAACACCTTTCCCCGAGGTGTTTTTTTATGTATTTTAAGCTCAGTTGGTAGTAGTTCTCTCAAAAATAGGCTATACTATTAGATGCAGAGTGGATTTTATCCACTCCGTGGGATGCAGCACTTACGCTGCAAAGGACAAAAGAATTTATAAAATTAAAAGACTTATCAACTTGGGCTATCCAAGCTTCAAATGCTTATAACAATAAAACAATAATTTTACGATAAGCCTGTAATCTATAAACCGTAGAATAAGAGCCAATAACTCTTTTCTCATCCCCCCTATAACAATTTCATCCCCTAAAAAAAGACATCCTTCCCCAAGGATGTCTTTTTTGTATGTATTATTTTATGATTTCACCACGTAAAATAAATTCAGATGGTACCTCTTTTTTTACAATACCTTCTTCAAAGATTGACCAAAAGGCATATTCACCAATTTCAGTTAACTGGTGATCAATAGTAGAGAAGTTCATCAAACGACTATAATCCAAATCTTCTTGACCAATAACAGGAATTTCTAAGCCCCTTGCTTTCAATTCCTTTAAGGCTCCCGCAGCAACTTGATCGCTATTAGCGAAAATTATTTTTAGTTTTGGATCTTCTTTTAATAAATATTTAACTGCTTCTTGTCCATCACTAAATACTTGTGCCCCCATAAATAAATTCTCAGAGGCTATTTCATGACCAAAAACTTTTTGATAAGCCGACTTAGTCAATTTGGTTGATTGGCTATTTTGTTCGTTACGACTTGCCGTAACGCCAATATGTTCAAAATTTAATTTTTTTAACAATCCAAAGACCTTAATAAAGGATTCTTCACGATTAGTATAGGCACAAGAAATTGGATAATTAAAAGTATCCTCACAACAAGTGATATTACCATAACGTTTATATTCGAGTATTTTATCAAACGAAATAGATCTAGATGTAAAAATTAATCCATCAAATGCCTGATGCTTTAGCATTTCTAAATACTTAATTTCGCTTTCTTCATTATAATCAGATGGCAATAATGTAACCTGATAATCTTCTTTGAAGGCCGCTTGAGTAATAGCTGAAATAAGCTTTTGGAAATATGGGACTTTTAAATATGGCAAAACTACACCGATCGTATAGGTCTTACCTGTACTTAATGCTCTAGCAACATCGTTTGGATGGTAATCTAATTCTTTTATCGCATTCAAAATATCTTGTTTGGTTTCTTCAGCCACATAATTCTGATCATTAAGGACTCTTGAAACGGTTGAAACTGAATGACCTGAAAGTTTAGCAACATCACGAATATTAGACATTTTCATCACTCCCTTTAGATTGTTAGCTTGCTACATCTTAAAATATCGACTTTTTTATAATAAAATGTAAAATTCATAATTTCTTCACATTTTCAAAATAATTGGTTCACACTTATTCAGTATAGTATTACTTGTAGATGAGAGATAAGAAATCTCATCTCATCCCCCCTATAACATATATATTTAATCCCCTAAAAAATAAAAGAACACCTTCCCCGGGTGTTCTTTTTCTTTGCGCTATTTTTCTGCCGAATGAATGGCAGCTGCCTTGAACATTAGGTTATCAATTTCAATATTCTTAAAGCCTATATCCTGCATTATTTTTGCAAGGTATTTGATACTAACAAATTTATTAACAGAATCATCCAAATACTTATACTCTTTGGGGCTTTTAGCAAAAAGTTTCCCCATCAAAGGCATCAATTGATCGAAATACACTTTCCATCCAAATTTAATTATCGGTGTTTCAACTTTAAATGCTTCAAGACAGACTAGTTGACCACCTGGTTTTAGTACCCGATAAATCTCAGCCAATACCTGAGAAGCATCTGGTACATTTCTAAGACCAAAACCAATTGTTACAGCATCAAAACTATTATCATCATAAGAGAGTTGCATTGCATCGCCAATTTTCAAAGTAATATTTTTTACTTCTGATTTGCCAACCTTCTGTTGAGCAATTTTTAACATCTCTTGACTAAAATCCATTCCAATTATTTGGGCATGAGGATACCTCTTAGCTAACATAATAGTCCAATCAGCCGTTCCACAACATAAATCCAAAATTTGATTAGGATGGCTATCAATCTTTGCAGTAGCTTGGCGACGCCACTTTTGATGAGTTCCTAAACTCATAATTAAATTCAATTTATCATAATTACTAGCAATATTATTAAAAGTCTGTTGTACATCTTTCTCTGGAACTTTATTGGTTAATCCCATAGTTTGCCTCTAATCCAGACTATTTACACGTCCATAATAATTTAAATATTTGATGCCGCTGTTTGAGATAGTATATTTAGAAACTCCTGCATTATCGGGTTGAATAATGTTAGAAATATTTTGGGCACCAGTGACTACTTTTAAAAATGATCGACTTACAAATCCGTGACATACGACCATGATTTTTTTGTTACCCTTTTTTGCCATATCGTCCATAAAAGCTTCAACGCGTTTGTAAACATCAGCGTATTCTTCGCCATCTTTAGCATACTTGGTATAGGCTGGCAATAAATAACGATTCTCATCAAAGGCGTCAGGGTATTTATCATGCAAATCAGCTTCTTTAAGCCCATCCCATGAACCATAATCCGCCTCGTAAAGACGCTTATCTTGCTTAATTTCATGGATCCCTTGGTTCAAAATTTCAGCCGTTTGCATAGCGCGTTTCATTGGACTTGAATAAACTTCATCAAATTTATTAATATCAATATGTTTTTCTAATTCTTCAACTTGTTGTATTCCCTTGGCATTTAACGGCTTGTCAGTAGACATACCATTGATACGTCCCTCATAGTTGGTATCCGTCTCACCATGTCTTACAATGTATAATTCAACCATAAAAATCTCCTCTGTGTTAGCGCTTCAAATTACATACTTTTAGTATTTCATTATTGACTTTGCATTGCAACTCCATTATAGTGAAAGCAATCAAATACGATCCTTTAAATATTGGTCCCGTGAGGCTAGTAAGGAAACACGTTCAGTCTTTTATTTCGCATACACGGGATAGGGGACTATTTTTTTGCAAAATTTCTAATCGGGGAGATGTTGATTTTGGATACAAATGACAAGAACTACCGTAACCCAGATGCGGTATTGGACGTTTATGAAAAACCACCGTTAAGCAGTTGGGCCTTTCTATCATTACAGCACTTATTCTCAATGTTTGGGGCCACGGTTTTGGTCCCATTACTAGTTGGACTTGATCCAAGTATTGCTTTATTCAGTTCAGGTGTTGGTACTATTATGCATATTTTGATCACACACCGAAAAATTCCTGCTTATATGAGTTCTAGTTTTTCATTCATTGTACCGATGGTCTCTTTAATGAAGACAGTTGGATACGCCGGCGTTGCTCAAGGTACTATTGCCGTTGGTTGTGTGTACTTAATAGTTTCAGTTATCGTTGGTTTTGTAGGATCAGGTTGGATCGACAAGGCCTTACCGCCTATTGTTGTTGGTCCAATAATTATTGTTATCGGTATGTCTGTTGCCGGCTCTGCGGCTGATAATGCCATGATGAATGGTTCACATTATGATTTAAAATACTTCGGTATTGCCATGTTTACATTATTCTTAACAGTTCTTTTAAACATGTATCTTCGTGGTTTCTGGAGTAATATTGCTATTCTTTTGGGTATTGTTGGTGGTTACGTTCTTTCTATTGTTTGTGGTATCGTTGATTTTTCAAAAGTTGCTTCTACCCCTTGGTTCAAATTACCTGCTTTTGATTTAATGTTTGTTAACTATATGCCTCATCAAATATATTGGGGAGCAATACTAAGTTTTGCGCCGATTGCTTTTGTTACAATGGCTGAGCACTTGGGGCATATCATGGTTCTTGATGAGTTGACTAATCGTGACTTCTTTAAAGATCCAGGCCTTCACAGAACTTTAGCTGGTGATGGTACAGCTTCAATTATTGCTGCTTTCTTAGGTGGACCTCCTATTACATCTTATGGTGAAAATATTGGCGTTATGGCCGTTAATAAAATTTTCAGTGTTTACGTTGTTATTGGTGCCGCCGTCTTTGCTGCATTGTTTGGTTTCGTAGGTAAATTGAGTGCCTTGATCCAAACCATTCCTGGACCAGTTATTGGTGGTGTCAGTTTCATGCTTTTCGGTGTTATTTCTTCAAGTGGTTTAAGAATCCTTGTTGATAACAAAGTTGACTTCAACGAAAAGCGTAACTTAATGATTGCATCAGTTATTCTTGTTATCGGTATCGGTAACGCCTACCTACAAATGGGATCTTTCCAATTCACTGGTGTTGGTGTCGCTACCGTAATCGGTATTGTTCTTAATTTGATCTTACCTAAACATGCTTTATCAGAGAACTGGGATTCTGACAAAGATAAATGGGAACGCGATAAGAAAAAAGCTTAAGTAACATGCCTTAAAAGTTTATAATTTATTCCACTTAAAAATAGGACGATTAGTAATTGTACTTTAATTACTAGTCGTCCTATTTATCTTAATGTATATCAGCTAGATTATTCCAATTGAGCTGATAACTTAGCTATTTGTCTTTTTATCTTCTGTCCGTAATCAGTATCAGCAACCGTTTTTCTTTCTGAAGAATGTTCCACGATCTGCTTATCCAACACTACATCTGACATATCTTCAATAACCTTCTGACGATTAATAAATGGTCTAAGCGTCTCTAGCCGCATACCATAAGAATCAAATAATAAAGCATATCCACCAATATCACTATCCTTAATCGAATCTGATAATCCATTAACCAAGACTATCTTTTTATTAGCCATAATAGGAGCGTCCTTTGAAATAGATGTATGTCCATTCACAATATGACCACGGCTATTTATATCAAATTCTTTTAACAGCTTATCGGCAAACCATTCATTGTGACATAATTTATAGAAGGGATTGAATTCTTCTTGCTGTAACTTTTCATCTTTTAAGAAATAACGCTCAAAAGTTGCCATCTTATTCTTACCAAACAATGGCGAATTTTTGCCCTCCCAGAGAAACCATATAAAGTCAGAATTAAAACAGTCTCCAGTCGTTGGGTGATGCATTCCATCTTTTAGAATATACTCAAAATAATCCAAGAGATTTTTCCCATAGTACTCTCGACCATCAATTTTCCACTTTAGAAAATTACCATCATTATCAACTGGTACACAACCATGAAATAGTAAATTATCATTATGCTTCAAGTACATTGAACCATTATCAGCCATAAACCACATATGTTCATTTAATTTAGTAGAATGCGTAAATTGATTAATCAAATCAATAATTACTGTTTGTTCACTATGAGTAATTTGATAAGGTTTAGCCGGATTAACTGATTGAAAGCAACCATTTTCAATTTGATAATCATGACCATTTATTGTTACCTTTTTCTTATCTAGGCTTAGCTTATCTAATAACAAGCGGTCATCCATATCAAACTCTGGACGACGTTTTATTGCCTGTCCTTCAAGTTTAAATTGCATGATCGTGGCAGCCTGTTGAACACAATTATCAATATTTCGTTCTTGATCGGTTACATTAGCCGAAGTGATTTTAGGTTCAAAATTTGGTAATGGGACATAACGATTAGTAGCAAATTTTATCATTGAAGTTAAATCTATATCATAAGCATTTTTCAACAATGCTAAATTATGATAACGAGCACTAATTCTGATAAGGTTTAACATACAAAGCTTTGAACCGGCCATGCTTCCCATCCACAAAATATCATGGTTTCCCCACTCAAAATCAAAGTTTTGCCAGCTTTCACTTAAATGTTTAATTATTAAATTAGGATCTGATCCTCGATCATAAACATCGCCAATAATATGAATTCTTTCAATAGCCAATTTTTGAACTGCATGACACATTGAGATAATAAATATATCACTCATATTCAGATCTATTAAATTCTTGATCATTTCTCGATAATAGGCGATTTTATCAGCAGCAGCAAAGTCTTCAAAAACTAATTCCTTAGTAATATCATGAAATCTACTATCTAAAGCTTGATCTACAATATGACGCGGGTACTTATTAGAAACATAGCGGACAACTTCGATCAAACGATTAATGGTGTCCATGTACCATTGTTCCGCTTCATCTGGATCAACATCTTGTTTAGATTTTTGAAGAACCTCTTCTGGATAATAGATCAAACAAACCAATTTCTTTTGATTGACCAGTGTTAAACGTCCGTTAAATAATTCTTCTACCTTTCGACTGACATTTCCGGCCCCACTACGAATTATATTTAAATATTTATCATTATTACCATGCACATCACTAATGAATGCTTCTGTACCCTTGGGTAAACTCAAGACTGCAGACAAATTAACAATTTTTGTTTTTATTTCATCGAAGTTCGTAAACTCATTCTCCATAATAAACCTTCCCCAAAAGTACAATGCCATCATTGTGATAGCGTATACAATTGAACTATACCAAATCATTAAGTTAATTCCAAGTATCCCAATTATATTTGAGTTAGAATTATAGTTATAGGAGGTTAGATAATGAATTTTAAATTGGATTCTACCGTAACTTTGAATAATGGTGTTAAAATGCCTCAATTAGGTTTGGGTGTTTGGAAAGTCAACAATACTGGTGCTTCTCAATCAGTTCAATGGGCATTAAAACATGGATATAAAGCTATTGATACTGCTAAGCAATATGGTAACGAAGCTGGCGTAGGCGAAGGATTACAAAAAGGTTTAGCAGACAATGGTCTCAAACGTGAGGATATTTTTCTCACAACCAAAATCTTCAATGGTGATCAAGGCTATCAATCGGTTTTGGATAACTTTGAAGGCCAATTAAAGAGATTGCAAACAGACTATGTAGATCTACTATTGATTCATTGGCCAGTAAATGGAACATACTTAGAAACATGGCGTGCTCTTGAAACAATCTATAAAGAAGGAAAAGCTCGTGCTATTGGGGTTTCAAACTTCAATATTGCTAGATTATCCGATATTTTAAAAATCTGTTCTATCAAACCAGCTGTTAATCAGATGGAATTTCATCCTCTTTGCCAGGAAGAAGATATCAAAAACTTCTGCGATGACAATAATATTTATCTTGAAGCATGGTCACCACTTGGTGGTGGAGCTGTCCTTGGTGATTCCAGATTAAAGACAATTGCCGATAAATATAATAAATCTGTTGCCCAAGTAATTTTACGTTGGGATTTGCAAAGAGACATCATTACAATTCCTAAGTCAGTTCACGAAGCTAGAATTACTCAAAATGCCGATATTTATGACTTTGAATTGAATGACGATGATATAGAAGAAATTAATGGTCTTGACGTCGAAAAAAGAAGTCTCTGGTATGGTGACTTTTCATGGAGTGGCAATCCTGAGGGGTATGTCGATTCTGTTGAGGTTTGGGACGATACCGATAATTTTAATAAGTAATTTATATTTAAATAAGCTCAACGTCCTTAATGTGGATGTTGAGCTTATTTTTATTGAAAATATTTAATATCATTTAACATCTACAACGATGTCTCTTGAAGGTTAGCAATCGCTCCATCACTAAAGTTTAAAGGATTTTGCTTATTATCTACCAAAAGACCAGATAAATTATATTCATTAATCATACCAGTAAATTTTTCAATCCTCGTTGAAACTCCAACATTGGCCCATACATCAGCATCAACTAAACTATTGCTGATTACAGTTGCTTGTTTGACTTCACTTTGGTTCATATGAATAATACGTTCGCCTGATTGACTGCTTTTGGAAGTCGCAATAGCACCATCTTTTAAATAATATGTCGCAATTACTTCATTAAAGTTATCTGGATTTTTAATTTCAATTCTCCATCTAAAATCAGATTTTTGCTTCGTTGCTAACTTCATACTACTGTCGCCTTTCAGAAAGACACCTTCTATTTGTGGGTCTTTAAGTAACGGCTTCAACAATTCATCAAAAACCCTTTCAATTGCCCATCCTTTTATCAACCCAGTTGGATCAAACCTTCCTGCAAAATACGGAGTAAATATACCATCTGTCATCTGTTCTGCTAAAATGGATTGAGCATAAACCGATTGAAACTCAGAAGAGTCTAATAAAGGTTGACGATCACCTCGCTGGAATCTTGAGACCAATGATTCATAACGAAAAGGTGAAAAATCTAAATCAATCTGATGTAACTTCGAATCAATTCTCTGAGTAACAACCTTCAACTGTTCTCTAACAATATCATCTGGACCGGTTGTTGCTAATTTGATGGTAAAGGGAACATCCATTTGATTAATAATTTGTTTTGGGAAAAAATATTGCTTTAATTGTGTTTTCATTTAATTGCCTCTTGTTTGATCTTGACTTGTAGCTTTAAAATTTGTTCATTTACTTTACTTAATGTTAAGTATAAAAATAATATTTGAATTATCTATGATTATATTTAGAAAAAAATGTACAAAAAATGATCTGCATAACGTCGTTATACAGATCATTTTTTAATAGCAATTTTATCTGAGAAACCATCACGAAAGTTTTCCATGCCAGCATATTTATCAACAATCATACCAGTTAAATGATACTTCGAAATAAATTCGGGGAATTTATTAGTTCCTGAAGAAATACCCGCATTAGCCCAGATATTAGCATCTAAAGCATTGCTGCTAACAATAGTAACTTGCTCGATATTACTTTTTTCATTTCTTAAACTACGACGTTCATTAGTAGTTGAAACAGCACCATTCTGTAGGAAATATGTTGCCAAGAGAATATCAAGATTCTTGGGATCTTTGATTGCTACCCTCCATCTAAAATCGATATTGGGTCGGCTAGCTAACCTGACATCTTCTCCACATCTTAATGATACACCGTCAATTCCATCATCATTTAATAATGCCAAAAGATAGCGATTAAAAATTTTATCAATCATCCAACCATTAAGTAACCCGATAGGATCATATTTGCCATTGAAATATGAACTAAAATAATGATGTGTCATTTGTTCAGCAGTTATAGTTTGTTCGTACACTTCTCTAAAAACTTGGGAGTTCATTAGTCCCATTTCTTCACCGTTTTGAAACTTTGATAGCAAAGAATTATTATTCTCTAATGAAAATGTTTTATCATATTCTTGAATATTTTCAGAAATCTTATTAACTGTTTCATCAATAATTTTTTGATCAATTAAATCAGGATTGGGAGTAGCTAATTTTATTTCAAATGGTAAATCAAACTTGTTTATTACAACACTTATATACTTATATTCGGACATATTTTTCACTCCTTATCTAAAAAAAATACGTATGCTTATCTAAATTTAAAGATAAGTATACGTACCAAATGTGATGAAAATATGACTAAACTTTGTTATTGATTTGAAAATTCATTAAGCTGTTTCTTTATTGGAATTTAGCAAAAGATTTAAAATAATTGCTGAAAAACTACCGACAACCAAACCGTTATTCAAAATAGTTTGAACGGTTGATGGCAAGAAATGTAGCAGAGTTGGTTGAACCGTTACCCCCAAGCCCAAACTGATTGAAACGGCCATAATCATAATATTATTATTGTTCATCTCAACTTTAGTTAACATCTTAATTCCTTCGATACCAACTGTACCAAACATAATCAACATGGCTCCACCAAGTACCGCATTAGGAATCAATTCTGCTACTGCACCGACCTTAGGAATCAAGCCCAAGATAATTAACAAGAATGCTGAGAAATAAACTGGTTTATTTTTCTTAATTCCTGATAATTGAACAACGGCAACGTTTTGCGAGAAGGTTGAATATGGGAACGTATTAAAAATACCGCCTAAAATAGCAGCCAAGCCTTCAGAAGCATAACCACGTTGTAAATCATTTTCACTAAGCTTATCTCCAGTCAATTCCGCTAGAGCATAATAAACACCGGTCGATTCAATCATACAAGTCAATGCAGCCAAGAGCATAACCAATATGGAGGACCATTCAAATTTAGGAGTTGCAAAGTAAAATGGTTGAGGAATCTGGAACCAATGTGCTGTTCCAACTGTCTTAAAACCAATCTCACCCATACCAATTCCCATTAAGTATCCGACAACAATACCAATCAAAACTGCAATCTGTTGAATAAACCCACGACCCCAGATACTAATAACTACAATAATTAATGCTGTAGAAAATCCTAAAATCAAATTAGTTGGATTACCAAAACTTTTAGCGGCAACATTACCACCGCCAATATTTTGGAATGCTACAGGTACTAAAGTAAATCCGATCAAAGTAATCAATGAACCTGTAACAACTGGTGGAAAGAATCGTTTTAAGTTAGCAAATAATTTTGAAACTAACATAATAAAAATACCTGCAGCGATAATAGCACCATACATATAGGCAATCCCAAAATGATGTCCAATGTTTTGTAACGGCGTTACATATTCAACGGCAGATCCTAAAACAACTGGCAAACCTATCCCAGTTAGTGGTGTTCGCTTGATTTGTAATAGCGTCGCCACTCCACACATAAAAATATCTACTGAGATTAAGTATGTCATTTCTTTAGCGCTGAATCCCAAAGATGTCCCAATTAAAATGGGAATTAAAATATCTCCAGAATACATCGCTAAGAGATGCTGAAACCCTAATAACAGATTTTTTATAAACGAATCGCTCCGTTCGTTCGTGTTTATATCCATTATTGCCCTCCTATTGTTAAGAAAAATTATAGCATTATTTCAGAAACTTATTAATGATTATCTATGATAAAATGAAGACAATATATATAGGAGGAATTCTTAAAGATGAATAAAAATCATTTGGATGACGCTTGTACTACTATTTTAGTTGGTAAGAACGCCAGTTTAGATGGATCAACAATGATTGCTAGAAATGATGATACATTTTTTGCCGTTGCTCCACATAGTTTCGTATTAAACCCTGCCGTTAAGGGTGAAAAAGGCCGTAAGGTTAAATCATGGCTAAATGGATTTGAATCAGAGGTTCCTGAAAATGGCTACAAATGGCCTGCTGTTCCTAATGTAGATTACAAGAAGTTCGGTTACTATGACGAGAGTGGTATCAATGGTAAGAACGTAGCAATGTCAGCTACCGAAAGTACTTATGGTAATGAACGTGCCTTAGCCTTTGATCCATTAGTAAAAGATGGTATGGATGAAGATGTCATCGTTCGTATGGTTCTTCCTTACGTAGATTCAGCTAAGGGTGCTGTACAACGTACCGGTGAACTTATTAAGAAGTTCGGTTCACCTGCTGGTAACTCAGTTTTATTCAGTGATAAAGACGATGTTTGGTACATGGAAATCGTTACTGGTCATCACTGGGTAGCTCAAAGAATTCCTGATGACAGTTATGCCGTTTGTGCTAACCGTGTTTCAATTCAACAAGTAGATTTCAACGACCCCGCACAATTCATGTGGTCAGATGGTATCCAAGAATTTGTTGAGAAAAACCACTTGAACGTTGACAAAACTGGATTTAATTTCAGACATATCTTTGGTTCAGACAATCTAAAAGATCGTCACTATAACACACCACGTGTTTGGTTCGGTCAAAAGTATTTCAACCCAGAAATCGAACAAGATCCTGAAGATGTTGATCTACCATTCATCAGAACAACTGATCACAAGATCTCTGTTGACGATATCGAATACGTCTTAGGTTCACATTACAACGAAACTCCTTATGATCCATACAGTCCATATGCTTCAGATGAAGATAAGCACCGTTATCGTCCAATTGGTTTGAACAGAACTCAAAACTCACACGTTCTTCAAATTAGAAATGACGTCCCTGAAGAATATGCAGCTATTATGTGGCTATGTATTGGTTTCCCAACTTTCACACCATACATTCCATTCTATACAAATATGAATGAAACTGATCCTTCATATAATGATGCTTCACTCGAATTCAATTTCAAAGATGCATACTGGATGTATAACGCTCTTTCAGTTCTAGTTGAATCAAACTATACTGAATTTATTCAAGACGATGTTGACTATCTAACAGAAGTTCGTCAAGACCTCCGTATGGCAGTTGCCGAAACTGATAAATTAGCTGCCGATTATTCTGGCGAAGAATTAGTTCAATTCTTAACTGATCGTAACCAAAAGGTTGTTAAAGAAATGCAAGACAAGGCTCACAAACTATTTGGTGATCTTTACACTAAGGGTATCAACATTTCTAAACTTACATTTAATATGGATGAGAATCTATAAAAGAAATACATAAAAATCTATCAAACAGCTTAAATAGTTGCTTGATGGATTTTTTTTGTATAGTATTTTCACTGAAATTATCCCTGATGGATAATCATAATGAAAATTTATATTATTCGAAGTTTTATTATGGAACCGATTTTTAACAAAATGACATCTGCTGGATATCATGCTATCGAAAAAGAAATTGTAGAATTGAAAAAGGCACGTCCCAAAAAAATCGAAGCCTTAGCCGCTGCTGCTGCACTAGGTGATCGATCTGAAAATGCAGAATACACTACTGCCAAGCAAGAATTGGGGCGTCTAAATGGTCGCCTACATTATCTAAATAAACAACTACAATATGCCAATGTGGTTCAACCAGCCAATAATGGTAAACTAGACATTGGAAAATTTGTAACAATTGAATTTATGGATGATCATGATAAATTAACTTATCAACTAGTCGGTAAGCAAGAAGCTAATTTGGATCAAAATAAGATTTCCTTCACATCGCCAATTGGAAAAGCCTTATCAAATCATGTCATTGGTGATTTAGTGAATGTTGAATCTCCTGATGGATCTTATGAAGTCAAAATTATTGATATTAGTTTGAATTAACAACTTTTTATGCCAAAAACAACTTTATGAAAAAATAAATATATTGTGTACCACCATAACAAAAACTAGTATTAACAATATATCTATTCCATACCTTTTGGTTTAAACGTCATGATATCAAAAAAATAATAGTCAAAACTAAATCGTGACGGGTATAATAGTTCTATTAGTTTTTAGGAGGATATTTTTAATGGATGAAAGTAAAAAGATAGCCAAAAAAACTCTGGATCGGGGTTTCTGGTTAGCCTTTTGTGCTTCTGCTCTCTGGGGAATCTCTGGTACAGTTTTACAAATTGTAGCTAAGAATTTAAACATCCCCGCTATGTGGTTCATAGCTACAAGAACAACTTTTGCAGGGATCATTTTATTGATAGTGGGACTTATTGTTCTACCTACAAAAGATTTCTTTGCGGTTTTTAAAAATTGGAAAGATTTATTAACTTTAGTATGCTTTGCTATTTTTGGTTTGTTGGCTAATATGTTTACCTTCTTTCATGCCATAAAAACAGGTAATTCATCAACCGCTACTATTTTGCAATATTTATCACCCCTTTTTATAATGATTGGGGCAATTATGTTCACTAAGAAAAGAACCTCTCGTGTCGATGTAATATCATTTATATTAGCATTGATAGGTGTCGTTTTAATGATTACTAGAGGTGATATTGGACATCTATCTATTCCTGTTGTATCAGTTCTTTGGGGTATCGGAAGTGGAATTACTGCCGCTCTATACGTTACAATTCCTCAAACTTTGATTGCTAAATATCATGGAATTTTGATTACTGGTTGGGGTATGTTAATTGCTGGTATCATCTCTAATTTATTCAGCCCAATTTGGGTAAATCCACCTAAAATGACAACAACAAGTATCTTGGGTATTGGTACGGTTATTCTAATTGGTACAGTTTTGGCATTTTTGCTTATGGTAATAAGTACAAAATATACAACTGCAGCTATCATTAGTATCACTGATGCTGTTCAACCCTTTACAACACTTGTATTAAGTATTATTTTCTTACATTATTCTGTTAATCTAGCTGAGGCTATTGGTGCCATCATTGTTGTTCTTGCAATTTATGTTCTTAATAGATATGATGCAAATTAACTTTCTCATCATTAAAAACCATCTAGCAAATTTTTAATTATTGCTAGATGGTTTTTTTTTATATAAAAATTAAATTTCTGCTTTCTTTTATTTTCAAAAGCGTTATGCTTAATAGCAACAATTATTAAAAAATACTAATTTTATGAATATTTTTTAATAAATACGAAAGAGGGATTGTATGAAAATTTACTTATACGGAGTCCGCGAGGACGAAAAAGGCTATATTAAAGAATGGGAGAAGGAACATAAAGATATTGATATAGACTTTACACATAAAATTTTTGACAACAAAACTGCTGATTTAGCTGAAGGTTCAGATGGAGTCGTTCTATTGCAAACACAAGCTTATCCAAAGACTGCTTTGAAAAAACTACAAGACTTTGGAATTTCTAAGATTTCAGTTCGTAATGTGGGATTAGATGGTTTTGATTTCAAAGACCTCCGTGATTTGGGATTTTCATTAACTAATGTTCCAGTTTACTCGCCTAATGCTATTGCTGAACACACAATTGGTTTAACATTAAGATTATTACGTCGAGTTCCAGAATTTGATCAGAAGTTTGCCGATGGTGATTTTAGATGGTTCCCTACCATTGGTGAAGAAATCAATGGTAAAACTGTTGGAATAATCGGAACTGGTCACATTGGGTCTGTGGTTGCCCGCATTATGATGGCTATGGGTGCCAATGTTGTGGCTTATGATATTAAACCAAACCCTTACTTGGAAAATTTAGGAATCTACGTTGATTCAATCGAAGATGTTCTAAAACAAAGTGATATCATCACGCTGCATACTCCACTTGCCAAAAAAGATTTACATATGATCGATAAATTGGCCTTCTCAAAAATGAAGGACGGCGTCATATTTATTAATGCTGCCCGCGGCGGCTTAGTTGACACTGATGCATTGATTGCTGCTTTGGATAGCGGCAAAGTTGGTGGAGCAGGATTGGATGTTTTGGAAAGTGAGAATGATGTTTTCCAAAAGAAGTTCGACACTATTAATGACGTTAAAGACCCTCAATTCAAAGCTTTGATCAATCGTAAAAATGTTATTATCACTCCACATACAGCCTTTTATACTACAACCGCAGTACATAATATGGTATTTGATTCCTTAAATGATAATTTAAAAATGCTACAATCAAAGGCCCCTAAATATCCAGTTGATATTAATGTTGAATAATTATTCTATTCAAAAATTTTAGCCATACAACAAAATTGCTTATATTGATATTATTTACGAAATCAATATAGGCTATTATTTTGCCCTTAGTGCATTTCTTTGAAACATTTCCTCAACTCTGATTAAATAAGATTGTAATCTCAAAGGAGGATTTTTTGATGAAAATATTTGCATACGGAATTCGTGAAGATGAAGAACCATCTTTGAAAAAATGGGAAGAAAATAATCCTGATGTCGAAGTTGAGTATACTAAAAACACCTTGACGGCCGATTCCGCACGATTAGCTGAAGGAGCTGATGGCGTTGTAACTTTACAAACTTCAGCCTATACTCGCGAGGCACTAGAGGTTTTAAAAAAGCTTGGTATTACTAAAATCTCTATTCGTAATGTTGGATTTGATAATTTTAACTTTAAAGATTTAAACGATTTAGGATTCAGTTTAACAAACGTTCCAGTGTATTCGCCTAATGCCATTGCTGAACATACAGTTATCTTAATGGGTAGACTCCTTCGTAGAGTTCCCGAATTTGATCAAAAAATGGATAATGGTGACTTCACTTGGTCCCCTACAATTGGTAAAGAATACCGTGAACAAACCGTTGGGGTAGTCGGAACTGGTCATATTGGCCGTGTAGTCATTAAAATCCTTCAAGGGTTTGGAGCAAAAGTAGTCGCTTATGATGTTTATCATAATCAAGACATCGAAAAACAGGGACTTTATGTAGATAGCCTTGAAGAATTATATAAGCAATCAGATATTATCACCTTACATGTGCCTTTATTCGACAGTAATAAACATATGATCAACGATCAGGCCATCGAACAAATGAAAGATGGCGTATACATTATCAACTGTGCCCGTGGAGAGCTTATCGATACTAATGCTCTAATCAAGGGCCTAGATAGCGGTAAGATTGCGGGCGCTGGATTAGATGTCTTAGATAATGAGAATTCAGTCTTTGGCAAGGTATGGAGCAGTGTAGAGAATATACCTGATGAAAAAATCAGAAACTTGGCTGAAAGAATTAATGTAATTATTACACCACATAGTGCCTTTTACACGGAAACTGCTATCCACAATATGATTAATACAGCCTTTGACTCCAATAAAGAACTAATTGAAGGCCAACAACCCTCAACTCTTGTTGACACAAAAGCATAATTTCTATCGTTATAACGATAGAAATAAATAATTAATTTTGATTTGTATTTGACAATTTAAAATTTGAGGTGTAAATTAATCACCAATCAAATAATTAAAACTTATTTAATCTAATTAGACGTTGAAGAGAAGAGTAAGTAAATCAGTAGTTTGTATAGTGACCGCTAGATAGTGAAAAGGCGGAACGAAAATTTTACCGAACATGAACTTGGAGTCTTACCTAGGTGCAAGCCAAAGGTACGCAAGGATGCGATATCATCCCGGACATGTTAGTGTCGTTGAGGTATTTTGTGCAAACAAAATATGAATTAGGGTGGTATCACGGTAGTCGTCCCTACATTGCAGGTAAATTCTGTATATGTAGGGACGACTATTTTTTTTACAAACTCTTAACGACCCTGTCGTTTAGAGTTTGCTACGTAATTTATCGAAGATAAACCACGTTACTTAATGGTTTATTTAAAGTTTTTTTACACAAGTCCCTATCCAAACAACTAATTAGATTAAATAAGAAACACTCGGAGGATTTTAAATATGACAGTACAAACAGCAAGTAAAATTGGATTTCAACATGTAGGAAGTTTCTTAAGACCCGACAATTTAAAAAATGCACGTTCCGATTACGAGAACGGAAAAATAACTCATGAACAATTACGCCAGGTGGAAAATGATGCCATCGAAAAATTAATTGAACAACAAAAGAATGCTGGTTTAGATTACGCTACTGATGGAGAATTTCGTCGTTCATATTGGCATCTGGATTTCTTCTGGGGCTTCGAAGGTGTAAAACATACACATATTGGTGAAGGCTATGATTTTTCTCGTGGCCGTTCTCGTGACGATACAGCAATTCTATCTGACAAGATTAGTTTCAATGCTGATACTCACCCATTCATTCAAGATTTCAAATTCACTAAATCTATCACAGATAAAATTGGCGGAATCTTACCAAAGCAGACTATTCCTGCACCTGCTCAACTCTATCGTGAATTAACTCGTGGTGAAAATTTAGATGCTTTAAACCGTATCTATCCAGATAAACAAGAATTCTATAATGATGTCGAAAAGGCCTATCATGATGCAATTCTAGCCTTCTACAACGAAGGTGCCCGTGTTATTCAACTAGACGACTGTTCATGGGGACGCCTCTTGGACAAAAAGTTCTTGGCTACCGATGAAGGTAAAAAACTCGTTGCTGAGAATGTCCAAGATATTTATTTGGAATTGAACAATGGAGCTATTAAAAATTTACCTGAAGATTTAATTATTAATACACACGTCTGTCGTGGTAACTTCCATTCTGATTTCTTATTCTCTGGTGGCTACGATAACGTTGCCGATAATCTTTTTGGTAAAGAAAACGTCGACACTTACTTCCTAGAATACGATTCAGACCGTGCTGGTAGCTTTGCCCCATTAGCCAAAGTATCAGGTGATAAAAAAGTCGTTCTTGGATTAATTACTTCCAAAACCGGTAATCTAGAAAATCGTCAAGACATTATTGATCGAATTCAAGAGGCTAGCAAATATCTTCCATTAGATCGCCTTTGGTTATCAACTCAATGTGGTTTCGCTTCAACCGAAGAAGGAAATGTTATCACTGAAGAACAACAATGGGAAAAATTGGCTCTGGTTAAATCTATTCAAAAAGAGGTTTGGGGTTAATAATAATTGATAGCGCTTCCAATTAGAACTATAATATAAATAGAAATAAAGTTTATATATGTTGGAGGTGTATTATGCTAAAACTTGTAGCAGACTTATTCAACAGAATTGTAGACTATACACTTCACTTTGATTGGTGGTAATGGGCTTACAAATCTGTAAGAACAATGTAAGTGGATCAAATGTATAAAAAAACAAAAAACTCTTAATATACTTTTCAGGAGGTAATTCAAATGAGAAGTTTTTTAAGAGTTTTTTTGTTGGGTATTGTAATCATAGGAGTTGGATATTTAGGAGTTTGTGCTTATACAAAGGACAATACCAGTCAAGCAGCACAATCTTTTAATGCTTATAACGTCTTAATAAAGCGTGAACCAAGATACGTCAAAATCAATAATAAAGAGGCCAAAAATAACGATGGTTATGGTAATTACACATATGATCTTAAAAGTTATGATAATGATGGCAATGAACATTCTGTAAAATTCATTGGCATGAAAAAATTAAAGCAAGGACATTACCTACAACTAGATACCAAAGGCAGCTATGTCTATTCATATAAGGAAGTCTTTAAAAAGGATATCCCTAGCGACGTTTATACCAAACTGAATCTTCAATAATTAATCGAGACCCCATCGGCCTCTTTTTTTTACCCCAATTTAAGGAGCAAATTAAATGAAAAATTTATTCAAATTCCTATTATCTTTAATCCTAATTATGAGTACAGGTTACCTATTTCTCTGCATAAGCATGAAGAATAATCCTGGTGAAATGGGGCAAGCAGTTAATAAATTTAATATTTTAGCCAAGGAAGAACCGAGATATGTCAAAATCGACAATACCCATGCCCGCGATGAAGATGGATATGGTAATTATAAATACAATTTGAAAAGTTACAATGAACAAGGTATTGAACAACCAATAGAATTTACTGGAATGGGCAAATTAAAGCAAGGTCATTATTTAAAGTTGACCACTAAAGGCACTTACGTTATTACCTATGAGGAAGCCTTTGAAAACAGTATTCCCAAAGAAGCATATGATAGGTTGAACTAAAAAATCTAAAAGATAATCTAAATTTATAGTAAGAATGGGACAAGACATGCTTTTAAGCGTATCTTGTCCTTTTTTGCTTACTCTTTTGAATATTTTTTTACAATATCCTTAATCTCTTTCATATCATCAATAACTTTTTTCAATTCAGTTTCAGGAATTCTAGCAAAGAGGTTTTCAATTTGTTGATCAGCTCGACGATTATCTTCTTCCAAAGCTGCTTCACCTTTTACTGTAAGTTGTAATGTTTTAACCCGTCTATCACCATCGCCTCTGATGTCATCAATAAGTCCATCATTTTTTAATCTCTTTAAAACTCGGCTCAAATAGCCCTTATCTATTTGTAATAGTTCCATTAATTGATTTGCAGTATTCACACCTCGATCGATTTCCAAAAATAACCGCGATTCTAATAATGCAAAATGCGTGTTCAAATGATATTTATCTGTTAATTTCAAGATTCTTGTATAAGAGCGATTGAATTTTCGAATCTCTTTAATATTCTCTACATCCATATAATCATCCTTATCAATTAAGTAGTTGACTTTAGCAACTATCGTTATTAAAATAAAAAAAGTTGCTAAAGTCAACTATTATTTTGTAGGAGTACTAACTTTATGTCGAAACAAATCAAAAAATCACTTTATATCATGGTCTTTGGAACCTTCTTTGGAGTTCTTTGTTCTACCTTAATGAACACGGCTTTACCAACCTTTATGCGTGTTTTTCAAGTCAATTCATCAACCGTTCAATGGTTGACTAATGGCTATACCTTGGTTAACGCTATTATGATTCCTACCAGTGCTTACTTTATTAAAAAATTTTCCTTTAGACACCTTTTTATTGCCTTTAGTTCAATCTTCTTAATCGGTACTATCTTAGGTGCAGTAGCCAATTCATTTATTTTAGTTATTATCGGCCGAATGATTCAAGCCATTGGTACTGGTATGATGATGCCACTAGTTAATGTTTTGGCTATGCAATATACTGACCGCAATAAACAAGGTGCTGTTATGGGAATAATTGGCCTAGCCTTTAACTTCTCGCCTATTATTGGACCAACTCTTTCGGGGGTGATCCTACAGTATTTTGCTTGGCAGTATCTGTTTATTTTAATTCTGCCATTTATTATTGCAGTTGTTCTACTATCTATTTTCCAGTTGCCTCAAATTCCCACTAATGAGAATCCTAAATTTGATGTTCCCAGTTTAATAACTATCAGTTTCGGATTATTATTTCTTCTAACCGGTTTCTCAAATATCGGTCAATCAAATCTTTTTTCATTTAACGTCTTAGGATTTACCCTATTGGGAATAATTTTGATTGGTATTTTTTCTTTCATGGAAACTAAGGCTAAAAGTCCAATTATAAACTTTGAAATTTTCCATTATTCTCAATTCACTTTCGCAACAGTCATCAACATGTTAATTGTGCTTACAATGTATGGAAATACTATCTTATTACCACTAATGATTCAGATGATTCTCCACAAAAGTCCATTGATTTCTGGATTAGCATTATTACCAGGAGCCATTTTAACCGGCTTTATGTCACCAGTTAGTGGACGTTTATTCGACAAATATCCTGTAAAACGAATCGTCATAACAGGTGTGCTAATTGATTGTTTTGGTACCTTCATGCAGGCTGTTATCGATGTTAATGCCTCGGTTTTAATGTTAACTTTGGGCCAAATGATTCGACAATTAGGGTTAGTTTTAATTTTGATTCCCATCCAAACTCATGCTTTAAGTGCCTTACCTAAAAAATACCTTTCTGATGGTGTAGCAACGTTTAATACTTTAAGACAGATTGCTGCTTCATTTGGTACAGCTATCATTATCGCCGTGATCACTATGGCCGATAAACTTATAACTGGCAGTACCACTAACCAGGCAGTTGGTATACAAGCTGGATTTCTGGCTTGTTTGGGATTTTTAATAGTTGCACTACTGCTTACCTTAAAACTAGCAAGAATTGATCTAACCGATTAAAAATAACTATTAATTTATTTATTATAAACATTTATAATTACTATTATCACAGGTATCATTGGAGGTATTTTTTGTTAACTGAACAATTCTTGGCCCATTCTATATTGATCTCCAGTTTATTTTTTATGTTGGGAATCTTCATAGCTTTTCAAGTGGTTTTCAATAGTTTAAAAAAGATTCTAATTTTAAAACAAATCCATTTTAACGAATACACTTTACGATCAATATTAGGCATCATCTACATCCTAGTTTTACTATTCAGTATGCAAGTATCAATCTCCAATAGACAATCTATTTGGGCCTTCGTTAATTTCCAATTGATAGCGGTTATTTTTTATGCAGTTATTTTAAGCGTTCCTACTAAATATCATCTATTTATACCAATTGTTCTAGTCTTCATGGTCTTCAACTCTGCCATTACCAATTGGAAATCTTGGTGCGCAGCATTGGTTTTAATAATTTTTTACAAGTCATTGAACTATATAAAAACTCACATAAAAGACATCTTTCCCTTTTGGAGTTACTTATTGACTAGTGTTTTCTTTGGAGCAATATACTGGTTCTTCATGAAATTAAAATTCTCATTTAGTTATCAAGTTCTTTTTCAACAAATTGGCTATTTAATTGTCCTTGAGTTATTTACCTTTGGCTATATGGCAGTTCAGTTCGCCGATTTGGAATCAAGAACCGCTCTCTTCCAGGACGCTACCCATGATAGACTAACTAAAGCTTATAACTATGATGCCTTCGATATTGATTTTCGTTCATTGTTTAAATTACATAAACAATCAAATATAGACATTACTATGATGATGTTCGACATCGATTATTTTAAAAAGGTAAATGATACTTACGGCCACTTAGCTGGCGATAAAATTTTGCAACATGTGGTCGAGATTGTCCAAGATGTCATTAATAACAATGACAAAAGAATCAAACTCTATCGTACTGGTGGTGAAGAGTTCAATATTTTATTCCCCGATTATCACTTAAAGGACACGAAAAAAATTGTTAATGCTATTTTTGAAGCAATCAGTGATTCTCAGACAAAATTCAATGGCACGAATATCCACCTATCGATCTCTGTGGGCGTTTCTGAGATTGATCCCGAAGATGGTTCAACGAATGATTTTTATTCACGTGTAGATAAGGCCTTATACCATTCTAAACGTCATGGACGTGGAGAGATCACTGTTGTTTAATTTATTAAAAAAAAAGAAGCTAACGAATCGATTAGATTCGTTAGCTTCTTTTAGAATTATTTAGATTCTTTTGAGTCGCGACTTCTTAAGAAATCAAGAACAGCTTGTGTTTTAGCACGCTTTTCCGCACCATTTTTTTGATTTACAGGACGGCGGTGGCCAGTCATACCTTTATGTGTATTTTGTGACATCTAAAAAACCCTCCTTCCCGTTATACATTTAACTTATTTTATTAACCCTATTATTATAAAGTGATTCACTTTAATTTTCAACCTAAATTTTGTAAAAAAAAACTAATCAATTATCGTCTTGATCAGTTCTTTTTGTATCAATTGTTTTAATGACTGACGACTCAGCGACTAGTCTATTCAGTCACAGTACTATCACCTTTGTTAGACAAAGGTCCAGACTCTTTGGAACTAACTGTTTCTTTATTATGCACACGAAATGCTAATATAAAACCAAAAACAGCCAATATTAATGTAAACACAAATCCGTAGTGAGCGCCATTAGTAAATGCTAATTTTGCTGATTTTCCACCGTTGGCAAAGTAATTGGCCTGACCAGTACTCAATAAGATTGTAGCAATACCTGTTGCGACAGCACCAATAACTTGTTGGAATGTGTTAATAATAGCCGACCCATCAGCTGACTGATAAGCATCCAATGAATTCAAACCATATGTTTGTGATGGTGACATAGCTAAAGGAACACCGATCATCAAAACAATATGAGCAGCAATAATATAGCCTAATGAACTATTTGAATTACTAAACAAAAACATTGCTGAACCAATAATTGAAATTAAGAATCCTAAACGTGACATAACTTTAGCACCAATTTTATCATACGCACGACCAGCACCAAAAGATACAATCGCATTAACAACTCCACCTGGCAACATAACAATACCTGTTAAGGCAACAGCAACACCCAAACCATTTTGCAAATACATCGGTAAGAGATACATTGCCGAGAGCGTGATTCCAAAATTCAACATAACCAAAACAGAACCTGTAACGAATTTGGAATTTTTCAAAACTGCAAAATCCAAAGTTGGAGTTTCTGCATGTAATTGTTGTCTAATATAAACAACTAAGAAAATCAAACCAATTACTAATGCTATCAAGGCAATAGTAATATTTTTGCTTAAGAAACTGACACCAAAAACAATTAGTCCAAAACTTACTGTTGATAAAATTATCGCCAACCAATCAACCTTAGGTTTTGTAACTTCAAACACATTCGTCAAATTCCTCTCCATAATGAACAAACCAATGAGTAAGAAAATGATAAATGACCAGAAAATAAATCTCCATGATGAAGCTCCCAGGATAATACCTGAAATAGTAGGTCCAATGGCCGGAGCAAACATAATAACTAACGCTGCCATACCAAGAGCTGCGCCCAATTTATTTGGTGGGAAAATTCTCATGGCAATAGAGAACATTAATGGCAAAATAATTCCGGTAGCGATACCTTGGATCATTCTACCAACCAAAAGCATTGGGAAATTCATTGCTAATGCGGCAATTACCGATCCTACAATAAAATCTAACAAACCAAATCTAACTAGTCCTCTAGTTGAGAAATGTTTTGTTAATAGACTAGATAATGGTAAAACAATGGCAATCACTAACATGTATCCTGTAACCAACCATTGAGCCGTTCCTGTTTCAATATTAAAAGCTTTCATAATAGATGGAAGCGCGATATTTAATGAAGTTTCACTGAACATACCGACAAATCCACCAATTAGAACACCCATCAAAGATAACAATGGATGAAGAGGTTTTGTGTTAATCTTTTGAGTTTGACTCATAAGTTACCTCCAAATTGTTGCAACAGTGGATTAATATACCAGAAAAAAACTTTTTTCGTAAGTTTTTTCTGAAACTTTTTTTAATTTTCATAATTGTTTGCAATAAAAAAATCGAATTCATTATTTGAATTCGACTTTTAAAGAGGAAGTCTTTTAAAAAAATTAACACTTTTATCAAGATCGTCTGATGGATACGATCACTTCGTAATAGATTGATTCTTATCATTATTTAAATATAGTATTTTGCCCGTCATATTTTGCAATTTACACCCAGTTTGCTCATATGATAATTATCCTTTTCATGCGCTATATCATCGTTATAATTATTGACACTAAAAACATTAAAATAATTTTTCAATTCCCTCGAGAAAAGAATCTAGCAGATAATTATATATTTTTTGTATACAAAATTTTTCTCTAAAATAGAATTGCCATCTTATTTATTTCTAAAATAATTTTTTCTATATCCACATGAACCCACTAATTAATCTTTTACATTAAAATAATAGAAATAAATTCTCTTTTCTAATATATTTAATATTTATTTATTAATTTAAATTAACACAAGTACTACGCAGAAGAAATCACATTTTTTTCTGTTTTTTATGATTATCTATTAATTGATCGAGCCATTCGAGTAATTGCATGGCGTTGACCACGAATGGCCTTACTTAGAGCAAAGATATTTTCAAATGGCGATTGAATCCCCCATGCTGCATCCCCAACGTGTTGAATATCAACTCCATCGATCTTATTTCTAATGGCAATATTTTCCATAAAGCTACTCCCGGATCCTTCTTGGCTAGTTCCGATTGTACTCATAACGAGTGCTCCATTATTATGTGCTAATTTAACAACTGCTTTTAATTCATCATCATCAAATCCAGGTACTGTTCCAACTGCTGGTACTAAAATGACATCTGCACCAGCATCTAGGAATTCTTTAACCGATTCTTCGCTTACAACAGGTTCATCAACACCTGCTCCATGCATCTTACCAGCAATAACTAACCCAGTGAAATTCTCCTTGGCAACCTTAATATTAGCTGCTATTTGAGCATTCGTTACACCTGTACCAGGATTACCTGTTAAAACAATAAAATTAAAACCAAGTCTTTCTGCTTCCTTCATTGTTTTTTCACTAGCCATACGTCCTTCAGGAATAGTTATCTTATCTTCTGCCATTTTGGCATTGGGATCTACCGGTTCAAGATTAACGCCAATTGGCCTACCGACTAATTTTTGTAAACGATGAATACTTTGACCATCATAATGAGGCTTAGCTGTTTTACTTGTTTCCTCATTAGGATACAGTCCCAAAATAATTGGATTCAATACATCTAAACCGTTGAGCAAGATCATGTCTGCTCCAAAGGCCGCCGCAACTTCAGAGGTTGTTATGCCATCACTAGGTTCCTCTGTTACCACATTTTCACTTAAAACAACGCGGCCCTCACTAGCCTTGATACTTTGTTTTAATTCCGCTCCATTCATTGCCAACATTTCACTTGAATCCGCACTAATTAATCGTTTTACCATTATTTTAGCTCCTCTAATTGTAATCGTTTTCTTATAATAGATTAGCATAAAAAAAGCATTGCCGAAACGGCAATACTCATTAATACCAAGCAGGCTTATCTCCATCCGTATTAGGTTTATTAACACCAATGGATTCACGTTTAAATTTATCAGGATCTTGTGCAATATCAACGACAACTTGAGCAATTGATCTTCTTGATACCTCAGTTCCCTTGAAGTCCTCACCCTTTTGAGTAACCTCATAATCTACTTCAGGCTTATCAGTCAACCAAGCTGGACGAATAATTGTATAGTCTAAATCTGAATCTTCAATCACCTTGGCAGCGGCTGCATAATTAGTAATATAATCACCTAGAATATTATTATTCCAATCACCAAATTTACCGGGCACTTCATTATAAATACCTAAGGTAGAAATCCAGACTAAGCGAGTTTTATTTTCAGCATGCATTGCTTCAACTACTGCACGTGCCTCACTTTCAATATTTCCGCCGGCAAGATTAGCATAAACTATGTCTACACCCTTCATTGCTTCAATTAACGTTTGAACATCGGTTGCATCGCCTTCAACTGCCTCAACCAATGTATGTGAATCAGCAAAATCCTTTAAACGTCCAGCGTTTCTAAGATATAATCTCAAATCAGAATCTGTTGTATCAACAAAAATATGTTCTGCTAATCGAGCAATTTTTCCATTAGCTCCTAAAATCAAAACTTTAGCCATTTACTTTTCCCCCTGTATTTAGTTTCCATAGTCCAATATAAGAGAGTTTTAAGATTTATACAAAAAATGTTTCTCGCTAATTCAATAATGACTAAAATTTGATAAAAACCAAAATATTATACATTAAGATTGATAATTTTTAGATGAATAGCTCCAATGTTATAATTAATTCGTAATTAGCCATTAAGGAGAACTTTTCATGCCGAGCAATGTAGCCCATTTAATCAAAGTAGCATCAAATGAAATTTCTCGTAACATCAATAATTTTGCTGGAAAGTACGGATTGACTGGAACTCAAATTCAGATTATCTACTACTTAGCGGGACAACCTAACAAAAATATATACCAAAAAGACATTGAAAAAGAATTCAATATTAGACGCCCTACAGCAACAAACATTCTTAAAACTATGGAACGAAAAGAATTAATAATTCGAAAAATTGATACAACTGATTCTCGTCTAAAAAGGCTAGCTCTTTCTGATAAGTCTAAAAATATGCAAGATGATATTGAGAACTTTATGAATGAAAATGATCAAAGAATTTTATCAACTTTGGGAACACTAGAAAGACGTAGCTTTGTACACGCTCTAAAAAAGATCCCCCGAAAACTAAAAAAGTGAGGTAACAATTTAAATGACAAAAGTAATTATGGACTGTGATCCTGGAATTGATGATGCAATTGCTTTAACTGTTCTGCTAGCACATCAAAAACAAGCTCAATTAATTGGCGTTACAACTGTTGGTGGCAATGTCAAACTTGATTATGTAACAAAAAATGCTAAAAAATTATTAACTTTTCTCGGTTCCAATGCCGAACTTGCTTCCGGACAAGCAAAACCATTAGTCAAAGAGATTGAAACCGCTGGGGAAATCCACGGTAAAACTGGTATGGATGGCTATGATTTTCCAAAAGAGAGTCTTAATTATCCTTTGACTAGTAATAATGCCGTTACCTACATGTATGATCGTATTTCAAAGAGCAATGAAAAAGTTAATATTGTTGCAACTGCACCTTTAACTAATATCGCCTTGCTTTTGAAAACTTTTCCAGATATTTCTGAAAAGATTGAGCATATTTATATCATGGGTGGTTCAACTCTTCAGGGAAATATTACTTTAGCAGCCGAGTTCAATGCTTATGTTGACCCCGAAGCAATGGATATCGTCTTCAATTCAGGGTTACCAATCACTCTTTCGGGTCTAAATTTAACCGAAAACAAAGCTTATCTAACCATGGATGAAATCAACAAAATAAAAGACCTAGGTCACGTTGGAGTAATGGCTAGTTCAATTTTGAACTTCTATACTAAAGCTGAATTAGAAAAAGGTATGACCAAAATTCCTATTCATGATGCTTGTGCGGTTATTAGTTTGTTAGCCCCTGATTTATTCACTAAGAGTACTAACTACTCAATGGACGTTTGTTTGACTAACGACCAATATCGGGGAATGACTTATCCCGATAGAAGAACTGACGCTCCTATCAAAAATAGTATTAAGGTTCTGGAAGATGTTGACCGTGATGCATTCGTTAAATATTTGTTTGATTCAATTTCAAGTTACGAATAAGCGTGGAAAAAGCATCTTCAACTTTCGAGTATTAAGAATAGGCCCTAGTAATCAAAGTTCGATTACTAGGGCCTATTTGTTTATGTTTTATTCCACATTTAAGCTACAATTTTGTACTATTCAGAATTTATATCCCAAACTTTTATCTATCCATCATTAAAACAATTTTTTTATTACCACTTTGCCCATCAACCAATATTTTATGTGCCTGAGCTGCTTGTTCCATTGGCATAGATTTTATTTCATCATCCAATAATTTTCCCATGGCAAAATTTCTATTCAATAATTCTGCAGCATTCCGTAGTTGTTCAATCGTTGCATGACTAATAACAAATCCCTTTATAGATTGATCTTGCATATACATTTTGCGAACATTAAAACTAAAACGGCCATTTTTTGGGGACGTAATTAAGCCAATTTGACCACCTAAATTCAAATTATTTAGATTATCCTGCAAATGAACTTTCCCAGATGTATCAATAATATAATCAAACTTATCAGGGATACTAGTGATTGGCTTACAATAATCATATAAATTCTCAATTCCTAATCGTTGAAGTTCAGTGAAATCTTTTGAATTACTAGTTGTAGATACTTTCAACCCCATTGATTTTGCCAAAGAAATTAGCTTTCTACCAACATGACCAGCTGCACCTTCAACCAAAATTTTATAACCCTTCTGAACTTTGAGGATATCTCTTAATAAAATGGCAGCCGTAGCCGAAGAATGTACTGCTGCCACAGCTTTAATTGGATCGACGTCTTTAGGTAGAACAAATAATCTGTCTTTAGGTATTGATGCAAACTCACTTGTCACACCAGACCGACCGTCATACCCCATACTATTAGTCCAAACCAAATCACCAATTTGAAAATCTTTAACATTTTTTCCCATTGATGAAACTATCCCAACAGCATCCCTGCCAATAACAAAGGGAAACTCCAACTCTGTTTTGAAACTACCAGAACGAACAAAGGTATCCACAAAATTAACTGAAACAGCTGATACCTTAACCAAAATATCATCATCAAGAATTTCAGGTTTCGCTATATTGCCAATTTTTATTTCATCAACATCACCTATTTGATTGATATATGCTGCACGCATTTATAAACGCCCCCTAAAGTTCTTAAGAATTTCCTAATTGTAATGTTAATACGATTTTAGATGCATGTATATTTTTCTGCCTTGTGTTCTTTTATAAAGATTTGACAATCAAAAATATTTAGTCTAATCTCAAAGCATAAATTATTCGGAGGGTTCTAATGACTAACAACGTAAATATCAATTTGAATAATTGTTGTTGTGGATTGCATCTTATGCGATCCACTGATTTGCGTGTCTAACTTTTGAATTCTAAAAGTAAAACTTAAATCGGGATATCACATAGGGTGCAGATTATTAAAATCTGCACCCTTTTTGTATCTTTTTAAGAAATGGAGAAAAATATGCTTGTAAACAATATCTATCAAACTATTGGTAATACACCTTTACTAAAATTGAATATCAAAACCTCTAATCGAGTGAATATTTATGCCAAATTAGAGATGTTCAATCCTGGTGGTTCGGTTAAAGACCGCTTAGGAATTAATTTAATTAATAGTGGAATCCAAAAAAAAGAAATTAACGAACAGACAACTATCATTGAACCAACGGCTGGTAATACCGGAATTGGAATCTCATTAGCCGCACAAAGATACCATCTTCCAGTAAAGTTAATAGTCCCTGAAAAGTTTAGCCAAGAAAAACAAATTTTAATGCGAGCACTAGGTGCCGAAATCATTCATACCCCTTCTAGTGAGGGAATTGTTGGCGCTATTAAAAAAGCCAAGGAGATATCGGCCACAATTAAAAATTCATACATTCCTTTACAATTTGAGAATCCCGCTAATCCAGAGGCATATTATAAAACCTTAGGTCCTGAGATAATTAAAGATATGTCCAACAAAGAAATCACGGCTTTAGTAGCTGGTTCTGGAAGTGGTGGAACCTTTGTTGGCGTTACACAGTCGTTACAAGAAAAATTTCCTAATATGAGAGCTATAACGGTTGAACCTGAAGGTTCAATTTTAAATGATGGCCCTGAACATGATCACCGTACAGAGGGAATCGGTGTTGAATTTGTTCCTCCATTCTTCCGATCCATTAAAGTGGATGGTGTAAAAACTATTAGTGATCATGATGCCTTTTATTACGTCAAATGGTTAGCCAAAAACCAAGGGATTTTTGCAGGAAGTTCTAGTGGTGCGGCACTTGCTGCTGCTCTAAAAGTTGCAAAAGAATTACCTGAGAACTCTAATATTGTAACCATCTTTCCAGATTCTAGTGAACGTTATTTAAGTAAGGGTATTTATGACTGATTCTACCGTTTAATTCTAGTAATCTTTTGCTTAGTAAACAAATGATCAATTCATTTATATCAATATTTCCATTAACAAAAATTCTACTCTTTACAAAGAACGGTCCATTATTAATTTACCAAAAAAATACGTCTAATTTCTTAGACGTATTTTCCATATTTTATTTAGCAATACTTGTGGCAAAATCTGGTTCATAGTAAGAATAATCCTTCAAATTAAGACCACTATTCAATCTAACGTTTGAAATCCAAACCCATTGATTAGTAGCTATTTCGCCCCAATATGAACCGTACTTATTAACAACCAAACGATCTATTTTCCATGATGTATTAGCTGGTAAATTCATATCATAAGCATTTGTAGATGTATTATAAGTCCTTTGTGCAACAGATGTCGTCCCAATTAATCCATTTCCAGGCGTAGGTATTGATGTATTGGTATTGTTTTCAGTTGAAAGTCTCACGTAGGCAATAGAAATATATTCATCACTAGCAACTTGGTAATAACTTTGCTTATCATAATACAAAACATTAGCCCCTAATTTCCATTGACTACCTGCTGGCAAAGTTTTACCGATTGGAGTACCAGAACCATTAACTACTTCTACATTAGACGTCACGGAACCAGTTTGACCCGCAATTTCGTTACTTGTAGTTATATAACTGCCATTGTCTGAAACAGCTGTATCAGAAGCTATATTAAGATCTGTGCTACGTAGCCATTCATTAGTTGCAACTTGATAGTAAGCAACCTGACCTATCTTCATCAAACTTCCCAACTTCCATTGGCTAGCCTTTGGTAAGGTAAGACCTGTAGAATTACCATTATTATCATAAACCGTAGCAGTCACAAGTGTAGTGCCGGTTTTACCATAATTTGCATCTTGGGTAATATCACTTGTATTTGTAGTAGTTGATGTTGAATTCAAAGTTACATCATTTGTTGGTACGTATTGATTAGTAGCAACTTGATAATAACTTTGCTTATTTGCATGTAAGATTTCTCCAATCTTCCATTGACTACCTGCCGGTAAAGTTGCGCCAGTATCATTGCCGTACACATCTACAATATGAAGTGTTACCTTAGCAGTAACCGTTTTTCCAGCATCGGGATTATCACTGACATAATGACCAACAGTATTAGTATCATCCTCAGCGTTAGTTGCTCCGGTAACGTTTGTAACAACAGAAGCTGGAATATATTCGTTATTACCTACTTGATAATGTGCAACACCATTTAAAGTGATTTGTTGACCTAATTTCCATTGACTACCACTTGGTAAAGTAACACCATTAGCCTTACCATTTCCATCATAAACTGGCGTATTTGTAGAAACAGTACCTACCGCATCAGCATTAACAACGTTCTGTGGTAAGACACTCAAAGCAGCTGGTGCCAACATTAAAGCAACAGCAGAACTGGCTAAAAATTTACTTGTTTTATTTTTCATTTTCTATATCCTCTATGGAATTATACTAAGTTTCTCTTCAATAATAAGTTTATAATTCCTATAGATGAATACAATTATTTTAAGAAATCGTAAGAAAAACTTTACAAAGATTTTGTCAGGAGTCCATTCATGAAAAAATACCAAATTTACCAGGTTGATTCCTTTACTAAAGAGAGATTCTCAGGTAATCCGGCCGGTGTGGTTACTAACGCCGAAGGTTTAGCTGATTCTCAAATGCAGAATATTGCCCGTGAATTAAATAACTCAGAAACCGCGTTTATTCTTCCCCCTACTGGTTCTGAAGCAGATATTAGAATCCGTTTTTTTACACCTACCACTGAAGTTCCAATTTGTGGTCACGCTACAATTGGTGCCAATTTTGTTAGAGCGGTTGAAAATAATTTAGACTCTCAAACAATTATTCAAGAAACTGATGCTGGTAACTTATCTATTGGCATTACAAAAAAAGATGGTACTTATCAAATATCGATGACTCAAGGAAAAATTTCTGTTCAAGAACCACTATCAGAATCAATTCAACGAAGAATCAAGATTGCTCTGGGTATCACGGAGAAGCAACGTAACAAGTCCTGTCCGATGGTCATTGCCTCAACCGGAGCTGCAAAGGTAATGATTGGTATTGATAGTCAAGATACACTCGATAACTTAACTCCTGATTTGGAATCCTTAAAGAATATTTCAACAGATATCAATTGTAACGGTTATTTTGTTTTTGTTATCACACCTGATGAGGAAAATTTAATTCATGGAAGAATGTTTTCCCCAGCTACTGGTATCAATGAAGACCCCGTCACTGGTAATGCCAATGGACCATTAGGTGCTTATTTAGTAAAATACGGACTCATTGACGTATCCGATGAACCTCTTCAATTTTCAATCATCCAAGGAGAAGCAATCCATCGATCTGGAACAATGATTGTCTGTGTTCACTTAAATCATGGTGTTCCCACAAAAATTAAAATTGTCGGAAATGCTGTAATCGCATTTCAAACCGAATTAGAAATTTAATTCCATTTGAAATTCTTAAATAGATAAGAATAGTCTGTATTGATATCAATTCTGTTTTTAAACACATTTGATAACCAATACAGACTATTTATTTTGAAAACTATTTCAATAACGACATATATAACCTGAGTGTATCTTCCCCACTCTATGTAATTTATTTATGATAAGTTCGATTATTAATGATCATGAATGAACGATAGACCTGCTCTGTTAATACTAGTCTCATCAATTGATGTGGCAGAGTAAATTTTCCAAAACAAATACTATAGTCAGCTCGTTTGGTGACCTCTGGGCTAACCCCTAGAGAACCACCGATTACAAAAGTAATATCTGAGGTCTCATATGTGGATAAATCGTCAATTTTTTTTGCCATTTCTTCTGAAGTTAATTCCTTACCACGTAAATCAAGCAAAATCACATATTCCTTGTCCTTAATTTTACTTAATATTCGTTCCCCTTCAATTTGTTTCACTTTAATATCTTGTGCTTCGCTTAAACTCTCTGGTGCTTTTTCATCTTGGCATTCAACTATTTGAAACTTACAAAACGCCCCTAAACGCTTGGCATACTCGGCAATACCCGCTTTAAAATACTTTTCCTTTAGCTTTCCCACAGTAACAAATTTAATATTCATAATAAAAATCTCCTTATCATTTATAATACGAAACTATCTTCTAATTGCCAAATATATTTATAAATGACGAATTATCATGACAATACTTTTTTACACAGTAAAATAAAAGTTTGTCTGAACTATGTGTAACACCTATTATCCCTAGCTTAATAATATATACAGACTGTATATATACTTCGTCAGAAAAGTTATTAACAGCTGTGGGTAATTTTGTGGATAACTTTTCTACAATGAATTTTCTACTTTTTATAGACTTATCCACAAGTTATGCACATTTGTGGATAAGTCTTGTTAATATGTTTTCTGAGAACTCGAAATAAATCACAACTTATTAAATTAATGTTCAAAAAAAGACGTGAAACTCGCATTTAACGGTTTCACGTCTTTTCTTAATTATTCAGATGTTTTCTTTGTTAAATGAACCTTAGCTGTCTTCAATTTTCCATTTCTGTAATATTGAACATTAACTGTATCACCAACTGAATGTGAATATAATGCTGTGTGTAAATCTGCAACCGATGTTACATTCTTGTCGCCCAACTTAACAATTACATCATATTTCTTCATACCGGCTGCTTTAGCAACAGATCCTGAGGTTGTGCTATAAACAACTACACCCTTTGTTACATTGCTTGGCAGTTTCAAACTGGATTGGGAATCATCTGTTATTTGATCAAGATCTAGGACCTTAATTCCCAGAGATGGTCTTTCAACTTTACCATTAGCAACTAATTGATTGATGATCTTCACAACTTCGTTACTTGGAATAGCAAATCCCATACCTTCAACCGATGAACCATCAGTACTTGATGCCAACTTCATAGAATTAATACCAATTATTTGACCAGCAGCGTTAACTAATGGTCCACCAGAGTTACCAGGATTGATGGCAGCATCCGTTTGAAGAACCGTTGCTTCACCTGTAGCTTGTCCAGTATTTTGATCCTGAGTTGTCACTGTTCTATTTGTAGCTGAAATAATACCTTGTGTTACTGTTGTGGCATATTCGCTACCTAATGGTGATCCAATAGCAATTACAGGGTCTCCAGGAGAAACGTTGTCAGAATTACCAAATGAGGCCGTAGCAGGCACTTTATCACCCGATATCTCCAATACAGCCAAATCAGTTGTTGTATCGGTACCAACTAATTTAGCGGGAACCTTCGTACCATCTTCAAGAATGATTTCGATTGAATCTGATCCTGAAACAACGTGATTATTAGTTACGATATAACCCTTGCCGTTTTGTTTAGCATAAATTACTCCAGAACCTTCGCTGTACTCTTGAAGATTACTGTTATTTGATGATGAATTTGCAGAGCCAGATGAATTGGAATCCGAATTATTATCGCTATTACCATTCTCATCAGCTTGTCCCTCTGTCTTTGAATCACTGGAGGATCCACTATCACCAAACAAATCACCAAAAATTGATGATAGACTGCCGTCATTAGAACTCTGTTCTTTTTGTTTCTGCAAATTAATAACTGAAACAACAGCTCCATTAACTTTCTTATAGGCTCCAGACATCGAGCTCGATGTATTGACCTTAGTATTACTTACTTGAGTCGTCCCGGACGTATTACCGGTACTAGCCGTATCAGAAGAATTATTATTAAAATATGTAAATCCTGCAAAGGCAATTACCACACCTAAAGCGGCAGAGATAAATGCCACAATACCCGTTTTAAGCAAAGAATTATTTCCGGAATTCATCTTTGAACCTCGCTTTTCTTCTCTTGATTCAGGTTTGTCATTATTATCATTATTCATCTAATTCACTTCCCCATATAAGCTATTTTAAATATAACGTTAAACTATGAAAAAATTATGAAAGTCTTATGATTTATTTATTAATTATAAAGTTATCAACGGATCAGCTATTGCTGGATCTGTATCATGAATCATAAAATCATGTCCCACACCAAAATCATGATCTTCCAAGACCTCAGTTACTTCATGGCGAGCAACCTTTTTAGTGTTATTTTCATGACTTAAATGTCCCAAATAAATCTGCTTGGTTTTATTGCCAATAACATCCATTAAAGTATGAGCACCATCTTCATTAGAAAGATGTCCTCTTTCACTCAAAATCCTTTGTTTCAACGGCCATGGATAAAAACCTTCACGTAACATTTCAACATCATGATTACATTCCATTAAATATCCATCTGCATTTTCAATCGTCTTCTGAATACGATCAGAAACATATCCCGTATCAGTCAAAATAACAAATTCCTTACCATTATGATAGAACTTATAAAACTGTGGATCGATTGCATCGTGAGATACAGCAAAACTTTCAATATCCAGATCATCCAAAGACATAATTTTATTATGTTGAAAAACATGAATTTCATCTTCAGGAATCTTGCCAATCTTTGGCATCATCGCTTCCCATGTTTTTTGATTGGCATAAACATTGAGATTATATCTTCTTGCCAAGACACCAACGCCTTTAATATGATCTGTATGTTCATGCGTCACAAATAAGGAATCAACAGTATTGATATCTTTACCAATACTTTCCATAGCTTCTTTAATTTTTTTACCTGACAACCCTGCATCAACTAAAACGTGATGTTTTGGTGTCTCGATATAAGTAGCATTACCAGAACTGCTGCTGGCTAAAACACTGATTTTCAAACTATCATCATTGGGCACTGTAATTATTATCTCCATTTGTTGAACTCTTAATTATATTACCAGTAAAAGCATTTACCTTCTTAGTGGTAACAACTTTACTATCTTTATTCTTAATTGTCACGAACCAAACTGGAATATAAATCGTACTATCTTTTGCTTCTAATAACTTAGTATAAGCCAAATTGGCGTAAGTGATCTTAGAATTGTTTGGTATTTCAGAATTGGCATAAAGATTAGTTATAACATCTTTTTCACTCTTAATTGTTTGTCTTTCATGTAAAATAATCATCGATTTAACATATGTTTGAGTATAACTTACAACCTCACCATCAGAAACCGTAAAGGCTAATTGAGCCGTCTTATCATAAATCTGACCGTGAGACTTATTTTCTACATAAATTATTTGAGACTTAGTCGATAACTGTGGTGAATATTTATACTCTTTACCAAATAAAACATTACTTTCTTTTTTGATAAATTTATCCATAATTTTGATTTTGTCAGCAGATGTTATAGCAATAGGATTGCTAAGAGTGCTTGTGAGACTGTGGTTAACGTCCTCATATTCGGCCTTTTGATTACGTAATTTTTGAACATTTTGAGCCAAGCTTTCATCTGGACGTGATCCCAAGTAATACGCATACCCTGTTTTTGTATCTAAGCTCCCAAAACTAATATTACGTTTTCTCATTTCAGCGACAGTTGATGTATTGGTACTGGTGCTACTAACCAATTGTTGACTATTGCGAAAAGACAAGAATAAAAAGATATCCAACGAGAAAAATACTATTAGGAATATAACTTCAATTCTTTTAAAATCCATCTATTCTTCCTCCGCAGACTCATTTGTCCATTCATCATATGGTTTCCAATGACCATCGATCTTAATGTAATATGTTGGTTTCAAATCAACAACCTTTTCATTGTCAGTTTCACTTTCCCATTGGTATCCAACCTCAAGCGCTTGAACATCATTAGGTGAATAACCTACATTTTGTAAACCTTTGAAAATTTCAGTTGTTGATTTTAATCTGGTCGATGCCTGATCCGAAGGAACTGGAACCTCAAGAACTTTGTTTAAGAAATGTTCAGTACTACCCTTTCGACTAAATTTGATTCTAATTGAACCAAATTGGCTCTTCTTGAAAATTGGAAAACCTTCAACATATTCACGGAAAACTAAATCTTTTTCTTTCCAATTAGCATTATATAAACGTAGGTTAGAAACTGAATTTTGTAAATTAATTATCTTTTGATAACCACGCTGCAGAAATGCCAACTGTGTCTTAGGAACTGATGTGTCTGTATAATCTTCGAAAGTCAATTCTTCGGTATTATGATCTGATACTAAACGTTTAGACTCTCCATAATTATAGGTATAAACTCCATTATCTTCTGATGTTACTAATCCGTTGGTATTAGAATCAAACAAAGCAGTCGTATATTCACCATCCTGTTTGCCACTAATTACATAAGAATATGTCTTTAGTTTGATTGGATCAACATAGAACGTGAAAACACCATGTTTCATGAGATTCAATCGGACCCTAAGATTAATATTAGCTTTTTTAACCAATTTAGTGATTGGTTCTGACGAAGCATTCTTAACCTTGGCTTTGTATACCGCATAATTATTATCATTAGCTAGATAAATATTTTGATCATTTTTGTTTTTTAAATTAATCAAAATACGATTAAATTGATCACTTTTTTCGTTCTTTAAACTATTGTTATCTAAAAGATATCCTAGTGTTCCGGTTGTAATTGCTGTTGGATAAACCATCTGAATTGTATCTTTACTTTGGATAAGCTTCTGATAATATGCTCCATTCTTCTTAGATACTAATTTAGGACTATTGATTTTCCAATCTTGCATTATTTTTTGAATACTTATCGAAATATTTTCATTGCTGTTATAAATCAAATGTTGATCTGTTGAATCATGCCAGATGACGGATGTGGGACTGATTACTTGATTCATTGGAATTTCATTCTTATTTGCTTCTGTTGACGAAACATCAATGTTTTGTCCTCGTTGGTATCGTGCAGTATTTGTCCAAATAAAGAAGGATAGGACAATACTGGTAATTACTGCAACGACTAGTAGCAACTGTACAATTAATCTACTAAACTTCATCCCATTCTCCTCCTGTTTCATTAGGATCGAATGGCAAGGAAATATAGAATGTTGATCCCTTGCCTTCAGCACTATTGACCCAAATTCTACCTTTATGTTGCTCAACAATTTCCTTAGAGATTGATAGACCTAATCCAGTACCACCTTGTTTTCTAGAACGTGCTTTATCAACACGATAGAATCGATCAAAGACCTTCTTGATATCCTTACGAGGAATACCTAGTCCCTCATCAGAGATACTGATAATAATATGCTTATTAGTCTCCAATAAGCGACAAGTAATAGCACCTCCATCTGGAGAATATTTAATAGCGTTATTCATAATGTTATCAATTACTTGGGTCATTTTGTCGGTATCAATTTCCACCCACAAATCCTTACTAGTAAAGATACGCTTTATTCGATAATTCTTAACTACCTTAGTATCGTCTTCTTTAGCATCCGCCTTCTCTTTTTTCAGCATCATATCAAAACGATCCAGAATATAGGAGAAGAACTCATTAAAGTTAACTAATTCCTTATCTAATTTCGAACGTCCTTGATCCATTCGAGATAGGCTCAAAAGATCCTTAATCATTCTAATCATACGATCAGTTTCTTCAGCCGTTACACCTAAAAATTGTGGGGCAAGTTTTTGATCTTTCCAAGCACCATTGTTTAAAGCATCAATATAGCTACTAATACTTGTTAGTGGTGTTCTTAACTCATGAGAAACATTGGAAACGAATTGACGACGTTCACTATCAATTTTTTGCTGTTCAGTAACATCATGTAGAACACAAACCATACCACTGATGAAACCACTATTTCTTTGAATTAACGAGAAATCAGCATTTAAAATTAATGAGTTATCATCACTGCCATCATATTCTTCATTACTATCATTAGTTTCAATGACCATTGGATCGGGACTTTCTAACAAATCATCAAAACTAGTTCGGTCCTGAATGCCCAAAACTTCAACTAATGGTTGACCGATGGCCTCATCTTCATCCTTATCTAAAAACTCCTGAGCCATTTCGTTAATAACCGTAATATTACCCAAACGGTTAGTAGCGATGACTCCATCCGACATTTGAGTTAAAACACTATCCAGCCTTCGTCGTTCTGACTCTGAATTTTCGGTCGCTTCTTCAACTTTAACTGATAGATCATTGACCGCCATCGCTAATTGTCCTAACTCATCAGGAGAATAAACACGAACCTGACCTGAGTAGTCACCTTCAGCCATTCGAACGGCTTGTTGTTTCATCTCATCAATTGGTCGCGTAATTGCACGTGAAATAAAAATAGCAATAACACCACCCAAAACTCCAGCTACTAATGATGCCGTTAAGAAAATCAAGATAATATTATTAATTCCAGTATAAACTGACTCCATGCTGGCACGAACATAAATAGCTCCGACAACTGTGCTATTATCAGGAGACGTCACTGGCACAATTGATTCATAGGAACTACCATTATCTTTCTCATAGTAAATCTGTGTGATTTTTTTATCAGTCTTGATACTTTGTTTGACATTATCTTTCAAAGTCTGCGTACCAATAACATTAGTTCCATCAGAGTCCTTTGCCCCAACAATAATTCCTGAACGATCAACCACTTGAACATCAGTAATATCTGTACTGACTCTTGAATAATCTTGAATCGCATTACCAATATTCTCACGAGTATGTTCATCATTATCAGTCAGATTTTCTGAAATTTGATTGAGTGTATATGCTGGCAGACTGACAGATGTTTCAAAGTTAGCAATATTTTGCTCTTCAAGTTGTCGCACAAAGTAAGCACCAATAATTTCAATTGTGACGATAAGAATTAAAATGAACGATAATCCAATTTTAAAATTGATTGAATGTAGAAAAACAAATCTATTTTTCAAAATAATTTCCACCTAAATAATACAGACTTAGTTATATTATACAGCTATGATGACAACAAAAAAACTGACTCGTTTTCAAATACGAATCAGTTCTTGTTGTTTTCTTATTTTAATTTTCAATGATGAAATTACTCTGAATCTGGATCGCGCAAGTAATAGCCAACACCACGGCGAGTCATTAACCATTCTGGTTGACTAGGATTATTCTCAATCTTTTCACGTAAACGTCTAACAGTAACATCGACTGTTCTAACATCACCAAAGTAATCATAACCCCAAACAGTTTGAAGTAGGTGTTCTCGCTTCATTACCTGTCCGATGTGTTGAGCTAGATAGTGCAATAATTCAAATTCACGATGTGTTAATTCAATTTCTTTACCATTTTTTGTTACTGTATATGCATCTGGGAGAATAGTTAAATCACCAATTTTTATCTCACTGCTCTTAGTATCTTCACTATTAGCATGAGTTTGTGTTCTCAAACGTGCCTTCACACGTGCAACTAATTCTCTATTAGAGAATGGCTTAGTGACATAATCATCTGCGCCAAGTTCTAGGCCAATAACCTTATCAATCTCGGTATCTTTAGCCGTTAGCATTATAATTGGAGTATCTTTAGTTTTTCTGATAGTTCTCGCTACTTCAAGACCGTCAATAACTGGAAGCATTAAATCAAGTAAAATTAGATCTGGATCGTCCTCATCTACCTTATCTAAAGCCTCTTGTCCATCAAAAGCAGTTATGACTTCGTAGCCTTCATTTTCCAAATTATACTTAACAATATCGGAAATTGGTTTTTCATCATCTACTACTAGAATTTTTTTAGCCATATATATATCTCCTTGACGTGAATATTATACTAGTTATTAGTTATTAAAACAAAAGCAGCATAAAGCTACCTTAATTTTTTTATGCTTTTTTTTAAAAAAAGCTTGTCATAAATTTGAGGCTTATGGTATGATATATCTCGTTGGTTGAGAGAGATACGATATCAACAACAAGATACATGGGTGGTTAGCTCAGCTGGCAGAGCAACGGACTCTTAATCCGTGGGTCTGGGGTTCGATCCCCCAACCACCCATAATATATCGCTTAACCGATTTTACAGGGTTTCAAAACCTTGATATTATCGGTTTTTTTATTGCTTTAATTTCATTATGTTTCATCTAATTTTATAGGTAAGTTACCACAGATTATCAAAAATATAATATACTGCTGGGACGGGAAAGGTTGCTAGTCATAGGACTAACAGTCTTTTTTATTTTGCAGATAATTATATTAACATCATTAGATTACTTATTACAGCAATTTGAATCAGATCGTACTATTAGGGATATTAATTCTTTTGAAATTACCAGGTATACCTTTCACAGCTGTACCCACTCGTAGATATGAATTTTTACTAAAAATTACACTTTAAGCTGCACCACGTTATTGACCCCATACTGTATTTGTTTATAATCATAAAAATTAGTTCCAGAAAAATACCAGTCTAGTAATTATTTATACTTACTAGACTGGTATTTTTATTATTTTTAAATCAAACTATTAACTATCTATTTCAATAATAATCGATCTATGAATCCATTCTCATTAAGACCCTAAACAAAAATCAATTTCTGAATCCTAATATCATATTCTCCAATTTCCCAATCAGCCGTTTCAAAGTGCATAGCTGAGGGAACCAAGGCAATTGTCTTTCCCGAATACTTAGCCAAAAATCGATCATAATAACCGCCACCAAAACCAACTCGATAATTAGAATCCTTTGCAAAAGCCAATCCAGGAACCAAAACTAGATCTGGTTCTTGATTAACTAATTTTTCATTATATTTTGGTTCTGGAATACCATAATCACTAACCACTAAGTCCTCATAATTAGTAAATGGTAAAAAAGCCATTTGTCGATGTGGCATAGTCTTTGGTAAATAGACCATTTTCCCATCAGACAGAGCCTTTTCAATAATAGGCTTAGTTGGAACTTCAAATAAATTACTAATCGTTGTAGCAATAGATTTGGATTGTTTCCATTCGGCAGTTTCTACCAATTTATCTAATAACTTGATACCTTCATCAGCCGTTGTAGATTTATTTTTACTCAATAGTTTTATCTGTTGTTTGCGTAATATCTTTTTATCTATGATTTCATCCCCCTAAAACTCTGTTACTAAAACCATACCCCATTCAATTGAATCTTCATAGAAAAATCATACATAAATTATCCGATATTCAAAAATTTTTATTACTATATAATTAACAATTAATTTGGAGGAAATTTTATGCTAAATTTAAAAAACATAACTCATAACAATCCTACAGATACTGGTGTAGTTATTGAAAATAAAGACCTAAACTCAAAAAGCAATCAAATTACCATTAAAATAAATAATTTTAAATATATCCCTAACGATGGGACACATTACCTTGTTTCTTTCCGTGGTGTAGGTCGTTCTAACAGACAATTTCATACATTAGAATTGCAAAACGTTCCTGATGAAAATAATTTACTTACTTTTAATTTTTCAAATTCAGATCATCTGAATAAAGACCTAAGCTTACTTACTCCTGGTGTTAGAGTAAAAGTTAGAGGTCCAATTGTTAATTCTACTAAGGAAGCCTGCTAATTAATTTAACAATTAGAATGGAATCTTTACTTGACCAATTGTATTATTAATAAAAAGTCAGAAAGAAGTCCTTCATATGTTATCCTACACAGTTACCTCCGATATCAAACTAGCTGTACCAAGACCCATCCTCGATGGTCCCAAATTATTCAAGTTATTAAACAGTGATCGTAAATTCTTCGGTTACTATTTACCTTGGGTAAAATTCACTAAAACTGCGACTGATGAAATCAAATTTCTTCAATCTACCAACAAACATCTTGGAACTGGTGACTCTTTAAACTTAATCATTTGGTTTAAAGAACAAATTGCTGGAATGATTAGTTTTAATCATTTTGAAAAATCTAGAAACAGCGCTGACATTGGTTATTGGTTAGGCAAAGATTTTCAAGGTAAGGGTATTATTACCCAAGCAGTCAAGGGACTATGTGACTTAGGATTTCAAGACTACGACTTAAATAGAGTTATTATTGTTGCCGCTATTGATAACAAACCTAGTAACGCCGTTGCCCAACATGCTGGTTTCCATCTTGAAGGGACTTTACGTCAAAATGAACCTTTGGATGACGGCTTTCATGATGAAAATATCTATAGTTTTTTGAAAGATGAGTGGAAATAATTATGGTCGACAAAATATATGAATTTCAAACTGTTATTCAAGCATCTCAAATTGGCAAAGATGGCGCTTTTGTTGAATTTCCTTATGATATCCGGCAAGAATTTGGTAAGGGACGCGTGAAAGTTCATGCCACCTTTGATGGAATTGATTATGATGGTTCGATAGTAAACATGGGTGTTAAACATGATGACGGCAGTATTTGTTACATTATTGGAATTTTAAAGGCAATCAGAAAAGAACTTAATAAAGATATTGGTGATACTGTTTTTGTTACCGTCAAGGAAGTTTGAATTTTGGTATTGAACCTGACGAAAAAGGGGCCTAACTTTGTTTTAAATAAAACAAAGTTAGGCCCCTTTTTCGTTCTTTTTATTCGATATTCTTCAATGTATCCGCCAAATGATCAAGACTATTAAAGAGATTTTTTTTATCTTCTTCTGACCAAGTACTTAATGCTCTTTCTATATTATCAAGTCGAGTTTTGTTTATTATTTCTGTTACCTGTTTACCATGTTCTGACAGACTGATAGAACGAATCCGTGCATCAATTTCATCATTCTTAGTTTTTATATAGCCTAATTTTTCTAACTTATCAATTTGACGACTAGTACTAGAATGACTCTTTCCCAGTACATTTGCCAAATCGCTAACATTGGTTGGTTGCATCCGACCAATCGTTACAAATAGCTGAAATGATGTTGCCTCTAAATTAATTCCAGCTTTTTTCACAAAAATTTTATCACGGTCCGTCCGATTAAAGAAAGTCACAATCGTAACTAAAGACTTAATTAGCTCTTCGTTCGACATTAATCAACCTCCACTACTACTCGTGGTGTCAATGGAGCATTCCAAGCCGCTTTAATATCTTCTAATTTAAAAGTTTTAGTCGGAATAGTAACTTGTTCTTGGGCTGCCCAAGCAAAGACTCCACTAATGGCTGAAATTACTTCCTTCATGGTGGCACTCTTCAAACCGCTCCCCAAAATTTCAATTGAAGAAGAACGTAAAATTGCCGATGGTAAATTAATATCCTTTTGTCCGCTTGAGGCACCAATGCTAACAAAACGTGTTTTTGTATGATCACCGAACTTTGCCACTGCCGTCATGATTGCTAAAGCACTATCACCCCAAAGATAATCTAAAACTACATCTACACCATCATTAATAATTGAGTTTAAATCAGATGTGAATTGTTCTGACCCATCAGATTTTGTCATATCAAATGAAATGGCACAGTCGGCTCCTAATTTGTTTAGCTTCTCTGCGTTCCGTCCTGTAACAATAACTTTTTTAGCACCTAAGTGGTAAGCAATCTTAACAGCCAAGCTCCCTGCACTACCAGTCGCCCCATTGATTAGTACTGTTTGTCCAGCCACAAAATGTGCTCGACTCACTAAAGCAACCCATGAAGACATTCCCGGATTAGCAATTGCTGCGGCAGTAACATCGTCAATTTCATCTGGCAATGGAATAATTAAATTTTTATTGACTAAAACTTGTTCTGCCAATGATCCAAAAGGAGCACTTGGAGCCGCAAAATAAACTCGCTTTCCATCTAATAAACCTACACCATCAGTCCCAGCAACAATTGGAAAATCTTGTCCTGAAGAATAATGCTGTCCCATTGCTCGCATCTTAGTTAAGTTACTTAATGCAGATGTTTTAACCTCAATTTTTACGTTATCGCCTGTAACAGTTGGTTCTTTGAATGTTGAAAAAATTGGTTGAGTTCCTTTTTCTGTAACGACAGCAGCTTTCATTTGTAATACCTCTTTTATATTATTTTTAAATTTATGTGCGTTTTGCATACAAATAAATTAACACAACTATGTGCATTATGCAAATAAAAAAGATAACCCATTTTGGGTTACCTTTTGAAATCCTTCAATCCATTCGTATCTACTCATCCTCTTCTGAAACAGTCGGACCAATAATAAGCGACTCCGCCATCAAGATCTCATTGTAAAGATCAAAAACATAATCCTGATATTTAACCTCACTTTGAGAAATCATATCTAAATATTGACGTTCCTGTGCTAAGGCATTCATAAACGCACGCATCTCCAATTCCTTCTCAGCTCCCGTAAACTCCGGATGCTTAACAACCTCAACCCATGCTCTTACAAAATCCTTAGTTCTAGTTCTTTGTTTTTGAGCCATCAAATCAAAAATAACTGATTTTTTGACATTATCTGGTAAATACATCTTATTAACAGTATCAATTGCTTGATGAACCATATTAACTCTTATTTCAACAACTTCATTTTCTATTTCATCACTAGTAACATCCTTCTTCAGAATAAATCTAAAAATTATTGTTGGAACTATCAAACTTAAAATAATCAAGGTACTTTCAGACATTAGAATCAAATTGAAATCAGCCGTCTTTAGGTGAAATTCCGCCAAAGTATATGCCAAAGCCAAAGTCACTGCCCCGTGTACACCACCTAATGAAAATATCCAAGCCGATTTATTATTGAAATTCAATCGGATTCTGCCATAGATATATCTGGTCAAAGTATTGATAACATATAACACAATTCCAATAACCAACCAAGTTAATGAGTTCAATGAAATATGTTCACTTGAAATTATTTTTACAAACATAAATCCTAGAATAACAAAAACCGTGCTATTAAAAATTTCAGCAATCATTGAAATCAAATCTTTGCTCAAATGAACTTGTGGTGCATTGATAAATCTACTACGTTGAGCTTCGGCATTATGTACTAATCCTGCACAAACTACTGCGATAATTCCAGAAACATGAATCAATTCAGCTGAATAATAAAGTATTAAAGGGGTTACAATATATAACAAAATTTGGGCATTCAGAGAATTATATGACGTGCGCAATAAAATTTGTCTAAATAACACCATCACCCAAGCAGCAGCAAAACCAAACAAAGCTCCACCTACTGCCGATACAAGAAAATCAACAATTGTCTCACTATAATTGATATGACCATTTACATACCATAAAGTAGCCATATTTAATAAAATAATCCCTGATGCGTCATTAAATAGCGACTCCATTTTTAAAAAAGTACTTTCAGCTTTAGGAGTCTTCAAACCATTAGTTACCGATTCCATAGCAGTGGCATCAGTAGGTGTGCTAATGGCCGCCAAAATGAATGCCAGTGGTAGACTAATTCCAGCAATTGCCCATACTCCAAAACCGGCTAGTATCATACAAAAAATTACTAAGAAAACGGCCGTTTGGATAATATGTTTTAACTCTTTACCAACCGAATTCAATCGCGTTTCTTGCCCCTCAAAAAACAACAGTGGTGCAACAATTAGACCAATAAAAATCTCCGAATTAAAATTCTCAACATGACTGCCTAACACCGGAATCAAAGAAACAATTCCACCAATAATCATGCTTATATAACTAACCGAGATTTTAGAAAAAACTTGTGCTAAGAAAATACTAATAATCGCGGATAAAATCAGAATAAAAGTTGAAATCATCAACCCCATAATTAACCCTCACAATAATATTTATTTGGAACATATCAAATTACCTATATCATATGGGAAGTTTAATCAAAAAAATACTATTTTGATTAAAAAAAGAATGCCAAACATGACATTCTCTGCTTAAAGCTAATTATTTTAGATGGAATATGTTTCACATGGAACATATTGTATATTCGTGGGTTTCAAATACCATATATAGTATTCTAAGAATTAGATTGTTTGACTACCTATTTTTTTAGAAACTCTTGAAACTTCTATTATAGGATACATCATCAATAACCCCAAAAGAACAAAGCTCAAACTATAAGCATCTCCAACAGAAACAAAGCTAGACATCAAGCTAATAAATAAAGAGACAATCGATATTCCCAAACCTTGCACTAAAGAACTAGTTACGGAATTCAAAGTATTAGCACTATTTCTATCTTTTGAATCAATTTCAGATAAAATTAACCCATTGAATGCAGTCAGGCCTAAAGATCTGCCAACTCCTGCTACGAAGGCTAATAGCATAATAATAATCTTTACAGTGTTTACATCAATAAAAAAGAAAGCTATTGAACTTAAAAATACAGTAATAAAAGATAGTAATAACGCACCCTTATATGTAAATGTTTTAATTATCACTGTAGTAAACGGTTTAATAGCAATATTTCCTAAAAAGATAAAAATAACATAACTACCAGCAACAACCGCTGACCAATGAAAAATATTTTGCAAATACATCGTCAATAAATATGGCAAAGCACTCACTGATAACCATAAAATGGAACCACTAGTCTGACTAATTCTAAATGATTTAATTTTCAATGCTTTCAAGGAAAATAATGGCATTGAAGTTTTTAAAAGGTGTTGACATGTTGCATAAGTCAAATATCCTCCTATTAAGATCATTCCTAAACCTAACATTTTAATTATTGTACCAGGATTAGTAACAAAATCAGCGCCAATAACAATCAAACTAGATGCTAAAGCTATTTCAAAGAAACCAATCCAGTCAAAACGATTTTCTTCAATTTCAGCATCTCTATTAATCATCTTCAACCCTAGTACAAACGCAACAAATCCAATTGGAAGATTAATAAGAAAAATCCAATGCCAACTAGAATAGGTAACTATCATCCCACCTATAATAGGAGCAATAGCTGGAGCTATTAATGCTGGCCAAACAAAATACCCTGTCATTTTCAAAAGCATATTTGTTTGCGTTTTTTCTAAAACTATTAATCTTGCTGTAGGTGTCATTAGTGCACCTGCAAATCCTTGAATTATTCTCATAGATATTAATGTTACAAAATTAGGTGATATTGCACTTCCTAAAGAACTTAAAGTAAATAGTAAAATTGCAGTCAACCATATTTTCCTATTACCAAATCTATGTGCTAACCATCCACTCATGGGAATAAAAATAGCTGTTGTAACAATATATGAACTAACAAGTAAAGATATCTGTGAAGTTGTTGTATGAAAATATTTCGACATTTGTGGTAATGCTGTTGTAACAATAGTACTATCGAGCATCTCCATAAAAAGGCTTGTAGCCATAAGCAAAGCAAGTTTTATTTCTTTTGACATATATTATCTCCTCTTATATATCTTTTAGATACATGGTTTTTATGTTAAAAAATAAGGAGTCGCCCCCCAATCTCTTAATTAGTCTCATCATAAGGTAAATCATTTAAAAATTTATTAGCCCAGTCAATTGCCACTTTGGCCTCCGCTAACTTTAGTTCTTGTTTCTTTTCGGCATACCAATGATCCTTCTTCATATCAATAGAAAACTTTTCAATCAAAAGACGTTCTTCATCGATTGTTTTTTGCTGTTCTCTAATAAAATTCATCAATAAATCTTTTTGTTCCATTAGGGATAAATGCTGCATGGCATCAAGTTTGATAAGATAAATGTCCTGACTGCGAGCTCCAACCGGAACATCTTCTTTCATCAAATCAAAAAATCTCTGACGACCTTTATCGGTAATCGTAGCTATCTTTTGTGTTCGACCTTTATCAAGTACCTTTAATTTTATTAGCCCATTTTTTTCTAGTTTATCTAATAAGGGGTACAAAACTCCAAAACTTATCTTTCTATTTCTACCTAATGAAACTTGTAAGGAACTACGCAAATGATATCCATTTTGTGGTGATTCCATTAACTCACCTAAGATAAACAATTCATTCATTAATTTTGTCTCCAAGTATTTTCATTAAACGATATATCTTAAAGATACATCCAACAATTTTATAAGTCAACATTTTTTTGTTAATACTTGAATTGAAAGCGTCGCCTATTGTTTTCAGGACAGCAAAGCGGTTTAATATGAAATTAGAGGAACTATTTGGGGAGATATAAATTATGAATAAAAAAACAGATCTAAATGAAGAAGGCCCAATCACCAAAATCATTGATGATGTAGCTGAGGGTATTAACGATGCCGCTCCAACTTATCAAACTGAGGAAGAATTGCCTAAATATAGCAATGGTAAAGAAGCTGTTCGTTACTTACTTTGGGGATTACTCTCCGTCATCGTCAATTTCAGTCTTTTCTTCTTGCTGTATCACACTATCCATCTAAATTATCAATTAGCTAATATTATTGCCTGGTTCTTTGCAGTTCAAACTGCTTTCTGGGTTGATAGAATCATCGTTTTCCATCATAAATCAGCAACTGCTATCAGAGAAATGTTGGCTTTTTATGGAACAAGAGTTTTAACTTACCTAATTGAATCAGCAACCCTTTGGGTTGGAATATCAATCATAGGAATGGGTGGCACAGGTGCCAAAGTTGTTGGCCAACTATTAGCCATTATTGGTAATTATATTTTATCTAAATTCTTTATCTTTAAAAATAAGCGCTAAATAAAAACTTCAATCGAATAGGATGAAAACTTAATTATGTTTTCTTCCATTCTCGATTGAAGTTTTTTTATCTTTATTTCTTTTAGCTATTGCACTTAAAAGTAATGGTTCTTTCATTTTTAAAATCAATAGATAGCATAAACTGGCAATTCCTGATAACAAATAAATATTCCAACTAGATACAGTAGCAAAATTTTCAAAGGTAAACAAATCTTTCATAATTTCTGTTCCAATTTCCTCAAGAACGTCTACCTTTTCACCGTTTATTAAAGCATAACTTATTCCATAGGTAAAAATAATTATCCACCCAAATAAATATGACCAACCTTTTTTTAACATTACTATGGGACGTTGATACTTATCCCTTTGTTCAGTCCTTTTAATTTGTGCACCCATCGACTGAATAATTGCCGCAAATATTCCGACAATAATCGTTGCAATCAAATCAACTAATTTAGGCATTGATTCATATATTGAAAAGAATGCTAATACCAAACTATAAAGTGGTATCAAGAAAAACTCTAATCTAGTTACTTTTTTAAATCGTAACAAACCACGTGTAAATATAAAAATCCCTAAAATAAGTATTAATAGTCCTGACAATCTGATCCACCCTTAAATTTTATTAAAAAGATTGCCTAATATTACCCTATTAAAATTTATTTTTCAACATCATAAACTAAGCTACTGATATTTTGGACTTATTTAATAGTACTGAACTAGTAACAACTGATAGTGAACTAAATGCCATAGCTAAACCTGCCAATTCGGGACTTAGCGTTAAACCTATTGCAAAAAACAATCCTGCAGCAACCGGAATACCTAAGACATTGTAAATGAAGGCCCAAAATAAATTAAGTTTAATCCGATTGAAGGTCTTACGACTTAACTCCAAGGCTTTAACAACATCTCGTAAATCATTTTTCATCAAAACGATGCCACCTGATTCAATTGCAATATCTGTACCAGAACCCATTGCAATACCAACATCTGCCATTGTCAAAGCAGGAGCATCATTAATTCCGTCTCCAACAAAAGCAACCTTGCCGTTCTTTTGCAAATCTTTAACATGATCGGCTTTATCTCCTGGTAAAACATCGGCAATGACATCATCAATCCCGACCTCTTGTGCAATGGCCTGAGCAACTCTGTTATTATCTCCAGTTAACATAACGGTCCTCAAACCACGTTTTTTCAAGGCGGAAATTGCTTCTTTAGATGTCGATTTAGGAGCATCTTGAATAGCAATCAATCCTAAAATTTTATTTCCAGAACCAACAAAAACGACCGTTTTAGCTTCATTTTGCAATCTAATCATTTCCGTTTTTAATTCTTTATTAATATGAACATCATTTAATAATTTATCATTACCGACAAAAGCCTTTTGACCATTAATAGTTGCCTCAACGCCCTTACCTTCAATTGCCTTAAAATTATTAAAAGCTAAACTGCTAATATTCTGTTTCTTGGCTTGGTTCAAAATAGCCGTGGCAAGCGGATGCTCTGATGACTCCTCTAAAGTTGCAGCAATTGTTAATACCTGTTCGTTGCCGACAATATCTGTAACTTCTGGTTTACCATTTGTGATAGTACCTGTTTTGTCAAAAACGACTGTCTTAATGTCACTGACCTCTTCCAATACTTCACCATTTTTGATCAAAATATCCATTTTTGCTCCGCGTCCCGTTCCGACCATCAAAGCAGTTGGTGTTGCCAACCCTAATGCACATGGACAAGCAATCACAACGACTGAAACTGCAAAAATTAAAGCATTAGCCAGAGTTGCTCCAAGAAAGACATACCAAACTAAGAACGTCAAAATGGAAAGAATCAAAACTACTGGTACAAATATTTCAGAAACCTTATCCGTTAGGTTTTGGATAGGTGCATGACTATTTTGAGCCTTCTTAACTAATTCAACAATTTGTGAAAGCATTGTATCGCCGCCAACCTTTTCGGCCTTAAACATGAATGTTCCATTGCTATTTATTGTTGACCCAATAACTTTATCACCGGACTTTTTAACTACTGGCATACTCTCACCGGTAACCATCGACTCATCAACCGTCGAATTACCTTCAGTAATAACGCCATCTACGGCGATCTTTTGCCCCGGTTTTACTCTAATAATATCTCCAACTACAATATCAGATAATGGTACTTTAACTAGTTTGCCATCACGCATTACTTCTGCTTCTTTGGCCTGCAAATCTACCAACTTTTCAATAGCATTAGAAGCATTATTTCGCATTCTCTCTTCAAAAACTTGCCCCAACAATACAAATGTTATTACAAAGGCAGCACTCTCAAAGAAAACTGCCTGTCTAGTAAACATTGCATAGATACTATATACATAAGCTGTAATTGTTCCAATTGCAACTAGTGTATCCATATTAGAATGATGTTTTTTAAATGATGCCCAGGCGCTTTGCAAGAATGGACGAGCAGCCACAGCCATAACAATTGTCGTCAGCACAAACTGAGTCCATTCGCCACCTGGTAGCATAATTCCAAATGGCATAAGGATCATTCCTATCAACATTGGAAATGAAAAGATCAATGCTGTCCAAAAACGTTTTGTAATAGTCATTATGAGATCACTACCTTTCCCCTGAACATATCCATACCACAACTAAAAGTAAATTCACCTGAATTAGTGGTATCAATCTTAACAGTCCTTGATTCATTAAGTGGTAGTTGTTCATTAAATCCTAATCTTTCAGAATGGACAATGTCCAAACATCCCTGATCACTAGTTCTCATAAAAGTTATTTCTGCTGGAATACCTTTTTTTAAATTGATTTCTTGAGGACTATATCCACCTGCAACCTCAACATTTACTACTTGTTCCTTCTCAACCATAATTTTATCTCTCCTATTTAATAATTAACTTTCCGTGAAACATATCCATACCACATGCCCATTGATATTCACCAGCTTCACTTGTATCTATCTGAATTGATTGCTGTTCATTTTGTGGCAATTCCTTATTAATACCAAAATCAGAGAAAACAACTCGATCCAAACAGCTTGAGGCATCTTTCCTAGTAAAATTAATTGTTGCTGGGATTCCTTTTTTTAAGGTAACTACTTCTGGTGAATATCCACCGTTAACTTCAATATCAACTTTTTGATCACCGTTAGACACATTAGCCGTAGCTGATGCTACGTGATGATTGCCGAAGAACCACCAAAGAATAAATCCAATTGCTGCTATACCGATAATCAAAACTAAGATTTTTGTCATACTTTCGCGCTCCTTTAAGTTTACATTTGTAATCTTCAGTAAGTATCTTATCTTTAAAGTTTACATTTGTCAACTGGACAGATAAAAAAATATCGTTTTAATACGATACCCTAATATCTAAGAAATAACTTGCTAAATAAGCTGCTTGTTCAGTATTCACTTTTAGACCCTTAGTAGAATCCTGATCTATTTCAATTGTTTCGAATTGACTATTGCTAAAATCAATTCCTTTTAATTTAGTATTCCAAATCGTCATTTCGTTAAGATCACAATTTTTAAAACTAACTTTATTTAGTTTGTTTTCACTAAAACTAGCATCCTTTAAACTACAATCATTTAGCTGCATAACCTTTAAATTCATTTTATCCAAATTGCTGAGATCCATTAGACAACCATTGAATACTACATTGTGGCAATACGAACCTTCAAAACTGGTCCCAATCATTTTACAGTTTTGAAACTCTACTTGAAAAATACTAGACTCTGGAAACCTACAATTAGATAGATCACAATTTTTGAAAATAACGTCAGATATATCAGCTTTTTCAAATTCACAATCACTAAAAGTAACATGATCCAAAATTGTTTGTTCAACAATCGGATGCTGTATAATTTGTGTTTCAATTAATTCATTTTGAATTTTCATATTTCTTAGTAAAAAATCTTCTTCATTATAAATATCAAAAAAAGATCCTAGATTTAAATAGTTCTCATCAAGTTTTGGATGTTCCATTGACCAAGTTCCCTTCATAATTAACTAGATAAATAGTAACAGAAAAAGTAATTTAAAAAATTAAAAAAATATATCTATTTTGAGACACTCTTTCTCCTTTGATATGAATGTTTTTTCGAAAAACACCTTAGAGTTTGTATATAAAGCAGATTTAATTAAGAATTCTAATATAAAATTAATTTATTTTTTTGAAAAACCTTCTAAATTAGGGTTTTTTTCGAAAAAATCTTCTATCCAATATACTCTATAAAAACAAGTATCCTAAATAGCCAATATTTTCAAATAAATGTTATGGTTATTGAGAATAATAATATTGGAGGGTTTTAGATGAAAAAAATTAGTGAATCTCAAGCTTTAGATATTCTAAGGGATTTAATAGCAATTAAATCTGTTAATGACAACGAAAAGGACGTTGCTAATTACTTAAAAGATTTATTAGCTAAATATGGAATCGAAGCTGAAATAAAACCTATTCGTGGAAACAGAGCTAACCTGACTGCTGAAATTGGACAGGGCAAACCAATATTAGGAGTATCTGGACATATGGACGTTGTTGATCCAGGTAACTTGAATGATTGGAACAGTGATCCTTTTGAAATGACTGAGAAGGACGAAAAATTATTTGGTCGAGGAATCACTGATATGAAATCAGGATTAGCGGCCTTAATTATCACTTTAATTGAATTACATAACCAAGGTTTACCCAAGAAAGGTACTATTCGTTTAATGGCTACTATGGGTGAAGAAGTTGGTGAGGAAGGATCTAGCTATTTTCTCAAAGATGGCTCTATGAAAGATGTCGACGGTCTAGTTATAGCCGAACCTTCTGGTTATAATATCGGTTATGGTGAAAAGGGTTCAATGGATATTAAATTCATTTCTAAAGGCAAAGCTAGTCACAGTTCCATGCCTGAAGATGGGTTCAACGCCATTGACGCTTTGATGAATTTATTAATTGAAGCTAATGACATTTTCCGCGATGAGAACATAAAAAAGGATTCTATGGGACCACTAATTTTTAATACCACTCTTATCAAGGGCGGAACACAGGTCAACTCAATCCCCGATTATGCACAAGCCGAGGCAAACGTTCGCACGATCCCCGAATATGACAATCAGAAAGTTATTGCCGTACTCCACAACTTGATCGAAAAGTACAACAACCAAGGCGCTCAGATCAGTACTGATATTTACATGAATGAAGGACCTGTTTTGATGGACCCTAAGAATAGCCTGGTTCAACCAATGAAAAAATTAATGGAAGAATATGCCAGTGATGATATCAACATTATGCCAATTTCTGCTGTAACTGATGCTTCTAATTTGGTACAAGAAAAGCCTAGTGATTTTCCATTTATTATTGCTGGTCCTGGTAATGATACTCCTCACCAAGTTAATGAAAGTCTGGATAAACAGATGTATTTTAACTTCATTGAAATGTACCAAAAGTTATTTATTGATTTTCTGAAGTAAATTTTACTTGCCATAAAACCCGTTCGATGAATTATCATGACCGTAAGTTAAGAAAGGTTAGTGAATAAAATGTTTGCATATATTGAAGTCATTCAAAACAATTCATCAGTATCTTACGGTTACTCTAATTTCTCCTTCTCAGGCAATTTATTGTCAATTAAACCATTAAAAGGAATGAAACAATCAGGTCAGATAGATATCTTTGTTGATCAAATAACTAAAGTTTCAGAAGACACTTATTATAGTTGGAATCGTATTAAATTTGATTATAGGGATTCACACTTCGTATTTCTGTACAGTGGATTTGGTGAGTTTGATTATTTAAAGGAACATCTGATAACTGAAATAATGGCTTAGTTTATCAGATTATTTCTAAAACGGATATTAAATCTTCTATTTCATATGAAGGTTTAATATTTGTTGTATTAGATAATTTCTGGGGATTATACCAAACACTATCGATTCCAAATTGTCTGGCTCCTTTTATGTCTGCGGTCAATGAATCTCCAATCATTAATATCTTATCCTTAGAATCAATCCCAATTTTCTGCATAATAGTTTGAAAAAATTTAGGGTCCGGTTTCCTATATCCAATATCTTCTGCCATCAATAAACCCTCAAAATACGGTGTTAATCCTGCTTTATTTAGTTGTGGCAGTTGTTTATATTTGGAACCGTTTGTTACTGCAAATACTCGCCTACTACTCAATTTCATTAGTAATTCTTTAGCATGTGGCAATAAGTTGCCTTCGTTAACTAAATGTTTTTCAAATTCTTGTTCACAAATAACCCCATCAACTTTTACACCATAATGATCGAAAAATTTTTCGAATCGTGTATTTAAAAGTTCGGTACGGGTTATTTTTTCATCTGAAAATTGTTCCCATAATTTATCACTTAATCGGTTCCAATACATTACTTGTTCATCGGTAAAAGGAAATCCAGGTATTACCGTTATTTTTCGTAATGCTTCTTTGGAATTTTTCTTTGTATCAAATAGCGTTTCATCGAGGTCAAAAAATAAAATTGGATAATTCATTTGAATTGCTCCTTAATAAATTTACTTTAATAATAATACAAAAACACCCCTCCTAGTTTTAAGGAGAGGTACTTCGTATTATTTATTAACCAACCTAACTATTCTATCAGCAACTATTGCATCCAAAGCTGCTGTTCCAACCGTTTTGAAAACAGTAATATCTGATTCACTAGTTCTTCCTTGAATATTGCCATTGATCAGTTGACCCAATTCGCCGCTGATATCATTTTTGCTAATTATCCCTTTATCAAGAGGCTGAATAATATCGCCTGCTTCAGCAAGTACTCCATTCATCGTATCAAAGTAAATATTTGAAGCCCGTTTCAAAGCTGTTTCTGGAATTTCACACATCTCCGGCGTATAAGCTCCAACTCCATTGATATGTACACCATCCTTAACTAAAGAACCATCAAATGTTGCTCTTCTAGAGGTAGTTACTGACGTGATAATATCAACAATCGGTAAAACATCATTCACATCGGCGATACTTTCAAATTTCGTATTGAAAATTTCTCCAAAATTTTCAGCAGCTTGATTACAGAATTCCTCCGACCTAGTTTTATCCAAATCAAAGATATATACTTTCTCCAAACTACGAACCGTCAACATTGCCTCTAATTGCGACATTCCTTGTCCACCAGTTCCAATCAATAGGGCTGTTTTCGAATCCTTATTAGAAAGCAACTCCGTAGCCAAACCTTGAACCGCACCAGTTCTCAATTGAGTTAGGTAAGTTCCATCCAAAATTGCATTAACAATACCCGTTTCTGGGTCCAAAACAACCATTGTTGCAGGAACACTTGGTAATTTTTTATTAATATTATCTGGATAAACTGAAACAATTTTCATACCCAAAGCTGGTTGTTCCCCACCAACATACCCTGGCATATATAAACTTTGACCATTATATTCAGGAATATCGATATTAGTTCTCAAAGGAATATTAGTCTTACCCTGTGAATATAATCCTAACGCCTCTTTATCAGCATCAATTGCCTCACGCATTGAAAAAACTTTTTTTATGTCTTCTTTTGAAAGATAGATCATGATTATACCTCCTTGACCGATTCTTCTTTTCTATTACCTAAATAAAGTGATACTGCTGAATAAAGTAGAACCACAATAACTACCCACTGGATAACAGCTGTATTTAAACTCTTAACCAAGAAGACCGCTATCAAAACGCCAATAATTCCAAATACGGAAAACATCGTAATCTTTCTTGAATAATCATTTAGTTTAATAAATTGCATACTTCCAATCGAAACTGAGAAAGTACAACCACCCATCATAATTGGAAAAGCAGCTACTGGATTTAGTCCCATCGCATAAACAGTAGCCATTGTTAATGCGTATGATCCAATCCCAATGTTATTCAAGGCTCCATAGACGAACATTAATATTCCTGTAAGAACTAACTTCCAACCATATAGTTCCGTAGCCGTTCCATTAGATGGAATAATTCCAAGTTTGCCTCCTAAAATCAAGGCAGTTGCGACCAATAAACCCACAATTACAAAATTACGAATAACTCTTTCAGATAACTTAACCACAAAGCGAGGTCCCAAATATGCACCAATTACTTGGCAAATTATACAAACTAATAATGTTTTGATACCAACTGAAATGTTTGTTATATATGCCAATGACATGACAAATACCGGTATAACACATTGTGTATTTAAAGTACCTGGTAATTTTTTCATTGAGACCCATTTGGCTTTAGGATAAATTGCCGTTGAAATGGCAAAGTCCGAAATACCAAAAGTTGATAAAAAATAAATTACAATCTGTGATAAAGGCGTCCAAATATTACTAGCTGGTTCCTTCATAACTTCATCTTTGTGTTTCCAAAGATTTCTAGCGAGCATAAAGATATAAATAAAATTCACGATTACAATGGCGCTTAATAAGGTTATAAGCATAATTATTCTCCATTTCTAATCAAAATATATATCCCTAACTCCTTCCAAATCACTTCCAAATATTTTTTGTGCTTCCGGCTTTAAGGCTGAAAGAGATCTTAAATTATAGGCATCATGTAATACATATTCTTGAGCCAAAAATACCATCGAACTATTCTTTGTAGTAATTACTCCAGTATTCTTCGACTTTTGTGGTAATTTGCCATAAGTGACCTCCTCTCCATCACTTACAACATTCACCCATTTACCGCCATAATCTAAGGTCTTATCCGTTTCAAAAAAATGTTTATAATATCTTTCAAAAGGAAGCGAATATTGCTGACTGTTGCTAAACAGTATAACAACAAACTTGTGCAATCTTTTTTCTGCTTCTGCCAACGAAGTGATTATTTCCGGAGTTAAATCCTCTGAATATATTTGTATATATAATGATTTCTTAGCATTATTTATTTGATAAAGTACTCGTTCAAAAACTTGAGCATATGAATCTATCATCCAAATAGACTCTCTTTGTGTTACTGTTCCTAATCCAGATAATGCAGATTGAATACTATCTATATCTGCTTTGCTATCATTTTTTAATTTGCTAACAAGTTCACTAACTGGCAATGATTTGTACAACGGTGTCTCATCAGCTGACCTCAACACCAATCCTTTTTCCTCCAGAGATGAAAGAATATTATAAATTTTAGAACGAGGAACGCCTGAGGATTTACTGATCTTATATCCTGTTGATGCGTCCATCTGTAACAGGGATATATACACCTTTGCTTCATTATTAGTAATCCCAAAATTATTTAATAATGCAATTTCATGATCCATATTTCCGCCTCAAGATAGTAGCTACCATCTGTGACTACTATAATTTGTAAATTTTATTTTGTCTATACTTATTTGTGATTTTTTTATCAATTTTCACAAACTTACTTTTTAATTAGGTTTAAAGAAATTAAAAACGTTTATACACCAATTAATTATAAAATAGCATTAGGAATATTGTCGCAAAAATTTCACTAATTAAATTGAAAAAAGCATCCCTTTTCTGAGATGTTTTTTTGAATAAAATAATTTGTTGCTCTATAACGCCGTTATATGAAATCAGTTCAATATTTTCTATTATTTCAAAATAATAGCCAAAGCTCCATATTTCATTTCTCGATCTCGAGAATAAATTTTTTGATTCTCCTTATCTAATTCTTCAACAGATTCTTCTTCAGAACTACCAACAATTGTTCCGGAATACTTTTCAAATAATTTTTTAAATGTCGAAAATCTTTCCAGATTTAAAATACTTTTTGTGATTTTTTCACCAGTTTCTAAATCTGTAAATTCAATTTTTTCACCAACCCTTAGTTTGGATCTCTTTTCATCGTTTAACCTTATCTCAACTTTTTTAATTCCAGACTTAATTGATAAAAATGGCTCATGATTCAAATGCATATTCATAATATTTTTACCTCATTTTTTAATTTTCGATAATTATATCCCCATAAATCTTATAATTATGTATTATATAGTAGAAACAAATTGGGGGAATACTCATGGGGATATTTGCCGAATATCGGCGACAAAACAGTAATTTTTGGCGATACTTCTGGAAATACAGTCAAATTATTATCTTAATTCAATTGATTGTTAATTTTATTTTAATACCAGTTCTTAACTTTATGGCTAATGGTATCAATCGTTTAGGGAATGTTAGTTATGTCTCTTATAGCAACGCTATCTCGTTAATAACTAAGAAGCCACTGGTTGTTTTAGGATTATTGATTGTTTTAATGATCCTACTATTAATGGTTTTTGCTCAATTCACATTGATGTTGGTTAGTTTCCAGGCCATCAAATCTCATGCTAATCTTGGCTGGTGGGACTATTTGAAGAGTGTCAGTAAAAATCTTTTTGGATTACCATTTAAAGCATTCGGATTCTTTTTACTCTATTTTTTAATTATTACACCATTTGGCAGTATGGGAATGTCTTCTAGTCTTTTAAATAAAGTAAAAATTCCACAGTTTATTTTGGACTGGTTATTCCAAGATCATTTACCAGTTGGTATCTTACTAATGATTGCTTATGTAGTAATTTTTTACATTGGTTTACGTTGGATTTTAGTCCTTCCTTCAATGATCTTTGAAAATAAATCAATTAAGACTGCTATTATTCATAGTTGGCACAAAACTCGTGGCCGTACACTTTATTATTTAGGTGTTTTTTTAATTTTAGTTGCAGTATTATCAATTGTTATGTCCGTATCGACTGGTTTACTAATTGCAGCTCAATCGGGTATTGAACATATATCATTCTTAAAAAACATTGATTTTACTACGGCGGTTATCAACATGACTGCTATTCAAATCATCAATTACGCTACCAGCATTTACGGTTCTAGTATGGTAGTCTTAATCATTTTAAGTGACACTTCCACCAATTATTTCTATCCCAATAGAAACCATCGTTCTCATAAATGGTTCTGGGGAATTTTAGGAACAGTCGTGATCGTCAGCTTTGTTGGTTATGACTCACTCTATTTCAATAATTGGCTATTAGAACCACCACTCACTATTTCTCACCGTGGCGTTGATGATGGCAACGGGGTTCAAAATACTATTCAATCACTGAGAGCAACCTCTAAAGAAAAACCTGATTATATTGAAATGGATGTTCAAGAAACCAAAGATCATCAATTCGTAGTCTATCACGATAATACTCTTAAGGGGTTAGCTGGCAAAAATATTCGTCCCAGTCAAATGACTCTTGATGAACTTACTAATACTGAAATCCATGAAAATGGTAAAACAACTCATATTGCTAGCTTTGATGATTATTTACAAACAGCAACTAATTTAAATCAAAAATTATTAGTTGAACTAAAGCAGGTATCTGGAAATAAAAAAGATTTCGTTAAACTTTTTGCCAAAAAATATGGCAAACGTCTAATTGCTAATAAAGCGATGGTTCATTCTTTAAGTTACAATTATATTGAAGAGACTAAAGATCTCTTGCCCAAAACAAAAACAAGTTACATATTACCATTTAATTTATTTGGTGTTCCGATAACGAATGCCAATGATTTTACGATGGAATATACCACACTTAATGAGTCATTCATTGACAGTGCGCATCTTCAAAATAAAAAGGTCTTCGCTTGGACTCCTAACGATGATGAATCAATGGATCGAATGATTTTTATTGGATCTGATGGTATTATTACTGATAACCTAAATATGCTACAAGGTGAAATTAAGCATTTATTTAAAAAATCTAGTTATTCTGATCGTATGATTGCGTATGTTACTCAGATGCAAAATCCTTTTGATTAGAAAATATAAAATTTCAATATAAAGAAACCTAGTAATCAAAGTTGATTACTAGGTTTTTTAGTTGGAAAAATATTTACTTACTAACAAATGGGATTCTTTAAGTTTTTGAACATTGGTTTCATAATTTCGTTGTAAATAAAGATAATATATTAAATCAACCGTATACAATTGACTTATCAATGACGTGGTCGCTGCCGATCTAATTCTATCTTTGGGAACATTATCACTGGTTAAAATTTTAATATTGGAAATTTTTGCCAAAGTACTTTGAGGATTAGAAGTTAAACCAATAATTGGAACTTCTTCATCCTTTGCCAATTTAGCTAAAGTAATGGTTTCCAAAGTCTCTCCTGAATCAGAGATTAGAAACAATACTTGTTTATTTCTTTGTGTGAGAAAATTTGATGCCATCAGATGGGTATCTTGAGTATTCAATACACTTGTACCAATTCGTGAAAATTTTTGCGTAAAGTCTTGAGCTACAAGACTTGATGCACCCAAACCGTAAGTTTGAATAATACTAGCCTCGCCTAAAAGATCAACTGTCCGTTGAAGAACATCTTTATTAAGTCCTTTACTAGTTATCTCCAAGGTATGTTGAATCCTCACTGCCAATTTATCCTTTATTTCATCAACGTCATCATTAGGTGAAATTTCTTCATAGATACCACTGGTACTAATATTTGAACTGCGTGCCAATTCCACCTTCAAACCTTTGAATCCATCGACACCTAAATCTTGAGCAAATCTAACCACTGTTGCTTGACTAACTCCACTTTTCTTTGAAAGTTCAGCAACGCTTAAATTGGGAATCTCTTGAACGTTCTTTAGAATATATTTTCCCAAAATCCGTTCTGCTTTACTAGCATTTTCCATTTTCGCACGAATTGTTAACAAAATTGTATTTACCATCTTCTAAATCCTCATCTAATTGCTTTTCGTACAAACCCTCCAGACTTCTTCAATGTTTCTTCAGCAGTTGATTTATCCGTTTGTTTGGATATCATCACGATAGCATCTTTGACTGAATAGTCTGCTTTTTTCAAAATTTCTAAGGCCTTATCTTCTTCAACATTAGTTACCTCACAGATAATATTTATTGATCGTTGAACCAACTTCTTATTTGTCGGTTTAACATCAACCATCAAATTACCATAAGTTTTACCAATACGAACCATCGAAGCAGTGGACAGCATATTCAAAACCATTTTTTGAGCTGTACCTGATTTTAATCTAGTTGAACCTGATAATACCTCTGGTCCCACAACGACCTCAATTTTAATATCGGCATGTTGACTAATTATTGAATTTTCATTGCACGATATGGCTATTGTATCAGCTCCAATTGATTTGGCATAGTCCAATCCTCCAATGACATAGGGAGTTCGGCCACTGGCTGCTATACCCACAACAACGTCTTTCTTAGTTAAATTGTGCGTTTTTAAATCGCTTGCTCCCAATTCAACATTATCTTCTGCACCTTCAACAGCCAAAATCATTGCTTTTTCTCCACCAGCGATTAATCCTTGAACCATTTCCGGATCACTACCAAAGGTAGGTACACATTCCGCTGCATCCAATACTCCCAAACGGCCACTTGTACCAGCACCGATATAAAATAAGCGTCCACCTATTTTAAAGGATTCAGCAATTTTACTAGCACTTTCGGCAATCTGAGGTAATTCTTTATTCACAGCCATAACAACTTTTTGATCTTCGCTGTTCATTATCTCAACTATTTGTTCAGTACTCATTTCATCCAAATTATTTGTCTTTGAATTGCGACTTTCTGTTGACAATTCTTTTATATCCATTTTGATCATTCCTAACTTCCTATATCAACTAATTGAATAGCCTGATTGGCAATACAATAATTTAATAATTCTATATCATTATCAACAACTTGTCCGATTACATTTACCGTACTATCGGCTGATAACTGTCGCTTAACTATCTGCAATTCACCTTGATAACGTCCTGATAATCTGTTGTCTAAGGTCACTGCTCCGCGGCTTCTTAGATGATTATTGAGAGGTAAAACAATCGCTTGATTAAGTGATCTCCCCTCACGTAATCTAACAACATCCTGAGATACATCCGCTCTTTGATGAAATACTTGTTCAATATAACTCGGAGCGTCTACAAAATTTGCTCTTATTTGTAAAATATCATTAACAAAAAATTGTTTAAATTGTTCAAACGTACTATCTTTTAAGGCCGGATCTCCAATATAAACACGATCCACATTCATAGTTTTCATAGCTATTGCTGAAGATAAGGGATTCTGATATCTATGAGATTCTAAGGTTGGCAATCCTTTATAAACAGGTGCTCTCAAATTTATATCTCCTGGTACAAATGCCATCACTCTAAAATTATTATCTTTCAACCACTGATTTCTTGCTTCAAACCATTCTTTATCCAAACCAGTATTTTCACGAGGATAATAATTATGCCAAGCCTCTAAATTATCGAAATCTGCTTTTAATAACTTTAATTTTTCAATATCAGGTCGTTCAATTGTACTAGCATTCAAAGCCACTTTCATCTTAGTGGACAATTGTGCCACTTCTTCAATAGAAATACCGTCATCTATTCTCAACATTGTGACATTTAGTTGTTGAAAGATTTTTATATTCTTGGATAAATCTAATTGCAGTCTCTTCAACGCACTTAATGAAATATCTAGGGTCAATTCAAGTTGATTTTCAAAGCACAAGTTACCTAGTTTTTTTAAATTCTTTAATAGAACTTTTGGATCATCTTCCGGTAAATTAATGGATGTAAAGACCCCTTTGAAGCCAGCATCAACAAATTTATGAAATATCTTAATATCTTCTTGATTTAATGAATTATGCAGATAAACTGAAAATCCTAACATACTAAACTCCTTTATTCTGGATAGATTTCATTAATTCTATTCTCATCAACACCAAAGAACCAAGTAACTACAAATCCTCCCAAATAAGCTACTAATAAAGCTAGTAAATAGCTTAGTTGTTGTCCTGGTTGCATAATTAATAATCCAAACAAACCTGAAACGCCTTGTGAAACTGCACCTAGATGAAATAATGAAGCTACGATACCGCCAAAACCAGCTCCAATACTTGCAGTAACAAAGGCTCTACCTAATGGCAAAGTAACAGCATACATCAAAGGCTCACCCACACCTAAAATAGCGACTGGAATAGAACTCATAACCATTTTTTTAAAACGCTTGTTCTTTGATTTGATGTATAAAGCCAAACCAGCACCAACTTGACCGCCGCCAGCCATCATTAAAATGGGCAACAAATAATTAATACCATGTGTAGGTCCAGTGGGATCGTTTAGTAGAACATGAATTGGTGTTAAAGCCTGATGCAAACCAACTGATACCAATGCTAAGAATGTTGATGATAGAATAAATCCACCAAAAACACTCAACTTTGTATAAACAAAATCCATAACTGTGTAAATAGCTGTTGTCAAGCCAGCACCAACTGGTTGTAGAAATACGACAGCAATCAATGAACCGATAATAACAGTTAATAATGGTGTAAAGAATGTATCCAGAACACTTGGCATAATTTTACGAATATTTCTTTCCAAGAAGGCGAAGAAAATACCCATAATTAAGGCCGTTATTAAACCACCAACTCCAACTGTATACGGAGCATGTGTAAATGGCATGGAAATAGCTTGTGTACTTAATGGCGAACCCGTGACTACTACTCCTAAACAAAGAGTTCCACCAATACCACCAAGAATTGGGCTACCTTTGAATTCTCTAGCAGCATTCATTCCAACAAAGATTGGTAAGAAGGTGAATAATCCCCATCCCAAAGTCTTAATAGTCATGTACCACCAGTCAGTAGCAAAAGCTTGTCCAGTTTGATAATCAATAACATTCGCTAAACCATTTATTAGTCCAGCAGCAATAATACCAGGCAATAAAGGTATGAAAACATTAGCAATATGTTGAAGACCACGTTGTAAGGGTTTATCATGCTTAGCTTTGTTAGCCTGCTTGTTCTCTTTAGCGATCTCTTTAATATTCTCTGTTGATTCAGTTTCATCATCAGCTTCACTACCTAAAGGAACACCAGTCAACTCAGCAAATGGTTCTGCAATTTTGTTTACCTTACCTGGACCCAAAACGACTTGTAACGTATCAGCTTGAACGACTGCTAAAACACCATCAATTCTCTTCAATTCATCAACATTAACTTGGTTATTGTCTTTAATTCCAAGCCTTAGTCTAGTCATACATGCAACGTTAGCCGTAACATTTTCTTTACCACCAACATTTTTCAATATTTCATTAGCAATATCTTTATTAGTCATCGTTGTTCCCCCCTTAGAATTCTTGCATTAACCATTCATATGCTTTTGGAGTTGCCTTAGTCCAATAAGTCCAATTATGATTATCACCAGTATCTTTAACATATTTAACAGAGAATTTATCTTTCTTTAATGTCTTAACAAAACGATTAACATTTTTGATAGGTACAGTTGTATCACCAGAGGTAGTTTCTACATAAAACTTCACTGGTTTAGTATCTTTATTAATATATTTTGTTGGAAATAAACTGTCATAAACTTTATCAGACCAATTTGTCTTACCATCAGTGAAAGCATGCATATTTTTTCTAATTAGATTATCCTTTGGCAAACTATACCAAACCGATGGAGATACCATGATTGCTTTGGAAAAATAATTAGAATATTTCAAAGATAATCTAGCAGCCGCATAACCTCCCATTGAGATACCGCCAACTGCATGATCTGATCTTGATTTTGAAACCTTATAAGTAGAATTAATCTTTGGAATCATATCCTTCATAATGGCACTTTCTACTTTTAAACCATCTTTTTGATTGATATAAAAACTGTTAAAACCATCAATGAAAACGACAATTGCCTTTCGATTATTCCTTTTCATTGATCCATCAAGCATCTGTTGAGAATTGAATCTTTCTAGTAAATTTCTATGATTTCCATATAATCCGTGCATCATATATAAAACTGGATATCTCTTATTTGACTTTGGATTATATCCAGCAGGTAGATAAACATCATAATTCCAATCTAAATGCATTTGTTTAGAATACATTGTTGTGGTTGTTACCATACTGATAGGCGATACTTTAGCAGCTGCGTCAACTTTAGTGCTAGTAAACGTAGTTATTCCTAGCATTGCTATAACACCGGTTAAAATAACTAAAAATCTTTTAACATATAATTTCATGAGAATTCCCTTCCAATCTTTGTTAGCGTTTACAAATAGATAATACATCTTTTGAATTAAATTTCAAGATGTCATCAATATTGTTGATAAAAAAGAAATTTAATTTCATATGAACAAATTAATTGATCAAATTAAATAGTCTGTATTGATTTATCAACCATGTTTGAAAAAACATAGCTAATATCAATACAGACCATTTTTGTATATTTAAAAAATTAGTATGGAACTATTTATATTTGTCACATATTAAATAGATAAAAACTATCTAATTAAATCCTGTTGACTATTATCAATATAATTAAAAACATCCTCTTTACTAAAAATGGGCACATCATTCATCGTCGATTGAGCCAAAACTGAATTAGCAACAGCAAATTCTAAAGTATCTTCAAAATCCCATTTTTCAAATAGCCCTGTCAATATACCACTAGCAAAGGCATCCCCACTGCCGATCCGATCCAAAATGTTTAACTCTCTGGCCTGAGATCTATAGAGTTTACCATGATGAAAAATAAATCCTTCAAAGTATTTTTTACTATCAATAAAACTTCTTCTACTGCCCGCAAAAAAATTTATTTGATATTCATTACAGAGTTTTTCATATAAATTAGTTTCATTATCGTCCTGATAGTCTAACAAATCAGTTAAGTCCCTCTTACTACCAAACAAAATATCAACATAAGGCAACATTTTTTGATACCTTTTCTTTATTGAATCATGGTTATTTTCCTGATTCAAACTAATTCGATAGTTAAAGTCAAAGCATACTACCTTATTTCTATCATGTGCTTCTTGCGCAAGCTTTATTGCAGCCAATTGGGTTTGCTTGGTCAAACTTAACGCGATTCCACAAATATGGACAACATCAATTCCAATCAGTGCCTTTTCAAAATCATAATTTTCATAATTCATTTGACTAAAGGAACTGGACAATCTGTCTTGGTATGTGACACGCTCTGGTCTGGACCCATGTCCTAATTCAACGAAAAAACTACCCATACTTTTACCATTACGAAGTATTCGTTTGTCAGAAATTCCCAATTTTCGCAAATCAGAAACAGTTTTTTCACCAACCGGATTATCAGGAATAGTTGTCAAAATTGTCGTATTATATCCAAAATGTGCCAAACTGCTTAGTAAATTTACGCCTGTTCCCACGGTTGTAACAGTTAAACTATCACTTTGCTCTAACATCATTTTATCGGCAACTGTAAATCTCAACATTACCTCTCCAAAGGCTAAAATATTCATAATTTAACCCCTAGAACTTCTTGATAATTTGATAAAGTTTAGCAACGTCTTCTGGTCTAGTATCTCCTGTTTCTTTATCAATAATTGAACTATAAACATGGGGAATGATTCTTTTAACTCCTGCATCGGCTGCAATTGAAACGATCCCTTCAAAGTTGTCAAGTGTTAGTCCACCCGTGGGTTCTAAGTCAAAATCATATTCTGCACAAGCCTTGGCTACTGCTTTAAATTCTTCTTTATGAGTTAGTCCCTTCATTGGGAAAAATTTAATCGAAGAACCACCCATATCTTTCAACAATGCAATCGCTGTTTCGATTGAAACCTCAGTTGAAGGTGTCTGGCTACTTAATGGACCAGTTGCTATATTCACTACTCCAACTTTTCCTGTCGGTGACACCAATCCATTGATAATAGTTTCATTTTGTCCTAAGGCTTCTCTAGTTGCACCTACACCTGTGAAAACTTGATTAACATGTTGTGGTTGAATGGCTTTAGAAACACGTGTCACCATTGAACTCTGCTTAGGGTCTCCCGCACCCAGACCAACTGAAACAGCATTATTAATTGCTACTTGATATTTTTTCATATCTTCAATAGCAGACTCATCACTTGAATAATTCTTAGTTAAAACTCCTAGAACCACATGACCTTCTGCCGCATCATAACAATCTTTAGCATTCTGAACTGAATTGGCTAAAACATTCAAACAAATACCATTATCTAAATAATTTGGTAATAAATCCATAATTATTCTCCTTCAACTATTTCCTTTAATCTTGATACAATTTGATACATTTCAACCTCATTAACGGCTCTAATATCAAACTCGATAATTCCCTCATTCACTCGATACTCTCGGGCATAAATTGCCGTTTCGCCATTTTTTAATTGATCACAAATTGACTTAGCTGAAAGTTTCTTTGGTTTAACTTCAGCTCGATAAATTTCTCTCCCTGCCGCATCTTGAACGATTTTGACTTGTAAATCTGATATTTCCGATAGTTTTTCAACGAATGGTTTCAGTCTTTCGATCATGGCTTGCCCAGATTCGGGCCCTTCTTTTAAATATTCAGTAATAGCTGTTGTCAAAGCGATAATATTTTCTTTGCCAATCTTCATTGCTCGACCAATCCCAGCACCTTGTATTCTAGCCCATTTTATATACTTTTCTTTACCAAAAACAACTCCTGATGCAGGTCCTTCAATTGCTTTAGCTCCGCTATAAATAACTACATCTACGCCTAATTTAATATATTTCAAAAGATCTTCTTCGGCCGCGGCATCAAGTACCAAAGGCAACCCATGTCGGTGAGCAACCTCAATTGCTTCAGGAATAGATAACATACTTTTTTGTACAGTATGATGACTCTTAATGTATAGAATGGCAGCTGTCTGATCTGTGATTTCCATTTCCAAATGCTCAGGTGTACACATATTAGCATATCCTGCTGGGATCACTTTGGTACCTGCTACCATTAACATCACGTCAACCGGTGCTCCATAATCAACATTATGTCCCATAGGCAAGATGACCTCTCGCTTGCTGATTTTTTCAGTATATGGATGTCCAACATGATATGAACTGCCCTGACCAATTATTCCTGCAATTGTTTCAACAATACCTGCTGAAGCCGAATTAACGATCAATGCGTCTTCGCTACCAACTAACTTTGCTAAATATTTACCTGTTTGAACTAGTAAGTCTGACATCTCAAAAAAATTCTGGGCCCCTTCTTTTTGCGCTTCTATGACTTGATTCGAAACCTTCGAAACACCCAAAATAGTCATTTTTCCATCAGCATTAATAACTTTCTTCAAGCCATATTTATCATAAATATCCATATCATTCTCCTATCGAATACACATTTCCGCCAACCACACTATAAATAGGGTTTATTAAAGTATTGGTAGTCTTTATGTTTCCATTAGAATCTCTAAGTTGTTTGGTTCCTTTATTTATTTCAAAAATCGTTAAATCAGCATCATAGCCTGCTTCCAATTTTCCTTTGGTATTTAGATTAAAATTTTTCGCCGGTATTGTGGTTATCATTGGTAAAATTTGCGTCATTTCATAGCCTAAATACAACATTTTTTCAATACAAGTTGCCATATTATAAACGGGACCACATTGTCGATTAGTATGATAAATATCAGTACTTAAACTTTGTGCCTGAATATTATTCTTTATCGCTGTTTGAGCCGTTTGAAAATTAAAGCTATCCGTTCCATGACCAATATCAAAAATAATTCCTTTAGCTAATCCTTCTTTAACAAATGGTTTAATCTCTCTATTTTGATCTAAAATCCCATTTTTCTTGCCGTTATAACAGTGCGTCATAATATCGCCTGAATCCATAACTGCCATAATCTCCGACAATTCAGGGGGATTAGTACCAACGTGTACCATTAAAGGTAATTTTTTCTCTAACCGCTTTTGAAACTCTTTAGCCAGTAACAAAGGCTTCACTCCGTTGCCTACTACAACTGATTTACTTATTCTTGCCTTCATACCGATGATGAAATCAGGATGTTCACCAACCTCATTTTTAAGCGGTCCAAATTGAATTTTTTCTAAGTCACCCAGTTCATTTTGTTCTAAAATTCCAGTTCTTGAAACATTGATCATCGCATAAACATTGGTTATTTTATTACGAGTAATCTTATAAAAATCGCTAATATTATCAGCTCCAGTTGAACCAGCATCAATGACCGTTGTAACTCCGGTCAAGTATCCAATCTTATCTGGATCATCATAGTAAAGTGTTAATTTTTCATAGCAATGTGTATGATCGTCTATCCAACCAGCGCTGACATAAGCTTTACTACGAAGGTCGAGGGTTTCTTTGGCTTCAACCTCCAATTTAGATCCTACAGCCTTGATCTTTCCATCTTCCAACAAAAGTTCAATTGAATCATTATTACCATCCAATCCATTCTTTACATATAAAGTTTTCAAAGAGATCATCTCCCAAATTTGAATTTATCCCACGGACCTATGTAATTTAGAAGGAAAAGTTCTTTTTGAGTAATCTCCGCGACCTTATTTTTCCGTATATCTGTGTGTGCCTTGAGAACTATTTGTAATTCATTCTTATATTTTCCAAAACTATTATTGCCAATAACTACATCACCTGGTTTGAAATCATGAGTATTAATGCTAACAGGATTGTCATAATCCTTATATCTCTTTCTGACCTGCGTTGAGCGAATAACCAAATCAGTAATATCTCCTCGTCTGACATGTTGATTATCAAAAAGGATTTCTTCCTCTAGTTCATTGATATCATCAACTAAATCAATATCAAACGCTAACTGGTAGCGATTGACCATGCCTAATTGTGATAATTCTGTTTCTGATGCATAGGCATTACCAACGATCACACAATCGATCAGTCCTGTAGCAAATAAATGTTTTGCTTGAACATCAATCGGTAAATCGCGATGCATTTCCAAAGTTGGTAGTCCATCATTAATATCCCAAGGTCCGATTCGTCCTGACTGTGAGGTAATAAAGGCCGCTGTATCGATTCCCAAATCTTTGAATCGTTTAGATGATTTAATAAAGAAATCTAATGGCAAACCAGTTCTTCTTTGTGGATAGAAATTGTGACATCCTTGAATAAAAGGTTTATTAGCCTCATAACTCAAAATATTATTCAAATATTCAACATCGTTACTCATGTTTAGCTCGATATTAATTTCCTGTGGATTGAACGATATTAAAGCCTCTTTTTGTCCATCAAAACCTTGATCTAGACGAATCGTATCAGCTCCTAGATCATGAAAGAAACTTAAATCATCATAAGAAACTCCTAACTGATCAAAGATATTGGGTGCAATATCCAAAGTCGTCGAAAATCCATAACGCTTAGCATATTGGATCAAATCACTGAATTTATCAGCAACTCTCTCTTTACCTTCAGATACCTCTAGCATGCTCATGAAAATTTTGGTGAATCCGTATTCACTAGCCATCTTCAAATATTTTTTATCTTCATTTACATCACTATGATCTGGATAAAGTGAAATACCTAATGTTCGTTTGGTCATATCTTTTTACCTCTTTCCATTTTTTGAAACGCAGCCATATAGTGATTAGAAATGACAATTGATGAATAGATTGTTACTAAAATTACTAAAATCATTATTTGTTTTATAAAAAAACCAATAAAAACTGTTAAAAGAATCATCATTAGTGAAAATAGAATTAGCTTTCCTGCTGACATATCCTTAAGAAATTTGGGCATTAAACCCTTTTGGACTGTTACTTCGCTTAGAACAAAAAAGCTTAAAAGTAATAGGAAGATCAACATTTTTTCACCTCATATTATTCTTTTTCTAATTGTTGTTTTTCAAAAACTTTAAAGAATGGATAATAAATGGCTAATTGAATAAAGAAATTAACACATGAAAGTATCAATGCTGGGACACTCCAATTAGTACTGATGAAAGCTCCCAATGGCCCTGGTACTGTAAATGGTAACCGAGCCATCATCATCGGCACGACTCCCGTAATAGTTAAAATATAAGAAAGTGTCCCGGTCACAAGTGGTCCCACAATGAATGGAATTCCTAAAATCGGATTCATAACAATTGGCGCACCGAAGACAATCGGTTCATTGATATTAAATAATCCCGGTAAAAATGAAAGTTTTCCCAAATCTTTTAAATAAGCTGATTTTGAAAACATAAACAATACGACCAAAGCTAAAGTTCCACCAGCTCCACCGATCCAAATAAACCATTGTAGAAATTGTTCTGTAAAAATAGTTGAAAGTTGATGTGCACTCGTACCAGAGGCGAATTCGCTCATATTCTGAGCAATCGACATTTCCCAAAATGGACGAATGATTGGATCCATAATTGCTGCTCCGTGAATACCTAATGTCCAAAAACCAGTAATTAGAAAAATAGTTAATAAGCCACCTAGTAAACTATTTCCTACCAATACACCTTTTAATGGCATTAAAATCATGCTTAAAAATGTAGCAATGTTAAAACCAAAAATTGAACGAATTGCCCAGAATAAAATTAAAATAACCGCTGCTGGGATCAATGCCACAAAGGAATTTGATACTTCTGGTGGAACCCCATCAGGCATTTTAATAGTAATGTTCTTTTCTTTAAAAAAACGATAGATCTCTACGGTTAATAAAGCGGTTACAATCGATGCAAAAAGTGAGGAAGCACTCAAATTGGCAATGTTAATGTAACGACCAGCATCAATAACATTCTTAACCTTTTCAGTAACATGGATCGGAACTGCAGTTGAAACAAGAAATGCCAATACGGCTAAAATCCCATTGGTTAACTTGTCTAACTTATAACTTTCTGCTAATGAAGAAGCAATTCCAAAGGTAGCATATAAGGCTAAAATCCCCACTGTATAACGAAATGGAATATCTAAAAGTTCTTTATAAGGTTCTAAAGCCTTGGCCACACTATCTATCGGAATATTATTAATCAATGTGAAAAATGAACCCACAATCGTAAGTGGCAATGTAGAAATAATCCCCTTTCTAATCGCGGTCATATGACGTTGTGTCCCCATTTTATTAGCAAATGGTAATATCTTTATATTTAGAAAATTAACGAAATTGTCCATCTCAATCCCTCCTTTTTTCGGAATTATCATAACATTATAATGTTATGATGTAAACGGTTAACTAATTTTATACTTTTCTTAAAACCATCCTGCAATAATATACTTTCTTGTTTAAAACAAAAATACCTAGTAATAATCAAAGTACAATTATCACTAGATATTTTGATTTAATGTTCCCAAATTAACCATATTTTTCAGTTTTTAAACCTCGTACTCTATTTCATAAGGGAATTTATTACTGTCATATATCGAAACAGTATACTCAATCAAGTCCCCAATATCATTGTAACCATATCGAATCCGCTTTAACGCGGTTTTGGCTTTGGTCTGCAAAAGTTTTTGATCATCTTTTGACAAATCCGTTACGCTGAAAGCATCCTTAAATTTATATGGTTCTTTTCCATTATCTTGAAGAAATTTGTATAACGACTGATAACTTAACTTTTCAGCTTGATTTTGGAGATTAATATTAGGTAAATAATGCTCAACTATAATAAATGGTTCATTATCTAAACGATAGAGACGTTTAATGAAAATTATATTTTGATTTTTGAATCGATCTTTTAAAGGAGTATCGTCTGAATTTACCGCCGTTATTTGTAAAATATCTTTAGTTAAAGTTCCTTGTTCATTAACGATCGATGAATAAGACTTTGCTTTAGATAATTTATTAAATAAATTATTACTAATAACCCTCGTACCAATTCCACTCTTTTTGACGAGATAACCTTCAGCAACCAATAGTTCAACCGCTTTACGGACAGTTATTTTACTGACGTCATACTTTTTCTCTAAATCATTTTCAGTAGGAATCAACGTCCCTACTTCATAAGTGCCGGATAAAATATTCTTTTTAATATCTTCAGCGACCTTTTGATATAAAATTTGTGTTGCCATATAAGCGATTCTCCGTTTATTTAATTTGTTTGTATATATTATAGTATTTCTAATACTAATAAAACCATTATTTTGTGAAAGCAAATTATTTTTTCTGTTATCATCAATAAAAAAACATCCCATTTCTGGAATGTTTACCAACCGTTATTTAAATGATGTCCCTGCCTTTACAAAACTAACAGGTAATACTTTTTTATAATTCTTCTTAATTGGTGATCCATTGATCATCTCAAGGAGGATTGTTACAGACGACTTAACGATTTCATCAACTGGTTGTCTAATAGATGACAAACCTATCGGAGTATTCATCGAAACACTGGAACCATCAAACCCAATTATCTTAACTTTGTTCAAGAGATCTTTATTGATTGATTCTAAAGCATTCTGGATTATTGTTCCATACTCATCAGTTACAGAAAAGATGCCATCGAATGGAATATCTTCTGTAGAATAATGCGACTCAATGTAGTTTTTATACTCAGCTCGATAATTATCTGTCAATGAGGCTTCAAACACATCTACCGGATAGTGTTTGCTATTTATGTAGTCTGTAAAACCCTTTGTCCTTAGGTCAGTCGCATTAGCATGATTAACTTTTCTTCTTAAGAGAAGGAATTTTCTAGATCCCATTTCAATTAATTTTTGAGCAGCTAATTTACCACCATTATAATTATCGCTAGTTATTAGCGGAACGTCTTCAGAAACATAACGTTCAATTGAAACCAGATTCAAATTTTTCCCTATATTGATAAAATTATAAATATCTGAATAGGACATAGTAATAACACCTGAGACTTGATTCAAAGAGGCCATCTTTAATATTTCCTCTTCTTCAGCTGGGTCATTCTGTGAATTAGCTAAAATCATTCGATAACCATTATGATTCAATTCTATTTGCATTTTATAAACTAATTCAGAGAAAAACGGTGTCCAACTAGTTGGGACAATCAAAACAACCGTAGAGTTTTTCGACGTCTTGAGTTCTCTAGCCTGTAAATTAGGAACATAGCCTAGTTTATCAATTGCTTCTTGTATCTTTTTTTTAGTCTTATCTCGAACATTTTGACCATTAATATAGTTAGAAACTGTTCCACGTCCTACACCAGCCTCTTTGGCTACATCATTCATTGTTGGTTTTTTCATAGTTGTTAAATATACGATTCTCTAATGTATGCAACCTCGCTCAAACTACCTCGTATATTTTTATCCTCCAATGTATTCAATAAATTCATGAAATGAGCGTAATTGTAATTTTCAGAATTGAAAGCATTGAATAATTTTTGTTTGAGATCCAAACTCATGTAAGCTCGTTGAAGTCTGGCCCTCATTTCAGCAAAAACATCTTCCTTGTTATATTCATAAATTACCTGATCGACTTTTCTACCTTGTGGAATGATTTTATCAGGATCATCCGTATTGAATGTTAGAACTTGTTTATGGTCATCCCAATAGAAAGTAGTCTTAGCAATTTTCTCACCAACATGCTCAATCATCTGAAACTTGCCATCTGCTCCACTGAAGATCTCAACACTGATATTTACGGGTAATTTACCATTACTCATATAATCCCTGTTGGTTATGATCAAACTACCTTTCTTAACAAAAACTGGCATCTGATCACTGTCACGATAAGTCTTAACAACAGAACCTCCATCATATGGCAAATGACTAAAGTAATCTACCCAATTTCCTTCTGGTAACCATGTATCACTAAAAGCGGTTTGAGTTGCTTCATCATGCGGACTCGTAATTGGTGAAACTAGCATTTCTGAGCCAAAATAATATTCATTTTTATGAGCATACGCATTTTTGTCATTAGGATAATTATAATATACCGGTTTATTAATTGGTACACCGTTAATATGGGTTTGATAATTTGCAGTGTCAATATATGGTAATAGTTCAGATCTTAAGCGTAAAAACTTTTCTTGAGATTTTTCAAAATCTTCACGATAGTTCCAAGGCTCTTTTCCCGCAAATAAATTATTTGAAGAATGAAGTCTGTTGATTGGACTGAATATTCCAAATTGTACCCATCTAGTAGCTAATTCTGCATCAAAATTACCACGCATGTGTCCACCAATGTCATGACTCCACCAGGTATATCCGATATTAGCGGCCGTTGAGGTAAAATATGGTTGAAAATCCAATGATCTCCATGAAATCACAGTATCACCAGAGAATCCTAATGGATAGCGATGTGAACCTGGGCCGGCATATCGGCTCAGAATTATTCCATTCCCATTATTCCTCTTATTATTATCATTATAATGATAATGATTTAACAGCCATAGAGGGTCCATTTTATCAGCTGTTCGTGCAACACCTTGTTGCCAGTCGATCCACCAGAAATCTACACCTTCATCTTCCATTTTATGATGGACATCCTTAAAGTAGGCCTTTTTAAACTTTGGATTCTCAAGATCGAACGAAGCTGGCTCTTCTGCGGTCGTATTTAGTCCCATAGTTTTAGCTACAGCTTTATAGTCATCTTCAAAGGCTCTGATTCCAGAAGCAGGATGTACGTTTAATGATACTTTCTTACCGTCATCATGAAGCCACTTCAATAACTTCTCATGATCTGGGAACAGTGCCTTATTCCAAGAATAACCCGTCCAACTTGAACCATATTTTTGAGGAATGTCATGCCTGTGCCAATCGGTATCAATTATTGAAACACTTATTGGGATTTTTTTATTATCAAATCTTTGCATTAATTTCTTGTATTCATCTTGAGTATATGGATAAAATCTACTCCACCAATTGCCTAAAGCAAATCTTGGGATCATGGGAGTTGGTCCTGTCAGCTTATAAAAATCCGACAATGTGGCTTGATAGTCACGTCCATAACAGAAGAAATAACCATCGGTAACTTTATTTGCTCTTGGAACATATGAATCAGTATCTTTAATATAAATAAATGACTTCGAATCATCCAGATAGCTATAACCATCTTTGGACATGATGCCATCTTCTAGTGGAACTTGACCATCGGCGTGATCGAGAGTCCTAGTAGTCCCCTTCAAATTTTGATGTCTTTCATCATTGTTAGTCCCGAAGTACCATCTATTCTGATACAAAGCATGTGCCTTTGCGGCATCAATATAGAGAGATTCCGGAGTAAATTTTCCACCGTCATAATATAAATGAAAAGAATCGGTAATTATTTCAAGTTTATGACCATTATTATCTGAAATCACTTTAACCTTTGGCTCGTCAAAGTCTCTATTAACAACTGTTTGAGAGGGACGATCTTCAAACTTTCCAGCAGGATCTTCTTCCAATCTAATCAGTGAATCGGTGATCACTGTAAATCTGTATGTATCCCCTGTAACGACTTTATTCATGATCATTCGTCCTCCTCATCGTCGTCAACTTGAAATTCATTAACATATTGCAACGCATTACGTGATTCAGTAATAATCTCATGTATACGGTCAACAGATATATATTTATCCGCACTCTCTAATGCGAAGGCTAAAACTACAGGTAAGTTCATTCCAGTAATTATATGTGTATGTGATCTCGTCCGATAAGGAAAAAACTTCTGATTAACTGATCCAGCTAACATGTCAGTAAAAACAATGATTTCAGTATCATCGTCGGTTTTTTCAAACATTTCTTTTACGTTTTCTTCAATCGGACTGCCATCGACGTAAGCATCCAAGACTTGTACATTATCTTGTTTTCCAGCAATGAACTCTAAGGTACTTTTCAAACCTGAAGCCATGTGATTATGTGATGCGATAATAATTTTTCTTTTCATTATATAAAATCCTCTAATCTATTTAGTTGGCATTACACCTAAAATTCCAGTAAATGAACCAACTAAGGATAATACGATCAATGCAACGATGATCTTAGTGGGTGTCCAGAATTTTGAATTCAACATCTTATAAACTAAGTATGTTAAGCAAACTGGCAATAATGCAGGCATAATATTATTAAAAATTCCAGTTTGAACTGACAACTTAACTTTACCTGTCATAAATGTTAATGGCGTATAAACCTTTACTACTGTAGCTGCTAATGTTCCAACAACCATTAAACCTAATACTGAAATTGCATCAGTGAATAATGATAATTTGTCACCAAACTCGGTAACAAGTTTGACACCAGAGTTATAACCTACATCGAACAATTTTAATCTGATCCAAAAGATAATTGCGCCAATTAAAATCCAGGCTAAAGCACCTAAAGGATTACCATTAATTGCCATATAACCTGAAATAGATCCCATAACTGTTGGCAACAATACCCAAATAATGGTATCGCCAATTCCAGCAAATGGACCCATTAAAGATGTCTTCAATGCTTGAACCGCGTCTTTAGACTTGATCCCATCCTTTTCTTCCATAGCAGTGGTTGCACCTAATATTATGTTTGCCATTGCGGTTGTAGTATTGAAATATTTAAAATGATTATCCAACGCTTGAACATACTCATCGTCGTCTGGATATATCTTTCTAAGTAACTTTGAGAATGACCAGACAACTGATGTAGCTTGTTGAGTTTCATAATTAAAAAGTGCTGATCCCATAAACATCCATCTTAAAATGGCATGATGACGATCTTTTTTCGTAATTTCAACCTTCTTATTTCCTGCCGTAATAGTAGTAGTCTCGTCTATTTTACTCGTCATAATCGTCATCCTCTGTTTCTTCGTTATTTGAATCTACATTAGCAGTTGATGCCTTTGCTTCTGATTTACTCAACCCAACTTTGTAAACGATAATTGAGGCCGCAGCTCCAAGAATTGAAATACCAATAATTGGTAATTTTAGATATGCACTGAATACGAAACCAATGAATACCGCCCAAATGTATTTCTTAACTGGCATGTAATGCATTAATAAAGCAATACCTAGAACCGGTAGCATTCCACCGGCAATATTTAAACCATTTGTTACCCACTTTGGAATAATAGCTAAAATTGCGTTAACAGCTTTGGGACCAACAGAAACGATAATTGTCATGATAATGGCGTTCTTCAATGCAAACATCAACGGCCCGACCAATCCGATCATCCGCATTTTTTCAAATTCATGCTTGTGAGCATATGTCTGCATTCTATGTGCAACAAAGTTATTTAGAATCTTAACTAACACATCAAAATTAATTGCTAACAAGCCAACTGGCAATCCAACAGCAATCGCTGCAGTTAATCCTGAACCAGTTCTTGCTGCTAAGAAAGTTCCGACCAATGCTGCAAGTCCATAATCAGGAACAGAGGCACCACCTAAACCAGCAACACCTAGCGACATAAGTTGGAACGTTCCACCTATGAGCAAACCTGTCTTCAAATCGCCCATAATAAATCCGGCAATCATACCAGTTGTTACAGCCCAATAATTGACAATCGTTATACCAAGATTATCAAGGGTTACATATGCCGCTAATAATACGATCAATATATTCTGAATAATTTCAATAGACATAATTATTTTCCCCTATACATATTAATTAAATTCATGACCCTTAATGGCTTTGTCAAAATCAATTGATGCATTCTCCGGTATGTATTGAATTCTTACAGGTACACCACGTGATTCTATTTCTTTCAAATCATCAACCTCTTTTTGATTCAATGAAACAAACTTACTAATATTAGTTCTACCATCTTCAGCGAAGACGATTCCTAAGTTAACACTAGGGATTTCTACCCCAATGTCCAGCAATTTAATTAACGTTTCAGGTTCTTTAACAATTACAAATACCCTCTGTGAATCGTATTTCCCATTTCCAAAATTAGTAAGGGCTTTTTCCGTATCAATAACACTCATACCAGTACCAGCCGGTTTAGACAATTTCATTGAATCTTTGATCTCAGGCTGATGACTTACCGTATCATCGATTACCATAAATCTTTTAGGATTTAATTTTGAATTCCATTGATTAACAACTATTCCATGAATCAAACGTTGGTCAACTCTTGCATCTATAACTGTCATCCTTGAACACCTCATTTTATTTTTTGGAAGCACTTTCATTTACACTTTTATTCTAGTTGGAACGTTCCATTTTGTCAATGAACTTTTTTATTTAAAAAAAGACCTGTCTGAAACTAATTTATTTGCACAAAAAAAACATCAGTCTAGCATCAAATTAGCTAGACTGATGTTTTTTCGATAAACCAAAATTATTTTAGCTTAGGCTTTCCTTACTCAACTAATGAAAAACTATTATCGGTAAGTTTGAACTTGTCTTGTAAGTTATCTGTTAAGCGCACTGTTCTATTTTTATAAACAAAGATCAAACCTATCTTATTGTCATTCAAAAGTTTTATCGTTCCATCATAATTATTATAAAAACCTAGGCTCGACCAAATTTCTCCATCAATTGATTTTGGACTGACAACCGTTACTCCCATCAAGTCGGTTTGTACGGGATATCCAGTCTTGGGGTCCATTATATGATGATAAGTATGGCCTTTTTTATTTAGAAATCTCTCATAAATTCCTGAGGTAACAACCGAATAATCCGGTATTTTCAAAATTCCTAAATAATCACTACGTGTATCGAATGGTGATTGAACACCAACGCTCCAGTTTCCATCATGAACGCCAGGTCCAACTAGCAAAACGTTACCGCCCAAATCAATAATTCCTTGATCAACACCTGATTCTTTCCACAATTTTTTAATTGCATCGGCAATATAGCCCTTGGCTATCCCGCCTAAATCTAATTCCATACCTTCATCAAGTAAGAAAACCGATCTGTCCTTATCATTTAAGATAATTCGTCTAGGATTTATTAATTTTAAGCGACTTTCAATCTCTTTATCACTAGGAACCTCAGCATCTGAAAATCCGATATGCCATAGTTTTACTAAAGGACCGATTGCTGCGTTAAAACCTTGATTTTTTTGACTAACTTCAACAGCTTCTTTTACTAAGTCATAGCTTATTTTAGAAACAGATACAGCAGCTTTGCCGGAAGCGTAATTTATAGACATTATTTCTGACTTAGTGCGATTAACTGTCAAAAGATCTTCGCAATACTGAATCAAATCATAGGCTTTATCAAGAGCTGGTACTTGCCCTTCTTCAAATACTGTTAGTTTAATTTCTGTACCCAAAGCATGATAGGTTTTAGTAAATTCTGACATAATAAGACTCCCTATGACGAAAAATTCTTAATTCAAAAAAATTTTTTATGCTTCTACTGGTTTAGCATCTTTCAAATAATCCAAACCTGCTTCACTGATCAAAGCATCGGTCTTCTTTGTATAATCCTTGATTTGCTCATCCGTCCAATTATAATATTCGGCCATTTCTTTAATAACACCAGCTTCAATATTCTTGATTTCAGTATGATTGAATATCAAATTATTAGTACGACGGAAGAGATAATCTTCCGGTGTCAAAGCCATTTCGTTTTCCATTGAATAACGTAAACTCAATGTTTCTGCTAAACTCAAACCTTGAATTGGAGTTGTTGTTTTAGCATCAGCAATAACTTCATCCGTATTTGAGCCAAAGATGTTGGCCATCTTTTCAGCGCCAATAGGATCAACACCGGCAGCAACAGCTTTCTTAGCATAATTCTCAAGTTCTGCTTCAGCATTATTTGAATCAAAATCTCCACCAGAAACTTTGATATTAGCCGAATCAACTGGTTTGTAATCACGAGCATATTGCGTATTCATGATTTCAATAATCATCTTCATCGCACCATCAGCCATCTTACGATAGTCAGTTAATTTACCACCAGCTAAAGTGATCAAACCATCATCCGCGCGTTTCAATGAACTACCTCTTGATACTTGAGAAGCAGTTAATTTATGGCTACCAGAATCACTTGCACCTGAAACTACATCTGGTTTGTCTTCTTTCTTCTCATCTGGAGCAGATTCTTCAGCAACCAATGGTCTGACACCGGCCCAGCTAGATTCAATATCATCAAGTGTGATATGGGCATCAGGATATTTCTTATTGATAATATTAAGTAGATAATCAACATCACTCTGTTCAACCTTAGGATGTGTAAGATCACCCTTAAAGTCTGTATCAGTTGTACCAAAGTAGGTCTTACCATCTCTTGGAATTGTAAAGATCATACGACCATCATTAGTTCCTGAACCAAAGTATGTTGGCTTTGGAACGTTCAATCTAGATTGATCAACAACTAAATGCACACCTTTGGTTGGACGCATTTGAGTTTTCTTCTTGTCATGATTCTCATCCAAGTCTTTAACAAAGTCTGACCATGGTCCTGAAGCATTAAGTACTATTTTTGCCTTAATATCAAACTCTTCACCACTGACCATGTCCTTGACAGTCATACCGCAGACATTGCCAAATTGATTATGAATAACTTTGACAGCCTTCATACGGCTAACCATTAAGCCACCTAAGTCATGTGCCTTCTTAATATTCTCAATAACTAGACGTGAATCATTATTCAAATAATCTAGATAGATACCACCACCGGCTAAGTTCTCAGCGTTCAATTGTGGTTCTAATTTCAATACTTGTTCTTTGTCCAAAGTATAGTTAGCATATTTCTTTAAATGTTCTGACTTATTGATTCCTGCCAAGCGATCATATAAATCCATTGCTACTTTAACTGAAAACATTGAAAATGTCGTTCCAGGTTCATCATATATTGGTAGTAACATTGGATCTGGTCTAGTTACGTGCGGTGCAACATGCTGAATGACTGCACGTTCTTGGACTGTATCAGATACAACCTCAACATCGAAACTCTTAAGATATCTAATACCACCATGAACTAGTCGTGTTGATCTAGATGATGTACCAGCTCCAAAGTCTTGCATATCGATCAAAGCCGTTCTCATACCTGCGGCACTAGCTTGTAGAGCAACACCTGCTCCGGTAATACCACCGCCAATGATTAATAAATCAAGTCTTCTAGTTTTTAATTTTTTTATTTCTTCTGCTCTACTTTTAATTGAAAATGTCATAGTCTGTCCCTCGTTACTACGCAATAGATAATTAATTTAATTACCTGTAACGCAATTAATTTTTAAAACTTTGTGCTGCTTTAATAGCACTCTGCCAGCCTGTATACAAATGTTCACGTTCATCTGCATCCATTGCTGGTTTAAAGATCTTACCAGTTGCATGGATCGTCTTAAGATCGTCAACATCTTTCCAATAACCAACACTTAATCCGGCCAAGAAAGCTGCACCAAGTGCAGTCGTTTCAAGATTGGCTGAGCGATCAATTTCAGTATCAAGAATATCTGCTTGAAATTGCATCAGATAGTCATTGTTGGCTGCTCCGCCATCGACCTTTAATTTGGCAATATCGATACCTGAATCTATTTTCATTGTGTCGATAACATCTCTGCTTTGATATGCCAATGATTGTAAAGTAGCTTTGATAAAGTCTTCTCTAGTTGTACCTCTTGTTAGTCCAAAGACAGAACCTCTTACATCAGAGTCCCAATATGGAGCACCTAAACCAGTAAATGCCGGTACAACATAAACTTCGTTTTCATTAGTTGATTTCTCAGCTGCCGCTTGTGACTCAGAAGCATGTTCAAACAGTCTCATTCCATCACGTAACCATTGAATTGCTGAACCCGCCACATAGATACTACCTTCTAAGGCATAGTGCATTTTGCCATCTATACAATAACCAATTGTTGTTAGTAAGTTATTAGCCGATATTTTTGGAGTATCACCGGTATTCATAACAACAAAGGCACCTGTTCCGTAAGTATTCTTAACCATGCCAGGTTCAAAAGCTAATTGACCAAATAATGATGCTTGTTGATCACCAGCCATCCCAGAGATAGGAACTTCACTGCCGTAAAAATGATAATTTGCTGTGTGTCCATATATTTCAGAATTAGATTTTACTTCTGGAAGCATTTTCTTAGGAATGTTCAACATCTTTAAGATGTCATCATCCCAATTTAAATCGTTAATATTGAATAACATTGTACGACTAGCATTTGAATAATCAGTTACATGTACCTTGCCACCAGTAAGTTTCCATACCAACCAAGTATCGATCGTTCCAAATAATAGCTCGCCTTTTTCTGCTCTCTCTTGAGCTCCGGGAACTTGATCCAAAATCCACCGAATCTTAGTAGCTGAGAAATACGCATCGATGACTAACCCAGTTTTCTCATGAATTTGGTCCTTATAACCTTTTTCAATCAATTGGCTTGCAATTTTAGAACTTTGACGTGATTGCCAAACAACTGCGTTATAAATTGGTAAACCTGTTTCTTTGTCCCAAATAATGGATGTTTCACGTTGATTAGTAATTCCAATACCACTGATTTGACTAGGCTTTACACCTGATTCAATGAATGCATCGGCAATCGTTGAAAGAACGCAATTCCAAATTTCATTAGCGTCATGTTCAACCCAACCCGGTTGTGGAAAATGTTGTGTAAATTCCTTTTGAGAATCTATCACTTTATTCCCTTCGTGATCAAAAATCACTGCTCTTGTACTAGTTGTACCTTCGTCAATTGATAAAATATATTTTTTTTCTGTCATTTTAACCTCTCCATATAGGATTTACGAAAGAGGTGTGACTATCTTAGTAGTCCCACTATTACCATCAAAGTGATGATAAATACTAAGTTAATTTTTATTAACTCCTAACATAAATCTAAAGAATTCTCCTAAATTAATTCAATTTTCTTACCAAGAACTGCTTGGGCTTCATCCATCAACTTCTTAACAATTTCACCAGCTGGCAATGATTCATGAATCATACCTGAAATTTGACCACTGAATACTAAACCATCTTCAACATCATCTTTTTGAACAGCGTTTCTCAATCCTTCGTTCATAACTGAATTAAATTCATCACGTGATACTTGGTCCAATTCAAGTTCTGTCAATTTAGAAGCAATGTTGTTCTTAATAATACGTGAAGCATCCTTAATGGTTGCTCCAGCAACGACTGTTGATGTATCAGTAGCATCAATAACTAATTTTCTCCAGTTATTACCAACAGGACTTTCTTTAGAAATTGAGAAGATCGTTCCACATTGAACACCTTTAGCTCCAGCAACAAAGGCGTTTACAACACCACGGCCATCACCGATACCACCAGCAGCAATAAGTGGAATTGAAACAGCATCAGCAATTTGTGGCCAAAGTGTTTGTGATGTTAGAACACCAATGTGTCCTCCACCTTCCATACCTTCAGCAATAACAGCATCGGCACCCATTTCTTCCATCTTCTTAGCAATCTTAACGTTTGGAATAACTGGACAAACTTTAATTCCAGCGGCTTTCAAGTCTTTCATATATGGCTTTGGTGTACCTGCACCAGTTGTGACAACCTTGACACCCTCATCAATAACGACCTTAACAACCTCTGGCGTATTAGGGTCCATCAACATCAAGTTAACGGCAAATGTATTCTTAGTTAGTTTCTTAGCTTTTTGAATTTCAGCTCTTACTTGTTCAGCTGTTTTACCACCAGCAGCGATGATACCAAGTCCACCACCATTTGATACAGCGGCTGCCAATTCTGCAGTAGCAACTTCTTGCATAGCGCCTTGAACAACTGGGTATTTAATATCTAATAATTTACATACTTCATTCATTTTGAATATCCTCCAATATTGAAATAAAATGATAACCAAATCCATAAATGAAATTCATAGGTTTAAAATTCATTTTCATTTACCTAGGCTAAATATTGAAAATGGATTTTGATTTACAATAAATTTATTTTTGCAATCGTTTACCTTTGAAAAACGTTTTTAAATCTCTCGAGCGCTCCTACAATTTATGATACAATCGATATTTCAATTTGCAAATTACCATCAAATTTTAACTATTTATTACACATACAAGAATGCTGGTTCATAGGCATTTCAGTTTTTAAATTTTGAAAGCGTTTACTTTCTTTTTGACCATAATTAAGCCTGATATAGTGGGGAAATCCTTGATACAATTGGGCTAAAACTATATATAACCTATAGTTATTGAATAAATAATAAAATGTAAATGTTTTTTTATTTTATCACTATAAAAATAAACTAATTATTGTTAATAATCATTTAACTCAAAATATATTTAATTATTCAGTTCACATATACATAACCTATAGTTATTCCTTTCATATCTTAAACTTATTGTTCTAAGTTTTAATAGTTATAATTTATTGTTTTTGGTTCATATTATAGTTTGTAAAAGATTTATATATTGTATTTCATTTTCTATAAATAAAACGTTATACTGAATTATAGGCAGTTGGTATTTAAAATTTTATTTTCATGAATCAAGATCTTAAGAAATCCATCATAATTTTATTAAACAATTCTTGTTGCTCAGACATCACTATATGTCCTGAGTCTGGTACAACAATTGATTTGCCTTTTTTACATAGTTTAGCTGAGGCAGCAGCGTGTTCAGAAGACCAAAAAGGACTCTCTTTACCTGACATAAAAAGTACTGGTACTGAAACCTCGCCGATAACATCTCGCCAATCTTGAAAAGCATGATCGTACAACAAAGGACGATTTAAATCATAATCAAACTTGCGTCCCTTCTGAACTGATTTAACTAATTGGTATGTTTGATCATCAATATTACGATAGGTAGTGTGAACGTGATACATTTCCTCAGCTGCTTTAGGAAAATTATCCCAATTCAAATCTAGTAATCCATAAGGCCAGGTTTCATCAGAAATCATTTTAGGAGATTGATCGACACTGATAATTTTTTTGATTCTTTTATCTCCATAAAGGGAACAATAAGCCCAAATAGTAGCTGCTCCCATTGAATTGCCCATCATGTTGACCTTATCCAGTTTCAAATAATCCAATAATTCAGAGATATCTTTTCCTTGGCGACTCATGCGCAAACCTTTGGTCGTTGTTTGTGAACGCCCATGGTTTCTACGGTCTAAATTAATGACACGATAATATTGACTCAATATTTCTACCTGAGATCGCCAGATTTCTTTATAGCCAGCATAACCAGTCATAATAAGTATTGGCTCTCCTTGACCGATATCGTCATATTCCAGTTTTATACCATCACTCGTTACAAATTGCATTGTTAAGCCTCACATTTTCTTTAGTTTTTAATTCATTTTAATAAAAATAATTAAAACTACTGCATAATTTTTCGTTATAGTTTGTTTTTGTACACGTCTTTGTAAGCGTATACAAAAGTGAACTAATCTCTCACTCTTGAAAGGGGAACTACCATGGACATCCATCAAATACAATATTTAATTACCATCGTTGATAACGATTTTAACCTAACTAAAAGTGCTCGGATTTTGAATGTTTCACAGCCAGCATTGAGCAAACTAATTGCTGAATTAGAAAACGTTGAACAAATTCAAATTTTTACTCGAGGAAAAGGTCGTATAACGGGCCTAACTCCAACTGGTGAAGATCTAATTAGACACGGCCGAACTATTAGTCAGGATTATGATAATTTAGTCAAAAGCATTCATGAACGTGCCGATTTAAAATCCGGTACAGTTAAAGTAGGTATTGCCCCCGTCATCATTTCGACAGTTTTTAATCGTGCCATTCCAAAATTTATTCAAGAAAATCCAGATATTGACCTTCAAATTGTTGAAAATGGTGCCTATGAATTACAAAAAAAATTAATTCTTCAAGAAATTGATTTAGCTGTCTTGGTATCCCCCGCAACTTATCCATCCATTCAAGAAAAACCAATTTACGATAGTTCGGTATCTGTTTGGTTTAACAAAAATCATCGTTTTCACGATTTCAAAGGACCAATACCTTTTGAAGAAGTTGCTAAAGAAAAAATTGTTACATTAGATGATAGTTTCATGGTTACTTATCAAACCAACCAAAAATTTAACCAAAAGAAACTAAATCCAAACTACTTCTTTAAAACTAGATCTTGGGACTTAATTTTGAATATTTGCCAAGAAATGGACGATGCCGTTGGTATTATCGCATCACCAATCGGCAGAAATTATTCTGGTACAAATATTGAACATCGTGACTTCAATCCTATTTTCCCTTGGAGAATCAGCATTTGCAATATGAAGGACGTCTATCAAAACACAGTTGTTAAATACACCCAAAATTGGTTTGTTAACTACTTCAAAAACGAACAAAACAAAAATTTATAGTAAAAATGTCTAATTCGCATTCACGAATTAGACATTTTTTGTTTGGTAGAAAAAGTAGTCCGATCGTTTTACTATACTTTTTACCTAGCCATCTTTAGACAGTAACTCCAACCTTTTTACCTGGATGATTTTCTACACTACCCATTAATGGTTCTTCAAAAATACGTGGGTCCATATATCGTAAATCAGCGCTAATTTGTGGTTTAAAGTCCATATGATCAAGAACATCTTTCTGTAAATCAATTCCGGGAGCAATTTCGATTAATTCAATTCCCCCGTCAACTAATTTGAAAACAGCACGTTCTGTAATATAGTAAATATTCTGCTTATTTGCATGAGAAACTGGCCCTGAGAAGGTTATCTGTTCTACATTCTTAACTAATTTATTGAATTTTCCTTCTTGAATAATATGTAGTTTGCCATCCCTAACCTCTTCTTTTAAACCACCAGCAGTAAATGTTCCGGTAAAGACAACCGTTGGTGTATTTTGAGTAATATTGACGAATCCACCAGTACCAGCAATTTTGGGACCAAATTTAGAAACATTAATGTTTCCTAGCTCATCCAATTCAGCAAGTCCTAAGAAAGTAATATCAATACCACCGCCATCATAAAAATCAAACATGTATGGTTGATCAATGGTTGATTCTGGAGAAATTGCACAGCCAAAATCGCCACCACCCATAGGCACACCGCCAAATGTACCTGGTTCTACTGTAGTTGTGACATTTTCAGCTGCTCCTTCTTCTTTCAAAATCAAAGAAACAGTTTCTGGATATTTACCAATACCGTAGTTAACAATATTATCATCATCGCATTTGTACATTGCAGCACGTCTAGCAATAACTTTTTTTGCACCTAGCGGTACATTAATAGCACCAGCAGCCTTAACAACAGCTTGGTTAACGTAATCTGGATTAAATTGAGTATCTGTACTTTGTTGTGTCATCGTTACGTCAGATGTCTCAACAACATAGTCAACCAATAGTCCAGGAATTCTAATATCCTTAGGTTTCATTGAACCTTTCTTCAAAATTCTCTTAACTTGAACAAAGACCTTTCCTCCATTATTATGTGCGGCCATAGCAATTGAGGTTGATTCAAGGGTCAATGGCTCATCATCAAAAGTGATATTCCCATCTTCGTCCGCATAAGTTCCACGAAGAATTGCAACATTGGGCTTTGGTACTTCATAGGCCAAATAATCTTCACCATGAATCTTCATTTTGGAAACTAAATCATCTTTTTTAGCAGCATCATTTAATTTTCCACCTTCAATGTCCGGATCAACAAACGTACCCAAACCAACTTTACTGATTTGAATAGGTTTATGTGCAGCTGAATCACGGAAGATCTGCGACATGACACCTTGTGGAAAGTTGTAGGCTTCGAAATCATTATCAGCAACCAATGGTTCTAGTTTTGGTGCCAAAGCCCAATGTCCACCGACCAAACGTCTCAACAAACCTTTGGCAGCAAAATTATTAGTTCCTCTTTCCTTACCATCGCCAATACCCGATGCATGCCATATTTCTAAAGCCTTTGGATGACCTTCTTTATCATATCTTTTACGAATATTCTCTAGAATCTCTTCAGCAACATCCGAACCCAAAAATCCTTCCAAAGCAATGGTTGCATTATCAGGAATAAGCTCTGCAGCCTTTTCACTGTTAATAAATTGTACAGTCATTAAAAAACACCCCATCCTTTTTCAACTCGTCAACCACATACCTACTGCTCCGAAAGTTATAGGTAAGATGTCAAACGAACAATATTATGGTCTCAATTTCATTAATTTATCTAAATCTACGGTATCAATATCAGCTCCTGGAACCTCAAAACCATTTAACTGCATGAACTCTCTTCTAAATTCTGCATAACCAGTTAAATCGCTATTAAAATTGTCTGGCGTAATCTTTTCCATTAATTCTGAAACCTTTGTTTGAATATCTTCGCGTTGTTCCCAAGCATCCGGACGCAAACGACCACGATCATCAATCTCCCGACGGCCTCCATAAACCATGTCACGGAATAGGCGGTCTTTGTGCATAATAGGTGTTTCATGAGTTCCGGTCTCTTCTTCAATCTTATAAAGTGCAATACAATACATAGGAAAAATAGGAATAACAACGGATGCTTTTGTCGTAACAGCGCGTGATACGGAAATTAAGGCTTCACCATTAATGTCTTTGATTTTTTCTTGAATCTTATGAGATGATTCTTCAGCAGCATCTTTGGCAGCTCCCAAAGTTCCTTCATGGTAAAAATCATAAGTACTCTTAGGTCCGATATATGAATAAAGAATTGTTTTAAATCCTTCAGCTAAAACTCCAGCCTCTTTCAATTCATCTACCCAAATCTCCCAATCTTCGCCACCCATAACATGTTTAGTAGCTTCTACCTCATCTGGCGTAGCAGGATCAACTGTCTGCTCAAATAGCTTGTTCTCCTCCAAATTAATATTTTCACCAGTTACAGGTTTACCAACAGTTTTGATAACTGAACGCCAAGTCTCATCAGGATCATTTGGATTAGTTCTCTTTGGTGCAGCAACTGAGTAAACTAGAAGATCAATTTTACCGCCAAAACTATCTTTGATATATTGAATAACTTGACTCTTCATATCCTGAGCAAAAGCATCACCAATAAAGTTCTTACCAATCAATCCTGCTTTTTCTGCTTCTTGACGGAAATAAATGTTGTTATACCAACCGGCAGTTCCGAGCATACTTTCATCTCGTGGTGGGCGTTCGAATGAGACTCCGATCGTGTCAGCTCCCTGACCAAAAGCTGTTGTAATTCGACTAGCAAGTCCATAACTCGATGATCCTCCAATAATCAAAGCCTTCTTGGCACCCTCATATTTACCTTTACCTTGAACATAAGCTATTTGATTGAGTATTTCTTGACGACATCCCTCTGGATTGACTGAACGAGCAACATTTCCTTTGAGTTTCTCAGTGATATTTACCATTGAATCTGACATTTTCAACTCCACCTTTTTAAATAAATTAATAGAATGAATGAAGTCAATTATTATCTTTTAACATTTGATTGAAAGTACTCGCTGGTATTATGAGTTTTCAAATGTTTTTTGATAATCTAAAATGATTTCGCTCAATTCGCTTGAAAACCTCGATAGTTAAATCACATTGTGACATCTATAACTATCTTCACTTATTAATGTAAGCCTTTACAGTTTTTCTAACCAATATTACTTGTTCATTTGAGTTATAACGTTCAGTTATAATCTCGCTATATCAGTATCTACAGCCTTTTAAAAGTAAAATAGACAACAATATATTGATTATTGTAATATCTTGCTATTATTTAGTAACTCAAGGAATCAAATTATGATCATTTTGAATGATGCTCAGTCTTTAATTTCAATAATTGGTTTTATCATATAAGTAAAAATCATACCCTCTATAATAAATTATCAATAGTTTCACAAACGAATTACATAGAAATTCCTTAGTTTTCTATGTATACTTTGTTTGTAAGCGCACTCATTGTGAATTTGGAGGAAATTATTATGCACGATAGCTTAGCTTTGCAGCTAGTTGGTGAATTCATTGGGACACTAGTTTTGATTCTTCTAGGTGATGGCGTTGTAGCAGCTGTTTCATTAAAAAAATCAAAGGCTTACGGTGCTGGTTGGATCGCTATTGCACTTGGTTGGGGATTAGCAGTTACTTTGGGTGTTTATTGTTCGGCCTTTCTAAGTCCAGCTCATTTGAACCCCGCTGTGACTTTAGGAATGGCTATTGCTGGACTATTCAAATGGTCATACGTCATTCCTTATATGATTGCTCAAACTTTAGGTGGTTTAGTCGGAGCCATTTTAGTTTGGATCAATTATTATCCTCATTGGAAAGAAACCGAAGATTCTAATGCTATTTTGGGAACATTCGCAACTGGTCCTGCCATTAGAAACTATCCAATGAATTTCATTAGTGAGTTTATTGGGACATTGGTTCTAGTTTTTGCACTACTAGCCTTTACACGTGGCAAATTTACTGATGGTCTAAATCCTATGGTTGTTGGTGTTTTGATAACAGCAATCGGATTCTCACTTGGTGGGACAACTGGTTATGCTATTAATCCAGCCCGAGACCTAGGACCTCGAATTGCTCATCAGATTTTACCTATCGCTAATAAAGGTAATTCAGATTGGGCATATAGTTGGGTTCCTATTCTTGGTCCCTTAGCTGGTGGAGCTGTAGCAGCATGGTTATATATGTTGATACCTTAAATTTCAAAAAAAAATACCTTCAAGGTTAAATCCCTGAAGGTATTTTTTTTAAGCTTACAATCCAAAGAAGCCTTTAAAAACAAAGATTCCGACAATTGCACCAGCAATCGGTGCTATAACTGGGACCCAACTATAGTTCCAATTAGAGCTTCCCTTGTTAGGTACTGGCATCAACGCATGTACAATTCTAGGACCCAGATCACGAGCCGGATTCAATGCGGGACCAGTCGGACCACCAACCGACATAACCAAAGTGGTAATTACCAAACCTACACCGATATTAGCAAAATCGATATTTTGTTTGAAAAACATTCCACGATATAATCCCATCGCGGCAAATGTAAGAATAGCAGTGCCAATTGCCTCGGTCCAAAATCCATTCATCGTACTTCCTGCTGTATCTCCAGTTGAGAATGTAGCAAAAATTGCTCCTTCATTCTTAGTTCTCTTATAATATGGCCAATAAATTACTAAAATCAACAACTGACCTACCATTGCTCCTAAGAATTGAAAAAGAATATATGGCATAACTTTTGCCCATGGAAAAATTCCAGCCGTGGCTTGCGCAATTGTGATTGCAGGATTTAAATGATTTCCCGAAATCGATCCAAACATCATCGCTGGTATCATAACACCCAGACCATATCCCACAGCTATAAATATCCAACCACCATTGGCCTGACCATTTTCTCCATTACCAGTGGTGTCTTTTAGGAATGAATTGGCAACAGCACCATTCCCGAATAATACCAAAATCATAGTTCCAAAAAACTCTGCAGCAAAACGAGCATCCCAAGTTCCACTCATTATTAAAATACCCCCAAGAAGTTTTTACCAAGTCAAAATATAGATCAATAGTTTATTTTTTAGAGTTGTATCAACTTGGCAAACTGAACTATAACGGAGAAATTCCTCAACGTAAATATTGATATTTATTCATATTAGCAATTACTATAAGTTATATATAAAGATAGCATTGCTTTGATAGCGTTTACATTTATATATTCTGATTTTTTTCACAATTTTTTAGTGAACAAAAAATTTTTCACGAATTTGAAACCGCCTATTTTCGGCGTTTTCAAATTATACTTTTCAAGTCTTAATTTGCTTTTCAAAAATAATTATTTAATATAGGTCTCGAAAGTACTTGCTGGTAACTAGAAGGGATGTTACTAACATGACAGAATTAACAGGCACAAAAGATTTTCAAAACGTATTACTAGAGGCTAAAGACGGTATCGCTACTTTAACAATTAACCGTCCTAAATCATTGAATGCTTTGAATTCAGATACATTAACTGAAATCGGTGAAGCACTTGATGTTGTTAAGACTAATGAAGATAGCGTTAAAGTTCTAATTATTACAGGTTCCGGAGAAAAGGCATTCGTTGCTGGTGCAGATATCTCTCAAATGAGAGACATGAACTCTATTGAAGCCGCTGAACTTTCTAAATTAGCTCATAATTCATTTGGTAAAATCGAAAACTTAAAACAATTTACCATTGCCGCTGTCAACGGATATTGTCTAGGTGGTGGACTTGAATTAGCCTCATCATGTGACATTCGTATTGTTTCAGAAAAAGCTAAGTTTGGCCAACCAGAAGTTACATTAGGAATTGTTCCCGGATTCGGTGGTACACAACGTCTGACACGTCTTGTTGGCCGTGGCAAAGCCAAGGAAATGATTGCTACTGGTACAATGATCGACGCTAAAGAGGCTTATCGTGTTGGTATTGCTGATGAGGTCGCTGCCCCTGAAGAATTAATAAACAAAGCAACTGAAATTGCTCAAACAATCATGAAGAATGGTTTAATTGCTGTTGGAATGGCTAAATATGTTATCGACCGTGCTGCTGATTTGCCACTTGATACAGCCATCGATTTTGAAACTCAAATGTGGGCTCAAACATTTGCTACTGAAGATCAAACTGAAGGTATGACAGCATTTCTAGAAAAACGTCATGCTAATTTCCCTGGTAAATAAATTTAGTTTTCACACCATATAATTACGTAGAAACATCAAAGATAGCCCGTTAACTATAACTGGGCTATTTTTGGCATCTAGAGCCTAAATCCTTCTACTAAAAATAAGCAGCACTAGCGATTGATCTTAATTACTAGTGCTGCTTATTAACGTTAAGGAATTGGACATAGGTCCATATTTATTTTTTGGCTGGCATAATTTGGGCTTCTCCTTCAGTTACCTTTTCACCATCTTGATTAGTTACAATTGTTGAGAGAGTGACAATTTGAAAATGAGCTTTTTGCTCAACTTTCACTACTGTAACAGTTGCTACTAGTACATCCCCAAAATAAACTGGCTTATCAAATCTCAAGCTCTGATTCAGATATATTGCTCCAGGTCCTGGCATCTTAGTACCTAAACAAGCTGAAATCATTCCTGCCGATAGCATTCCATGAGCAATACGCTTATGAAACTGAGTACTCTTAGCAAATTCTTCATCGACGTGCATAGGATTATAATCTCCAGTTACTTTGGCGAAAGTATTTACATCATCCTCAGTTATACGCTTAGAAACTGATCCAGACATTCCAACCTTTAATTCGTTTTCGTAAAAAATTTTATAATTTTCCATTATATGCAGCCTCCTATTAAATGTGATTAATATCACATCTTTCATCATCTATTATCTCGGTAAGCGCTTACATATAACAAATACAAGTTTTTTATAGCTGCTATAACGAATTGAAATACCCACAAAATTATGACAATTTTAACCATATTTATGAAAATCGACTTTTGTAAACTCCTTATTTAATTGGTTTTATTAAAAATAAATAGTTAATATTCAACCATTTTCAGTATTTTGCTGAATTAGCTTTATCACAACTTTGTAAGCGCAATCTTAACCATTGACTTTTATCATGTAAACTTAAATAATTGAATTGATATTCAAATATGGAGGGTATTTCTATGAAACAGCGTTATATTGGTGAAACTAATTGGCAGGCATCTGCCGTTGCTTTAGGAATTATGAGAATGAATAATTTAGATGCTAATCAAGCTGCTAAGGCTATCGATACTGCTTATGATAATGGAATTGATTATATCGATTCAGCCGATATCTATGGTAATGGTGATTCTGAGAAAGTCTTCGGCCAAGCATTAAAATTAAGTAGCGTTAAACGTGAGGATCTTTATATTCAATCTAAGGGTGGTATCATTCCTGGAGAAAGATATGATTTTTCCAAACAACATTTAATTGATGCTGTTGATGGATCATTGGACCGATTAGGAATCGACTACCTAGACTCTTTCCTACTTCATCGCCCCGATCCGCTCATGGAACCAGAAGAAATCGCCGAAGCCTTTGATGAACTACAGGCAAGTGGCAAGGTCAGACATTTTGGAGTATCTAACTTTAACCCTGAACAATTCAAGTTTGTCCAAGAATCCGTTGATCAAAGATTGATGATCAATCAATTGCAATTTAGTATCATGCATACGGGAATGATCGATTTTGGTATGCATACAAATATGGCTGATACTCGTTCAATTAACCATGACGGTGGTATTCTTGAATTCTCTAGACGCATGGGTGTAACCATTCAGGCATGGTCCCCATTCCAATACGGTATGTTTGCCGGAACCTTCATAAACAATGATCAATTCCCTAAACTAAACGATAAATTACAGGAGTTAGCTGTTAAATACGACGTAAGTAAAAATGCCATTGCTACCGCTTGGATTCTTAGACATCCTGCCAATATTCAAGTAATCATCGGAACAATGAATCCTGAACACATTGCAGATAGTGCCCAAGGTGGAGACGTTGACCTTACAAAACAAGAATGGTACGACATATATTTTGCTGCTGGAAACGATTTACCATAAAAAAATTAATTACTTTAAAAGGCCTAAGATCAGTCCATCAAGGATTGATTTTAGGCCCTTTATTATTTTTTCCGTATATACGTCATTAGTTATTTCTTGTGATAAATTTCCCGAAAAGTTATGATGAAGTCAGAAATAAAAAAAGATTAATTATTTAATTAATCGGTTAAGAAAGGGATGTTGTATATGCTACATGCTATATGGGTTATCATCATCGGAGGTATTATTGGCGTTATTGCCAGTATGATTGTCAACCGAAATATGCCTCTTGGTTGGATTGGAAATGTTATTGGTGGCTTATTAGGAGCTTGGTTGGGTGAGAGTCTTTTAGGAACATGGGGACCAAATGTGGCCGGAATGGCAATTTTCCCAGCAATCATCGGCGCCTTGATTGTAGTTATCTTAATCTCTTGGGCTTTTAGAAGTTTCCACCATGCCTAGTGAAGATCAACTATGAAAAAATTTACTAGATTTTTTCTAATTTTATTAGCCTTGTTGGGAATCATCCAAACCATCTGGTTCATCTCCATTACCTATCCTCTCAACCCAATATTAAAATTTTTCAATAGCTTACCGATAAAGAATATTCCAACAAATTACATAGCACTGGGATTTTCTGTCGTAACCGGATTTGTCTTTTTATTTATCTTAATGTATGGACTATTCGCAATATCTTCATACAATGATTTAAGTTTTAAATCTGAAAATGGAAAATTGAAGATATCAAAAACTTCTATCGAAAAAATTCTAATGAATAAGATAAAAGAAAATTCATCTCTACACGATATCGACGTTAAAGTTAAATTATTAGGCAAAAAACATGCCGCTAAAACGACTATTTCCGCTAAAAGCAGTAGAAATTCTAATCTAACTCAGCAAGGAGAACAGGTAAAACGTTTAGTTGCTGAGCAATTGCATAACGATTTAGGAATTCCGGTTAAAAAGACTATCGTTAATTTATCACCAAATGTTCAAGATAATACTACACGCGTAATATGAGGTAAATATTATGAGAAGAAGACTATTAGGATTTCTGGTAGGTAGCCTGTTAGTTATTATCTGGATTACACTTGGCTTCTTGAATCTAATATTAATTATTGGAGCTGGTCTAATCGGATACCTAATCGCTGCCTTAACCGGAAGTGAGCAAGATAAAGAAAGTTTAAGATCAAAATTAATAAAAATCTTACAATTGAAGGAGTAGCTCATGATAGATCAACCATTAAACAATGAATTAGCTAATAACAGTAAATTAATCAATAATAGTAAATTAACATTTAATGAAGATGTTATTGCTAAAATTGCTGGTATGGCCATCCGTGACATTGATGGCATATTGTCACTGAATGGCAATGTTTTTGATAACATTGCTGATCGAATCCGTAGCAAAGAGGATATCACTAAGGGAATTAACGTCGATGTTGGTGAAAAACAAGCCGCCTTAGACGTAGAAATAATTCTTGAATATGGAAAAAACGCACACGATGTTTTTGAAAATGTTTTGAATTCAGTCAGTTCAGCGGTTGAACAAATGACTGGTCTAAAAGTTGTTGAAACCAATGTTTACGTTGGCGATGTTATGACTAAAAAAGAATGGCAAAAACAGAATAAAAACAACGATACTAATGAAAGAGTAAATTAAAGCGAGGTAAAAAAATATGCCAAACCAAAATCCTAAACCATCTAGAGTTGAAAAAGAATTGAATTTTTCAGATAAAGTCTTAGAGAAAATTGCTAATCATGCTGCCCAATCTATTGATGGAGTTCTATCATTATCTGGCGGTGCAATCAGCGATTTTGCAGATAGATTCATTGATAATCCCACTAAAGGGGTAGATGTTGATACTGATGAAGACAATGTATCATTCGAGTTAAAAGCCGTTTTAGAATATGGAAAATCTGCGCCACAGATTTTCGACAGAATAGTCAATACTATTAGTCATTCAGTAAAAGAAATGACAGGTAAAGATGTCAATAAGATTTCCTTAGAAGTAGATGACTTAATGACTATGGCTGAATGGAAAGATCAAAACAAATCAAAAAAAGATAAGAACAACGATAAGTAAAAATACTCCTCAGGACAAAAAATATTATTAATTAAAAAACAAAAAGTAAACAAACCTTAGTAATCATATTTTGATTACCAGGGTTTGTTTTGTTTTAAGCGGAAAATCTATGTTTTATCTTCACAAATATGTTTATAATATAAGCATATTTGTGAAGAAAGAGGTTCTTCCTATGCCAAAAGTACTAGTTATCTATGCCCATCCTGAAACTGCCAAGGGATCTTCGACACGTGAGCTATATAAACATTTCATCAATTCATATTCCAAAAAGAATCCTAATGATGAAATCATTGTTCATAACGTTTCTGAATATATGCCATTTCCATTAAAGAGAATTGCTGTTTCTATTTATAACAAAACTCTAGCCAAGAGTGAGTTAAATGCCGATGAAGAAAGATTCAGTGAAGCCCGTCAAAAATGGATCGACGAATTTGTTGATGCCGACAAATACGTCTTCGTAAACCCAATGTATAATCTTTTTCTTCCCACTGAGATGAAAAGTTATATCGATATGGTTATGCAGGCCCATACAACCTTTCATTATGATCAAAACGGTTTTTACGTCGGTGATTTGAAGAACAAAAAAGCCATTCATTTACAATGCAGTGGTGGAAAATATCATTGTAGCGCCAGTGACCCTGATCCAAAAATTCAAGATTTAGCTGACCAATATCTCCAAACAATGTTGCATGTTATGGGAATCGATGATTATACCAGTGTATTCGCTGAAGGTATGGATCAAGATCCAGTGAATGCAATCGAAATACTAGATAACGCTTATATTAAGGCCGAAAATGCAGGTCAAAATTTTTAATTGACCGTTATAACGATTAATTAAACTAAGGAAAATTATGTTTACTGAATCAGATCAGAATATTATAGAACAAGTAACACAAGCCATGATATGGCAAATCGATCATACAAAAAAACAAATCGAATCTTTGAACAAAGCTATTAAAAAAATTGGTGATATTGAGACTTTGAAGGTTAAAGGTACTCTTTTAAAAACCTATGCCAAACAAATTGATGAAAAAATGGATTATATTATCTTACCCGATTATCGAAATAATACTGAGATAACGATTTATTTAGATTCAAAAAAATCACCTATCGAAAATGCTGAGGTTTATTTTCACCAGTACAAAAGAGACAAACGTGGTTTAGATACTATTCAATATAATCTCAAAAAGGCCAAGCTAACTTTGCAAACTCAATTAGATCGTCAAAAGTCATTTAATTCTAACGATTTACAACAGGCAAATACTATCAAACAAAAGTTAATTGACGAAGGTGCCATCAAAATGCAGGTTTTACATTCATATAAAACTCCAGAACCGGCCCACCCTCGCCGTTTTTATACAACTGATAATGTGTTAGTAGAAGTCGGTAAAAATAGTGTTCAAAACGATCATCTAACGTTAACTGCTAAGAAAGATTATTACTGGATGCATGTTAATGATTTAGCTGGTTCCCATGTTGTTATTCATAGTACTAATCCTAGTGAACAAACCTTATTGGAGGCCGCTAGTTTGACGGCTTATTACAGTAAAGGCCGTGGTTTAAAATGGGTCCCAGTTGATGTTGTTAAAGTTAGCCAACTACATAAACCCAAAGGAGCAAAACCTGGTTTAGTACTGTTTACTGGTAAAGCTGACACTTTAACAGTTTATCCTGATGCAGAGATGGCACAAAGATTAGCTGAAAAAAACTAGCCAAATTTGGCTAGTTTTTTTTGAATTTATTTATAATCCAAGCTATTCCTATACCGAAAGCTATTCCAGAGAATACACCCGACAATTCATACTGCTTAAACAGCATAGACCCAATTCCACCAACCAATGCTAATGGAAGTAAATAGATAGTCATTTTTTGAATTTTAGGATGATTATACTTTTGACCGGTAAGTTTTGTTTGAAAAGATTCTAATTTAAGCAAAGCAAGAACGTTTAATATTCCCATCATAAAAATTATCAATCTAGTTATCGAATTTGCTTTTACTGCATCAAAAGAAGAAATCACTAATATTAATAGAAAAATAATATCAATTACCATTAAAATTCTTATGACAGGTTTAATGCTTTTAAGAATTTCTTGTTTTTTTAAATATTCAGTCATTCCAGTATCCTCCTTAAGAAGAGTATCCAATGAAACTTGATAATAATCGCTTAAATGTAACAAACTCTCAATATCAGGGTAGCTATGTTCTGTCTCCCAACTAGAAACTGTTTGACGTGAAACATTAAATTCCGAGGCTACTTCTTGTTGGGTTAAATGCTTTTTTTGGCGTTCTTCTTTTAAGTGATCTCCAAATTTCATTTCGTATCCCTTCTTTCAAATTTAATACTATATTGAATATTCAATAAATCCTAGCAAAGTTTCTAAGCATAACAAAGAAAAGGATAACCTTAGGGTTATCCTCACAAACAATTACTATTTAAACATGTAAACTTTACTTTCATATGGTCGAATTTCTAATTTGTTGTCGTCATTATAATTTCCCAATAATAGTTTACCTTCATTTTGACCATAATCTCTAGTTAATTTTTTATCGGTAAAATTATTAATAACTAAAATTTTTTCTTCGTTATAACGACGAACATAAGCAAATACATCATCATCTTCTGGATCAAGTACTTCATAATCACCGTAAACAATCACATCATATTTATGACGTAGGGCAATTAATTTCTTATAGTAGCTAAAAACCGAATCTTTATCTTCTATTTGACCTCTAGCATTTATTTCTGTGTAATTGGGATTCAATTCAAACCATGGTTTTGCACTCGTAAATCCAGCATTATCTTTATTATCCCATTGCATTGGCGTTCTCGCATTATCACGTGATTTACATGATAAATATCTTAGCATTGACTCTTTATCAATAATTTTCTCATCTTCAACAAATTCATGATAAGCATTCAAAGACTCCAAATCTTCATATTGGGACAATTTTGAATAATGAACATTGGTCATTCCCAATTCTTCACCTTCATAAACATAAGGTGTTCCCTGCATCAGATGTAAAGTAGTTCCCAACATTTTGGCTACTTTTTCACGATACTTAGGGTCATCAGTCGCAAATCTGGAAACAGCTCTCGGTTGATCATGATTGTTCCAATATAAACTGTTCCAGCCTTTACCATCGAGTTCCTTTTCCCACTTACTCAATGATTTTTTCAGCTCAACCAATTTAATCGGTGCATCAAACCATTTTCCTAATCTCTTGTCTGGATTTCCTGCTAAACCAACATGATCAAATTGAAAGACCATATTCAATTCATGAGAATCAAGTCCAGTATACTTGATAGCGTCCTCTGGTGTTGAATCAGGCATTTCACCTACTGTCATAACGTCATACTTGGATAAAACTTTCTCGTTCATTTCTTGTAAAAATTCATTTAAACGAGGTCCATCAGCGACGACTTTGCCAACATCAGCATATTTCTCATTAGGTGCTTTTTGACCATCGGGCAACCCAGCTGGTTTAGAAATTAAATTGATGACATCCATTCTAAAACCATCCACACCTTTATCAAGCCAAAATCGCATTATATTCCAAACTTCATCACGAACTTTAGGATTCTCCCAATTCAAGTCTGGTTGTCCATCAGCAAATAAGTGAAGATAATATTGACCTGTTGTTTCATCAAACTTCCAAACTGAACCATTAAAATATGAGCCCCAGTTATTGGGTTCATGCCCATCTACTGGGTCACGCCATACATAGTAGTCACGATAAGGATTATCTTTTGATTTCTTACTTTCTTGGAACCACTTATTTTGATCAGATGTATGATTTACAACTAAGTCCATCATGATTTTCAATCCCAAAACATGAGCCCTTTGAAGCATCTCATCAAAATCATCCATTGTACCGTATGCAGGTTGAATACTACGATAATCACTAATATCGTAACCATTATCTTTATCTGGTGACTTGTAAATTGGATTTAACCAAATAACATCTGCACCCAGATCCTTGATATAAGCTAATCTACTTGTTAATCCTGGAAGATCACCAATTCCATCGTTGTTACTGTCTTGATAACTTCTTGGATAAACTTGATAAACTACTGATTTCTTCCACCAATCACTCTTTGCCATAAGACATTCTCCCTTGGTAACTTAATAATCTCTATTCTAGATTGAATAAAGTTTCATGACAACGGTTACATGGAAAGTTATCGGTAACAACTTCTTATTTTGAATTCTTTTTACCAGCTTTACGATAAATCAAGTAAGACGTAATCGGTACAGTCAGAATAACTCCAATCGTACAAATCAAAGTCGTCAAAATTTCAGCAACAACTAGCTTATCATTTATAATGTCTCCAAACTTATAATTCAAAGTATGAATTAAGAAGAATAGTGGAAAAGTTGAGGCAAAGAAATTAAACAATAGGGTATTAGTCTGAGTATTGAGAATTTTATTACCCACTGAAAATCCATCGTCAAAAATTTCTGATGGCGTTAGGGTTGGCTTATTCTCAACTATTTCATTGAGTCCACTGGTGATAGCCACACTAGTTTCTGAAATAACACCCAAACTATTGATAACAATAATTGATATTGCTAATTGAGGATATGACAACCCAGCTGCCAAGGAAAATCCTTCTAATTCATCTTGGTTCTCAGCTGCCATTCCCTGTGCACTAGCCCAATATTCCAAAGGAATAGTAATTAGCAATATAACAACCATTATTATTAATGACGTTTTAAAGGCCGTGTTTGCAGTATTGGCATTATCAACATTCATATAAATAGCCACAATCAAAATTATCATTGAGATTATCCCTGTTGTTATCAAAACATTGAATCCGTCGGCAATTAAAATTAACAAGGCTACAATAGAAATAATATTGATACCAAGTCCAAATAATAATGTAAATCCTCTAGTACCAGTAACCATTAATAACAAAACTACGAAGGTTAAAAATAAATATAACATTAGTTTAACCTCCTTGTAATTATTTTACTGGCAATAAAACTAGTAATAGGAACCGTTAATACAATTCCTATTGCACTAATTAACAATTGGGTTATTCCTAAACTTAATGTCATATTAACTGTATACCCAATTGAATTACCATTGCTTAAGTAAAGTAAAACTATGTTTAAATTCTCAGCAATTACAATAAATAACAAAATATTGATTAATGGTCCGATTAATTCTCGACCAATATTGATTCCAGATTTAAATAGTGTTTTCTCCTCGACATCTGATAGCTCTTTTTTCATCTCAATTAATGAAGAAGAGATATCCATCGTTTCATCTAAAATAACTCCTAAAACACTAAAAATAACTTGCGAAAGGAAAACACCCAAATACGGTTGCAGTTCAAAATCATTCAGTTCCAAATGAACTCCACTATAACCTGAAATAGCTAAAACAAAAATACTTAATAAAATAGCTGCCGTAGTTGAAATAACTGTACTAGAATAGGCCATAATTGCTGGATAAGTCGGTCCTAGTATAACTAATAATGCCGTTGCAGAGATCAGCAAGGCCGTTATAACGGTTAATGGCAATAACACACTATTATGAGTTTTGATAATTATTTGAAGATATCCATAATAAATAACAAGATTAATTAAAATACTAATAAACAGCTTTTTACGATCAAATTTCATACAGAATAATAAAAATACTACCAGTCCTAGGGTAAAAACTATACTGGTATCGCGTTTAACATTTTTTGGTGCATAACTTTTACCTGATTTTATTAAAATAACTTGTTGCCCGACTCGATATTTGGTATCAGTTAATTGTGATTTATAATAAGTGTTTTTAAAGGAAACATTCTTCCCCTTATTAGAACCATTGAGTAATTTACCACTGACTCGCTGAGTGACTTGAGTATCAGTGTTCTTATATTCATCAGTTGATGTACTTTTATTCAAATTAGTTACTTGTTGCACTTTTACAACTGGATCGCGATACAAAAAACTATCAAAGTAAGTTAATCCAGTTACAAAGATTATCGATAAACCGACAATCAGCAACACTCGCAAATTTTTTCTCATAAAATTTCCTGCCTTTTTTACCAATGTCTACATTATATGTTTTTTCAGAAAATAATTAATAGTTTTAGTATTACAAATTTCCTGTTGACAATCCTCAACTATTGAAATATATTTGATACATCAATTTGTTAGGAGAAAACATTATGAAATCATTTAACTCTCTAAACATCGTGAATATTCGTTGGCAAAGCCGATAACTCAGATTGGTCCGATACTGGATTCGATCTGAATAGGATTGAATCCGTGTCGGCTTATTAAACTATGATAATTTCAGAGCCCACATGGATAAATTTTTTAAATTTAAACCATGTGGGTATTTTATTTTTTTAAGGCAATCCCACATACTATGGGATTGCCTTTTTAATTTGGGGGAAATATAACGATGAAACATACGAGAAGACTTTACGTAACACTAATAGCACTAGCAATGTTCTTGATTTTTGCATATTTTTATACAGGACGTGCCGATAGCCAAAAGGCCAATGCCATTCCTAAGGTTGGGGTCTTACAATTAATGTCACATCCAGCTTTGGATCAAATCAATAAAGGTATTGATGATACATTAAAAAAGAATGGTTATATTGATGGTAAAAACGTCAAAATTGAATTTCAAAATGCTCAAGGGGATCAAAGTAATTTAAGAACTATTAGTAAACAATTCGTTCAAGATAACGTTGATGTAGCGGTTGGTATAGCCACCCCATCAGTTCAATCATTAAAAAACGCTACCAATAAGATTCCTATTGTCATGGGAGCTGTTACCGACCCTAAGGGTGCTGGAATCGTCAGCAATAATAATAAACCTGGCAAAAATATTACCGGTGTTTCCGATCAGGCACCTCTTGAAGCTCAACTGAAATTAATGAAACAAGTTATTCCAGATCTTAAAACAATCGGAATTATTTATACATCCAGTGATGCTTCTGCCACTAGTCAAATGAAAAAAATGCAAACTTTGGCTAAGAAACAAGGTATCACCGTCAAAGTTTCAAGTATTAATTCAGTCAATGATATTCAACAAGTCGGAACTGCATTAGCCCAAAACGTTCAAACTATTTACGTTCCAACTGATAACACTGTAGCGTCAGGTATGAAATTATTATCTTCCATTGCGGCTAAACAAAATATTGCCGTCTTCCCAGCTGCTACAACTATGGTCAAAGATGGTGGTCTTGCTACCGTTGGATTGAGTCAATATGAATTGGGTGAAGAAACTGGTAAACATGTTGTAAGAATTCTTCAAGGTAAGGAAGACCCTGCTACAACTCCTGTTACCTTCATGAAAAAAGGACACCTAATTTTAAACGAAAAGATGGCTAAAAAACTTAATATTGAATTCCCTGATTCGCTCATTAAAGAAGCTCAAAAGAAAGGACAAATCATAAAATGAATTTAATCGTATCTACTATAAGTCAAGGTTTCATTTGGTCAATTATGGCAATTGGATTATTCATAACATTTCGTATCTTAGATTTTCCAGATATGACTGTTGAAGGTAGCTTTCCGCTAGGTGCGGTTACCGCTATCAGTTTGATTCAAAGTGGCCATTCAACCCTATATTCCCTATTAATAGCCTTTATTTTTGGATGCTTAGCGGGATTTGCAACTGCTTTTCTATATGCAAAACTCAATGTTCCTATCTTATTAGCTGGTATTCTAACAATGACTGCCCTTTATTCCATTAATTTAAGAATTTTGGGTAAAGCCAATATGTCATTAACTAAATCAACAAATATTTTTAATCAGTTTGGTTTGAATAAGTTACCAACTAATTTCAACGGAATTATTTTAGGAATCATTGTTATTGCTTTGATTATTTTCCTACTAATTATTTTCCTAAATACTGAAAAAGGACAAGCCGTTATTGCCACTGGTGATAATGAGACTATGGCCGCATCCCTTGGTATCAACACAACTGTAATGAAATTCATCGGTTTGATGGTATCTAACGGCATCGTTGCTTTAACCGGTGGATTGATTGCCCAACAAAATGGATTTGCAGACGTTAATATGGGTATCGGTGTTATTGTTATTGGACTATCAGCCATTATTATCGGTGAGGTTATTTACCCTGATGTTCCATTAAGCATCCGTTTAATTACTATCGTGATTGGTAGTATCGTCTATCGTTTAATATTGATGGTCGTCCTACAATTAGGCTTCAATACTAACGACTTGAAACTTATTTCGGCTATTATCTTGGCTCTTTGCCTGGCATTGCCAACAATCAGAGCTCAATTTTTAAAGACTTTAAGAAACGGGGTTAAAACAAAATGAAACCACTACTAGAAATAAAAGATGCCGTTAAGACTATTTATAACGATGACGACAATTTAAACATTCTAAATAATATCAATTTGACCATTAATCCCAAAGATTTCTTAGTCGTCTTAGGAACCAATGGTGCTGGTAAATCAACTTTACTTGATGCTATTACGGGAACCAATAAATTAACATCTGGAAAGATCCTATTAAATGGTGATGACATTACAAATGAGAATTTGGCTAAACGTAGCCGTCACATCAGTCGGGTTTATCAAGATCCAAAATCTGGTACTGCTCCACGCATGACCGTAGCCGAAAATCTCTTATTAGCTAAACGCCGTGGTTTACCTAGACGTTTAAGATTACGTAAATTAAAAGAAAATATGCCTGAATTTCAAAAGTTGATTTCCAATTTGCCTACACTTGATAATCGTTTAAATACCTTCACTGAGAAACTTTCTGGTGGTCAAAGACAAACTTTAAGTTTTTTGATGGCTATTACTCAGCGTCCTGAATTATTATTATTAGACGAACATACTGCGGCTCTTGATCCACAGACTAGTAAAGACTTAATGGAATTAACTAATAAGATTATTTTGGAAAAGGAATTAACTTGCATGATGATCACGCATGATCTATCTGATGCTATGAAATATGGCAATCGTTTAATTGTCTTGAAAAAGGGTGAGATTATTCTCGATTTAGACAAAACTGAAAAGGATAAATTAACTGAAAGTGATTTGTTACAGTATTTTTAGGTATTTTAAAAGGTCAATCCGTTGGATTGACCTTTTTTGTGTAACTATTTTACACACCAAAACCTTCCGGTATACCCAAAGCAACACGAGCATAGCGGCTCATCTTACTGATATCCCAAATTGGATACCAAACTAATTGAATTTCACACTCATTAATACCGGCAACTGATTTAGCAGCCGCTTGAATGGAATCATGCAACATATCACTCAACGGGCAACCCATCGTGGTTAAAGTCATCGTAACAATTGCCTTAACATCATTTTCTATTTCAACTTCATAAATCAAACCTAGATTAACAATATCAATACCAAGTTCTGGATCAATGACCTTTTTCAAGGAATCCATAACTTGGTCTTTTTTAGTATTTTTATTTTCTTCCATATTTATATCCTTATACAGCTGTTTTCATTTGTATTATATCAGACAAAAAATGAACTATAATATTTAATTCAAAAAAAATGGTAACTCTCATTAATAGCATGATACAATTCTTTTGTAAACGTTTTCGCAATTTTGATGGAGGTTATAAATAATGAATTAATACATCTTTTTAAGGAGATGATCTGTCTGGAAAAAGAAATGAATCTCAGTGAACCCAATACCCATGCTGGCACTAAAACTATTGTTGCACTTATGGCCGGTTACTCAATGGTTTATATGGACAAGAATATGGTCTCAACCGCTATTATTCCGATTGCCAAGCAATTCAATTTTACAACGTCTCAAACTGGTATGATCATGAGTATGTTTTTTCTAGCTTATACACTGATGCAGATTCCCGGTGGTTGGTTGGCGGATAAGGTTGGTGCCAAAAAGGTATTACTACTGTCATTAGGAATTATTTGTTTATTTTCTTATGCTTTTGGATTCGTTAGTTCCTTAATATTATTCTTTGCAATTCGCTTCGGTGCCGGTCTTGGTCACGGAGGCTATCCACCTTCATGTTCCAAGGCCGTAGCTGAAAACTTTAGCAAGGAAAAACGTGTCATGGTTCAATCTAGTATTATGACTACCTCAGGAATTGGTGGATTATTAGCTTTTGTACTCGGTGCCAACGTTATAGCGATAAACTGGCGCTATGGATATATTCTTTTAGGTACTTTATTTTTGATTGCCTTCCTATTAGTCTTATTCTTACTGCCTAAAGACGCCAATGTTACCAAAGATACAAAAGAAGAGTTACCTAAGGTTCCCTTTAAAGAGGTTATAACTAATCGTAATGTTATCTTAATTTTCGTAATTATGATCTTATTGAACATTACTTACTATGGCGCAATGTCCTGGTTACCAAGTTACTTGACCAAAACTTATCAATTATCACTAGGAGCTGCTGGTGCAATTTTGGCTGTTAATGCAATTTCTCAAGTTATTGGTAGTTTTATGACGGGAATTATTCTGTCAAAGTGGTTCGAAGGTAAACAAAAGCAGTTTATTCTAATTTGTTCCATTATCAGTGCAACTTGTATCTACACATTAGTTAATATTCACAATATTGCTCTATCGCTTGTACTTGTTGCTTTGATCGGTATGACAACAATCTCTGCATTTACTGCTACTTTTACATGGCCTCAAAAGATCTTCAAGCAAGAAGTCATCGGTTCATCAGTCGGTATCATCAATACTGGTGGTACGTTCGGTGGCTTCTTGGCTCCAATTATCATTGGCTCATTAGTTCAATCAGCTGGTGGAGATTTCAAGATTGGTTTTATATTTTTAGCAATTAGTATTCTTATAGGTGGTTTTAGTACGTTCACAGTTCATCCAAACTAAAAATTAGAGGTACTTTATATGAGTGACTATAAACAAGCAGATCAAAATTTAAAAGATAAACTCTATAAAAAGATTGAAGAAAAAACTGACAAGATGATTCAAATCAGACGTTATTTACATCAGCATCCTGAATTATCATTTGAGGAAAAGGAAACTGGTAAATATATTGCTAATTTCTATAAAGATCTAGATGTTAAAGTTGAATCAAACTATGGTGATGGTTATGGTGTCGTTGTAACAATAGATTCTGGAAAACCTGGCAAAACAATCGCCTTACGTGCTGACTTTGACGGATTACCTGTAAAAGAAGAAACTGGATTACCTTATGCATCCCAGAATGAAGGTGTAATGCATGCCTGTGGGCACGATGGACACACCGCTTACTTATTGATTCTGGCAGAGTGTCTTAATGAACTAAAAGATGATTTTGATGGAAAAGTTAAAATCATTCATCAACCCGCAGAAGAAACTCCTCCTGGTGGTGCGCCTGGCATGATCAAAGCTGGGGTATTAAAAGGTGTTGACGGAATTATTGGTGTTCATGGTTGGGCAATCGTTCCATATGGAACAGTTCAATGTACTGTTGGACCAGTAATGACTGGTCGTTCTAGCTTTAAATTAACCATTCATGGTAAAGGTGGACACGGATCGGCCCCTAATTTGGCCAACGATGCTAATGTAGCCGCATCTTATTTTGTAACTATCGCTCAAACAATTATCTCTAGACGTACCGATCCATTTGACATGTGTACCTTAACTATTGGAAATTTTGACGGCCGTGGATCATTCAATGTTATTAAGGATTCAGTTTTTCTAGAAGGTGATGTTCGTTTTATGAATGTTGCTGAGAGACCCATTATTGAAAAGAATTTCAAAAATATTGTCAAAGGTCTAGAAATAATGTTTGGTGTTAAAGTAGACCTATTCTATAACGCCGATTACCCAGTTCTTGATAATGATGAGAATCTTACTAAAGAAGTTCAATATAGCCTAGAAAATAGTAATATTAAAGAGCTAGAAAAAGTTGATACAATTTCACGGAATACGGCATCTGAAGACTTTGCCTACTTCAGTCAAAATATCCCTGGGGTTTACATGTTTGTTGGGGAAATGCCTGATGATGGTGTCTACTCAGCACATCATAGTCCTACTTTCGTTATCAATGAAAAGGCATTGCCACTGGCTGCTAAAACTGTTGGTGCTGCTGCTTTGGATTTTTTGGCTAATAAATAAAGAGCTAGAGATCCCCAATGAGGGATTCTTAGCTCTTTTTATATACTACTTATTAGTTCAATACTGGTTCGGCCTGTTTAGCCTGAACACGTTCACTAATTCTCATAAATGGAATATAGAATAAAACTCCAATAATAATAGTTAACATTTGAACTAAAACTGCTTTCCAATCACCCGCAGTTGCCAGATAAGCTGATAACAATGGTGGTGTCGTCCAAGGTACCATTACAACTACTCGATGAATAAATCCAATTGCAGTAAAGAAATAGGCAATTAAAATTCCAATAACTGGTGTTAAAACAAATGGAATCATCATAGGAATATTGAAGACGATTGGATATCCGAAAATAACTGGCTCATTAATATTGAACAACCCTGGTGCAATCGCTAGTTTGGCCAATTCTCTTCCTGATTTTTGTTTTGAAAATAGAAAAATAGCAATTAATAAGCAAATTGTTGAACCAGTTCCCCCCATCATACCAAAAGTATCACGGAATGTATTAGTCAAAATATATGGAATATGTTTTCCAGCGGCAAAGGCAGCTGTGTTTTTATTCATATTAATCAATAGTACTGGATCAAGTAAAGTTCCATTGATAACCGTTTGATGGATACCTAATGTAAATAGAAAGTTACCAATTGAATAGATTAGCAACATCCCAAACAAACTGGTATTAACTTTTCTCAACGGTTCTTGAATAAGTGTAGTTATTAAAGTTACAAGGTCTGTATTACCAAAAACTGCAAGCAAAGCAGCAATCAATGCAAAAATACTAGCCGTTAAAACTGCGGGAATTAATGAATTAAATGATGCCGAAACTGCGGGTGGAATACTGTCACCTAGATTAATTTGTAAATGTTTAACATTTGAGAGCCTAATAAATAGCTCAGTTGCTAGTAGCCCGACAATAATACCGCTAAACATTCCGGTGGTTCCTAAATTTGTAAACGATAGAATACCGGTAACATCAACAGCCTTTTTTGCTCCAGTGGGAATAACGCTCAGCGTTACAGGCATTGTCATGATTAAACTTGCTAAAGAAATAATTGCTGCAGCAATTGGGTTACTATAACTTTTATTTCTAGCCAGACAATAACCAATTGCTGGTGCCAACATTAACCCAGCAATATTCAAAGTACCATTAGAAATAAGATTTCCCCAAACTTGTAAGCTGGTTAACGTTGTCCCACTAGCTATTTTGGGAAAGACAACGTTGTTGATCAAAACACCAATACCGGCAAGAATAAATAATGGCATAATTACAGCAAAAGCATCTCTTAATGATCTCAAATGGACTTCAGAACCAATTTTTGCAGAAATTTCCGCGAATTTATCGAAAAATTTTTGTTTACCGCTCTTTGTTTCCTCCATTTTTATTTCCCCCATTCTATTAAAGAATATTTCCATTGGATTCGATCACTTTTTTAAACCACTTGAAACTTTCTTTTGGGACACGTTTCATATCTCTCAAATCATGATTACCACGATTTACATAAACCATTCCATAGCGTTTTTCCATATTACCTTTAGAACTTGGAATATCAATTAGTCCCCATCCCAAGTAGCCCATGACATCAACTCCATCAAGATGAACGGCATCTTTCATAGCTTGAATATGATCTCTATGATATTTAATTCGATAGTCATCATTAATTGGGTTCTTTCCATCCCACGTTTCACTTACGCCAATACCATTTTCAATTGGGAAAACTGGTACGTGTGTTTCGTTATAGATCGTTGCTAAAACTGTTCTAAATCCTTCCGGATCAATTTGCCAATCCCATTCATTTGTTAATAAATATGGATTGGGCTTGTGACCTTCAATGGCGTACAGGTTAGGACACGTATTAACTGGAATTAGAGTGCTGTCAATTGTTGACGTTGAATAATAGCTAAAACTAATAAAATCACTAGTAGTCCTTGAAATGATTGCCATTTCTTTCTCATCTAAAATATCATCTAAATGATTCATCTTCATATAATGAACCACTTCATTAGAGTACTTACCTTCTGTAAATAAACGAATTAAGTTGTTATCTGCAAATTCAAGAAACTTTCGCGTTGCAGAAACATCTGTTGGTAAAGCCGTTGCAGGGTAAACTTCTTGATAGGCTAACATTCCACCAATTTGAATATTCGGATAATTATCATGAACATCATTAGCAATTGCTGCATGACAGAGAATTACGTGTTGTTGTATTTGATATAAATCTCTAATTGAGTTATTGCCTTTGTAGCCACTGATCTTAAAGGCTTCTGGAACACTATATAGATTTTGTTCGTTGAAAGTGATCCAATATTTAACACGATCCCCGAAACGTTTAAGCATTTCTTTTCCGTAGCGGATGAAAGCATCTACAACATGTTGACTGATAAAGCCGTTGTACTCTTCTGCCAAATGTAACGGCATATCAAAATGGTACAAGCAAATCATTGGTTCAATTCCGTTGGCTAATAATTCATTGATCAAATTATCATAGAATTTGATTCCTTCTTCGTTGAAATCCCCATCACCTTCAGGATTAACACGACTCCATGAAATCTGGAATCTATAACAATTCATTCCCATATCTTTCATTAACTTAATATCTTCGGGATAACGATGGTACTCGTCAATAGCTACATTCCAATCAGAGGTATCCTCTGTGGATTTACGAATATCATAAACTGACTTTCCTTTACCACCTTCGTTATAGGCGCCTTCCGTCTGCATACTTGAGGTCGAGTTACCCCATAAGAAATCCTTCTTAAATTCATTCATGTTAACATCCTCCTTTACACGGCATAGTGTACACGCTTACATTTAACTTGTAAACCCAAATTTAAAATATGAACTATCATTTATTAAATTTGAGTAAGAAGATGTATTATATAATTACAATCAATTCGCTGGGGGTAATACAATCATGTCCAAATACGAAGATGTAGCAAACGATATCATAGAAAAAATAAAATCTGGTGTTTACCCTACGGGAGAACCCTTACCGGATCAAAAAAGACTGGCAAAAGAATATTCAACAAGCCGAATGACTCTTCAAAAATCACTATCTATACTTAAATCAAAGGGATTCGTCTACAGTCAACAAGGTGCCGCAACTTATGTCAAAAGTAACGCCGATAGTATTGCCAATATGGATGTTGGAGTTGACCAATATGTAGGCACAACAAAACTGCTGGGTGATAGTCGTCAAATAGTAAGTAAAATAATTAAGTTTAAGATGCGATATCCTAACAAAGATGAACAAGAAAAACTAAAAATAGATCCTACTGATGTCATTTATGATATAAAGCGATTGCGAATCGTTGATGGTAAACCGTATGCTCTGGAATACACTACAATGCCAGTTAAATTAATACCTGGCGTGGATGAAAAAGTTTTGCATAATTCAATTTATGGATATATCCAAAACGAATTAAAATTAATTATTGGTGCCGCATTTCGTAACTTTACAGCTAATAAACCCACCTCTGAAGACATGGAATACTTAGAAATCAAAGAAGATGATCCAGTATTCAGAGTAACCCAAACTGTATTTTTGGATGATGGAACTCCTTATGAATATTCGACAACAGATCGTCCATATGACACCGGTGGATATGTTGTTTTCGTATCACACAATAGTAATTAATCTTGAGGCTTTCTTATCTTTGTCAGTATGAAATTAATTTGCCCACAAAAAAATAGTGAATCCAAGTGGTTTTTGGATTCACTATTTTTTTGTTATAACCATACTTGAGAAATAGCAAAAATATGATTACTAGAGCTTATTTAATATAACGCTCAAAAGCTAATTTTTATCTCACTCTCATTTACTATAATTTATCCAATTGACCCTTCCATCTCATAACTAATCAATCGGTTCAATTCAACCGCATATTCCATCGGCAATTTCTTAGTAAATGGTTCTACGAATCCCATAACTATCATCTCAGTAGCCTTTGCTTCCGAAATTCCACGACTCATTAGGTAATAAAGTTGCTCTTCCGAAATCTTTGATACTCTGGCTTCATGTTCCATTGAAACATTAGCATTATCGATCTCATTATAAGGAATCGTATCGGAGGATGATTGATCATCCATAATAATCGTGTCGCATTCTACATGTGCTTTCGATCCATCGGAATGTTTACCGAACCGAACAGTTCCACGATAATCTACTGACCCGCCAGTTTGAGCAATTGATTTTGAAACAATTGAACTGGAAGTATTTTTGGCATTATGGATCATTCTTGCACCCGAATCCTGATGGATACCGTTACTTGCCACGGCAATAGATAGCATGGTTCCCCTAGCATTTTCACCATTAAGATAAACGCTTGGATATTTCATTGTTACTTTTGATCCCAAATTGCCATCGACCCATTCCATTGTGGAATTTTCCTGTGCTGCCGCTCGTTTGGTTTCCAAACTATAAACATTATCTGACCAATTCTGAATCGTTGTATAGCGACAATAAGCATCTTTTTGTACATTTACTTCAACTACGGCCGCATGTAAGCTATCCGATGAATAATTTGGAGCCGTACAGCCTTCAACATAATCTACTTTGGCACCTTCATCTACAATAATTAAGGTTCTTTCAAATTGACCAGAGTTTTCAGAATTTAAACGAAAATAAGATTGAATTGGTATCTCAGTCCGTACTCCTTTAGGAACATAAATAAATGAACCACCTGACCAAACGGCTCCATTCAAGGCGGCAAACTTATTATCAGTTGGTTTGACAAGTTTACCAAACCACTTCTTAAATAGTTCAGGATATTCCTTCAAGGCCGTATCAGTATCAGTAAAAAGAATACCTAACTTAGCAAACTCATTACGCATATTATGATAAACAACTTCTGACTCATATTGCGCAGACGATCCACCCAAATACTTTCTTTCAGCTTCTGGAACGCCCAATCGATCAAAGGTCTCTTTCATCTTATCAGGTACATCATCCCAATCGCGATATTTTTTATCAGTCATTTTTTGATAGTAAAGCATATTCTCCAAATCAAGATCTGACAGATCAGGACCAAAGTTAGGCATTGGTAACTTCTTGTACATTTCATAAGACTTTAAACGATAATTTAGCATCCATTGTGGTTCTTTTTTTTCAGCCGAAATTTTACGGACAGTTTCTTCAGTTAAACCACGTCCAGTTGAATATTTAGGTTTTATATCATCATGGAAACCATATTCATAATCGGAATTATTCAAATCAATCATTTTCATCTTCTCCTAATGATTTTCTCAGAGCCCACCAACATAACGTGGCACACTTAATTCTTGCAGGGAATTTCATAACACTTGAAAGAATGGCAGCATCGCCTAGTTTAGCTAGATCAGTTTGTGAATGTTTCTTCCCTATAACCATATCTGAAAATATATGTGCCATTTCCAAACTATCTTTCACTGATTTTCCAAGTACTGCATCGGTCATCATACTAGCTGAAGATTGACTGATGGTACATCCTTCACCGGTAAAACCAATATCGGTTACTTTTCCATCATTCAATTCAATCTCCAGATTGATCACATCACCACAGCTGGGGTTTTTCAATGTGATCTTATCAGTCGCATGATCCAAAGTATGTTTGTGATGCGGATTTTTAGAATGATCCAAAATGACCTCTCGGTATAAATTATCCAATCCTGCTAAACTCATACATTAAAGAACTCCTTCGTATCATAGATTGCTTTGATCAATTGATCGGCATCAAATTGATTATTATATATATAAAAACTAGCTCGGACGGTTGCCGTTACTCCCAAATAATTCATCAGTGGTTGCGCACAATGATGTCCTGCTCTTACCGCCACTCCATCCATGTCTAGGGCGGTTGCTACATCATGCGGATGGATACCATTCAAATTAAATGATATAACGGCGTTATGATTTTTAGTATCTTGCGGACCATAGACTGTAAGTCCTTCAATTTTTAACAATTTGGGCAAAATATACTTAACTAGTTCATTCTCATACTTAGAAATGTTTTTCATTCCAATATCATTTAAATAATCAATTGCTTTTGACAGGCCAATAACTCCAGCAACATTCTGTGTTCCAGCCTCAAACTTAAAAGGAACATCCGCCCATGTACTATGATATTTCTTAACCGAATCAATCATTTCCCCACCATATTGATTCGGTGACATACTCTTTAATAAATCATATTTTCCATACAAAACACCAATTCCCATTGGTCCCATCATTTTATGCCCAGAAAAAGCGTAAAAATCAACATTCAAATCTTGCAGATCAACAGGGATATTTGCTACTGCTTGAGCTCCATCAGCAATGATAACGGCGTTATGACTATGTGCAATAATTGCTAACTTTTTGACATCATTAGTGACACCCAGAACATTACTGACATGTGTTATCGAAACTAATTTAGTTCTATCAGTAATTTTTCTTCTAGCATCTTCCATATCTAATTGGCCATCTTTAGTCAATCCAATATATTTCAAAACAGCATTTTTTCTAAGCGCCAACTGTTGCCAAGGAATCAAATTACTATGATGCTCCATATAAGAAATAACAATTTCATCCCCAGCTTGAATATTTTCCTCGCCGTAGGTACTGGCAATCAAATTTAAACTATCAGTTGTTCCTTTAGTGAAGATTATTTCACGTGAATCTTTAGCATTAAGAAACACCTGAACTTTTTTACGAGCTATTTCGAATTCTTCAGTCGCTCTTTCGCCCAAAGTGTGAACACTTCTTCTTGTATTAGCATTATCATTTTGATAATAACGGACTAATTCATTAATAACTTGATTTGGCTTTTGACTTGTAGCGGCGTTATCTAAATAAACAAGTGGCTCATTATTTATTCTTTGATTTAAAATCGGAAAATCATTACGAATTTTCTGAAAGCTTTTGTCCATCAGCCAACTTCCTTTCAATCGTTTGAATCAACTGTTCACGAATTTTTTTAGACGGAATTGACGTTAATACATCACCTAAAAAACCTCTAATAACCAATCTTTGAGCTGTCTTTTTATCAATACCTCGACTCATTAAATAATAAAGTTGTTTTTGATCAACTTGACCAACACTGGCTGCATGGCCTGCTAAAACATCGTTTTCATCAATTAAAAGAATTGGATTAGCATCCCCATGTGCATGATTAGACATCATTAAGACTCTATTCTGCTGTTCAGCATTAGCACCTGAAGCACCATGAATAATATGACCGATTCCATTAAAAATTAATTTAGATCGATCCATAATTACACCACGTTGATTTATATTACCGATCGAATGCTTTCCATAGTTGGTTACTCGGGTATTTACGCCCTCCTGCTGTTTTCCAGTTGTAATATCAACTACTTTAATCTCCGAATGAGAACCTTCACCATACAAATCAGTATCGAAATCAGCTACTGTGTTGCCTGAGTTCATTAAGCCAATCGACCAATCAACATATGCATTCTGATCTACAAAAGCACGACGACTTAAATATGAGGTTACATTTGAACCTAGTTCATCAACTGCAGCATATTTAACAATACTATTAGCTTTGGCTACTATCTCAACAATACAGTTAGCACTAGACTGTTGCTCAACTTCCGTTGTTGATTTTTGGATAAAAGAAACTTGTGTATTCTCCTCTGCAACAATCAAGATATGAGAATTAAAAATATTAGAATCTTGTTGAAGATTTATTTCAATTGGCTTATCAACAACAGTATTTTTAGGAATAAATAAGAATAACCCTTGGTTTAAAAAAGCTGTGTGATAAGCTGTCAATTTGTTCTCATTTGATTTAATAACTTTATTCATATAATATTTCTGCATTAACTCTGGATATCTTCTGGCGGCCTCAAAAATATCCAATAGAACATAATTTTCAGAATGATCATGATCCATAATACTTATTTTGGTTGTTTCAGGTGTCATCGACCAAGTATGATAATCAAATCGTTGCATCTTTGGTAATTCAAGTTCAGACATAATTTTTAAGGCTCTGATACGCTTTTCAATAAACCACCTTGGTTCATTATTTTCGGTAGCGATTTGCACTAATTTATCTGGTGTCATTTCACTCCTCCTAATCTTCATCAACCAAATTAATATCTAATCCTAATTCATCACGTAAACCAGCATATCCCTCGTTCTCCAGCTTAACAGCCAGATCAGCTGCTCCGGTTTTAACGATTCTACCACCCATCATAACGTGAACCACATCAGGCTTAATATAATTCAATAGGCGTTGATAGTGGGTGATTATCAAGGCACCAAAATCACTGCCTCGCATTGAATTCACTCCTTTAGAAACAACTTTCAAAGCATCAATGTCTAATCCTGAATCAATTTCATCCAGTAGAGCAAAATTTGGCTTAATCATTAATAATTGAAGGATTTCATTTCTTTTCTTTTCGCCACCTGAAAAACCTTCATTTAAATACCTTTCTGTCATAGACTGACTCATATCTAAGATTTCTAAATTTTTATCCAATTCTTTTAAAAAGTCCATTACTGAAATCTGATTATCTTCAGATCGACGAGCATTTATGGCTGACCTTAGAAATTCTGCATTAGTAACTCCAGGGATTTCAGCTGGATACTGCATTGCCAAAAACAATCCTTTACGCGCTCTTTGATCCACTGGCATATCCAAAATGCTTTCGTCATTCAATAAAATATCGCCTTGCGTAACATGATAATTCTTTTGACCCATGATGGTCTGAGATAAAGTTGATTTACCTGTTCCATTAGGACCCATAATGGCGTGAATTTCACCTGTCTTCATTACCAAATTAACACCTTTTAAGATTTCTCTTTTTGTTTTACGTTCTTCATCCTCAATTTCAACGTGGAGATTTTTTATCTCAAGTGTGGCCATAATTACCCTCCAAAATATAATAGATAAAAACATTATAGTATAATTATCAATTTCTTATTATTAAGCTTTGCTTACTGTTATAATTTTTTCTATATTAGTAGTATCATATTATTAATAAAGTTTTGCTTAGGAAACAAAGCTAATCAATGAGGAGATTTCAAATATGTTTAAAAAGGGAAATAACATATTTAGTCTACTAGTCATAATCCTGTCTATTTTTATGACCAGTTTTACAAATATCGTTAATGCAGATGCCACCAGTGGTAAAGACTGGGGCAATCAACTAATTACCAAAGTTCAATTACAAGATGCTAATGGTACACCACAAGATTCATTTGGATTGGAAGATACTATCCAAGCCTATTGGGAATTCACTACACCGTCTGGTGGAGTCAATGACGGAGATACAATGACTGTAACAGTACCTAAACAACTTACTATTACCGGTGATATAACAACTCCACAGCCAGTTACCGAAACAGCTGGAGGCAAAGAGGTTGGAACGGCTACTTTAAATAAAGCAACACGTCAAGTAACGATCACTTTCAATTCCTATGCTGCCGAGAAGTCAAAAAACACCCCTGTTACTGGATCCTTTTTCGTTCGTACTAGTTGGGACAAGACACAAGTAACTACGGGAGACAAAGTACCCCTGGATTGGAATGTCACTGGAGCAGCAGAAACTAACACCGACTCCACTACTAATTCTGAGGTTAGTACCGGTAGTGTTCCTGACCCCAATGAAACACTTTACAAGTATGGTAGCTACATGGGGTCTGGTGACGAGATTCAATGGACTGTCAGAGTTAACTATAAAGGTGAAGAAATTAAAGATGCTGTTTATAAAGACACGATTGGAGAAAATCAGACATTATTAAACGATGCCGATCATCCAATTTCCATCAATTCAGCAACCGCCGATCACACAACCGGTAAAATCACTAATGATACTACTAATAAATTTGCCGATACAAAAGCTGATACTAGTGATTCCGGGTTTACAATTAACTTAGGTGATATAAATCAACCAGTTATTATCGTTTACTATACTAAAATTACTAATTTAGATAATAAATCAAGTTCATACTCTAATACTGGAGACTTACTTTCCAATAAAGATGAGCTCCAAAATATTACCATCAATCAACCCAATACTACTTTTGGTAGTGATGCTCACACTAGCGCCGAAAAAACTTCTGTTATGGGACATAAACTTTGGAGTGTTCCATCAGAGACCGTCCTTCCTGATTCTGTAAAAATTGATTTATTACAAAACGGAACTAAATACGGTGATTCTCAGACAATCACTAAAGACAGTAATTGGTCATATGTTTTCAATAATCTACCAAAATATGATGATAATGGAACTGAGTATAAATATACCGTTCAAGAGGAACCTATTGCGGGCTTTACAGCAACATATGATTCGACAAATTACGATATAACCAATATAATCACGCCCGATAAAACTCAGTTTAAAGTTACTAAAATCTGGCATGACGGCAAAAATCAAGATGATCATGATCCAATTGAAGTCGGAATTTTCGATGGAGAGAGTAAGCGCCCTGATGGTTATCCTAAAAATGTAGAACTGTCAAAAGAAAATGGTTGGTCATATACATTTACCAACTTAGATTCAAATACCATTTGGTATGTTTCTGAAGAGAACATTCCTAGTGGATATATCTCAACCGACAGCTACAATAACGGTAATACTTACGACAAGACTGTAACTAACACTCTTGCTACCAGTTTGAAAGTTACCAAAGCTTGGGATGACAATGACTCAGCTAGTCGTCCAAAAAGTATCCAAGTGCAACTATATGCTAACGATGACAATCAAGGTGAAAAAGCCTTAGGCGACCCTGTTACGTTAAATAGTGATAATAGTTGGTCATATACATTTGGGAAAAATGATTCAACTAATACAACCGATCCGACAAATCAACTTCCAAAATATGATAGTAGTAATAAGGAAATAACTTATACAGCTAAAGAAGTTGCTACTCCAAAGGGATATACAGCAACCAACACATACAATACTGATCATACTGAAGAAACTATTACTAATAAGGCCGACTCATCAACTAGTCCTAGTGACAATAAACGTAGTTTTACTGTAAATAAGATCTGGTCTGACAACAATGATGAATCAAGTCGTCCTAATTCAATCACAGTTCAATTAACTGCCAACGGCACTAATCAAGGTGATCCTATCACTTTAAAACCTGATACTGATGGCAATTGGACATATACGTGGAATGACTTGGATAAAACTGATTCCGATGGTAAAACTATTAATTACTCAGTTACCGAAGAAAAAGTTTCTGGTTATGATTCTAATATAGATGTAACTGATGCAGGTGCAACTATTACTAATACAAAAACAGCAACTACTCCTACTGATGATAAGACTGACTTTAAGGTTACAAAGTCCTGGAATGATAATAATTCTTCCAAACGTCCAAGTAGCATTCAAGTTCAGCTTTTAGCCAACGGTAAAAATTCCGGTGATTCAGTTACTTTAGATAAAAGTAACAACTGGACTTATGATTGGAAGCAACTCGATAAAAAAGCTAATAATAAAGATATTAATTACACTGTTTCAGAAATAACCGTTCCAAATGGTTACTCATCATCAACTACATATAACGATGATAAAACGGTAGCCACAATTACTAATACTTTAAATAGTAATCCAACGCCTAGTGATAACAAAACACATCTAACTGTTTCAAAGAAATGGTCTGATAATGACAATCAAGACGGACTGCGTCCAGACAGTGTTAAAATTCAACTGCTAGTCAATGGTAAGACGGGGCAAACAGTTGAATTAAATGCTAAGAATAATTGGCAATACGATTTTTCAAACTTAGATACTGATAACACTTATTCAATTAAAGAAATTTCTGTTCCTGGTTACACTTCAAATATTGATACATTAGACTCTACCCATGTTCAGATAATTAATACGCATACGCCAAATACAAATATTCATACTAACAAATCTCAATTATCCGTAAAAAAGGTTTGGGATGATAATAATAATCAAGATAATATTCGGCCAGCTAACGTTACAGTTCATCTTCTAAAAAATGGTCTAATTACCGGTGATCCAATTATTTTAAACGCTGATAATAATTGGTCATATATTTGGAAGAATCTTTCAGAAGATGACCAATACACTATTCAAGAAGATTCTATCTCAGGTTATGTGAGTTCCCAAGTTAAATCAGGCAATCAAGTAACTATTACCAATACTCATACACCTACCACCACATCAACTGATGAGAATACAAATCCTCTAATTCCAGAAACTCCAAGTACACCGGATAATTCAGAAAGCTTTACTCCCCAAAATCCAATGGTACCTAATGTTCCCTACACACATTCATCAAATAATAATGGTTCACTGTTACCTCAAACCGGATCAAAAGAGTCTAATATTATATACTCAATTAGTGGTTTGTTAATATTATTGATTTTAGTTTTGACATTTAAGAAAAAAAGAATTTAACATAAAAAGCTAACGACAAATTATTTATTGTCGTTAGCTTCTTTATTTTCTTCATATTTCTTCCTTAAAGCTGCAATACGTAGTTCAACCACTTCATTATGATTAATTTTAGCAAAGGCTGACGATTCAGTTAGTAGATTCTTAATAACCTGATCTGATTCACCCTTGCCAATTGCAATTCTAGCTGCTAAAAGCTTCAAGCGTGGCAAATAATAAGTTATATGCTGCTCTGAACACATTTGAACACCACGTTTAACTAACTCTGATCCAACATCAAAATCTCCAACTTTAATATAAAACTCGGCAGTAAAGAAAAAGATCGTCAAGATTCTCAAATAGACATTGATCTCACTGCGAGAGTTTTCCTCATTATATTTACGAATATAGTCTAAAGTCTTAGAGAAATAAAAATTGGCCTCTTTAATCTGGCTTATACGAGAATAGAGAATTCCCAGACTGATATAAGCCAATTGTGAGTAAATAGTCTGATGAGTCTCATCTAAATCATCCAATATTTGTGAACAATAATAAAACAACTCTTCATTATGACCATTGGTAAGTGCTGTAAACAATGCCTTTTGGTAATAGAATTGCATCTCTAAATTATTATTATTAATTTCATTCACATTGATCTTGGCTAAACTGCTTGAAACCTCTAAATAGCCTTCCATCATCAATTCGCTTTCAATCCGATCTAAAACACCACTCATATGTGTTGTTGAAGTTTCTGAGTTTTTATAAAGATCATCGACCGATAATCCCAATCTTTCGCACAATTTATTTAAAATACTTAGCGATGGCACACGACCATTATTTTCAAATTTGCTTAACGTTGATTGTGTACATATATCCTTACACAATTTTGTTTGGGATATCTTCAACGTTTTTCGGCGCTCAATAAAGATATTAATATCCATATATTTCTTCCTTATACATTTGAACCCACAATTAAATCCAAAAGTCTTTTATCAATACTATTTATTATCTAATTTATATTTGTATTTGTAAATATTTATAACACAATTTATATTGGACCGAATTATGGTGTTTTTTATCAAAGATATTAAGTTTTTTGAGTATAATATCAAGTTTTCATAAAAAAATGAAAAAAAGATATGACAATTTCACAAGAGTGAGTTATTATGTATACCATATTAAAAATACAGGTGTTCATTATAAATGAACATTAAGGGTGGGATTTATATGGCTAAAGAAAATTTAAGCCGAAGTTTATCTTCAAGACAAATGCAAATGATCGCTTTAGGTGGAACCATCGGAGTCGGTCTATTTATGGGTTCAGCATCCACCATTAAGTGGACCGGACCCTCAGTCTTACTGGCTTATGCTTTAGCAGGATTAATCCTATACATGGTTATGAGGGCTCTTGGCGAGATGCTTTATGTTGATCCTTCGACTGGATCATTTGCCAAGTATGCGACTGAATATCTACATCCTGTTGTCGGATATTTAACTGCTTGGAGTAACGTTTTTCAATATCTAGTTGTTGGTATCAGTGAGGTTATCGCTGTAGGAACATATCTTGAATTCTGGTTCCCAACAATGCCGAAATGGATTGCTGGAGTAGTAGTCGTTGTAACATTATGCTTAGCCAACTTAACTTCCGTTAAGGCTTACGGTGAATTGGAATTCTGGTTTGCTTTGATTAAAGTATTAACAATTATTATGATGATAATTTTAGGTTTCTTTGTAATTGTCTTTGGTGTCGGTAATCACGGTCATCCCGTTGGTATCAGTAATCTCTGGACAAATGGTGGTTTCTTCACTGGTGGTGTAAAAGGATTTATTTTTGCGTTATCAATTGTTGTCGCTTCATATCAAGGAATTGAGGTTATCGGTATCACAGCCGGTGAAGCAGAAAACCCTCAAGAAAATATTGTTAGAGCCATTCGTTCAATCGTTGGTAGGATCTTAATTTTCTATATTGGTGCAATTTTCGTTATCGTTGCTATCTATCCTTGGGATAAATTGGGAACAATTGGCTCGCCATTCGTTGAAACCTTTTCAAAGGTCGGTATTACATTTGCTGCCGAAATTATTAACTTTGTTATGCTAACGGCTGCTATGTCAGGTTGTAATTCGGGTATTTTCAGTTCTAGCAGAATGCTTTATACCCTTGGACTTGAAAATCATCTCCCTAAATCATTCGTTAAACTATCCAAACACAATGTTCCTTTTATCCCCGTATTGGCTATCTCAATTGGTATTCTATTAGGATTAATTCTAAATTATTCTTTACCTCTATTACTACATACATCAAGCAATATTTTTGTTATTGTTTATAGTTCTAGTGTCTTGCCTGGAATGGTACCTTGGTTTGTGATTCTTTTGAGTGAATTGAAATTTAGAAAAATTAATAAAGATAAAATGGTTGATCATCCTTTCAAAATGCCATTTTATCCAATCAGTAATTACCTAGCCATTGCATCATTATTAGTCATTTTGGTATTCATGTTTCTAAATCCTGAAACTACCGTTTCTTTACTAGTCGGAGTTGTCTTCTTGGTAATTATGACTTTGATTTATTTCCTAAAGGAACGTAATAAGGTTACCGTCGTTGATGGTAAGATTCAATCAACTTTAAATAAAAATGAACCTGAAGAATTAGATTAAATTGCTTACAAAAAAAGAAGATCCGGCGACTAAAAATAGTCACTAGATCTTTTTTATTTTATTATTCATAACCTTCTATTTAAAAACTGCTAAACCACCAGCTGGATTATTCCAATCAGGTTCTTGAGCTGTTACAACTAATTTTTCGTTTGTAAAAGCTGTAAGTCCTAGTTGACTCATTTCACGACCATAACCTGATCCTTTAACACCACCAAATGGTAATTCTGGTAATGAAACAAGGAAGGAGTTAACAAAAACCATTCCAGTTTCAATTTTTTCAGCTACTGCTCTACCATGTTGAGGATCAGCTGAAACAACAATTCCACCTAATCCCAATTCTGAATCATTGGCTAAATCAATGGCTTCTTGATCAGAACTTACTTTAAATACTTGCGCAACTGGTCCAAACATTTCATCATAAAATTCTGGATTATCCTTTGAAATATCAGTTAAGATAGTTGGTTGAAGGAATTGTCCTGGCAAATCAATTGCTTGATCACCGTAATAAATTTTAGCACCACCAGCAACTGCTTTATCAATTTGTCCTTGTAATTTATTCTTAGCACGTTCAGAGTTCATAGGTGCGATAGTTGTCTTAGGGTCCATTGGATCTCCAGGAACTAATTTCTCAAAGTTTGCCTTTAACTTCTTCAAAAATTCATCATACAAATTATCAGCAACAATAAAACGTTTAGCCGATGTACATACTTGACCAGCGTTATATATTCTAACTCTCCAGGCCAAATCAACTGCTTTGTCGATATCTGAGTCAGATAAAACAACAAATGCATCTGATCCACCTAATTCCATTGAATTCTTTTTGAGATTTTCTCCAGCAGTCTTAGCAACTGATTGTCCACCACGTTTTGATCCCGTCAAAGCAACCCCTTGAACACGAGGGTCTGCAATGATCTCAGAAACTTGATCATAACTAGCAAATAGATTTGTTAAACTACCAGCTGGAGCACCTGCTTCTTGAACAATTTTTTCAAAAGCAGCAGCAGAACCAGGTGTATTTGAAGCATGCTTCAAGATCATTGGATTACCTACCATAAAGTTAGGAGCAAATACACGCATAATTTGATAGTAAGGGAAATTCCATGGTTCCACCATCATCAAAACACCAGTTGCTTGATGCAAAATCTCGGCATCTCCAGTATTACGGCTACTAATAGGCGTTGGTTTTAAATCTTCTGCTCCATTATCAGCGTAATAATCAGCAATCATCGCACACAATTCAACTTCACCTTTTGATTCGGATAAAAGCTTACCCATATCAATAGTAGCAACTTTAGCTAATTCATCCTCGTTCTTTCTCAATAATTCTGCAATTTTATGTAATGTGGCAGCACGGCTTGATACCGGCTTGTCACGCCATTTTTTATAAAGATCATATCCAGTACTTAAAGCTGTTTCAATTTCTTCAGATGTTGCATCTGGGTATTCCTTGATAAGTTCATTTGTATAAGGGTTAATTGTTTTATAGGCCATATTAAATTCCTCCAAAAATCATAAAACATATTCCAGATCATTTTAATTACAAAGTTCATTGTAGGACAATAATTTTATAATTCAAGCATTTGAACTCATCCAATTTTAAAATTGGACCGTACCCATTATGAAAAAATAATCTCATTTTTCAAAGCTTTTCAAAAAGAGTAACATAATCACTATATATTTAATGAAGGGTGTTTTATCTATGAGCGTTTTCTTTTCCAGTATTCAAGGAATTTTAATCATTATTGGTTTAATCGCCGTTGGCTATGGATTAAGTTATTTAGGTTGGTTTTCTGAAAATTCAACACGATTAATTGCCAAATTAGTTACACAAGTAGCATTGCCAACTTATATGATTTCAACGATCACTAAGGACTTTACAGCTGAGAAATTAATCAAATTATTACCTGACTTAGGCATCCCTGTACTTTCGATGACTATCTTGATTTTTATTGCCATTCTTTTAATTAAAATCTTAAAAATCGACCCTAAACATAAAGGCCTATTTGCATCTATGTTCTTCAATTCAAATACTGTTTTTGTTGGGCTTCCTGTTAACATGGCACTTTTTGGCGAAAAAAGTCTTCCCTATGTATTAGTTTATTACATGGCTAATACTACTTTCTTTTGGACACTTGGCACTTACCTTATTCAAATGGACGGGGAAATTAAAGGACGTTTCAAACTTAAAACTACTCTTAAAAAGGTCTTCTCTCCACCATTAATGGGGTTCATCATCGGTTTAATTTTGGTAATGTTACATATTCAACTACCTAAATTTCTCATGTCAGATTTTCAATATTTAGGTAACCTTACCATCCCGTTATCAATGATTTTCATTGGTATTTCTATTTACAACGCTGGTCTGAAAAACATTTCCTTTAAAAAAGATAATTTAGCTATCCTTTTCGGGCGTTTCCTCTGTGCCCCATTATTAATGGCCGGACTATTCTTGTTCATTCCAGCTACTCCATTAATAAGACAAGTATTCATTGTTCAAGCTGCTATGCCCGTTATGACAAACGCCCCTGTTGTGGCCAAACTTTATCACGCTGATTCTGATTATGCGGCTATTATGGTTACGGAAACTACTTTAATGAGTTTGATTGTTGTACCTATCATCATGATGTTAATCAAATAATTTCTAACCCTTCAGATATATTTCTGAAGAGTTTTTTTTGACTAAAACCACTATAATAATAGTAAATATTACCTAGAGGTGTTACTTATGCCATCATTGTTTAGAAAAAAAGACATTGTTCACGATTTATTGAACAAAAAGACTAGTCTCCCTAGAACTCTGAACGCTAAAGATTTAATTATTATGGGTGTCGGTGTTATTGTCGGTTCCGGTATTTTTATAACACCTGGAATCATTGCTGCCAATTATGCCGGTCCAGGTGTTATATTGACCTATTTGTTAGCTGCTCTAGTTTGTATTGGTGCAGCTTTTTGTTATTCAGAATTTTCTTCAACTATTCCATTAGCTGGTAGTGCTTATACTTATTCTTATTCTGTATATGGAGAAATAATTGCTTGGATCGTTGGTTGGTCATTAATCTCCGAATATCTTTTTGCGGCCTCCTCTACTGCCGTTAGTTGGTCAGCCTATTTCAGAAATCTATTAGCGGGTTTTGGTATTAATTTACCAAAAGCTTTGCAATCGGCTCCAGGTACAGCTGGTAATTCTGGTGGTAGATTCGATATTATCGCCTTTATCATCGTCTTAATTGCTACTACCTTATTGTTACAGGGTTTGAATGAATCAATGAAGGTCAATACCATTATGGTTTATGTCAAAATCTTTGTTATTTTACTATTTGTAGCCGTAACAGTTTTTTATGTTAAGCCTAAAAATTATAATCCATTCTTACCATTTGGAGTTGGTGGAATCGGTAGAGGTGCAGCCGTTGCATTCTATGCTTTCTTAGGATTTGATGTTGTTTCATCGGCCAGTGAAGAAGTTAAAAATCCCAAGCGGAATATGCCTATTGGGATCATTGCCTCACTCTTAATTGTAGCGATTCTTTATAGTCTAGTTTCATTAGTCTTAGTTGGAGCTGTTAATTACAAACGATTAAATGTTGCGGACCCAGTTTCTCATGCTTTGAATCTTCTAAACCTTAACTGGATCTCTGGAATAGTTTCTTTAGGTGCCATTATGGGTATGACTACCGTTTTGTTAGTAGTTATTTATGGAGGAACCCGCCTCATTTTTTCACTCAGTCGTGATGGATTATTGCCAAAGCAATTTAAGAACCTTAGCAAACAAGGCATTCCCATCAGTAGTACGATTCTAGTCGGTTTGATTGCCGCAACCGTTGCTGCAGTCGTACCAATTGAAAAGATTACTGAACTGGTTAACATCGGTACTCTACTGGCTTTTGCTGTTACTTCAATCGGAGTTATTTTCCTAAGACACAGTAAAAATACTCGTGATTTAACTCCAGCCTTTCGGGTACCATTTTATCCATTCTTTCCATTAGTTTCCTTTGTAGCATGTGTTTATCTGATGACTCAGCTACAATCATTCACTTGGAAAATGTACGTTGGTTGGACCGTAATCGGATTAATTATTTACTTCGGTTACGGTGTCCATCATAGTAATGAAAAATAATTTTGAATCTCCAAAAGTTTCAGCATACGAAACTTTTGGAGATTTTTTGCTATTATAAAAAAATAATCATACTTTATTATTTAAGAAGGAAACATCATGGCAAATTCTTCATCAACTCTTCGCAATGGATTGGCAATACTTGCTCTGTTAAGAAAGAATGGTGGTTTGAGATTAACTGAAATATCTAATCAATTAATCCTCAACAAGTCGACTGTTCTTCGATTATTAGATACTCTAATGGAACTAAATTATGTCAAAAAAATCGACAAGCATTATTCAATTAAGCACAACAATAGTGACCCTTATTTGAATTGGATTTCTATACCAGTTTCAAAGGAAATTACTAACCACTTTCAAACAACAGCTTTTATCGGTATTTTAAGGAACGAAAACGTCGTTATAACACAAGTGCTCCCAGCAAAAAAAGGTTTTGAAGAATTTAAAGTTTTAGGGAATTCAACTCCTATAAATCTTAGTGCTTTGGGCAAGGGAATTGTCGCCTTCTTATCAGATGAACAACAGGTCAATATTGTAAAAAAACTGACCTTTGATAAAGGTACCAAATATACTATTACGGGCCAAAAAACCTTTCTAAAGAATCTTAAAATTACTGCCCAAAAAGGTTATGCCTTAGATGATGAAGAAAGTAGTATTGGCATTCGTTGTTTAGCGGTTCCTATCTATCGTAATGGACAAGTCATCGCCTCCTTAGGTATTTCAGGAAGCTTTGAACGTTTACCACGTCAAAAATTACAGTCGATTGCTAAAGAATTAATCAAATGCAGTCAACAAATTACAAATGAATTTTTCTAAAGGAGAATAATATGAAAACAATTGTTATTACTGGTGCAGCTTCAGGAATGGGACTTTGTGCTACTAAAAAGTTTCTCAGTCAAAATTGGAACGTAGTTATGGCTGATTTCGACTCAAAGAATGGTCAAGTAAAAGCAGATAGTTTAAGCAAAGAATTCACTAACTCTAAAGTAGTATTTAAACAAACCGATGTTTCTGATGCCGAGTCAGTCCAAAATTTGGCTGCTTTTAGTCATAAAATATTTGATAAAATCGATGCTATCATCAATAATGCAGGAATTTTTGTCAGTGGTGCTTTGCATGAGATTCCCGAAAACTCTTGGGATAAAATTATGAATGTTGATGTGAAATCAATCTATTTAATGACCAAAAGTTTCGTACCTGATATGATCAAAAACAAATCTGGAGTTATTATTAACACGGCCTCAGTTTCGGGATTATTAGGTGATTATAATATGGCCGCTTATAGTGCTGCCAAGGGAGCAGTTACTAATTTGGTAAAATCAATGGCTCTAGATTATGGAAAATATGGTATTCGTGTTAATAATGTTGCTCCTGGCCCTACCAACACCCCAATGTTTCAAAAAAACCCCCAAGAAACCATTGATAAATTCATCGCCGCCAGCCCTATCAACAAAATTGTTGAACCAGAAGATATTGCTGCAACGATGTATTTTCTAGTCAGTGACGATGCTAGATCAATTACTGGTCAAAATATTCCAGTTACCGCTGGGTTTGGAATTTATATCAGTCAACCTCAACAGTAAATTGTATATTAAACGTAAAAAAGACCTAATGACTATTAAAAATAGTCATTAGGTCTTTTTTTACAAACTGAACTGTTTTTTATCTACTCTATTTAACTGAATAATTAGGAGCTTCTTTAGTAATTGTTACATCATGTGGATGTGATTCTTTCAATCCAGCATTAGAAATTTGAACGAATTGAGCATCTTGTAATTCGGTCAAATTATGGGCACCAACATAACCCATTCCTGAACGCAAACCACCAAGCATTTGATAAATTACATCTCCCACAGCACCTTTAGCAGCTACACGGCCTTCGATACCTTCAGGAACTAATTTATTAGCTTCATTAACGCCACTTTGGAAGTAACGATCAGATGATCCATGAGACATAGCAGCCAAACTACCCATGCCACGATAAGTCTTAAAACGACGACCTTGATAAATTTCAAAATCACCAGGTGCTTCATCTGTTCCGGCTAACATTGAACCTAGCATAACGGCGTTACCACCACCGGCCAAGGCCTTAACCATATCACCTGAATACTTAATACCACCATCAGCAATAATTGTTTTGCCATATTCATGAGCAACACTAGCTGCATCGTAAACTGCTGTTAATTGAGGAACTCCGACACCAGCTACGATTCTAGTTGTACAAATGGAACCTGGTCCGATACCGACCTTAACAACATCAACCCCGGCATCATAAAGTGCTCTAGTTCCTTCTGCTGTAGCTACATTACCAGCAATCAAAGTTGCTTCTGGAAATTTAGTTCTAATTTCAGAGATCTTTCTTAGCACACCAGCTGAATGTCCATGAGCAGTATCAATAATAATTGCATCGGCACCAGCTTTTAATAAAGCTTCAGCACGTTCAAAGGTATCGCTAGTTACACCAACAGCCGCAGCAACTAACAAACGACCATACTTATCTTTAGCAGCATTTGGAAATTCTTTAACTTTTTCAATATCTTTAATAGTAACTAATCCACCTAGACGACCATCTTTATCAATCAAAGGTAATTTTTCAATTTTATGACTTTGGAGAATTTGTTCGGCTTCTTTTAGAGATGTTCCAACAGGTGCAGTAATTAGATCTTCACTCGTCATAACTGAACCTATTTCGACTGAATAATCAGTGATAAAACGTAAATCACGGTTAGTGATGATACCAACTAATTTAAGATCCGTAGTATTAGTAACGATAGGTACACCGCTAATACGATAGGCACTCATTAATTTTTCTGCTTCACTAACCTTATCATCAGCTGTTAGATAAATCGGATCGATGATTACGCCGTTTTCAGAACGTTTAACTTTAGAAACTTCATCAGCCTGTTGTTCGACGGACATATTCTTATGAATTACACCTAAACCGCCTTGACGAGCCATTGCTATAGCCATCGGTGCTTCAGTAACTGTATCCATACTTGCACTCAAAATTGGAGTGTTTAATTTGATATTCTTAGCCAATTGAACCGATAAATCTACTTCATTTGGTAAAACGTGACTCTCTGCTGGTATTAATAAAACATCATCAAAAGTGAATCCTTTTTTATCAAATTTTGTATCCCATGCCGACATGATATTCCTCCTAAGTTTTTGTTTTACCTAATAATGGGTAAAATTTATAAACATGGTAGCTGATTTTTCCATCATAGTCAATCAGAGTTTGTGAAAATAAAAAAGGCCTGTCGTTATAACGACAGGTTGATTAATACATTTTTATTGCTACAACATTATAATTCCATAAATTTTGTTTTTTTAGATAAAAATCAAAACTTCTTTTTTTCAAACACAATCTATATTTAATAACACCATTCTCTTTAGAAATGAATTCATTTACTCGATACAACTCATGATTATTATTTCTCGTCAAATAATCAGCGGTCTTATTATCAACCGATATTTTGACTACCTTTTCTTTATTAAGTAATACTTTACGGCATGCAAATACCATTCGCTTACGAATAAAATCATTAATAAAGAAAACTAAAATTATACATCCTATAATAAATAATAGTATACCGCCATATATCTCTGTCATTAATACGCTTGATAAATCCATAATAATCAACACTTTTTATAGTTTTATTTAAATAAATAATATCATGATACTATTATTATTATCAAAGATGACGCTTTTCTAAATTTGGTAGATTTTTACGTTCATGGTAAGATTTCTCTACAAACGTTTTAGGGGGAATATAGTATGAAGAAGTTGGTTCGGGATAAAATACCCGATATTATTTCAGACGAAACCAAATTTGAAATACTTTCAAATGAGGACTATCGCCTTTTTCTTCGAGACAAAATAATTGAAGAAGCTAAAGAGGTAAAATCCACTGATACACGTGCTAGTCTCGTTGAAGAGCTAGGTGACTTAGAAGAGGTCATCAGAGCCATCTTAGAAGACGCATCTATTACTTATGAAGAAATGGATAGTTTACGCCAGGCTAAAATTAATCAAAAAGGTAAATTTACTCAGAAATTTGCGATGATAGAACCAGATGAAAATTTAATATAAAATAAACAGGCATATTAACCTACATTTGGTTGCCATGCCTGTTTATTTTATTACTCAGAAACTAATTGATATTTTTTAACCTTAATTTTAATCGAGTTCTGTTTGTACAACGCCTCAAAACAGTTTAATATGTTACTTATACTTTTAATAGAAAGAAGATTATAATGCAAATCTTAACTTTATTTTTAGTAGCATTGGTTGCTTTAGAACACCTTGCTATTGCTGGACTAGAGATGTTTGGCAAACCTGATATGCAAGCTAATGCTTTTGATATGCCCATAAACTTTGTAAAAACCAAGGAAGCTCAAACCGCCTTATCTAATCAAGGTATTTATAACGGGCTTCTGGGCGTTTTAATTTTAATGATGATTTTATTCTTCACTGGTTCAACTTTGAAGATAATCCTTATTTTGATGATGTCATACATTATCATTGTCGCCGTGTACGGTGCTTTTACGGCTACTAAAAAAATCCTTTATATTCAGGGATTACCCGCTTTAATTTCTTTGATCTTCGTAATCATTTTTTACCATTAACGAAAATCATCTATAATATACAAGTAATTTATAAAGAATGGAAACTAAAATGAAAAAAGATTCATTATTAAAAAGTTCTCTCTGGATTTCAATAAGTGGAATTCTTTCCCGAATTCTATCAGTCATTTATATTATTCCGTGGAATATTTGGATTGGTCCTTTAGCCGTTGGGGCTGCCAATGCCTTATATGGTAAGGTCTATAACATTTATAATTTGTTCTTGATCATTGCCACTGCAGGAATTCCTTCAGCAATTTCTAAAGAAGTTGCTGCACACAATGCCTTAGGTCGATTTGACCAAAGTGAAAAACTCTTTAAAAAATATACCATTTACATGTCATTAGTCGGTATTGTTTTGGCATTTATCATGTTCTTCGGAGCTAAATATGTTGCCATTGTCTTAGCTGCCGGAGATATGCGTGTCGTCACTCCCATCAAGTACTTGAGCATCGCTATGTTAATTATCCCTGCTTTGGGGATCTTACGTGGTTATATCCAGGGTTACGCATTTATTTCTTATTCGGCTTTTTCACAAGTTATTGAACAGATTGCTCGTGTTGCTTACATGCTTTATGCAACTTATACCATTATGGTTCTTCAAAAGGGCAATTATATGTCAGCTGTTAACCAATCAACCCTAGCTTCATTTATTGGTGCAACCTTGGCTTACCTATTTTTACTTTGGATCAGAGTCAAAGTTCGTCGTTCCGTGACCGTTGCAGATGTCAAAACGACTACCGAATTACCAACTGAAACCCCAGAAATTAATTTTAGTTCTATGCTTCGTTCAGCTATTCCTTTCTTATTAGTTGATACAATCATGACTGTTTTACAACTGTTTGATCAAACTACATTCACATGGATCTATGAGTTGATCCTTCATGCCAGTCAAAAGACTATCGACGATTTATATGCGATGTTCGGTTTTCAGGCTAACAAGTTGATTATGGTCTTGGTATCATTGGCTATCTCTGTCTCAGCCTCTGTAATCCCGGCTCTTTCAGCCATGATTAGTCGAAAGGCTGGCAAAGATAAGATTCAAAAATTAATGCAAAATATTGTTCAGTTCACTTTATTCATTATTTTGCCTGCAACTTTTGGAATGATAGCCATCAGTCGCCAATTATGGACAGTCTTTGTCTTCTATGACCAAAGCATTCTTGGTTCTAAAGTCTTAATTGTTTCCTGTGTAGAGGCATTCTTCTACTGCCTCTTCATGATCTTGGAAAATATCTTACAAGTTACCCATCATGTTAGAAAATCACTTGTCTACTTAGTTTGGGCTTATCTATTGAAAATCGTCCTACAAGTTCCATTAACCTTAGCTTTAGGTGTTTACGGACCTGTTAGTGCAACAGCAATTTCGTTCATAATTATGGCTCATTTTGCTTTTAGATTAATTAATAAGCAATTTCAAATAGTTGATAAAGATTTGGGTAAAAAATTATTCCGAATCTTTATCGATGGCATTATTATGCTAATAGTCGTAGTATTAGCTGATTTCCTAGTCGTCAAAGTAATTTCTGATGCAACTAAAATCGGAGCAATGATAGATATAATTATTTGTGGTTTAATTGGTGTTGCTGTCTATGGATTTTTGAGTTACAAAGACGGTTCGTTAAAAATCTTAAAGGATATTCGTGATACTAAAATTTATTAAATTTAATAGTATAGAAAAAACATATTTAACTTTCAAACATTAAAGCAAATGAGACCTAGTCATCATACTTAGACTACTAGGTCTCATTTTTTTTAAACTAAAAAAGTTATATCTTATCCCACATTTCAACTACAAACTATACTATTTCGAATTTATGTTCCAATCGTTTTTTTATTTTCGCAATAGTTTGAATTATACTGATCCATATATCTAACGGAGATGTTTATATGTCATATAATAAAAAATTTATGAAAATGGCCGCCCAAGAGGCTGAAAAGAATGTTGGCACACAAGTAGGCGGTCCTTTTGGAACCATAATTATTAAAGATGGTAAAGTCATTGCCAAAGGTAGAAATCATGTGTTACTAAATAAAGACCCTACGGCACACGGAGAAATCTTTACGATCCGTGAGGCTTGTAGAAAACTAGGTACCCATGATCTATCTGGATGTGAACTATACACCAACGCTTATCCCTGCCCTATGTGCTTAGGAGCTATTATTTGGAGTAACATCAAAATTTGCTATTATGGCAATACTGCCAAAGATGCCAAAGAAATTGGTTTTCGTGATGATTTTATATATGAATTTATGAATGACGGTTCAACTGATAAAAATATCTTAAATCTAGAGCAACATGATAGAGATTTAACAATTGTATCGTTTAACAACTTTAGAGCTGATTCTAACCACACGATGTACTAATCCAATTTGACCTCAAAATCAAAAAATAGTATTGTTTAAACATTGAAAACGATTACTTTAAGTTTGAGGAGAGATTATTATGTTAGTTGGAAGTATTGAAGCTGGTGGAACCAAATTTGTTTGTGCCGTAGGCGATGAGGATTATAGGATTAAGGATAGTATCCATTTTCCCACTACGACGCCTGAAGAAACTTTGCAAAAAGCAATTGATTACTTTAAAAAATTCGATATTGAGGCTTTAGGGATTGCTTCTTTCGGTCCTATTGAACTGCGTAAAAATTCACCTAAATATGGTTATATAACATCAACTCCAAAACCAGGTTGGAAAGACACAGATTTTATTGGAAAAATGAAAGAAAATTTTGATATTCCAATGTTTTGGACAACAGATGTAAACGGATCAGCCTATGGCGAATACGTTATGTCAACATTATCTAACGAAAAAATTGATTCATTAGTTTATTACACTATCGGTACTGGTGTCGGTGCTGGTGCAATTTCAGATGGAAAATTTATCGGTAACATGGGACATCCTGAAATGGGACACACCTTCTTAAAACGACATCCTGATGATCTTGACTTTAAAGGTATTTGTCCCTTTCATGGTGATTGCCTAGAAGGATTAGTCGCTGGTCCTACTTTTGATGCTCGTCTTGGCAAGCCAGGTAAAGACGTACCTTTAACTGATCACGTTTGGGATATTATGGCTTATTATGTTGCCCAAGCAGCACTGCAAGCTACTTTGATCCTTCGTCCTGATAAGATTGTCTTTGGAGGCGGTGTTGTTAGTGAGCAATTTCTAGTTAAGGTTCGTGCACAATTTAAAGAATTACTCAATGAATATGTAGTTGTTCCAGAATTAGATAAGTATATAACCATGCCTGAGGTTAAAAATAATAGTTCCGCAACCTTAGGTGACTTTGCTCTAGCTACTCGTGAATTACAAGAATGATGAGACTTTAAAATCCCCTTTGATGTTAAACATCAAAGGGGATTTTTATTGTCATTTTTCTGTCTTTTTTTTTCAAAAATTAAAATATTACAAAAATTCGGTTTATTAAAGATATATATTGTGATATAAAACATATATTTTTATAAATATTCATTTTATGTATTTATTTATTATGAAATTTGAAAATAACAATAATTATTTAGTCTTATTATTATCTTAAATAAATTAAATATATTTTATTAAATAAGAGGGAAGGAAATTATCGTGATCAAAAAACTAACTTTGTTTTTTATTCAAACGATGATCCTAATTTTTATTTTATTCAACCAAAATAAAACTGTCTTGGCTAGTAACAATTTGACCAATTCAGTTAATAATTTAATCAGCAATTCTCAACTATTAAACTCACTATCAATAAATTCGGCAAGCGGATCGTTAGGGGATGATTCCGACTTTGCTGCCTTTAGTGAACATAATTTACCACAACCTGAAAATCCTAGTTATACTGATCGACAACTTGTTGGTTTATCTACCACTCAATTGGCCGTTCCGATTATTGCTGGAAACCGGCCGTCTAGCTATAATACTAATTCAATTTACCTGAAAGACTTCTCTAGTAGTGACTTGTCTAATCTTACTACTAGTAATTTTAGTATTGATTCCTCATCACCACTAAGTAGTTCAGATTTTACCTTTACTTATTCTGAATCTACTTTGAACATCACATTGAATAATAATTCATTAATGAAGACAAATGGTTCTGGTACACAAATTATTTTAAACGTTAAAAATCCTTCGGGTACAAGTGCACAATTGACCATCGGCATTTGGAGAAACTACGTTATAAGACCATACGTTAGATTAAACATTGGTTCTGGTATGCAATTACAATATATGTTTAATCAAGATTTAAACAATCTAACCCCAACTGATGGAGCAACCGTCAACGATGGAAGTACTCTGGAATATATTACACCTAATTTTAATATTATCGATGGGTCCAAAAAAATTCAAACAATGTATGATGATGCTAACAGTCCCTTAACTAATCTATATACTGCTGACACTTTGCATGGTGGATATTTAAGCGACTATCAGGGAATTTCTACAGTAGGTCATAATTATGTGTTTATTGATCCAAACGATAATCAAAGAATTATGGCCCAATCGGATTATAGCGTTACAACTAAAAGTAATAAAACATATAAATTTAGAATCTATCATATTATGGAACCTACTTCTTCAGGTGAAAGTGTTCAGGTAAAAATGAAGATCGTCAATCTTTCTGTTGACTCTAATGGCAAAGAAACCTCTTTGCCAAACGATTTCTTCATTTTCAGAAATTATGATACTAAATTAAACGATAACGATAGGGTTCCCATTTGGTTTAGTGATCTAATAACTAGTGGCGTCAATATCGGAAAACCAAAGGGACTATATTTTAGTGAAACTAATATTTCTCCTGAACGTTATAGAATTTCCTTTGATTTTTCCAACAATGGTGGTCCTTTTGGTTGGTCAGCCAAGACTCCCTCTACTGTCACATTTACAAGTACATCTGATCCGGGTCTAAATACTACCAGTCATACTCCAGATTCATCTGCTTTCTCAGGTTCAGATTCGGCCGTCTCCATGCTCTACTCTCCAAGTCAAGTCGGTGGTTTAGGTTATGGCGATTCAACTAAAACTTTAGGTTTCACCACATCTGCTTCTGATACTTATGCTCCGATGATCAGAACTAATGAATCGGAAATAGGCTATTCTAACAATTCTGAAAATACTAATTTACCCAATATAGATATAACTGGGACCGTAAGAGATTTTGATAGTTCCCAAGTAAAAATTTACTACACAATCGATGATCCAGTTGATAGCAACAGTGATGCAAGTGCAAACAGTGGAACTTTATTAAATACTGTTAATTTAAAATCTTCTGATAATACTACGCCTAGTTGGGTCAATTATCCTGGTAATCAAACCACACCAAGTAGCTCACAAATTACTGACCAAGACGATCTACAAAAATTGGCAACCGCTTCATCTGCTGGACACAACATTTATGTTTATGGTGTAGACAATGGTAACAGTACTGATCCAACCATCAGAATATCAAATATTGAAACTATAAAAGTTCCTGCTACTGGATCACTAAAAATAAATTATCAAGATACTGATGGCAATGAAATTCAAGATTCTAAAACCCTTTTTGGACCAGTTGGTAGTTCATATGATAAAACCAACACACATTACTTTCCCACTACGATTACTAAATCTGATGGCGAAAAATTTGATTTAGAAGAATTGCCTTCAAATGTTGATGGTACAATCGCATCTGGTACTAACGAAGTGACTTTAAAATATGCTCGTGAAACGACCGTCTCTATTCAAAGCTCTCCTGATTTGGACTATGGCAGTATGAACTCAGGTAATGACAGTCTAATTCATATCAAAAAAGAAAGTAACAGTCTTGTTATTTTAGATACTACTAAAAATCCAGATTGGAAATTATCTCTATCCGCTAGCAACCTTGTTTCTAGTACAAATACACTTAGCAACGTTATAAAATATGTAACGCTCTCTGGTCAAGAAGTAAACATCAATAATGATAATCAAATCGTGGCCTCTTATAATAATGATGGAGCTTCTGTGAATCTCGATAAGTATTGGTGGAAAGATGCTGACACTAAGCAGGGGCAAGTATCTGGACCAATGTTACGTTTTCCTGTCGGTGTGGCTATACCTTCTGGAAAATATACATCTACTTTAACTTGGAACTTAGAAGATTCTTTGGATTAAATTCAGCATTTTTAATTACTTTATTCTTTTATTATGCTAAGTTGAGATTATCATTAATAATCTAGGGGTATTTCTTATGAAACTTTGGCATAAAGTAGTATTAATAACATTAGGGATTGTTGGGTTAATAGGACTTTTATTGTTAATCTGGTTAAATTACCGACCAATTGTTATAAACTTTTTCACAAATTTCGATCGGCAAGACTTAATCAATTTATTGAGAAATCAAGGTAAGCATAACGCCGTTTTATTTATGGCAGTAATTGCAATTGGATCAGCCATACCTGGTGTTCCAATTGCTGCAATCGCCATTTTATCGGGTGTTTGCTTTGGTCGTTGGTATGGTTTCGGAATAAATATTGTAGGAATTGTACTTGGAAATTTACTGGCAATCTATACCCTAGGATTATTCCCCCATAAAGTTAAGCCCAGTCGTTTCAGACCTTTGGCTGATAGATTAAAAAACATGCACCATCCTAGAATGGGACTAAGTATTGGCTATGCTATCCCAATGTTGCCAACACTACTAGTTAACTATGCTGCTTTAGAGTTACACCTTTCCTTAAAAAATAAAGCCCTTTGTATTTTAATTGGATCACTACCCGTTTCATTCCTTTATGCTTTTGGTGGTGACGAATTAATCTTTGGTAATATTAAGGCAGTTATCATAACTGTAATTCTAATTTTACTTTTATTTGGATTGTATGAAATTATTCGCCGCGATCAAAAACTAAATATTCAAAAAAACGAATCTAGAATATAATACGATTTTATAGCAGGCAAATGAGAAAAGGCACAACTTATTTTGTTTAAAGCAAAGAGTCCTTAGCAATCAAAGTATGATTGCTAAGGACTCTTTCTCTTATTACTCGCAAGCCGAGCGTGTTTCGTTCTATATTAATCTCTTTTTCTAAAAATAATGAACTTACTAAAAATATAATTTAACAACACAACAACAACATTAGCAATCAATTTAACGATGAATCCATTGCCATGTAATAATTCCATTCCAATAAACATTGTTCCTTGATCAAAAATCCAAGAACCACCTCTAAATAAGAAAAATGATCCCATTTCCTTGAAGAATGCTTTCCAAGTTGTTGTGTGGGAATCAAATACCCATAACTTATTAGTTACGTAAGCAAACAACACTGAGATCAAATAGGCAATTGCATTAGCAACTTGGGAGTTCATACCTAAAACTCGCCATAACAAGGCAAAGGCTACATAATTTACTACTGTGGTTAGGACTCCAAAAAATAAATAAGGAATCGCATCTTTATATTTATTCCATAATTCTTTCATTATTAACTATTTTCCTTAGTGGTTTAATTTCCAATTTTTATAGCTTAATCCTAAGAAATAAGCAATTACCTCAAAGACTGAGATAAAGAAGGTTACTGGCCAATTAGTAACAAAGGCCAGATATAATCCCAACCAAACTCCAGACAATGACAGGCCGACTGAAACCATGATTAGTTTAGGAACTGTATGAACAACATATTTTGCAGTTGCACCTGGTAAAGTTAACAAAACAAAAACTAACAAGGAACCAACGATTTGAGCACCGATACTTACGCTTAGAGCCAATGTAATCAAGAAAGCAATTGATAGTAATCTTGTCTTTAAACCGGCTGCACGGGCTCCGATATGGTCAAATGAATCAAAGGCCAATGGTTTATAAAAAATAATGAACACAAAGATTACAAATAATGCCAAGATCATCAATTGGTTAACCTCTTTAGAACTAATACCAACGATACTACCGAATAAAATATTTGTCGCATAACTACTAGACTCAGATGATAATGACAAGAATAAAATCCCTAAACCAATGAATAACGATGATATAGCACTGATTGAAGCCTCCCGTCTTGATGATTCAGTACTCAAGCTACCAACTGCTATCGAACTGACCAAAGTAAAGATAATCATCCCTGCTAATGGAGAAATTCCTATCAAAATACCAAATGAGGCTCCGGCAAAGCCAATCTCAGAAAGTGTATGGGACAGAAAAGACATATTTCTAGAAACAACGAATACACCAACTAAACCAGCAGTTATCGCAATAAATGTACTAGCAATAAAGGCTTCACGCATAAATTCATATCCAAACATAATTAACCCCTCATCTCAAACATATCTTCAGAAACATCAGATACATTCACTTCCTCAATCGTTTTATTCTTAAAGAAGAGTGCTCGACTGGTATATTTTTTAGTTAACTCGTAATCATGAGTTATAAAGATGACTGTTAGATTATATTTTTCATTCAACTCTTTGACCAGATCCATCAATTGCATTTTGACCTCAACATCTAAACTGGCAGTCGATTCATCCAAGATCAAAATTCTTGGATCATTTAATAGTGATTGAGCCAAATAAGCTTTTTGTTTCTCACCACCCGAAGCCAGACCCAGTGGACGTTTTTTAATCTCCGTTAATTTGGTCTTCTCTAGAATTGTTTTTATTTGTTCATTGTCTTCACAGCGTTTTTTGGGACTCAAAGTAAATTTTAAATTCAAACGAACAAATTGCTCTATATCCAAGGGATAGTCCAAATCAATATTTCTAAATTGCGGTACATAACCTATAGTTTGTTTATCGATTTTTAATTCGCCACTAGTTTTCTTCTCAAGCCCCATCATAATTTTAACTAAGGTTGTTTTCCCTGAACCATTAGGTCCAATCAAACTGATAAAATCACCATCATTAATTTTAAAATTAAGATTCTCAAAAACTAATTGCTTCCCAAAACGTTTTGTTAAATTCTTTACCTCAATCACAGCTATCTCTTCACTATCCTTTCAATTTGAGTAATGTTTTCATTCATCCAATCATAATAACCCAAATTACTTGGTAGGGTTTCTGTAAAATAAATAATTGGAACATGATATTTTTTAGCTAATCCAGTCATTTTTGTAATAATTCCACTCGTTACTTGTTTATTAACTACTAGAAAACTGACCTTGTGATTTTTCAAACCATTTTCCATATCTTTTACATCAGTAATTGAAGGATCGGTATCATCCTCAATTGACTTAGCAAAATGTGGATTAGCAATTGTTACACCCAAATCTCTTAGTATATAGTAAGGCAATGGTTCTGTGACATAGGCCCTTTTGCCATTCGTCTCCTTCTTTAAAGCTTGTTCTCGTTTGATTAAACTATCTAATTTTAAATTATATTTCTTAAGATTAGCTTGATAATAAGCTTTATTTTTGGGATCGACTGTAGCCATATGAAGATATATTGTCTGACTTAATTTTTGAATGTTTTTTACACTAAACCAAATATGTTCATTATCGCCATCTTTTTTATGCAAAACATTGGCAAAATCAATTAAATTTTTATTTTGACTATTGGCTGTAACAATTTTTTCAACCCAATCATCATAACCTAAGCCACTAGAAACAATCAGTCTTGAATCCGCAATTAATTTAGCATCATTACTAGATGGTGAAAAACTATGTGGATCAACATTGACCGACTTAATGATTGATTCAACTCTATACTTATTTCCCACAACGCTTTGAATCGGTTCTTTATATGTATTAACCGTTGTTGTGATAACTTTTTGAGATGTAGTTTTTTGACTGCATCCCCCTATAAATATCAGTAGCGAAAATAAAACCAATAAAACTACTTTTCTTTTTCGCATTTATTATCCTCTATTCAAATAATTGCCTAACTAAAATAGAGGCCTGAACAAAACTTAAAGTTTTGTACCGACCTCTTAAAAATATAACTAATTATTATTATAAAGGCAAGTTATGCCCTATTACCAAATTTGGAAATACTGACCATTAGCAGGTACCAAATAACTTCCTACTGGTGTATCAGAATTTTTGCTATAGATATTAATTTGATATCCATTAACATCATTCCAAGTAACCTTACCGTTAGCAACATATTGAGTTGTTGTCTTATCATACGTTGAACTCAATTGATCAGATAAATACTCTGTTGCTTGATCCGCCGTTGTCAAATTAACCGTTGATTGAGTTTGATCCGTGGATTGATTACTATCAGTTGTATTTGTATTAGTACTTGAATTATTACCACTATTTTGATTATTAGTAGTTTGACTATTATTTCCGTTCTGAGATGTTGTTGTTTTAGAATTAGCAGCACTATTTTCAGAATTTGTATCTTTACTATTTACTTCAGTATCTTTATCAGCTGAAGAAGCGGGTTTGGTAGATTTCTTAGGGGTTTCTTTTTTACTACTCTTAGTTTGTTCAGTTTTATCAGCTGATTGCGTACTTGCAGATTGCTGGTTAGCACAGCCTGTCAATAAAATACCTGACAAGATAACTGTAAAAATAGATAATCTCTTAAACATATGGAAAGTACCTCCTTATACACTTAATAGTATATCGGAGATCCACCTATCCCCGCAATGTTCCACGAGAAACATTAATAAATCTTATCAAATTCAATTTTTTCGCCTTGTCGAATCTTTTCAGCAAATTCAATTGACTTATCTACTATGATTCCTTGACCATCAATCACATTATAGGGATGATCAGATGCCTTCTCTTGAGCAAAGGACAATTCTGTACATCCCAAAACGATAACATCACAATCAAATTTATCATGCATAGTTTTTAATATTTCAAAATATTTCGGTGCATTTACTTTTCCCTTGACCTTGATGTCATCATAAATCAGGCTTTCAACTTTATCTTGAACCTCTTGATCGCCGAGACTATATTCAAACCCGGCATCTTTGATCTCGTTTTCATAGATATGATCAGCAATCGTACCCTTAGTCGCAATCAAACCAATCCTTTTAGCATTAGGATACTTTTTCTTCATCACGCTAATAGCCATATGTGGCATATGAATTAATGGTATATCCGTAGCTGCTTGCAACTCTTTATAGTAATAATGTGCTGTATTGCAAATCAACACCATAAACTCTGGATGTAAACTACTTTGTTGTTTGATATCTTCAAGCAATGGTGGCAAGAAACTTGGTTGGCTGTGGTCAAGAATATGTGCTGTTCGATCAGGAACAGTCGCATGATTAACCAAAATATAATCTAAGTAATCTTGATCCTTCTTAGTCGGTGTTCTTTCATTCAATAAATGCACATAACTCTCAGTGGCTAAACTTCCCATGCCACCCAACACAGTAAAGAATTTCTTCATTTTTTTAACCTTCAATATCTTTCAAAATTTTCTTAGCAACTACCGGATCACTCGGATATGGTACATCGACACCTTTAGTCTTTTGGTAAGCATCATTACCCTTAGCAGCAAGAACAATAATGTCACCATTAGTACTTGATTCGATCATATTGCGAATTGCTTCCTTTCGATCCAATATCGTTTTGATCTGTACTTTTTGATGATCAATTTTATCATCAATTTGTTTACAAATATCAGCCGGATTCTCAAATCCTGGATCATCAGTCGTTAGAATAGCATAATCAGCTAACTCGGTTAAAACTTTAGCAAATCCCTCACGTCTGGAAACGCCCTTATCACCAGGGCTACCGACAACCACTTTGATTTTTGATTGAGGATACTCTCGCTTCAGAAATCCTAATAAAGCATTCATACTAGCATAGTTATGAGCATAATCAACAAATATCGTACCATGAGATTTTGTATTAATATGTTCCATTCTGCCTGGTACAAAAGCTGATTTCAAACTCTGTTCAATTATCTCATTTTTAATACCCATCTTTTTAGCCGCAATAATCGCAGCAGCAGCATTAAGCTCATTAAAATCGCCGACAAGACCTAAACGATATGTACACTCATCTTGTTCTTGAATTGCCTTAGCTTTGGTACTTCTAGCCGTAAATGTAAATACCGAATCATTCAGATTTGATTCCTTACTTTGAATAATAAAATCAGCATCTTCAACTGAACCCTTGGCAAAGCGGTAAATATCAGCATCAGAACTAGTCTGCTTAGCAGCTTCATAAACCGTATCATAATCATTTGTTTGACGATTAATAATATTAACTTTGGAATTGATCATTAACTGTTTCTTACAATTCAAATAATCGGCATAGGTTGGATGTTCATTAGGGCCAATATGATCTGGAGTAATGTTCAAGAAACCACCAATATCAAATGTCAAACCGTAAACTCGATTTTTCTTATATGCTTGAGATGATACTTCCATGACTAAATACTTAATTCCATTATCAACACATCTTCTCATGTCACGGAATAACTCCATTGATTCTGGAGTTGTCAGATCAGATTTAAATTTATCACTTGGCTCTGATCCCACAATTCTATCAACGGTTGAAAAAAGACCGACTTGTTTAGGATAAGATCTTTTAAGAATGTCATAAAGAAAATATGATGTCGTTGTTTTTCCCTTAGTTCCTGTGAAAGCTACGATGAATAGATCATTTTGAGGATTGCCAAAAAATTCAGCACTCAAAAGTGACAACGCTTTGGAGGCATTTTTAACAATCAAACGATCCACTTTCTGGCTATATTCTTGTTCTGAAACATAGAGCCTAACCCCATTATCAATAGCTTGATTTAAATATTCAGCTTTAAAATTATTACCTTTGCAAAAGAATATCCCATCTTTTTGATTTTCTCTGGAATTGTAACTAATATGGGTTAATTCAAGCTTTTCATCACTAATTGAGCTAGAAACCAATAAATCATGCTCCTGCAAAATCTTTATAGCATTTTTAATTTTTAAACTCATTTTTTGACACTCCTCTAAAATAAATGGTTAAAAAATTCTACGATTTGATCCCACCAAGATTTATGGACCGCTTTTTTATGTATCGTTTTTTTAACATCTGTCTTCTTGAACGGCAAATAACTGCTACCATTGCTATTAATTAAAACTTTGACTGTTTTTTTATCATTAATGGCTGTAAAGCCTAACTTATTATTACTTACATTATAACTAATATCTTCAACATTATAATTCTTAGGTAACCATGTATAAACCGGTTCATAAGTCTTATATTTTTTATTATTAATTGTTATGCTCTGATTTTTTTTCAGAATTTCTTTACGCTCATAATTATCTTTTAAATAATGAACTAGATTTTGAGTACTACGGAATCGTTTATCCTTATCAGCTTTTTCGCCTTGAGCATTTAAAACGATCGTTACGATTCTAGTATTATTAAATGGTAATGTTCCAACAAATGACTCTCCAGCCGCTTCTGTTGTTCCTGTTTTTAAACCATCAAATTCATATCCTTCTTGATAGTCACGATTACCTTTCAATAATAAATTCAATGACTCATATTCTTTCGTTTCATTACCAACTGGAAAAGATAATTTAGCTTGAGATGTTGTTTGTAATATCTCTGGATACTGATCCAACACATGTTTAACGATTATTCCAATATCATTAACTGATAGTTTGTTTTCTCCATCTTTTGTCCCTAGATACATATCAGAATCCAAATCTGAATTATTCAAGCCTGAAACGTTATAAATTTGGGCACCTTTAATGCCCCAATCTTTAAGAGTCTGGCGCATTCTTTTGACAAAATTTTTCTGACTTCCTGCTACTTTATCTGCCAACATCATAGCCGCCGAATTGGATGAAACAATCCAAGCAGCATCATATAGATCTTTTACTGAATAACTCTTATCAGCATCTAACCTAACATTTGTTAATTCGTTTTTTTGTGTCATTGATGCCTGAGCTTGTGTAGGTGTTATTTGATCTTTTTCCGAAATTTGGCCGTTATTGATGGCCTTCGTTACTAAATACAATGTAATTATTTTTGTAATCGAACCAATTGCTAATTTTTCATCAGCGTCTTTTTGATAAATGACTTGTCCTGTCTGTTCATCAAAAACCATCCCCGCTGTTGCATTTATTTCTGGCTCAGTTGTTTCCGCTTGAACGGTTGATGTAAAAATTGGTAACGTCAAGATTACTACTGACATTACCAACACTAATTTTCTGACGAAATTTTTCATTACTTACCTCTCACATAAATCCTAGGATTCAGAAATTGGAAAATGACTAATAAAAGATGTCTTTTCCTCATTTGATGTTACGGCAATTGTACCACCATGTAATTGCACCATACTTTGGGCAATGGCCAACCCTAAACCAGTTCCACCAGTTTTTTTAGAACGAGAATCTTCTACTCGATAGAAACGATCAAAAACATGTTTCAAAGAATCCTCAGGAATAGGTTTACCGTTATTAGCAACTGTCACAACGACCTCTGTTTCCTTCTTTTCGGCCGTTAGCCAAATATGAGTTGCACCTTTTCCATATTTTAAAGCATTCATAATTAAATTATTAAAAACGCGACCTAATTTCTCAGTATCACCCTCCATAATAATTTTTTCTGGTTTTGAATTAACAAGGATTTCCATACCTCGCTTATTAGCTTCCAATTCAAAATCAGCCGACAACTGATCTAGCATCTGAGCCATATCAAATCGTGTCATACTTAAACGACTTGTAGCATGTTGAACATTGGCATATTCAAATAATGAATTAACCAAATTTTGCATTTCTAAAGACTTTTTATATGCAATGTGTGTATATTTAAGAATTTGTCCTAAGTCATTGTAGTTTTTACTCTCAATCAAACCTAAGTAACCAATAACTGATGTCAAAGGCGTTCTAATATCATGACTAACATTGCTTATTAATTCATCCTTGCTCTCTTCAGACTGTCGCTGTTCTTCAGCTCTTCGATCCATATTAGATATCAACAAATTAAAACTGATAATAATACTCTGCAAACTAGAATTCACTTTGATTTTTACGGGTTTGGTTAAATTATCTGTTGCTGTTTTATGAAGGACTAGCTTAATCTGATTCAATTCCATCTGATGATAAGTACTTATAACGATAAGATACGTTAAGAATAGATTCAAAAGAAGGATTAACCCTATTATCCAAATTCTATCAGACATGATTATTTGAAAATTGACTTGTAAATTGCTTAAAAAATCATTTTTACCAATACTACTGATTAATACCACATTTATTACCTGAAATAAAAGAAAGGTGCCTATTCCCTCAAAAAGGAGGACACCTTTTTCTTTTACATTCAGTTTGATTCTTTTACCCAAAATCAAACCTCCACTTTGTAGCCGACGCCCCAAACAGTTTCAATCACCTTTTCACCGTTAGTTGCTTCTTCTAGCTTATCTCTCAAATGACTCACATGAACCATGACAGTCTTAGCTGAGACGACACTTTCCTGTTTCCAAACACGTTCAAAAATTTCATCTGCAGAGAAAACTCGATTGGGATGGCTAGCCAATAAATAAAGCACCCCAAACTCTAGCGCAGTTAACTGTACTTTTTGGCCTGAATCGGTAACGACCTCATGAGAATCTTTATAGATTGTAATAGGACCTACTTCGAGTTTATCAGGAACATTTTTTGATGTTTGTTGTGTACTACGACGAAGCAGTGAACGAATCCGAGCCATAATCTCTAATGGATTAAATGGTTTTGTAACGTAATCATCCGCACCGGTAATAAGACCTTGTATCTTATCCATATCAGTTGTTTTGGCCGAAACTATAATAATTGGTATTTGAGAATTTTTACGTACTCGTTTAACGACCTCAATTCCATCAATACCAGGCATCATAATATCTAAAACCATTAACGCTATATCGCTATGAGCGGACAATTGGTCTAGAGCCTCTTGCCCCGAATTGGCCGTAATTGGCTCATAACCTTCATTTTTAATATAGATACTAAGTAGTTCTACAATTTCTTTGTCATCGTCTACTACTAAGATTTTCATTTAATAAACCTCTCAAGCGTACATATATTTACAAGTCTACAACTAGTTAGTATTATACAATAAGAAGTCACTAGATTACTAATTAGACAACGAAAGTGAGTTTTTATGGAATATTTAAAAAAGCGAATGAAATTTTTATTGATAATTATTTTCTCTGTAGCCATAATTTTATTCGTCCAATATGAACTAAATTACGACAAAAATCTAGATCTCAAAAAAGTCGGCATCTATATGACCATCTTACAAATTGCTTGTAGCGGTTATGGATTGTACGGCTTAATTCAATTTTTCAGGGTGAAATAATATGGATGTCTTAACAGAATATCTCAACCGCCTTTCCTCATCTGAAGACAAAGAATTGGCTATCGCTATGAATCAGATTATTTCAGATGCTTTGCCTGATGCTGAAATCAGAATATCTTATGGATTGCTTGGCTACTACCAACCTAAACAAGTCTGTTTCTTCGGCATCAATAAACAACACATTGGTTTTTATCCCACCGATAAACCAATTGAACATTTTAAGGATGAAATAAAAACTTATCTTAGTGGAAAAACTACCCTAAAATTTCCGAAGGATATGGACAAAGTTCCTACTAAGTTAATTCAAAGAATTGCCGTTTGGAATTTGGAAAATTAATATTCCGATATCTTAATAAGATTGTTTACTGTACACAAAGAAGATTTGAAAGATTTCCGATTAAAATAAAAACTCCTAGTAATCATATTTTGATTACTAGGAGTTTTTATTTTAATATTCGAAAATTGGATATCTAAAAGAATGAACGATCATGAATGCCCATTGTACGACGGAATATAAAACGAACACCATACGCAACAACTGCAGCAATAAAGTAACCAATAGCATTAAGTGCTGGATTAATTGTTGCTGGAACAACCGTCATAGCAGCCAAGAAGACGAACATAAAGGCTAAACCAACTACCATGTAGCCGATTGTAATACCCCAACCTGGTCTTTCTGACTTAGGTAATTTCATCTTGGTATTGAACCAATTCAATAATGCACCCCACATTGCAGAAAGTACGATCAATGTGATGATACCAGTTTGACTGTTTGGATCTTGCTTCTTACTTGTTAAGGCAACTATTCCATAAAGTACACCAAACAATGCGAAGAATAGTAATGATGTGTCAATCCATGAAGCCCAGAACGGAGTTTTCTTGACCTTTTTAGCTGGATGAACAATATCCTTAGCCTTTTGAGTTACTGGTCCATAAAGTTGATTGGCAGGAATACCTTTATATTGATTGTCAATCATCTCAGGAAGCAAACCATCAATGGCCTCTTTTGCTTCCTCCTCTTTGAAACCATTTTCTGTCAAATACTTATTTAACTTAAAAACATACTCAGCATTTTTATTACTCAATTTCTTACGTAGATCATTAGCATCTGTGCTATAGATCTCACTCTTTAATTCTTCTTTTTTCTCATTCTTAGCTGAATTAACTTTTTGTTGCTCAGCAGCTTGCTTATTCTTCTCTCTTAAATCCTCTGACATTTTAGTCCCCCTGGTTAGACGTTGAATCGGAATTCAATAATATCGCCATCTTGAACTTCGTAATCTTTACCTTCAACACGTAATTTACCGGCTTCTTTGACGGCTTTCTCGCTACCTAAAGTATCCAAATCACTAAAGGCTGTTACTTCGGCACGAATGAATCCACGTTCGAAATCAGAATGAATAATTCCGGCAACTTGTGGTGCTTTCATTCCTTCATTGAATGTCCATGCACGTGTTTCTTTACCACCGGCAGTGAAGAAGGTTCTAAGACCTAACAATTTGTAACTTGCCTTGATCAATTTATCTAGACCTGATTCAGTTACACCTTCGGCTTCAAGGAATTCTTTTCTTTCGTCATCATCTAATTCAGCAATTTCCTCTTCAGTTTTAGCTGAAACACCAATAACTTGAGCATTTTCTTTTTTAGCATAATCTTCAATTAATTTATAATACTTAGAAGCTTCTGGATCAGCCATATCATCTTCAGCAATATTAGCAACATACAAAACTGGTTTTGAGGTTAATAGGAACAATCCTTTAACAATCTTTTGTTCTTCTTCATCAAAATCAATTGATCTAACTGCTCCGCCCTCTTCAAGTACTGGTTTGATCTTTTCAAGCACCTTAAATTCAGCTTGAGCTTCCTTATCTTTAGCACTCTTAGCAGCTTTTTCGACACGTGTATAACGCTTATTGATACTATCAAGATCAGCTAAGCCTAATTCTAAGTTAATTGTTTCAATATCATCCAATGGGTCAACTTTACCTGTCACACTGGTAATATCATCATCATCGAAGGCACGGACAACATGAACAATGGCATCTACTTGGCGAATGTTCTCCAAGAACTTATTACCAAGTCCCTCACCTTTACTAGCACCTTTAACGATACCAGCGATATCTGTAAATTCAAAAGTTGTATGAATAACTTTTTTGGCAGGAATCAGTGCATCAATTCTTGCTAGACGTGCATCAGGGACCTCAACCATTCCGACATTAGGATCGATTGTCGCAAAAGGATAGTTGGCCATTTCTGCACCAGCCTTTGTAATAGCATTAAATAAAGTTGACTTACCAACATTTGGTAGTCCGACAATTCCGGCAGTTAGAGCCATTATTTATTCCTCATTTCTTTTAATAAAATTTGGTGGCATTAATTGAGATTTTTTCAAATAATGTTCTTCATTTTCAGTTTTTACCTGGTTAGCTTGAGTTAAGACTTTTTTGAATTTTTTTGTAAATTCTGCGCGTGGAATCATAACAATATGTCCGCAGCCAAGGCACTTAACCTTAATATCCGCACCTAAACGAATAACTTCCCAGCGATTTTCCCCACAAGCGTGAGGTTTTTTCATTGTGATAATATCTCCAAGTTTAAACATACAATTCCTCTAATCTAAATGGATTCCTAATATGTCTAAAATACGATTTAGATCATCCGTATTTGTGAAATCAATTTCAAGTTTTCCATGACCACTTCGAGTTTCTTTAACTGAAACCGGAGTATCAAATCTTTCAACTAATCTTTCTTCAGTGGCTCTGATGAATGGTGACTTTTGAGCAACTTTCTTTTTCTTCTTACTATCATGCTTTGACTCAGTAGCCAACTGTTCCAATTGACGAACCGTTAAATCCTCATTAACAGCTCGTTTAGCAAGTTTATCAATCTGATCTTTGTCTTTCAAACTCAAGAGTGTCCTAGCTTGTCCCATTGATAGCTCACCATTTTGAACTAACTTCTTAGTTGCATCTGGTAAATTCAATAATCTTAAATAATTAGCAATATAGGGACGACTTTTGCCTAAACGTTTTGAAACTTGTTCTTGAGTTAAATTCAATTTGGTAATCAGAGTTTGATATGCGTCTGCTTCCTCTAATGGTGTTAAATCTTCACGTTGAAGGTTTTCCAAAACTGCAATTTCCATCATACCCGATTCACTTAATGGACGAACAATTGCTGGAATTGTTGTCTTTTTAGCAATTTTACTTGCTCTAAAACGTCTCTCACCAGCAATGATTTCAAAACCATTAACACTTTCACGAACAATAATCGGTTGAAAGACCCCATTTTGTTCAATCGAATTAGCCAATTCATTCAGAGCATGCTCATCGAAGGTTTTTCTAGGTTGATATGGATTAGGACGAATGTCGTCGATAGATAAATCAACGACTGTTTCACTATTTTCATCAATAGCTTCAAATTCAGAGAAGATTGCGTCAATTCCTCTTCCTAAGCCCTTTTTATTTTTGCTTGATGCCATTACGCTTTAACACCTCCTTAGCAAGATCACGATAAGCTTCAGCTCCTCTGGATTTGTCATCGAAGTCAACAATTGGCATTCCATAACTTGGAGCCTCAGCCAAACGTGTATTTCTGGGAACAATTGATTTGTAGACTGAATCACCAAAATATGATTTAACCTCGTCTACTACCTGTGCACCTAAGTTGGTTCTCGCATCTAACATGGTAATCAAAACACCCTCAATAGCTAAATTAGTATTGAAATGCTTTTGAACTAGACGGATCGTGTTGAGTAATTGGCTTAACCCTTCCAAAGCATAATATTCACTTTGAACAGGAATAATGATCGAATCACTAGCCGTAAAGGCATTTGTTGAAAGTTGTCCTAATGAAGGAGGACAGTCGATCAAAACAATATCATAATCATTATCAATTTCCTCAAGACCTGCACGTAATCGAGTTTCACGTGCCATCATAGTAGTTAATTCCATCTCTGCACCCGCTAATTGAATCGTTGCTGGAACAATATCGAGATTCTTATGTTTAGTATGAATAATCGTCTTCTTTAATGGATACTCATTGACTAAAACATCATAGACATCTTTTTCTACGTTAGCTTTTTTGATGCCCAAACCACTAGTTGCATTCCCTTGGGGATCAGTATCCACGATCAATACTTTTTGACCAAGGTCAGTTAAACATGCTCCCAAATTGATGGTAGTAGTAGTTTTTCCTACACCACCTTTTTGATTCGCAACAGCTATTTTTCGTGCCATTTTATTCCCCTATCTCTAAAAATTGTTAACACAATTTCACAAAATATTTATCTATGGTAATCACTTCTTGGCGCTTTTGCCATAACTATATAATCTTATCATTTTTATAATATTATTTAATGCTTAGTGATTATTTCACGAGTGGTTTTTTAGCAGGCGTACCTGGTTTTCGAGGATACTTCTTTGGTGTCTTAGTAATTTTACTTACAAAAATAAAATTACGGATTCCTGCATCATTTGGAAGTTCGACTGACTCTTGTCTCTTGATCTCTCCACCTAAGGTTTTAATTGCATATTCTGCAGTTTTCATCTCTTCTGGAGCTTTTTCAGACTTCATCGCTACAAATTGCCCGCCAATTTTGACTAGTGGTAAACAAAACTCTGTCAAAACATTCATAGCCGCAACGGCTCTAGCAGTAACAACATCAAATGATTCACGGAATTGTGGATTCTTACCAACCTCTTCGGCACGCCCATGAACTAAACTGACATTTTCTAAATTTAATTTCTCAACTAGACTATCTAAAAATTTAATGCGCTTATTTAAAGAATCAACAATCGTAATTTTCAATTTGGGATTGATTATTTTTAAAGGCAAGGAAGGAAACCCTGCCCCTGATCCAACATCACACAAAGTTAGCTCTTCATGTAACAAATTTTCATCAACAAATCCCAACACAATTGAATCATAAAAATGTTTTAAATAAACCTGATCTTCTTCAATAATTGATGTTAAATTCATAACCTTGTTAGTTTCAACTAGCTCCTTAAAATAAGTAGCAAATTGATTTTTTTGTATCTCACTTAGTTCAATGCCTCGTTTAGCTAGGGCTTCAAAAAATTCTTCCGGTTTCATAGCATACCTCCACTCGTGAAACACATGTTTCACACTCTTTTATCCTATATTATTGATGCACTTAATTCAATGCCAACTTAGGTAAGTCTTTTCATTTTATTGTTGCATTTGCAACAATAAAGTTTTATTATTATCACCAATAATTACTTATTTGGAGGTTCAAAATGATTACTGTCAAAAAAACTAATGAACTCAGTCCTAAAGAATTAATTACTATTTTAAAAGCTCGAGTTGACGTCTTTGTTGTTGAACAAAATTGTCCATATCAAGAAGTCGATGACTCTGATTACGATGATCTGCATGTCTGCTTAATCGAAAATAATGAATTAAAAGCCTATACCAGAATTATTGATAAAAGCGATCATATAACCTTTGGGCGTGTTCTTGTTGTTGAAAAATATCGTAAAGATGGATTAGGCAAAAAGATCGTCGCCAGCACAATTAATGAAATAAAACAAAGATTTCCTGATCAACCTATTCAAATCCAAGCTCAAGCATATTTACAGAAATTCTATGCCAGCTTTGGTTTTAAGGCTATTTCCGATGTGTACTTAGAAGATAATATTCCTCATTTGGATATGTTGATGACTTTTTAGAAAGAAGATAATATTGATGAATTTAAATATTTTGCCTATTAATATTGAAGAGATAACCTATTCTAACTTACCAAAGTTACAAAAATTAAGTATTAATACTTTCAATGATTCTTTTCGCAGTGAAAATGGCAGTTTTACAGATTACACTGAAAATAATTATAATTATGGACAACTAGCCGTTGAAATGATGAACTCCAACTCTCATTTCTATTTCATTTATTTTAATCATAGATTAGCCGGATACTTAAAATTAAGCTTAAATTCCGCTCAATCAAAAGATATGGGGCCTGACGCTCTGGAAATTGACAGAATTTATCTAAGAAAAAATTTTGAATATATGGACCTAGAAAACAAATTAATCAACTTTGCTTTTGAACAAGCACAAAAATATCATAAGCATCTTATTTGGAGCAGTGTTTGGGAACATGATGAATCAATCATTTACTCATATAATAAATTTGGTTTTAAAGTTTTTGATCATCAATCATTTATCCTTGGCGATAAAGAACAAAAAGATTTACTTATGAAAACTACTATATAAATAAAAAAGACACTCAATCAAATTAATGATCGAGTGCACAGTGCCCCTGCCAAGGAACTATATTTTAACACATATCATCGCAGCCATCTGGTAAGCAATCACATTTAACATGCTCAGGGGCTGTTTTTAATTTCTTATCTAAAGTAACTTGTAATTTTTTAATATCTTTTTGACTTATCTCCAACGAATCAATCAGCTCATTTAAAACCAAACCAGTTTTATGAGCACAAAAATCGTTAAAGAGACCATTAGCATATTTATCCATCGTATCTTGTTCTGATACTGTTGCTGAATAAATATAACGACCATTTTCTTTTACACGACTAAGAAATTCTTTTTTTGTCAACCTAGTAATTAAAGTTTTAATAGTAGAATCTGACCAGGTTTGTTTCTTTTGCATAAGATTAATGATCTCTGAACTTGTTACACGGTTTAGCGTCCAAACAATTCTCATAATTTGCCATTCAGCTGAAGAAATTTCAACTTTTTTCTGTTCTTTTTTTCCCGCAGTATCCATCAAAAACTTCCTCTCTTACTGACAAATATTATATAACATTACCTAACAATTTTGGCATTACTTTTTTCATCGAAGACCTCAATACAGTAATCTTTTTTACCACAATTAGGACAAACCAACTTACGTGTTTTGGGGCTATGTCCGCTAAAGAATGCTGCCCAAAATTTTGGTTTAAACTCGTAGTTACAGTTAGGACAGACATAGTTGACCCTGTTGAAATAGAATTTCACTACCATCATGGCAGTAACAATAGCTACAAACATCGCAAAGACGAAGGGAATCCACTGTCCTTTAGCAATGCCCCAGACTAAGCTACCAATCTCGACTGCATCCATCAGTAACCCATAAACAAGCATTTTTACATGTACTTTTCTCAAAGCTTTTTTGTTATTCATGATTTTATCTATGTCATCAATTGTTTGTATAGAAATATTATTTACTTCTGGTAAATTATGCTTAACATTCTCAATCATTTTGATCTGATCCTTAGAAGCTTTCACTTTTAATTGGGCTATCTTTAATTGCTGATCCAATAATAAGTCTAATACTTTGGACGAATTCCTGCTGTTTAAGATTTCATTGATCGATTTTAAAGTTAAACCTAAGTTTTTTAATAGAATTATGAGTTTCAAACGTCCAAGATCTTCTTCTGTGTAAATTCTTTTACCGTTCTCAAAGATATGACTTGGTTTTAAAATAGCTTTCTTATCATAGAATTGGATTGTTCTAATTGAGACGTTAGTCAATCTTGCTAATTCACCAGTTGTATATTCTGACATAGATCTCACCTCCTTGATTTAATTTATAGTTTATTACCTTAGGTAGCCTGCAAGAATTATTTATTCATAACGCCGTTATGATTACTGATTTCAGCTACAGATTGCATAATTTGCTTATTTAATTGATATAAAAATAAAAATGTCATAGAATACTTAAATACGACAAATTTCATGTTAGGGGGAACTGCATACGAAGTATAGTTTTTTTGTTCAACCACAAATAGATAAAAGCGATGACTCAATTTTCGGCTATGAGGTGTTATTACGTAAAGAAGACAAAGGGACTTGGCATTTACCACAAGACTTTACGGAACTTTCAATTGCAGATCAAGTTGAGTTGGTTGAAAAAACTGCATCGACTATTAAAAAACATCCTGGAAACAAAAAGGTTTTATCATTTAATTTAAATCAGGAACAAGCTAAAGATCCATTAACTCTTGGGGAAATTATCGCACTAAAAAAACGTATTCATCCTGTTTCGTTGATAATTGAGTTAACTGAATTTATGCCTTTAGATCAAATTAAAGAATACAGTTTATTATTACATCAATATGGTATTCCATTGGTCCTTGATGATGTTGGGACGGGTTCTAATACGTATGACAATATCAAAAACTCATTACCATATGTAGATAAAATAAAGTTTGCTATGCAAAACCTTCGTATGGATGGTAATGCTGACAAAATACCAGAATATTTATCATTCTGGGTAAAACAGGCTGAAAGATACTGTTTAGATATGGTTCTAGAAGGTGTCGAAGATTATAGAGATCAAATCTTGGCCAAAAATTTTGGTATTGATATTCAACAAGGATATCTTTACGGCAAACCTTCAATGATATAAAAAGCTTACACTGTAAACCCAATGGTCTACTATGTAAGCTTTTTCTTATGCCAATGAATCCCAAGCTGGAAGCATAACTGGTTTCTTTTCATACTCAGCTTTTTCTGCGTCAGTTAAATATTTTTTATTGATTACTAAATCATAAACGTAATCCTCGAACCACTTTTGGTCCATGACAAAGTATCCTTTAACTCCAACATCCTCACCCCAAGAATTCTCTACCTTCCAGCGGTTTGGTTGACCTTGAACCAAATTTACACCGGTAATAGTCATTGCATGTGAAAGTTCAGCTTGCTTATAATCTAATCTAAGACCCTTAGTCATTTTTGAATCGATTCCAAATAACTTATCATATTGATAAAGGTCGCTCATCAAATAGCCATTTTTACGATCAGAATCTTCTAAAACATCATTTCCGAACCAAATAGGATTGTTTCCCCTTAATTGTTCAATTGCTAACTCTTGCAAACGTTCAATCGGTAGGTTAAGGAATTTTTGTGTATCTCCGCCTACCATGTTCTCAGCAGTTTCAATTGCATAAACTTGATGGTATTCTTTGCTCTTTTGAGGAGCATTAGTCACATCTGCATAATCAGAAACATCCAAATCAAAATAACGATTTAAAAACTCTTTTGGTGTAATATTTTCTTCTGCAATCAATTTGTCATCATCATTACGTAAGGACAACTCAAAATCAGTGGGTGGAACACCGAATGAGTAAACACAAAGCTTATAAACTTCACTAAGCATCGACTCGACACGTTGATCAATTTCTTCATCGGATGCTTTACTATTCACCATGCCCCTCAATTCAATACCATTTTTGCGAAGCATTTTTCCCAAAATATCATTGAACTCCGTTGTATTATCAGAAACCGCTGTTTCAGGCATGACATAGTTAGGAACGACCCCATATTTCTTGATCAAATTAGCGGCAAATTGCCAATATCCACCATCTCCATTTGGGGAAGAAAACAATGAATTGACCTTTCGATCTTCAATCGGTAATTGAGCAGTTTCGATAATTTCCTGGTAAAAATAATTAGTCTTTTCTAAACGATCCCAAAATGATAAATAGTTTTGGGACAACTCAAAATCTTTGAAATTATTCTTTACCGCAAAGTCATTTCTCAAAGTATTCAAAGCTGAAAACAACCAACAACGACCTGAATGCTTTTGATTAGAGACTTTCCCAGTATCTACTTCAATATTAAAAGATGGATTCAATACCGTTTTCGCCTCTGGATTTTCGGTCGCATTAAAAACTCCAACTTGTGCTACAGCATTTTTAAGAACATTATTAGTTACGTCTTGATTTAAGTTCTCACGAAAATCTGCTAAAATCTCTTTATTGATTTCTTTTGTCAATACAATCACCTCGTTATTTAACTATATTACAATATTTTTAATTATATTGGAGAAAAATTATGTCCGAATTGATAAAAATTGCTTATTTATACGAAGATCTCATGAATACTTATGGAGATAGCGGCGATGTCAAAATCCTTAGTTTTCTTTTAAAAGAAAAGGGTTATGACACTAAAGTCGATAATATCAGCTTGGATATGGAGTTTAATGCTTTCGACTATGACTTCCTATTCTTTGGTGGTGGTCAGGATTTTGAACAATCAGTTGTTGCAACAGATATAAAAAGACACCGTCAAACTATTCAAGATTACATAGAAGCTGATAAACCAATGTTATGCATCTGTGGAGGCTATCAATTTCTTGGTAAGTATTACGAAACAAGTGGTGGACAAACTATCCAATGTCTAGATATCTTGCCTCTACATACCGTCTTTAAAGCTGATAGTCGAATGATCGGCGATACTGAATACAAAACTGAATGGGGTACAGTTAAAGCTTTCGAAAATCACAGTGGTAGAACATACTTCGATGATAAAAGTAAACTAAAACCATTTGGAACAATGATCGAAGGTTATGGAAACAATCCTGACGAAAAGCAAGAAGGTATGCGTTACAAGAACGTTATAGGTAGTTATTCTCATGGTCCTATTTTGAAAAACGAAAATATTGCTCGTGCAATTGCTGATAAAATCATTATTGCTCACAAAGAACGTGTTTCTTCGAATATCAAATAAAATTCAATCCTTTTAAAGGGCTATATTTATTAGGAATAGTTATCTTCTGAAACAAAAATAATAACTCAAAAAAGCGCTGACTTAGTAACTATTTAACAGTTACTAAGTCAGCGCTTTTTTATACGGAAAATTATGTCTTTTTTAAATATCTTATTGAATAGCCGCCACTTGACGAACCATTGCTAA
>NZ_NIPR01000010.1 GCF_002872255.1 Companilactobacillus nuruki
TAAAGATAATATTCTCATCTTTCATTTCAAGAGCGTTTCGTATAGACTTATTACTTAGGGACATCATTCAAATTCCTTTCATTGTGAAGCTGTAGAGGGTAGAACATCTAAAGGTATGGATGGTGTCTTTTTGATGTTCTAAAATAGTTTTATTAATAAATGGTATACAAAAATAGAGTTGATGGCAAAATGCCTATCAACTCTATTTATCGTACAGCCTGAATTTCAAATTTGTTCGGAAAGAACATTGTTGATATCAATACAGACTATTTTTATATATGTTTAAAAACGTAGAATAGAATCATTTACACTTGCCGTAATTTTAAGTAAGAATCCTAATATTCATTACGATTTCTGTTTTCTTTTAAATTCTTTAACCGTTCGATCAAATGACGATTATTATAATTGAAAATTAGTTTTGATGAGAAGTAATTGAACAATCCCACAATAACTTGATCAATTGCTTTAATAATTAAATTATTCCAAGGAAACACAAGAACAGCCACGATCATGAAAAAATCATCAAATACCAATGAGAATATTCGTGATATTAAGAATACTAAACCTTCACGGAAGAGCTTTTTCAAGTTTTCCATTTCGGATTTAAAAACGTATAACTTGGTAACAAAGAAAGAAAAGAAATTCGAGATGAACCAAGCAATAGTATTAGCTATCCACAACGTGATATGAAAATAATTATGTGATAAATCAAATATACCAATATTTATTAATGATGCCAAAAATCCAAAGAAACAATAAACTAAAAAATTACGATATTTTTTTAAAAAGTTCATCTTTAAAGGTCCATTTCTTGAGCCTTTTTATATATTTGCTCGGCCATATTATCAAGATGTTTAATATCTTCTTCTTCAGGATCTAATTCGATTTTTACTAGGTCGGCACCTTTAGTGGCACCAACGGCGTCAAATACCTTATCGAATTCTTCAACTGCACGACAGAAATCCTCATAAAATGTATCGCCAGAGCCACAAACACCATATACTTTTCCAGTCAAATCAAGGTCCTTCATATCATCGTAAAAGTCTAGAGCTTCATCAGGTACGATTCCTTGGTCATAAGTATAACTGGCAATTACACAGATATCGGAGCTTTCAAAATCTGCTGCATCAGTTTGAGATACTTCACTCATTTCGACATCACAGCCAAGGTCTTCAAATTTTTCTGTTAAAACGTATGCGATATCCTCATCATTACCAGTAATACTGGCATATACGATTTTTACTTTTGTCATATTAATATGTCGCCTCATTTATATATATCTTGAGATATTATAGCAAAAATTAATATGGTCGGCTATCTAATTCCAAAACTACTAGAATGTTATAATAGTATTAATATTTTTGAAGGGACATGTAAAAAAGTGATTACATTAAAATCTGCAAGAGAAATAGAAGGAATGCGTAAGTCCGGAGAATTATTAGCTAATACTCATATTGGTTTACGCGATATCATCAAACCAGGCATCTCTTCAATGGAAATTGAAAATTTTGCCAATGACTATATCGTATCTCATGGAGGACGTCCATCTGAAAAGGGGTTTGAAGGTTATAAATATGCCACTTGCGTTTGTGTCAACGATGAGGTCGCTCATGGTATTCCACGTAAAAATTTAATTCTAAAGAGTGGAGATGTCTTGAAAGTAGATATGACCGTCAACTTGGATGGTTATGAAAGTGACTCATGTTGGACTTATGCCGTAGGGGATATTTCTGATGAAGATCAAAAATTAATGGATGTTACTAAAAAAGCATTATATTTGGGCATTGATCAAGCGGTTGTTGGTAACCGTTTAGGTGATATTGGTTATGCAATTCAGCATTATGTTGAAGATGAGAATCATATGGGAGATGTCCGTGATTTGATTGGTCATGGTATTCAGCCAACAATGCATGAAGCACCAAATGTTCCTCATTATGGTGAAGCTGGTCAAGGTTTAAGATTACGTGAAGGTATGACGATTACAATTGAACCAATGGTTAACTTAGGTACATGGGAAATTAAAGATAAATTCGTTAAAGCTGATGGTTGGGAATATTTTGTATCCGCTGATGGAACAGATTCTGCACAATATGAACATACAATTGCTATCACTAAAGACGGCCCTAAGATTTTGACATCGCAGGACCCCGATTATGATGCAAAGTATTTACTATAATAATTGGTGTGAATAATGGAAAAAAATAAACAGCAGGTGCCACTATTTAAACAACCGATTTCTAGAAAAGAAAAGTTAACCGGTTTTGTAAAATCTGTTACTCAAGCCATGACGGATTCAAATGTTCCAATGGCTTCCAAAGCAATTACATATTATATTCTTTTGGCATTGTTTCCAGCAGTAATTGTTGTTGGTAACTTGATCCCATTATTACGTTTGGATAAACCAACTGTTATCAGCTATATTGAATTTATCTTACCTGATGATTTACATCATTATTTATTGCCAACTATTGTCAAAGTGCTATCAAACTCTAATAAAGGTATTTTGTCAGTAGGTATTATTGTGGCACTTTGGGCGATTTCTCGTGGGTTAAATATTACACAAATGACCTTGAATGAGGCTTATGGACTGGATGTTAATAGCCTGTTTGTTGAAAAAACTTTTTTGAACTATATCATTCGTCGTGGTTTAGCTTTTGTAACAACGGTGATGTTATTGATGATTGGTATGGCAGCAATTATAACGTTTACATTTGGCCAACTTTTTTTAAATTGGCTCATTCCATTGCTACGAGTGAATTCACGGATTTTAGATGAATTTACAAGATGGAAATGGCCGTTCGCAATTGTTATAATGTTTTTGATCGTTTTTGCTTTATTTTATTTTTTACCTAACGTTCATCTGAAATTTTATTACATAATAACGGGAACGATTATTACCAGTATTGGCCTTTTGGGTTTGTCACAGCTATTTTCATATTATTTGAAATACTTTGGCTCAGCTTGGGATAATTATGGTGCAATCGGCGCTATTATTGTGTTCTTATTGTGGATGAATATGTCAGTGACGATCTTTTTATTTGGAAATGCAATTAATGTGGCTTTTGCTGAATCGATTGGTGGTCCATATTTAAGGATAAGTACTGGTAGATTAACTAGTTATTTGCAGTCGCATGAAAAGGAGAATAATTAATGAAAGTCAGAAAAGCAATTATACCAGCAGCAGGATTAGGAACAAGATTTTTGCCAGCAACTAAGGCACTAGCAAAGGAAATGTTACCAATCGTTGATAAACCAACTATTCAATTTATCGTTGAAGAGGCCAAAGCTTCAGGTATTGAGGATATTTTGATTATCACTGGTAAAAACAAACGTTCAATTGAGGATCACTTTGATGCTGCACCTGAATTGGAACAAAACCTTGAATCAAAACATAAGACAGAACTACTAAAGGTTGTTCAAGATACAACTAATTTGGGTGTTAACTTGTATTACAGTCGCCAAGCTCATCCAAATGGGCTAGGAGATGCTGTTGCACAAGCTAAGTCATTTATTGCCGGCGAGCCATTTATTGTTATGCTAGGCGATGATTTGATGGAAGATAAGGTTCCATTGACAAAACAATTGATTAACGATTATGAAAAAACACATGCTTCAACAATTGCCGTTATGAAGGTTCCAGAAAAAGATGTTTCTAAATATGGTGTCATTGATCCAGAAGGTGAAAATGAACCAGGACTTTATAATGTTAAGAAATTTGTTGAAAAACCTAAAACTGAAGAAGCTCCAAGTAATTTAGCTATTATTGGTCGTTACTTGTTAACACCAGAAATTTTTGATTTATTAGAAACTCAAAAACCGGGTGCTGGTAATGAAATTCAATTAACTGATGCCATTGATCGTATGAATAAAACCCAACGTGTCTTTGCACATGAGTTTAAAGGTAAGAGATATGATGTCGGTAATAAGTTTGGTTATGTTAAGACTAATATTGAATACGGTTTAACTCATCCCGAGGTCAAAGATGAATTGAAAGATTATATTTTGGGTCTTGCTAAGGAATTACAAGCTGATGATAAAACTGCTAATAACAAAAAATCTTCAAAATAATTAACCGAGTAATAGGCAGTCATCAGTAACTCTGAAACCAAAGAGTTGCTGGTGGCTGTTTTTGTTATTAAAAAAAATGGGCATTTCATAATATTCTTTTTTATTCAAAAGAAGTAAAAATTCCCAATTTTTTAAACCACGCATTGAAGTTGAGGTTTTCAAAATGATTTCATCATCATTAACTTCTAGGTCAACGACAGCTAACCTGTTATTGTCGACTTCAATAAAGACACGATTATTTTTTTTGAAATCATTTAACAATAAGATTAAATCAATAGTACGCATAAGAATTCTCCACCGTTTTATTTGTTTTTATTGTTTAATTAAATTATCATTAAGGCTTAAGGATATTCTACCAAGTTTGAAGGGAAAAGGATTATGGATCCGATTGTAATTATTGATGCAAAGAGAACAGCTATTGGTAAATTTAGAGGTCAATTTGCTAACTTAACTGCTGTTCAATTAGGAACAAAGCTTGTTTCAGAAATATTGAACAATAACAAGATTGACCCCAAATTAATAGATCAGTTTATTTTTGGCAATGTATATCAAACTGGAATGGGCCAAAATACTGCTCGTCAAATTGAATTAGATGTTGGTGGTCGAGTGGATGCTACTGCTATGACAATCAATCAAGTTTGTGGATCGGGTATGAAAGCTATCTATGAAGGCATTTCCGCTATAACAATGGGAAATGCTGAAATTGTTATAGCCGGTGGTGCTGAAAGTATGTCTAATGCGCCTTTCTATGCCCCTAGAACTGGGAAAATGGAAGTCAGTCCTAAATTGTCAGATACTCTGTTTAATGATGGTCTAAATGATGCGTTTAATCATATGCCAATGGGTATTACAGCAGAGAATGTGGCCAAAAAATACCATATAACAAGAGAACAGCAAGATGAGTTTGCCTATAATTCACATCAAAAGGCACATCAAGCAAAAGAAAAATTGGCTCAAGAAATTTTACCAATTGAGGTTAATGGAGAACAAATAACAACTGATCAGTCGATCAGACCAACAACAACTTTAGAACAAATGGGTAATTTACGAACGGTTTTTGATAAAAAGGGAACCGTAACAGCCGGTAATTCTTCGCCAATCAATGACGGAGCGGCTGCACTTATTCTAATGCGTGCTAGTCGTGCTAAAGAATTGGGTCTTAATTATGTAGCTGAGATTACTGGATATACTGAAATTGGAATAGATCCTAATTATATGGGGTATGCCCCTTATTATGCGATAGAAAAGTATTTCAAACGCTATCAAGTTCAAAAAGATGATTTTGATTTGTTTGAAATAAATGAAGCTTTTGCTTCACAAGCGGTTGCAGTTAGTCGTGATTTGGAGATTCCAGCCAATCAATTAAACATCTACGGTGGAGCGATTGCATTAGGACATCCACTGGGAGCAACTGGTGCGCGAATGATTGCTACATTAATCAATTCATTACAGCAGGAAAATAAAAGAACCGGATTGGCCTCACTTTGTATTGGTGGTGGCATGGGTATGGCTATGGGTGTGAAATTAGTATGAAAATCTATGAATTGACTGATGAGCAAAGAATTAAATACCTGATAAAGAATGGTTATATAACAGAATCTCAAGCTGAATTGTTACGATGTCGGCAAACCATTTCGACCGATGTTGCTGATAGTCTTAGTGAGAACCAAATTGGCAGTTTCAGTTTACCTTATGGATTCGCAACAGATTTTTTAGTTGATGGAAATGAGTATTTGGTTCCAATGGTAATTGAAGAGCCGTCAGTGATTGCTGCCGCTTCAAATGCCGCAAAAAGAATAAAGAATAGTGGCGGATTTAGAACTTTTCCAACTGATAGGATTGTATATGGACAGATAGTTTTAGAAGATATATCCGATGAAATTGTTGCACAATTAGAAAAACAAGATTCTGAAATATTTGAATTTGCTCAAAAATCTCATCCAAGTTTGATTAAGCGTGGTGGCGGTGTAGTATCTTTGAAATTTAATCGCTATGACAGCTTTTTTGAAATTGAACTGGGAATTAATACTGTTGATGCCATGGGAGCTAATTTAGTTAATTCTATTCTGGAAAAAACAGCCCATAAAATATCTGATTTAGTTTCTGGGGATATTTTGTGTAGCATTTTATCTAATAGTGGTCAGGGGCAGGTTATTACAGTTGAAACAGACATAGATTTTGCCCAATTAGCTACAAAAACGATGTCAGGCGATGAAGTAGCGAATAGGATAGTCAAACTATCGGATTTTGCTAAAGAATCCGTTAAAAGGGCTATTACCCATAATAAAGGTATCATGAATGGAATTGATGCAGTTCTTCTGGCAACTGGAAATGATTTTCGGGCCCAGGAAGCGGCAGCACATAGCTTTGCCTATGAATCGGGGCATTATCAACCATTCAGTGAATGGCATTTAAAAAATAATAAGTTAATTGGAACTTTAAAGATGCCAATTGAATTGGGGAGCGTTGGTGGAGCCATCAAAGCCTTACCATTGGCGCAACTTAGCCTAGAAATTATGAAAATAAAAAATAGTAAGCAATTGCAGTCAATTGTTGGTGCAGTTGGATTAGCCAATAATTTGTCAGCACTAAGAGCCTTAGTAACAACTGGTATTCAAGCAGGGCACATGGGACTACAAAGCAAATCTTTAGCCGTTTCTGCGGGTGCAGTTGGTTCAGAGATCCAACAAGTCTCACAAATCTTGAATCAAACTAAGAATTATACGCTTGAAGATGCAAAAAATATTTTGTTGGAGTTGAGAAAAAAATAATGAGTATAGGTATTGATAAAATAGGCTTTTATGTACCAAAAGAATATATTGATATTGTGGAATTAGCTCAAGCCAGAGATGTTGATCCTAATAAATTCACCATAGGTATAGGTCAGGATAAACAAGCAGTGCCAGAACCTTACCAAGATGCAGTCACAATGGCAGCTAGTTCAGCTGATAGTATTCTAACTGCGGAGGATAAAAAAGATTTAGGACTTTTGATTGTTGGAACTGAAAGTAGTGTGGATGAATCTAAATCAACTGCCGCTTTCTTAATGGACCTTTTGGAATTGCCAGAGGATATTCGTTCGTATGAAATCAAACAAGCTTGTTTTGGTGCGACTGCTGGTCTACAGGCGGCTTATGATTTTGTTAGCTTGAATCCGGATAAAAAGGCTTTAGTTATCGCCTCAGATATTGCTCGCTATGGGATTAAAACTCCTGGAGAGGTAACACAGGGAGCTGGGTCAGTGGCAATGATTATTAGTCAAAATCCAAGAATTTTGAAATTAGATCATAAATCAGTTTATATGACACGTAATGTTGGCGACTTCTGGCGTCCAACTTTTTCTAAAACAGCGTTTGCTCGTGGAAAATATTCTAATGAGGTTTATGTAGAATTCTTTGAAACTCTTTGGAATAAATATCAAACTAAATATGATGTTACAGCTGACGATTTTTCGACGATGTTATTTCATATTCCTTATACGAAGATGGGAACTAAGGCCTTAAGAACAGTAGAGAAGAGTGTTTCTGCTGACAAATATAAAAAATTAACAAAGCATTATCAAGAGAGCATCAAATTTAGTCGTGAAATCGGTAACCTATATACGGGTTCACTTTATTTAGGATTATTGTCTTATTTAATAAATGCTGCTCAGGAGAATGAAAAAGTATTATTATTTAGCTATGGTTCGGGTGCTGTCGGAGAATTGTATAGTGCTGAGATTCAACCAGGCTTTGAGAAAATGATTGATAAAAATTTAATCCTGGATGAAATGAAAAGTCGTCAAAAATTGAGTATACCCGATTATGAAAAAATTTATCAAGTAGAGTACAAAAATGGCACAATGGTAGATCCAAGTGAGGTTGATACCAAATTTTATTTGAGTGCCATTAAGGAGAATGAACGTTTATATAAAAAGTTAAAATAAAATGTTGTAAGCGCTTACCGATTGTGATATATTAAAGACGTGGTAAGGATGAAGTGCTAGAACTGTAAAACTAAGAAAGGATTTTGATTAAGAAGATTTTATCGTTTCTAGGAGATGGTAGGATTAGAAATAAACAAAATAAGATTGAAGTATTACAGCTCAACGGCATTTGAGGGACTAGTGATAAAAGTTAACATAAGATCGACCTAATTAAGATAGTCGCACGAATATCAATACATAATTCATTAGGATCCTTTAGTTGAACGAATTATACAAAAGTACATAGTAAGATATGTTTCAGGTAGTAAGATTCATTTTATTAGATTCATTTAAACATTGATGAAACTGCAGTAATTTCATCTTGCCACTTATATCTAACTAGGGACCCTTCGGAAGAAGGGTTCTTTTTTATTGGATTTTTTAGGAGAGTTAATTATTGTAAACGCTTTCTAAAGATGCTATATTATAGATGTGGTAAAGATGAAATGTCATAAACTGTAGCCCTAAAAACATTTTGATTCAGAAAGTTTTATCGTTTCTGATGGTAAGATTAGTACAAAGCAAAGGAAAGTTAGAGTTTATACAGTTAAAGGACATTCTTGGAACTGGCGACAAAAGTTAACATAAGATCGACCTAATTATATAAGTAGTCGCGCAAACTCAATACATGATTCGCTAGGATCCATTAATTAAAGTACATGTTTATATAGAAAGATATGTTTTTCAAAGTAGTAAGATTCATTTAAAGTTTAGATTCATTTTAACGTTGATGAAACTACAGTAAATTTCATCTTACCACTCATATCTAACTAAGGGTCTCCTCATAATAGAGGGGGCTCTTTTTTTATAGGTAAATTTTTCAAGTTTATTTAATTTTATAATTATGACTTTTTAATGAATTTTTTATCAGAAAATTGTAACCGCTTCAGAAAAATGATATATTATAAATGTGGTAAAGATGAAGTGCCAGGAACAGTAGCTCGTAAGAGTTTGTACAGTTCAACGGCATTTTAGAAACTAGCGGCAAAAGTTAACATACGACAGATTATTATTTTAATAAATCTCACAATCTCAATACGTGTTTCGCTAGGATTCTTTAGTTGATTAAAAGATGCATATTTACAGAGAGATATGTTTTTAGTAGTAAGATTCTATTTGATGAAACTGCAGTAGATTTCATCTTACCACGCATATCTATGGAGGCCTTCGATGAGAGAGGGTCTCTTTTTTATACAAAAAAATCGATTTAACAACTATTTAATAGTTATTAAATCGATTTTTCATTTAATATTTTACGATTATCCGATTACTTGAACAGTAATGTTTTGACGACCAAATTGTAATGCTTGTGAGTTAGGCATAGCTATATCTAATTGATTAGGATTACTATAAGCAAAGAGGCCAGTATCATTAACAACACGATCATAAACTGTACCGTCGTTTGCTGTAATTCTTAAGTGTGTTCCCTTAGGGAATTTTGACAAGTTAGCTGCTACACCGCTGTAACCCATACTTGAGCCTAAAACAGCAGGGTCATAAGCAGTTGCTGACATTGTCAATGTTTCTTTAACGTTATCATTTGTAAGGAATTCAGCTTTAATCCAACAGTTTCCCAAGTTATACCATAAGTTTCCTGAAACATCAGTTTTACTTCCGGCAACTTTATAAGCACCACCATCGTTTACAGAACCTACATAATTTCCGTTAGGGGCATCATAGATATTAACGTTGCCACCATTACCTTTAACATACATGACAGTATCTAAGGGTGTTTCAACTGAATTGGTTGAAGAGTCATTTGATGAAATCCATTGATTTGTACTTACCTGATAGTAAGTAACGCCATCAACGGTTGCAGTTTGATTGAATTGCCATGAGGTTTGATTACCTAATGCTGAACCTGTAGCGGAAACATTTCCTTCGTTATCAGGTGTTGAATAAACTTGTGCGCCATTGGCATTTGAGACATAAACGACACCACTGGTATTTGATGTTGAAACAGTTGCAGCATCAACAGTTTGTGTTTGTACACTTACCCCAATCAATGCGAGTGTTGTTACTGTAAAAATAGATGCTACAAAATTTTTGATCTTCATTATAAAATGATTCCCCCGAATTAAAAACGTGAATTGTTTTACTAATTTTCTCAACGGAAATAATCATATAACGTCTGGACCATGAAATGTTGAATATTACCCAACTGTAAATTAGTTATAATGAGGCTGTAAAGACTATGTAATTGAATTGAAATACAAATATGTCAAAAAAATGAATTTATTTTTTAATATATTTACTTATACCATCTAACATATCATCGATGTTGTTAACCATGATACCGTTCATTTTAATTAAACCGACGGTATAATTGTTAATATAGGCAAAGGGATTTTCACCCAATCCCTTTACGGCTTCAAGCTTCTCAGGATTTTCAAAACCATGCTGACGTAAGTCAGTGTATACCCCGATAACAGGGATATCTTTACCAAATGCCAGGCCAATTTCTGAAGCAACGCCGTCGTCCATTGTGTCACCGTCTAAGATTGCTACTACCAAATCAGAGGAAAGTAATTCTTTATTATCTTCCTGAGCAATTTTGATTGAATCGGCATAGTTCATTTTGTCATTAATGTCACCATTTTCTTGAGGAAGATAAACCTCAATGCTTTTATCCATCTTTCTGATTTTGTCGACCACGAATTCATTGAACATACGATCTGCTAAAGCAAATAAACCATTGGCAAAATAAATTTTCATTTAATAATCCCTCTTTCTATTAATCGTTCTGTAATATCTTATCATTATTGATAATAATGATGGGAAAATTATATCGAAACATAACAGTAATTGAATAAGAAAATGTTTCGACTTTTGATAATATATTTTACATATAGGGAATTAATTCTATTGTTAAAACAATATACAATATCCAACGTAAGATTTAATTGGCATAAAGTCCTTTATTATATGAAAGAATGAAATCCAATAGAATTGGAATGATAACATTAATAATTCTGGGGACGGGTATTTTAATATTCAAAATAAAGGTGAGGGAACTGTCAATTAGATCCTGCTATTTCACAAATTCGTGTTTGCATTATCAATGAGACACTAATTTTTCAATAATATAATAAAAACGTCATGACATCCCCTTGTCATGGCGTTTTTAGTTAATTATTCAACAACTTGAATCCAACCCTCTGGAGCTTCAACGGTACCGAATTGAATACCAGTTAAGGTTTCATATAGTTTCTTGGTTACGGGACCAACTTCAGTTTCACTGTAGAAGACATGAAGGTTGCCATTATGTTCTAAACCACCAATTGGTGAAATAACAGCTGCGGTTCCACAAGCTCCAGCTTCCTTAAATTTGTCTAGTTGATCTACGTAGACGTCTCCTTCTTCGGCACCAAGTCCTAATCGGTTTTTGGCCAACCAGAGTAGGGAATATTTAGTAATACTTGGAAGAATTGAAGGTGATTTAGGAGTAACAAAAACATCATCCTTGGTAATTCCAAAGAAGTTAGCAGAACCAACTTCTTCAATTTTTTTATGTTCAATAGGGTCCAAGTAAACGCAGTCAGCAAAACCATTGTCATGTGCTTGAGCACCAGGATATAGGCTGGCAGCATAATTACCACCTACTTTGCTTTGACCAGTTCCCTTGTGGGCTGCACGATCATATTGAGAGGTAGTAAAGTTAACTGGTGTTAAACCACCCTTAAAGTAATTACCAACAGGCATTGCAAAAATAGTAAAGATATATTCTGGAGCGGCGTGAACTCCAATTTGTTCACCAGTACCAATAATTAATGGACGAAGATAAAGCGTAGCTCCGTTACCATAAGGAGGAACAAAATCAGCATTAGCCTTAACAACTGATTTCACAGCTTCAACGAATTTGTCTTCAGGAAAGACAGGCATCAAGAGACGTTCACAAGAATCTTTCATACGTTTTGCGTTACGGTCGGGACGGAATAATTGAATTTTGCCTTCAGGTGTTCGATATGCTTTCATACCTTCAAAAGCAGCCTGTCCGTAATGTAAGACTGGTGAAGCCTCACTGATATGTAGTGTACTGTCTTCAGTTAAACCAGCATTTTGCCATTCGCCGTCTTTCCAATAAGCAGTAAATCGATAAGGTAAATCCATATAATTGAAACCTAAATTGTTCCAATCAATTTTCTTTGCATCAGCTTTTGCCATTTTTTGTATCTCCTTTGTTAAAGTAAATCTAATAAATTAAAGAATTATTAAATTAATTAGATTCATCATAATTAACATGTTCCTTAGTGTCAACAACAAATTTAATTTCTTAAATAAATTATCAGAGGTTATTTTTGGTAACTTAATTAATTGATAGATACAATAGGCTTGAGGTTTAATATCAGAAGGTGAAGATATGACTAAAAAGAGGATTATTTGGATATCTATATTAAGTATATTAATTTTTATAGGGGGACTTCTAGGATTTAGTAAACATACTGAGGCAGTTAATAAAAGTAATTATATACAAAGTTCGACACCGACAATTTTTTTTCATGGTTATGGTAGTAGTTTTAATGCCGAAACTCAGATGACTGAGGCAATCAAAGATGCTGGAGCCACAAGTAAAATCGTTCGAATCAATGTTAGTCCTAATGGATATGCCAAATTGATAGGTACGATTCCTAAGGGAACAAAGAATTTGTTAGTTGAGGTCAATTACGACAATAATAAAATGACCAATTATCATACAGCAGGTCTATGGGCCAAAAACGTAATTAAATTATTGCAGGAGAATCTTAAGTTTAAGAGTGTTAATTTGGTAGGACACTCTATGGGAAATATGGCAATTAATTATTATATTTTGGATAATGCTGGGAAAAAAGGGTTTCCAAAAATTAATAAAGTAGTTGATATTGCTGGCCATTTCAATGGAATTTTAGGTATGAATGATAAGCCTAATCAGATGAAACTATCAAATAATGGAAAACCTAAGAAAATGGATAAGGACTACAAGGAATTATTAAAATTAAGAAAAATTTATCCTCAGAATATCGATGTATTGAATATTTATGGGGATAAAGGTGATGGAACTCATTCAGATGGAGCTGTTAGCAATGCTTCATCGAAGTCGTTAAAGTATTTAGTTAGTGGAAGAGCACGTTCGTATCACGAAAAGAAAATTGTTGGAAAGCAAGCTCAACATAGTAAATTGCATGAGAATAAACAAGTGGATAGGATATTGATTGATTTTTTGTTTAAAAAGTAGTTATTTATTTAAATATTTTTAAGAAAAGAAAGCTGTCACTAAACCACATAAATTTGCAGTAAAAATAGAAAAAAAACAGTCCCTAATAATCATATTTCGATTAATGAGGACTGTTTTCTTCTCTCTATTTTAAAATACATTTTTAATTATTATAATCATCTTGATAAATGTATTTATGCAATTTTAAATATTGTTCTTCTAATTTTTTCTCATTCTTATTATCTTTTGGATAGTAGTAGCGACGTCCGATTAATCCTTTGGGCATATAATTTTGTTGGGCAATTTGATGTGGAGATGCAAAGGGGGAATCTATTAAACCGCCACCAGTGATTTCTTCTGAATGTTTGTAATGCATGTCACGTAGTCCCCTTGGCATAGGGTGTTCATTGGGATGTTCAGTATCTTTATCCAATTTTTCCCAAATTTCATCAAATGATCCAGACTTTGGAGAAATACACATCAACATGGTGGCAAACATGAGCGGATACTTGGCCTTTGGCATTCCAACTTTTTCTGCCTGATTAGCGGCAATCACTATTTGGGTAACTTGTTGGGGATTAGCCAAACCGATGTAAGTATAAGGAATCTCGCGTAATCTACGAACGACCGATGGCAAATCATTATTCTTCAATAATACAGCTAAATAGTATAGAGCAGCATCGGTATCAGATCCCGCCATTGAATCGGAATAAGCAGAAAGATAATCATAATGCTTGGTAGCCTTTTTATCATAATTAAAGTGTTGTTGCTGAGCAAATTTTTTCACATTTTCAGAGGTTATATTGGGACTAATGGCATGAATTGTTTCTAAAGCATTCAAAGCAATTCTTAAATCACCATCAGCTGAAATAGCGATCAAATTCAATGCTTCAATTTCAAATTGTTCATCAGTTAGTTTATAGATATCAGTTACAGCCCGTTTCAGCATGGTTGTGATATCTGCATCGCTTAGAGATTTAAACTCAAAGATTTGTGAACGGGAACGAATAGCCGGAACAATCGACATGATTGGATTTTCAGTCGTCGACCCGATTAACATAACATGACCATTTTCTAAATAAGGTAGTAAAAAATCCTGTAAAGTTTTAGTCATTCTATGGATTTCGTCAATTAGCAAAACAAAAGAATCATCAGGATATTGATTGATTTGGTTAGTCAATTTGGCTTTATTATCGGTTGAAGCATTGAATGATTCAAAAGGATAATTATTTTGTTTGGCAATAATTTTAGCCAAAGTAGTTTTTCCAGTGCCAGGTGGCCCCCATAATAGTAGAGGAATATTTACATGTTGGTCAATTATCTGTCTTAATGGTTGTCCAGGACTTAACAGTTCCTGTTGACCGACCATCTGACTTAATTCCTGAGGTCTCATTTGATCAGCCAAGGGTGTTTTAAATGACAATTTTAATTCCTTTCTTGTGCGACTTTAAAACTATTGAACAAATGGATACCAACCTGCTAAAGCAAAACCTATCAAAGCTGTAACAAGGCAGAAGATAACCACCGTCCAAATTAGAGGTCGATTAATTGTTTTTTGAGATTTTCGTGCAAAGGCAATTTCAGTTAAAGCAATGAAAATAATTGCTACAATAATTTTAACTACCAAAAGAGTAGGCTCAACTGACCACGCTCTGAGAGCTAATTTGATACCAGTAGCAATAATTACTAAATAGCCAACTCGAGTAATCATTTCGTAAATCTTAGTATTTTTACTCGTAAATAAAGCCAAAAGAATCATTACAGCCATCACTAGCCAAGTTATTAAATGTGTCCACAACCAAATCATATAAAAGCCTCCTATAGTTATTACCATAGTAACATTAGAATTAGATGAAGAACCGTAATTGATCTTGAACTGTTGCTTCTTGTATAACATTTTTACTTAATTTTGTACCAATAATTGTTATGTTTTTCTGTGATTAAAATAAATAGTCTGTATTGATTATCAATCGTGTTTGAAAAAACAAGATTGATATCGATACAGACTACTTTTTTATCTATTTATGCTTGTTACAATTTCAAATAATTACCCCTTCAAATTATCTTTACGTTTCAAATAATCCTCATGAGTAATATTGCCCTTGGCATATTCTTTATCAAGTGTTTCTAAAGCAGTAACTTTATGAATATTATGGTTATTATTAATTAAATAAGCTATTAAAAGGACAATCAGCAGGAAGACGATACCATATAATCACATACCACCGCCCATGAAGTCCATGCCGAAAAGCCCATGGCAATCTGCATAGTTCATCATGATCTTTATCTCCTTTGAATGTTTATACATTTATTATAAGGAGGTTGGATTTGACTGGCAATTTAAATGATCTAAGTTAAATCGTACTTTGACGGAAAATCAAATTAGTAGCTAATTCCATTCTTTTGGCGACATGACGTGGATTATTCAAGAGGTCTTGCATCAAGTCAACTGCGGCAGCCCCCATTTGTATAGTAGCCACATCAACAGAGCTAAGCTCAGGATTGACGTAATTAGCAACAGAGGTGTTGTTAAAACTAAAGATACTTACACGCTCTGGAACATTGATATTGGCCTCTTGGAGAGCTTTTAATGCACCGGCCGCCATCGGATCATTAGAAATGAAAAATGCATGTGGTAAGTGATCTAACGATTGGATGGCTTTTTTCATTTGTTGATAACCTGAATCCTTACTGAAGTTTCCCTTAAGGCAGTACTCAGGATGAAATAATTTATACTTTTGTGTTGCTTCTTTAAAGCCAAAGTAACGAAAATCAGGAATGGTACGTAAGTTATCAGTCGATTTTTCCTCGCCATAGATCAAACCAATATCTGAAATGTCTTGTTCAATAAAGTAATCAATGACCTTTTTTATGCCATATTTGAAGTCGGTCACGATAGTGTCAAAACCCTCGGGAAATTGATCATCGTCAATAAAGACCAGGTTGGGACAGATACTTCGTAATTGATGGACTTGATTTTGACTGAATTTACCTACTGCAAGGATGCCATCAGTATCGGTAGGAATCTTATCCAGATCATTGTGAAAGATTCGAGTCACCTCAAAGCCGTACGTTGGAGCTTGTTGTTCGATACCTTCACGTACTGCCATATAGTAGATATCGTCCTGTTCTTTAGTTTCACTATACCATTGGACTAACGCAAGGTGTTTTACGAAGTGAGTGCTTTTATGACTGGCCTTTTGGTAATTCAGATTAGTTGCAATTTTAAGAATGTTGGATCTAGTTTGATCGGTAACGGATAAGGTCAAGTCATTGTTAAGGACCCTAGAAACGGTCGCTGGTGAGACATTAGCTTTCTTGGCAATATCGCGAATGGTTGCCATTAATCTAGACTCCTAATGAATTTGTCGAAAGCTTTTTGTCCTTGGTCATTCCATTTGAAGACACCAGCATCTTCAAGAACTCTTGCAAAAACTAAGCCCGTTTCTTTATCAACGATTTCAGTGACATTATTATCGTTAAATTCATATTTTTTCTTTAATTGATCAGCCCAGGTTTGGTGATATTCGGCCATTTTGTTAGGGCGATTTAGTAAGTATCTTTCAACCTCTTTAAGTTCAGTTTTTAAACGCGCTGGTAAGATGGCACGTCCCATAACTTCAATTAAACCGATATTTTCTTTTTTGATGTGTTGAACATCCTTATGAGGATGAAAAATTCCATCAGGATAGTCAGTTGAGGTTTGATTGTCACGTAAGACAATATCTAGGATATATTGATCACCTTTATGATAGGCGATAGGGGTCACAGTATGATGGCGAGTTTCATTGGTAAAAGCTCTGACATCAACGGATTCATCACTATAATTCATCCAATTTTCGTGAACTAAAGTAGCGGCTTTGACTAATTTATCGGGATCAGAACCTGTTAGACGAATGGTCGACATTGGCCACTTAACGATACCGGCTTTAACACCTTCAACGGGAATTTCAATTTCTCTAGCAATCGGTGCTTTCATCATTGGAAAATCGTGACGACCACCTTGGTAATGGTCATGCGATAACATTGATCCACCAACTATTGGTAAGTCAGCATTACTTCCAACAAAGTATTGTGGAAAAATCTTAGTGATTTCTATTAAGTTATTGAAGGTATGTTGATTGATGATCATTGGTTGATGAATTTTATTTAAGAAAATAGCATGTTCATTGAAGTAAGCGTAAGGAGAGTATTGAAAACCCCAAGTTTGTCCACCAAGTGTAAAACGGATAATTCGATGATTACTGCGAGCAGGATAACCTAGGCGACCTTGATAACCTTCGTTTTCTAGGCAGAGTTGGCATTTAGGATAGCCAGTCTGTATTTGTTTTCCAGCAAGCGCAATAGCCTTAGGATCTTTTTCAGGCTTAGATAAATTAATAGTAATTTCGAGATTTCCGTAATTGGTTGGGACTGTATAGGAAATATTCTTGGCGATTGCCTTAACTTTGATATAGTCATTAGTTTGACTCATTTGATAAAAGTAGCTAGTCGCATTTTCTGGATCTTTTTGGTAGAGATTCCAAAACTTTTCGTTTAGCTTGGAAGGTAGTGGAGTGATAAAGTCCATTAGTTGATCATTGAGAATTTCTTTAGCAGTTTGATCGTTTTCGATTTTATTATTTTTAATAGCTGTTTCGATCAATGCGGTTTTAAGATCATCATTTTCTTGATGATTATCATCTCCGACCAAAGCACAAACGCGATTATAAAGGTAAGTACGATCTAATTCTTGATAAGCATTATCAGCTAATACTATTTGATCGACAAATTTATCGACACAAGACATTATTTTTCCACCTCGGAGATTTTAATTTCTCTAGGTCCGTCGGAAATTTCAGCAATATAAAAATCACAGTCATAACCAATTTTATTTTTGTAAATTTTACCAACGTTTGTTTGAAAGTCATCTAAGTTATCTTTATTGACAAACGCGATTGCACAGCCACCAAATCCGGCACCAACCATTCTTGCTCCAAGGACTCCAGCTTGCTTCCAAGCTGCTTCAACGAGAGTATCGAGCTCAACACCAGTTACCTCATAATCGTAATGAAGTGAGATGTGAGAAGCATTAACTAGTTTACCGAATGCAATTAGATCGTTATTTTTAAGATACTTGATAGCCTTTAAAGTTCTTTGATTTTCAAAGACTGCATGGCGGGCACGACGAATCAAAATATCGTCATTAATTAAATATGAATTGCGGTCGAACTCATCAATTGATAATTCGCCAAGGGATTTGATATCTAGCTTTGTTTGAAGAAGTGCTAGAGCCTGTTCACATTGACTTCGACGTTCGTTATACTTGGAGTCTGCTAGAGCACGGTGTTTGTTAGTATTCATAATAACAATGACGTGATTGCCTAATTCGACAGGGGCATAGTGATATTCCATAGTATTAGTATCTAGCAAAATTGCTTGGTCCTTTTTGCCCATTCCTACAGCAAACTCATCCATAATACCAGAGTTTACGCCGATATAATTATTTTCATTTTGTTGTCCCATTTTAACAAGATCGAGTTGATCTATTCCTAGCTGATAAACATCATTTAAAATATTTCCCATCAGTAATTCGATTGAGGCAGATGACGATAATCCAGCTCCGTCGGGTAAGTTTCCTTGTATATAAAGATTGAATCCATAATCTAATTTATAACCGGCTTTGGCAATTAGGTAAATCATCCCTTTGGGATAGTTTGCCCAATCATCTTCTTTTTTATATTCAAGATTATCTAAAGAAACAGAAATAATACCAGTATCAGGTAGGTTTTCAGAATACAATTCGATGGTTCTGTCCTCGCGTTTTCCAAAGGCAGCATATGTACCTAAACTAATGGCACAAGGAAAGACGTTCCCACCATTATAATCAGTATGTTCGCCAATTAAATTAATTCTTCCGGGTGAGAAGAATAGCTTATCGGCCGTTTTTTTAAAAGTACTTTCGTAACCTTGCAAAATTTTATCAGTATCCATAATCAGTCTCCACTTTTACTAAATATTTACTTAACAAAATGATAACGCTTTCCAAATCTTGAAACAAGGAGATTTAATTTATTAATTCAAATAAAATGTTATGATTATATGCATGAATGCCCGTAATAGGGAAAAGAGGAGAAATTAATGAAAACGGCAGTGGTAACTGATACAGCGTCTTATTTAACACCTGAGCAGATCAAAAAATATAATATTACTGTCTTGCCAATCACGGTTATTTTGGGAGACAAGCAATACAAGGAAACTGAAGAGTTGACTGACCAAGATTTTTTTGATTATCTTAGAAACGAACCTGAATTGCCAACAACTGCCCAAGTATCAATGGGGCAGATTCAAGAGGCCTATGATCATCTAGTAGATGAGGGCTATGATACAATTATTTCTGTTCATTTATCCTTGGGAATCACGTCTTTTATGGATAATTTACGAATGTTTGTTAAAAGTTACGATAAGGCTAAAGTTTATCCATTTGATTCAATGGCTGCTAGTGCCGCGGAAGGTGATTTGGTAATGCTGGCAGGACTATTGGCTCAAAAAGGCACTGATCCAGAAGAAATTATGAATCAATTGACCGATTTGAGAGATTCTACTGATGTTTACTTTGCGGTTAATGATTTGAAACATTTAAGTAGAACCGGACGTTTGAGTAATCGTTCAGCTATTATTGGTAGTTTATTAGATGTCAAACCTTTATTGACCTTCAAAGATGGTAAGATCTTTGCTATTGGTAAAGAACGCACCATGAATCGAGCTTTTAAGACGATTTCTCTAGAAATTCAAAAATATATGCAAGAACACCCAGATTGGAAAGTACATATTACTGTTATTGATTCTAATAATCGAGAAACTCAAAAGAAATGGGCACTTAATTTCGGCAATAATTTTCCGCAAGCACGTATCTCGACAAGTCATTTAGGACCTGCTATTAGTGTTCATACAGGCGAAAAAACTATGGGTGTTGTTTGGGATAAGGACTTTGAAAATGAAGACTAGAATTATGATTTATGTTGATGATGTTGATATGAACGTAGAATTTTGGATTGATGAGTTTGGTGCTCAAATAGTAGCAAGACAGACTTTAAATGGTGGATATCAAAATGTAATCGTAGGGATATCAAATGAGGTTGAATTATCCATTTTTCCTAAAGACTATATTCGTATTTATTCACCGGAAGTATCGGAGAATGTACCTTCTTTAATGTTCTTCTCAAGTGATTTTGATAAATTACATGATAATTTATTAAGTGCAGGTGAGATAACTGAGGTCAATGGAGTTTTAACCTTTAATTTTATAGACCCAGAAGGTAATTATTTTGTAGTTGCTAAATCATAAAGCAATTTATATTCATAAGAGAATACTGTTACAAAGGGTTTAATGTTTAAAAAGACAAATCTAGTAGAAAATTAGATTTGCCTTTTTTGTGTTGGTATAGATTTCGAGGATCAGTCAGCAAAATTATTGCAAGATTTATTGCTGATTAATAAACTGATATTAGTGAAAATAGAGGGGATTTTTAAATGAAAATTAGTCTACAAGATAAATTAATAAATCAAATTACTAGTTATATTCAAATTTTGCCGGCTAATTATAAATTACCATCGGAGCGCCAATTAGCAGAAACGTATCAAGTTTCTAGAAATACTGTTCGATTAGCACTGTTAAATTTGGAAGAAACGGGATTAGTAAGACGGATTCATGGTAAAGGAACTTTTGTCAGTCGAATTAATCTTGAAAGTGATATAGAAAGTAGCTATAAGTTTGATCAACAAATGCGACTTCTAGGGAAAGTGCCTTCTACTAAAATAATTAATTTTAAGAAAAAGGAAGCCAATGAGTTTTTTGCCGAGAAATTGGATTTAAAGATTGGTGAGATGATGTTTCAAATTGATCGTTTAAGATTAGCCGATAATGAACCAATGATGTGTGATCGAAGTTTTTTACCGTTTAAATTATTTAAGGAGTTAACTAAAGAAATGCTAGAAAATAAATCAATGTATGATGTTTTTTCTAGCAAATTCAATCAAAAAGTAAATTATGCTGATGAATATTTTTCAGCTAGTTCAATTGGTAATTGTGATAGTAAAATTATGAAGTTGCCGCAGGGAACGTCCTGTTTAAGATTGAAAAGAAAGGCCTATAATTTGGACAATCAAATTATTGAATTTACTTTAAGCGTGGCTCGAAGTGATGAGTTTGCCTATCATGTGCGCCACCAGATTCAGGAGTAATCAGGGGCAGTTATTCCTATTCAAATTTATTGAGATACAAAATAAGCTACATTGACTTTATATTCAATTCAGTCAATATAGCTTATTTTACGTATTTATTTGATTCATGAAGGGTGGAAAACTTAAATATTAGCGGCTGCGGAATAATTAGGAGTTAGTTCAGTCAAAGCAACAATGTCATCGCCTGCTTTAACAGTATCCTTATTTAATTCGTCAACGTCACCATAGGACATGGTATTAGTAATTACAATCATAACAGTTGGATCATATCCAGCATCTTTAATCTGTTCAATATCAAAGGTACCGAGTAGATCACCTTTTTTAACTTTGTCTCCTTGTTTGACGTTTGTTGTGAAGTATTTACCCTTTAGGTTAACAGTATCAATACCTAGATGAATCAGAACCTCAGCACCATCAGTAGTTTTGATACCATAAGCATGTTTGGTTTCATAAGCAACGGTCAAAACTCCATCAGCTACGGCATAAACTTTACCGTCAGTTGGTTTAACAGCAGCACCTTTACCCATTATTTCGGCAGAGAAAACTTGATCATTAACATCTGATAATTTAATTAACTCTCCGTTTACAGGTGCGGCAACCATTTCATCGGCAACGGCAATAATTTTATCATCATTTTGAGGAGCCTTTTTTGTTGTAGTAACTTTATCAAATTTCATTCCATAAACGTAAGTTAAAATAAACCCTAAAGCAATACTGATAGCAATACTAATAAAGAATGGTAAATAATATTTTGGTGGGAAAGAAATGAATCCGATAATTCCGGCAGCACCAAGAGCACTTGAGAGAACATGGAAGATACCAATAAAGATACATGCAATTCCAGAAGCAATCATGGCACAAATAAATGGATAGCGGAGTTTTAAATTAACACCAAAGATAGCAGGTTCAGTGATACCTAGTAAAGCGGATAATCCAGCTGATGAAGCCAATCCCTTTTGTTTTTCGTCTTTAGAAATAAAGAAGATAGCCAAACATGCGGCACCTTGGGCTGCGTTAGCCATTGAAGCAATAGGGAAGAAGAAATCGCCACCGGTTTTGGCAATATTAGTTAACAATTGAGTTTCAATAGCAGGGAAACTTTGATGTAAACCAGTAACAACGATAGGTGAATAAAAAGTACCAAAGATAGCGGTACCAACAAATCCAGTTGTATTATATAACCAAACAATTCCATTGGTTAGTCCGTCAGAAATAATTCTCATAATTGGTCCAACACCAATAAATGTCAATAGTCCAGTAACGATGACGGCAATTAATGGAGTGAAAATAAAATCTAAAGTAGCAGGCATATGCTTATGAAGCCATTTTTCAATATTGGCTAAAATATAAGCGACTACCAAGACTGGTAGAACTTGACCTTGGTAACCTGCTTGAGCAACTTTAATTCCAAAAACATTCCAATAAGTCATCTTGCCAGCAGCCATAACGTTGGCTACATCGTAACCATTAACTAAGGCAGGCATAACCATTGCCATACCGATCGCAGCTCCTAGATAAGGGTTACCACCAAAACGTTTCGTGGCAGAGAAACCGATTAATACTGGCATGAAAGCAAAGGGAGCTGATGCTAATAGATTAATTAATTCCGCTACACCCTTTAGTCCAGGATACGTTTGAACAACTGATAAAGTGCCGAATAGATTAGGTGAGGTCAAGACATTGTTCAAGGCCATCAATAAACCACCAGCAACAAGAGCAGGAATTAAAGGAACAAAAATATCAGAAAGAACTTTTACGAATGCCATTATTGGGTTAGATTTTTTACCATTAGCAGCTAAGTTTTTTAAATCGTCCGGAGTAACACTTTTAAGTCCGGTTTTTTGAATTAAGAAATCATAGACTTTATCGACATCCCCAGGACCAATGATAATTTGGTATTGGCCGTTAATGCTAAAAGTACCTTTGACATCGTCATCGTTATCAAGCCCCTTTTGATCGATTTTTTTTTCATCTTTAACGACAAGGCGCAAACGAGTAGCACAATGAGCTGCGGCTACTAGATTGTCTTTGCCGACGTATTCTATTACCCGATCGGCAACTTTTTCATGATTCATAATAAATCCCTCCTAAAACAAATGTAAGCGTTTCGATAACTTAATAGTACTTGTTTTTTATAAAATGTCAAACGTTTAACAAAAATATATTATATTAAAATTAGTAACCGCTTAACAAATTGATATAATAGTAATTTAATATATGATATACGATTGACATTAAATAAAAAAGCAGGTTACAATGTAGCCAATTAAGGAAAGTATGAGAGAGAAAAATGATTACAAACTGGACAACAAAATTAAGATACTTACCATATAAAGAATGGCCAGATAGTCAAATTAAAGATATTAAACAAAAAATAGCTCAATCACATTGGCGACTAGGCTATCATATTCAACCAACAACTGGATTATTGAATGATCCAAATGGTTTTTCTTATTTTAATAATCAGTGGCATTTATTTTATCAATCATTTCCCTATGGCTCTGTTCATGGATTAAAAAACTGGACTCTTTTAACATCGAATGATTTAGTTCATTGGCAAGATCATGGTCCATTATTATTGCCAGGTGATAAACAAGATAGTCATGGGACGTATTCTGGTTCAGCAATCAATGTCGATGACAAGTTATTTTTGATGTATACCGGAAATGTTCGAGATAAAGACTGGGTTCGTCATCCAAAGCAAGATGGTGCTTGGATAGATAAGAATAATCAATTGACAAAGATCACCACACCATTGATTGACCAGCCTAGAGAGGGATTCACTGACCATTTTCGTGATCCACAGATTTTGAAACATGACAATAAATATTATTGTCTGATTGGTGCCAGAAGAAAAGATGATACAGGACATGTTTTGGTTTATCAGGCGGAGACCGTGACAGGTCCATGGACCTATAAAACTGAGCTAAAGTTCACAGATCAAAAAATGGGTTACATGGTTGAATGCCCTAATCTAGTCTTTGTTGATAAAAAACCGATTTTGATTTTTTGTCCCCAAGGGATTTCTCAGGATGTATTAAAACATGATAATATTTATCCAAATGCTTATATAATTGGGGATAGTTTTGATTGGGATGATTTTAGTTTCAAAAATCCTAGTCGAATTAAAAATCTGGATGATGGATTCGATGTGTACGCCACAGAGGGATTTAATGCTCCCGATGGTCGAACTTTGGCAATTAGTTGGATTGGATTGCCTGATACTACATATCCCTCAGATGTTGAAGGATGGGCTAATTGTTATAGTCTTGTTAAAGAATTGAAAATTAAGGATAATCAACTTTATCAAATACCAGTTAATGAAAATTCTAGTTTATTAAAGCAAAAAATTACAACTGACAAAATATCGCCGCAAACTAAAATATCTGGATTGATTGTGAATGATGAAGGTCTTTTAACTATCAAAACGGATCAGGCCGAAGAACTACAAATCTCATTTGATACTAACAATGGTAAAATAAAAGTTGATCGAACCAAAGCGGGTCTTCTTGTAGCAGCGGATCATGGTACTACTAGAGAATCCATTGTTGATCCCGGTAAAATTGAATTCGAACTTTATTTAGATAATACTGTTTTTGAATTGTATATAAACCAAGGTCAAAAAGTTTTAACGGGAAGAATTTTTCCAAAAGGACAACAATTTCGACTTGCTTCTAAGAGTGTTCAATTGCAGAAAGAACAATTAGAAAAGATTTATTAAGAGGTAAGTAATGGCAACATTAGATGATATTGCAAAAATGGCAGGAGTTTCGGCGACGACTGTTTCACGGGTTATTAATAACTATGGATCATTATCAGAGAAAACTAAAACGAAAGTTTTTGCAGCGATGAAGGAGTTAAATTATCAGCCTAACAGTCTCGCCCGATCATTAAAGGGAAAGAAGACACAGCTTATTGGGGTAATATTGCCAGGAGTAGGCAATCCATTTTTTGGACAAATGGTTGAAGAGATAGAGAATCAACTTTTTAATAAGGACTTTCGAATCATCCTTTGTAATGCTGGAAATGATGCTAAAAAAGAACGAGCTTATCTAAGAATGTTAATTGCTAATCGCGTTGATGGTATCATTGCTGGTTCCCATAATTTAAATATTGAAGAATATCAAAAGGCAGATTTGCCAATTATTTCATTTGATCGTTATTTATCGGAAAATATTCCTATTGTCAGTTCGGATAATTATCAGGGCGGACAATTGGCCGCACAGGCTCTTTTAGCTTCCGGCAGTAAGAAACTACAGATCATAACTGGTCGTAACCGTCCTAATAGTCCTACTAATGATCGATTAAATGGATTTAAGAATATTATCAAACAACATGATTTACAGCTTGATTTAACTGAAATTGACTTTTCAGCAACACCAAATATAAAAAGTCTAAAGATCAAGGAATTATTAGCTAAAAAAACTATTGATGGGATTTTTTGTACAGATGATTTAACCTCGCTATTGGTCATGCGACAAGCTAAGAATCTAAATATTAGTATTCCTAATGATTTACGCTTAGTTGGTTATGATGGAACCAATTTTATTCAGGACTATCATCCTGAATTGACGACTATCATGCAGCCAATATCTGATATTGTTACGATGATGATAGACTTGTTATTGAAGCGAATTGATGATCCAGAATGTCAATTGGAAAAAAACTATACACTGCCAGTTAAATTGATTGCTGGCACAAGTACTATTTAACAAAAAAATACCAATCCGGCAATTATTATAAATAATTGTTGAATTGGTATTTTTATAGGAGAGATTTTATTTAATCGTCTGTTACAAATAGGATTTTGGTTCTTATTTGTATTAACGTCTAACCATTTTAACAATGGTTTCAACATGTGGAGTTTGTGGGAACATGTCAACAGGCTGAAGATAAACTACTCGATATTCTTTAGTTAAACTAACCAAGTCTTTGGCTAAGGTTGATGGATTACATGAAACGTAAACTAATTTATTAACCGGATTGCGATTTAATGCTGAAATCAATTTGTTGTCAAGACCAGTACGTGGAGGATCAACAACTACCGCATTGACTTCTTTGCCATCCTTTAATAGTTGAGGATAAATTTCATCAGCTGATCCAACATAGTAGTCAGCGTTTTGAACGTCATTTAATTTGGCGTTTTCTTTGGCATCCTCGATAGCCTCAGGAATAATTTCGATTCCATAAACATGTTTTACCTTGTTAGCCATTGTGATACCGATTGTTCCGACACCGCAATAAGCATCAAGTAGAACATCGCGAGAATTTGGTTCTAAAGCCTGATTTACAAGATCATACAGTTTATCAGTTTGAAGAGAGTTAAGTTGCAAGAAAGCGCGAGGTGAGAAGTTAAATAAATAACCATTAATATCTTCTTGAAGATATTGGTCACCCCAGAGCAACTTAGTTTCATTACCCCAAACGCCAGCCTTGTCCTCTTTGTTGATATTTTGAGAGATCGAACTAATCTCAGGTATTTCCTTTTGAATTCTTTCAATTAATTGGCGCTCTTTAATGAATTTAGGAGAACGGGTAATGAAAGTTAATTGTAACTGGTTGAATTCAACTGATTCTCTAATTACAATCATACTTAAGATACCAGATTTAGTTTCAGGATTGAAAACAGGAATTTCTAAATCTTTGATCATTTGGACGATTTTTCGCATAGCGGACATAGTTAGATCCATTTGTGTTGGCATTTCGGTTAGATCTACTAATTCCTGGGTACCTGTTTTGTAAAGTCCACAGCGAATCTCGCCATTGATTTCTTGAATTGGAAATTGGGCCTTGTTACGATATTTCTCTTGTTGAACTGAGGCTGCTGTTGGTTTGATCATATATTTATCATGAGCATATGGCTTATATTTATCAAGTGATTCACGAAGAATATTAGATTTGAAATTAAGTTGATCCTTATAATTGATATGTGCAAACTCTAAACCACCAACTGAATCTGCTAGTTCTGGTGTATTAGGATTTCTAAAGGGACTGGCTTTTCTAATTTTGTGGATACGTCCGTTCAAGAAGCGATCATGAATATCAGTGATCTCACAGACGATAACATCTTCAGGAACAGCCCTTGGTACGAAGACGATGACGTGTTTGAAGAAACCAATTCCTTCGCCATTGATTCCGATACGTTTGATTGTCAACGGAAATCTGTCACCGACTTTTAATTCTTGTGTAATATTATTTGTGTTCATAATTTTTCCTTTGGATAGTTTTGAGATAAACTTACTCTTGAGAGTATAACATGGTGAGGTAAGAATATATTGGCAAAAGTTACGAAAATCCAAGCACAGAAACGAAAGGGACGTTATAATGTTTATCTTGACGGAAAATATGCGTTCCCAGTAGCAGAAACAACTTTGATTGAATTTCGTCTAATGAATGGTACGGAATTGACTGATTCACAGATCAAAGAGATTCAAGATCGGGAAAATATTAATAAAGCATATGGCGATGCAGTAAATTATTTGAGTTATCAATTGCGGACTAAAAAAGAAATTAAAGATTATCTATATAAGAAAGAATATCATCGAGATGCTGTAGATTTGGTTATAAAAAAACTTGAAGAATTACGTTATTTAGATGATGAATCTTATGCAACTAGTTATATTAATACTCAATTAAAAACGACCTCAAATGGTCCTAAAATAATTGAACAAAAATTAGTTCAAAAGGGTGTTCCAGATAATTTAATTCAAGATAAACTATTTGAAATCAATCAAGATACATTATTAGAAAATGCAATTGAATTTGCCAAGAAACAAGTTCGTAAACAAAAAAGAGCATCATTTCAACAAATGCTGACAAAAATTCGTCAAAGCCTTTATCAAAAGGGATTTAGTAAAGAAATTATTGAAGAAACGATCAATGATTTGGAACTTGAACCAGACGAAGATGAGGAACTAGATAAATTAAAAGCTTTGGTTCAAAAGGTTAGACATCGGTATGATAAACCTGAAAAACTGATTCATTATTTAATGACTAAGGGTTATCACTTTGATGAAATTAAACGTGTCTTGTCTGATAATTAAGAATGTTATCTTTAAATAGTTTCACAGCTCTGTTATAATTTTTTTGGATAAGATTTAGATTTTAGAAAGCTGGTAAGTTATGCAGATTCCTAGAGAAGGGGATTACGTAGCAATCCAGAGTTATAAGCATGATGGTCACCTACATCGTACTTGGCGTGAAACAATGGTGTTAAAGACAAGTGAAAACGAAATTATTGGTTGTAATGAGAATACTCTTGTCACAGAAGCAGATGGACGTCGTTGGGTAACAAGAGAACCCGCATTAGTCTACTTTCATAAGAAATATTGGTTCAATATTATTACTATGATAAGGGATAGTGGCGTATCTTATTACTGCAATTTGGCGACACCATTTGCTTTGGATAAAGAGGCCATCAAATATATTGATTATGATTTAGATGTTAAGGTCTTTCCAGATGGGGAGAAACGTTTATTGGATGTGGATGAATATGCCGCACACAGTAAAATGTGGAATTATCCACCAGAAATAGATACTATTTTACATGATAATGTCGACGTTTTAATTGATTGGATCGATAAGGGCAAAGGACCATTTTCACAGGCTTATGTTGATCTTTGGATGCAAAGATATAAGGAACTGTCACACCATTAGGATTGCTATATCCTATTAGACTACCGAATGGTAGTCTTTTTTTTTACACTAAATTAATTATAAATTTATAAACAATTGTTAAAATAAGAACAATATATCTGTAAGGGGAAAACTGAGGAAGTATTGTCGCTTTAGCAATAATGGTCTTAAGTGTGGGTTATAGCTATCCAATTTGGGTTAATATTGGCTTTTTAGGATTATTCTTTTTGGGATTTTTTATCATTAGTTTAATTAGACGAAAAAAGAGCTAATCGATTTAAACATTGATTAGCTCTTTTAGGTTTTATTTCAACTTTTTACTATCATCAAAAGTAATACCAGATAAGAAGTCTTTAATTCTAGTAGTAGGGTGCTCAAAGAAATCTTTGGGAGAACCATCAAAGAGAATTTCACCATCTTCAACGAAGACAATTTTGTCAGCAACCGAACGCGCAAACTGCATATTGTGAGTCACAATAATCATTGACTGATCCATTTTACTTAGTTCCTCTAGAATTAACAAAACCTGAGTCTCTAGCTCAGGATCTAAAGCACTAGTTGGTTCGTCCAAGAGAATGTATTCTGGGTTCATAGCCAAAGCTCGACAAATTGATATACGTTGTTGTTGACCACCAGATAATTGACTAGGATAACGATCAGCGTATTCGGCTAATCCTACTTGACTTAGTAATTGACGAGCACGTTTTTCAGTTTCTTCTTTGGATTGTTTCAAAACCGTAATTGGTGCCGTTGTGATGTTTTCAATAACGGTTAAATTAGGAAAGAGATTCCAATTTTGAAAGACCATACTGGTTTTCTTACGGATATCAAAACTCTTTTTCTTAGTGACTGGTTGAGCGTAGTCTAGAGAAATATCAGAAAAACTCAAAGTTCCGCTATCAGGTCTGACTAATAAATCTAATGACCTTAACAAGGTAGATTTACCAGAACCAGAAGGTCCCAAGATGACCGTTGTTTTGCCATCAGGGAAATCGACAGAAATATTTTTCAGAACTTCTTTACCATCGTATGTTTTAATAACATTTTTTAATGAGATCATTAGGCTTCACTTCCTTTAACGTATCTTGAGGTTCTGCGTTCGAGATAATGTTGTAGGAAAGTAAGCAATGTGCAGACGACAGCATATAAGAAAGCGGCTAACGAGTACATTAGTAATGGTTGGTAATTTTTAGCAGTGATCTGTTGACTGACCTGGAACATTTCCAAGATAGTAATTGAACTAGCCAAAGAGGTATCCTTTACCAAACCAATAAAAGAGTTTGATAGTGGAGGTAGAGCAATTCTGACGGCTTGTGGCAAAACAATCTTCATCAGAGTTTGTTTGGTTGTAAAGTTCAAAGTAAAAGCAGCATCCCACTGATCTTGAGGTACTGACATCAAAGCTGAACGAATTGTTTCAGAAGCATAAGCTCCAGTATTTAGTGAGAAACCAATTACTGCAGCGATGAAAGGTGATAATTCGACTCCAGCACTTGGTAATCCAAAAAAGATAATAAACAATTGAACTAATAGCGGAGTAGAACGGAACAACCAAACATAGAAATCGGCAATTGCTCGTAAAACTAGCCAAGGATATTTAACCAACTTATTTTCGCTTGGTTGGATGAATTTAATCAGAGCAGTTAGGACCGCTAAGATTAACCCTAGAATAAAGGAAATGATGGCTAATGGAATGGTGTATTGCAACATTGCCGAGATCATTTCTGGTAATGACGTAATGATGATATGCCACATGAAATAAAGAACCTCCTAGTAAAATTTAATACTTATTTTTTAGTAATATCTTCGCCAAAGTACTTAACTGAAAGTTTCTTCATTGTACCATCTTTGAATAATTCATTTGTTGCTTTAGTTACTTGTTTGCTTAATTTAGTTGATTTCTTGTTAAAGATAGGTGCAATTTTTGAAGCTGGTAGTTTACTTTCAGGAATAACGATGTATTTAAGATCGGTATTCTTGTGATCTTTTTTCCATGTTAGAAAGGCTTCTTTAGAATTAAATGCGCCCTTAACACGTCCCTGATCGATCATTGACATTGATGTTTGGAAATCACTTGAAGGTACTACATCAGCACCGAATTTTTTAGCATGATTATAGTTATCAGTACCAGTTCCGGCAGCAATTTTTTGTCCCTTAATATCATCAACAGAATTGATACCTGAACCATCCTTAGTGATAATTACTGATCTTGAGTAGATATAAGGTGTTGAGAAAAGATATTGTTTTTCACGTGATGGATTCTCAGCAACATTATTGATAACTACATCAAAAGTGTTTGAGTTTAAACCAGCAATCAATGAATCCCACTTAGTAGGTACAAATTTAGCTTTCATACCTAGTTTCTTGGCTACGGCTTTGCCATAATCAACTTCAAATCCTTTGAGTTTACCATTTTCACGGTATGAATATGGTGCATATGTTCCTTCAAGTCCAATTGTTAAAGTTCCAGGTGTCTTAGTATCGCTGGACTCTTTTTTACCACAGCCAGTTAAAACCAAAACTAAGGCCACAATTGTAGTTAATATTAAAGCAATACGCTTTTTCATTAGTTAAATCCCCCTATTAAATTAAAAAATCATCATTTACTATTTTCGCATAGATTAAAGATTGTTAGAAAGAAAATGTCTCCTAAAAATTAAATAAATCGGTAGAAAGATATCTCTCTCCATTATCTGGTGCTACGGTAACAACTTTTTTGCCCTTGCCGAGCTTCTTAGCTATTTCAATGGCACCAAAAATGTTTGCTCCAGCAGAGATACCAGGTAGAAAACCTTCATTTTGACTAACTTTTTGTGCCATCTTGATAGCTTGATCACTGGTTACTTCTATAATATCGGAATAAGCATTTTGATCAAGTGTGTCTGGTATAAAACCAGCGCTGATTCCCTGAATTTTGTGTGAACCAGTTTTACTGTCTTTTAGAAGTGGTGATTCAGCTGCTTCCAGTGCATAAATCTTTACATTGGGATATTTCTTAGTTAATGCGTGACTAACACCGGAAAGAGTACCACCAGTACCAACTCCTGCAACAAAAGCATCAATTTGTTCATTATCAAAAGCACTAATAATTTCTTTACCAGTGGTTGCTTCATGAATAGCAGGATTAGCAGGATTTTGGAATTGCATAGGCATAAAGTAACCATTTTCGTTAGCTAAATCAGTAGCTTTCTTAATAGCCCCCTTCATACCTTCAGATCCTGGTGTCAAAATAAGTTCAGTTCCATATCCTTGCATCAACTTACGACGTTCGATGCTCATTGTTTCAGGCATTGTAATGATTAAATGATATCCCTTGGCAGCTGCAACTAATGAAAGACCTATTCCAGTGTTTCCAGATGTTGGTTCCACCAAAGTATCTCCAGGTTTTATCTTTCCAGCTTGTTCAGCTGCTTCAAGCATTGATAAAGCAATTCGATCTTTTATGGAACTGCCAGGATTAAAGAATTCTAATTTAACATAAACATCTCCAGCGTCCTCTGGAGTAACATTATTTAGTTTAACTATTGGAGTATTTCCAATAAGCTCAGTAATATTTTTAGCAATTTTTGTCATAATTATATCTCCCTTAACAAGTAGTTAATTTGTGTTCAGTAACGGTTTTTAACCAGTTATTGTAAAAATTTTGTTGCGTCTGTTTCCATGAAAAAATAGGTTTGTGATCAAGTGGTGAATAGTAGTTATTAGCTGGTAAAGGATGTTTAATTTTTTCACTGGCTAATTCACGATGATATTCTTTATCCAAACTATCTTTTTGATATTCTAAGTGTGAAAAAAGAAAAGTTTGATGCTTAATAGTTGATTCAACTAAAGTAAATAATCCGTTCTCGCTGATTGCATCAATCTGTAGAGTCGATTCATTATTTATTTGTTCATGATTCATTTCTGCATAACGAGCATGGGGAGCAGGAAAATTATTACTAATATTATCTAATAGTGTGGTCGATGTAATAATTTGATTTTGAAATACTCCGAATGTTTTATGGGGAAGAATCATTTTATCTATGTCGTATAAACGATTAAGGGCAGCCATGGCGCCCCAACAGACATACAATTGAGGAATATTCATTCGATTTAATAAATCGATCAATTGATTGATTTCATCTGAATATGAAAGTTTGGAAAAATCTAATTTCTCAACTGGAGCACCTGTAATAATAAAACCATCTAAAGTTGATATATCTTCTAAATTTAATGGCTTCATATTTTTTGTTATATTTAAATCTAGTTTGCGATTAATATAGCGGGTGGCAGAATAATAGAATTTCAAATCGACATCCTTTCCCAAAGCTGATTGGAAGTTAATCATTGTTTCAAATTTATTTTGCATCAAATTTAAAACACCAACTTTAATTTGTTCCAAAAGTAACTCCTTTCTAAGCAGTTAAGAATACAAAAAAAGCGGAGCTGACTAATGTCAACTCCGCTTGATAATTTAGTTTTCACTACTTGTTTATCAATTGAGTGGTATTAGACATGTTGAAAAAGTATAGTAATGTTCATTCATTACTACACAACAACATGCTTTAACTTGTTTTTGATTAAAATTCAACATGTCCAATTCCTCCTACAATTAAGATGTCTCAAACTTACAATTAAAAAAATAATAAGTCAAGTATTATTTTTTCTTTTCAGTATAAATTGATAATGATTCAAATTCCAAATATGAGGCCAGAGTTAGTGATATAACTAGGGCTAAGACCAGCCAACCAAGGGTTCTACCCAGGATTATTGTTAATGGCATAAATTTTGCTATTAGATAAATGCTGGCAATAGATAAACAAAAATCAACTGCTAAATTTGCACTGATAACGAATTTACTACGTTCTAGGATGAAAAAGTTCAATAGTTCCTTAAGAATTTTGCGAGTGGAACTACGATACATTATCAAAACAGGACGCTGTGCAATAACTTTTACAGCAAACATACCGAAGGCACCAACAAAGCCACCAACGACTATGCGCCAAGATAATGCATGTAAAACGAGGGAATTATATGACACCCCAATAATTGATAAACACAAAACGTAGGGGATGATGAAAAAGAACAAATAGATTATGGCAATTTTTTTATTAGACATTTTTGAAGACTCCCTATATACTAATGGTCTTATTTTATCATTAAAAAGGAACATTGTTGAATACATTAACACCTGTTATAATTGTTTTGTTTCTATTCTAAATTTTTCAAATGAAAGAGAGTGCGAGTTAAATGAGTGGTGACTCTTCTGGAGCGTCGCTTTCCGGGCAGCTGATTTTAATAATTGTATTAACAATTTTAAATGCTTTTTTTGCAGCAGGCGAGATGGCGATTGTATCCGTTAATAAAGCGTCTGTGGAGGAAAAATCCAAAGAGGGAAATCGAAAAGCTAAGAGAATTTTTCAACTAGTTAGTGAACCGAATACCTTTTTGTCAACTATCCAGGTTGTGATTACTTTGGCTGGTTTTATATCATCTGCAAGTGCAGCAACAACCTTTACATCGAGAATGCAATCTTTACTAGGAGATTTTCCCGGTAGTCGAGAGCTTTCAATAGTAATTATAACGGTTATTCTATCGTTTATTATTCTTATTTTGGGAGAAATGTATCCCAAACGTATAGCGTTACAACGGCCATACCAAACTCTTAGTTTCACTGAACCGTTGATAAGTTTCTTCAATATGATCCTGAAACCTTTTAATTGGCTATTGAATGCTACAAATAATGTACTATTAAAAATAACGCCAATTGATTTTAGTAAAAAGCAGGAACCGATTTCTCGTGATGAAATGGTTGCAACGCTTAGAAGTTCACGTAATAGCGGTACGATTAATCCTGACGAGTATCAAATGTTACAAGGAATTATTCGTTTTGGCGATAAGACAGCTAGGGAGATTATGGTACCAAGGACTGATACTTTTATGATTGATATTAATGATTCAGTCGATGAGAATATTGATGCTATCTTGAGTCAGCCGTATTCAAGAATTCCGGTTTATGGTGCAGATAAAGACAATGTGATTGGAATAATCCATATTAAAGACCTATTGAAGAGATCTCGTGAAGTTGGTTTTGATAAAATTAGTCTAAAAGCAATTATGAAGGAACCATTGTTTGTTCCTGAAGCAACTAATATAGATAGTTTGCTGGTTAAGATGCGGAGTACTCAAACTCAAATTGCCATGGTTGTCGATGAATATGGTGGAATTGTTGGATTAGCAACAATTGAAGATATTTTGGAAGAAATTGTTGGAGAAATTGATGATGAATATGACCCAATTACAAAAAACTTTCAAAGATTAGGTGCTAATAAGTTTTCAGTAGTTGGATTAATGACGATTGAGGATTTTGATGAACTATTTGATGAAGAGATTCATGTCGATGATGTTGATACAATTGCTGGTTATCTGATTATGAATATCGGAGAAATACCAGATGCTAAACATCCTAAATCATTTACACTAGATGATGGTCTGATAATTACGTCTGGTGAACTCAATGGTTCAAGAATTGAGAATGTTATCGTTACTGTTCCCGATAATAAAATTAAGAATGTAACTACAAACATGTACAAAGAGAAATACTAACTTGTATTTCTTTTTTTTGAGTAAAAATATGTTGTAACATATATAGATGAATAATAGATTTAAATAAAATTATTAATGTATAGGAAGGAAACGCGAAAATGAGTAACCTTTTCTGGTTAACTGTCCAATTTTCGCTCTAAAATAATGGATCAAAAACAATTACAACAAGAAGTCAACAAGCGTAGAACTTTTGCCATTATCTCTCACCCGGATGCTGGTAAAACTACTATTACTGAGCAAATGCTTTACTTTGGTGGGGTTATTCGATCTGCTGGTACTGTTAAAGCTAAAAAGTCTGGTCAATTTGCAACTAGTGATTGGATGGAAATTGAAAAGAAACGTGGTATTTCTGTTACTAGTTCAGTTATGCAATTTCATTATCATGACAAAGATATTAATATCTTGGATACTCCAGGACATGAGGACTTTTCAGAAGATACTTATCGAACTTTGATGGCGGTTGATGCTGCAGTTATGGTTATTGACTCTGCTAAGGGTATTGAACCACAGACTAAAAAGTTATTTAAAGTTGTAAAAAAACGTGGTATTCCCATTTTTACCTTTATGAACAAACTAGACCGTGATGGTCGTGATCCTTTGGATTTGATTGCTGAATTGGAAGAATTACTTAATATTGAAGGTTGTGCTATGAATTGGCCTATTGGTATGGGTAAGGAATTAAAGGGACTATATGATATTCGTAACAGTCGCCTTGAACTTTATCGAAAAGATGGGGATGATCGATTCCTGCCATTAAACGATGAAGGAAAATTGGCAGAACCTAATCCAATTGAGGGAGAAGGCGTTTATGAACAAGCTCTTGGCGAAGTGGATTTGATCAAAGAAGCTGGTAATGAGTTTGATCTTGAGAAGATTAAAGCTGGTAATCAAACTCCAGTCTTCTTTGGCTCAGCTTTAACAAACTTTGGTGTTGAAACATTCTTAGATACATTCTTGGATATGGCACCAGCACCAGCAGCACATAAAGAACAAGATAGTGAAGAGATTGTTAAGCCTGATGATCCTGAATTTTCAGGCTTTGTTTTTAAAATTCAAGCTAATATGAATCCTAACCATCGTGATAGAATTGCCTTCGTTAGAATTTGTTCAGGGGAATTCGTTCGTGGTATGGACGTTACTTTGAACCGTACTGGTAAAGTGATGCGTTTAAATAATGCGACTGAATTTATGTCTGATCAAAGAGAAACAGTCAAGACAGCTGTAGCTGGAGATATTGTGGGATTATACGATACTGGTAATTTCCAGATTGGCGATACAATTTATTCGGGTAAAAAAGCAGTTCAGTTTGAAGATTTGCCACAATTTACACCGGAAATGTTTATGGAAGTTCAAGCTAAGAATGTTATGAAGCAAAAATCATTCCATAAAGGTATGCAACAGTTGGTTCAAGAAGGTGCAGTTCAACTTTATAAAAAATATACAACTAATGATTATATCCTAGGTGCCGTTGGTCAACTTCAATTTGAGGTTTTCCAATTTAGAATGAAGAATGAATATAATTGTGATGTTGTAATGAAACCAATTGGTTCTAGAATTGCTCGTTGGATTGATCCTGAGCAATTAGACCAATCAATGTCATCTACTAGAAATATGCTAGTGAAAGATTTAGATGATCAACCATTGTTCTTATTTGAGAATAAGTTTGCTGAAAATTGGTTTGTTAATAAATATCCAGATATTAAGTTAACTTCAAAATTATAGAAAATCGCTGAATAGCGGTTTTTTTTATTGTAAAATTTTAATGGTAGTGTAAAAACTCACAATAAAAAAGGAGGCTTAATATACGTTCAATAAACTTGAATAGCGTGATATCGGGGGAAACTATTCGATAGCTTAAAAATACGATTCTAACTACCAATTATATTTTTAAACAATAAATGAAATTTAATTGTATTTTTTTCTGGAAATTTCTCTTTGTTGAGAGTAAATTTTGCAATCAAGTATAAGAAACCTTTAGAATCTTAATGATATTTCTTTAAGTCAAGTAGCAAAAAATTACAATTTATTTTCGAATGTTTAATTCTTGTTACAAAATCCAAGTTTTATTGAAACTACTTTTTTTAAATAGTAGTCTATAACTAGATTATTTATTAAGGGGAAACCATTCTATGTCTAAAAAAAATCTACTCACTAGTGCTTTAGTACTTGGCACATTAGCTGCAACTGCTACACCTTCTGTAGTATCTGCTGCAACAACAAACGATGCAGATTCTGCAACATCTCAAACAAGTACAGAACAAGTAAATAACAAATCACAAGATAATAGTTCAAACGTCATTGCTGGATCAAGCGTTAAAAAAGCTGATACAACAGTTGCTACATCAGCTGTTGTTCAAGCCGCCAGTGAATCAGCATCTGCCGCTTCAAATACTACTGCAATTATTCAAGCCGCTTCTGGTGTAACAGCAGCTCAACAACAAGCTTTCTTAGCTCAAGCTGTTCCAATGGCTCAAAAGGCTGCTTCTCAATATGGTCTTTATACATCAGTTATGTTGGCACAAGCTATTCTTGAAAGTGCATGGGGTACCTCAACTTTAGCTACTCAAGGTTATAATTTGTTTGGTATTAAGGGTGACTATAATGGCGCTTATGTAACAATGCCAACATCAGAATGGAGTGCTTCACAAGGCTGGTATACGATTTATGCTAACTTTAGAAAGTACCCAAGTTATTATGAATCATTTGCTGACAATGGTAACAAGCTACGTAATGGTGTTTCATGGAACTCAAGTTATTACAGTGGTACATGGAAAGAAAATACTAGCTCATATAAGGATGCAACTGCATGGTTACAAGGTAGATATGCAACTGCTCCTAACTATGCTTCATCATTGAATAATTTGATTTCTACTTATAATTTGACTCAATATGATGGAACTCCAGAAACAAATGGTGGTTCACAAACTGATAATAATGTTATTAGTGTTAATAATAAAAATGGTGGCTTTGTCTCACTAGTTGCTTTTGATAGCAATGGAACTGCTTCAAAAATAACTAATCGTGGTTTAGCTAATAATACACCTTGGTATACTGATCAAACTAGATCATACAATGGTCATACATATTATCGTGTTGCTACAAATGAATGGGTAGAAGATACATATTTAGCTTAATGAATCAAAAGTCTCTATAATTAATAGATTAATTCTATTTAATTATAGGGATTTTTTTACTGTATTTTACGACAGAAGTTGCTCTCAAATAAATACTCGCTTATTATATTTAGATGAACTTATTGAGAAGAGTGGATTAAATGAATGAAAAATTAACTTGGAAAAATTTATTTTTTATCGGTTCAATGTTATTTGGACTTTTCTTTGGAGCTGGTAATTTAATTTTCCCAGTTTTCTTAGGACAACAAGCAGGGAAGAACGTATTTTATGCAATTATTGGTTTACTTATCACTGGTGTTGGGTTGCCACTTTTGGGAGTGGCAAGTATGGGGATGACTGGCAGTAACAGTGTCTTCGATTTAGCAGAGAAAGTAAATCGCCCATATGCTTATATTTTTACTATTTTATTGTATTTAACTATGGGACCATTTTTTGCAATCCCACGCCTGGCTACTATTTCTTATCAATTGGGAATTGCTCCCTTTGTTAGTAAAAATCAGCAAAGTTTGTTTTTATTAATATTCTCGGCAATTTTCTTTATTGGAACTTTTTTATTATCAAGAAAACCTAGTAAATTAATGACCTATGTTGGTAAATGGTTAACACCGATATTTTTAATTCTATTGGGAGTTTTGGTTGTGACGGCATTCGCTAAACCAATGGGTGGGCTAGACTCGTTGCCTCAAGGACATTATGCTAGTGATCCTATTCTAACTGGTTTTACAGAAGGTTATAATACTATGGATGCATTGGCATCATTGGCCTTTGGAGTGGTAGTAATTGATACTATCAAGTCACTAGGGGTGAAGCATCCAGGACAAATTGCTAAAGATACTATTAAATCTGGCTTGATAAGCGTCGTTTTGATGGGAATTATTTATATGTTTTTAGCTTTAATTGGAACGATGAGTGTGAATAAGTTACCATTAGCACCAAATGGTGGAGTTACATTAGCCCAAGTCTTCAATTATTATTTTGGATCATTTGGGAGTTTACTGTTAGCATTAATTGCCATCATTGCCTGTTTGAAGACCTCGATAGGCTTAACGTCGGCCTTTGGAGAAACAGCCAAGGAAATGTTTCCAAGGTTCAATTATCAAGCAATTTTGATTGTGGCTATCGGGTTGTCGTTCATAGTTGCTAATATTGGGTTAACACGTCTGATCAATTACTCGACGCCAGTATTAATGTTTTTGTATCCATTGGCAATGGTATTGATTCTTATTTCTGTATTTACACCTTTAATTGGTGATTCAAAATGGATCTTTGGAATGACAACGTTATTCACTATGATTCCAGCTCTTTTTGCTGGAATTAATGCTTTGCCAAAAAATTTGAAGAACAATGAATTTGTAAGTTGGATTTTAAATTTGAATAATCATCTACCATTAGCAACTATGAGTTTGGGTTGGGTAGTTCCAGCATTGATAGGATTAATCATCGGTTGGTTGTTTAGTCGTTTTTCAAGAAAATGAATCATGAAATATATTTTAGCTGTTGTATATTTTGTTATTCAAATAGTTTTAATTATTCAAAATAAATAGTCTATATTGATTTTCAACAATGTTTACGAAAGAACATTGATTGATATCAATATAGACTATTTTTGAATATTTAAGAATTCAGAATTGAAAATTTTAGATTTACTGCAATGTCTAATTTCAAGCTAACTAGTCTTAAATTTCTCTGATTATCATAACTCTGCCAACATTTTATTAGCAGTTGGTTCGTTTAAAATTACATCGGTAAAATAATTTCCAATGAGGGCAGCATTTAAAGAAGCTGATTTGAACTTGTCGTTAACGATGGCAACTCTAGTAGGAACCTTCAGAACTTTTTTAAAGCTGATTCCAAAGACTTTATCATCCTCCTCATTGACCAATAACTTACCATTTTTATCAATTGGACGACCATAAACCAAAGCAGCAACCGTATTGGAGTTAACATTTGGGAAAAGAATATTTTTGCTGTCATGCCAAGAATCAATACTGTTGATCGAATCCAAAGTTCCGACACTAGTAAAAATTAAGTCCAATTGTTGTGCTGTAGCGAGGCTAGGCTGAATTGCTGGTTCCAAGGCCAGCAATCTACGAACATCCTTATTAATAATATAAAGTGGAGCATCAATTGTTAGATATTTACCATTGTATCTTGTGGCCACTTTTTGAACCATTCGCATAGTCCCAGCCAAAGAATTATGTTTGCCATTTTCACCAATAAATTGAGTGAAGACCATATTGTCTTTTGACAAGGTTTGAAATGAATCAATTACGTGATAAATCGTGTCTCCCCAAGTGAGGCCGATTATTTTTTTGCCTTCAATTAAGTTCTGTAAGTACTTAGCGGCAAATGAATAAAAACGATCGTTTTCATGTGCAATGTCTTCAGTGTTTTTTAGGACATAGAAATTTGAATTAGGGAATTTGTTTTGAAGCTGATTTTCTAAGTCAGAACTTCGTGAAAAGGGTGAACTAATATTAATTGTTACGATTTTTTTATCCACTGCTTCGGATAAGTATTTTGAAATTTTATAACGACTAATATTATATTTTTTAGAAATGTCACCCAAGTTTAAATGGTTTAAATAGTAGTCTTGAGCCAAATCTACCAATAGTGAAGTGTTTTCTTCCTGAGCCATATGTGAATCTCCTTTGCATATATAAGTTACCTTATTTAACCAATGATTTCAATTTTAAAAGTTTGTGAAACTTGTGAAATTATTTACATTTTTTAAAAAATAGAGTAGTATTAGAGTTGAAAAATATTAAAAAATAATAATATTTTTTAAATATTTAAAAAGAGGCGACACCTATGAATATGGAATTAGTAAAAAAAATACATAAGGCACATACAGGTGTTCTCCAAATTGATGGGGAATTACCAGTTTCAACTATGGAAGAACTCGGTGAAGCATATACTCCTGGCGTTGCTGAAATCAGTAAGATAATTGCTAAGGATCACAATTTAGCACATGAATATACTGTTAGTGGTAAATTGGTTGCTATTGTAACAGATGGTTCAGCGGTATTGGGTCTAGGTGACATCGGACCTCAAGGTGGCTTGCCTGTAATTGAAGGGAAGGCATTATTATATAAGCGTTTAGCTAATGTCAATGCAATTCCACTTGCTTTGGATCAAGTGGATATTGATGAATTTGTCCAAACCATTGTTAATATCAGTAAAAGTTTTGCTGGTATCCATTTGGAAGATATTGCTGCTCCAAGGTGTTTCGAGATTGAACAAAAGCTTGCAGAGAGACTTGATATTCCGGTTTATCATGATGACCAAGAAGGAACAGCTATCGTTGTTTTGGCTGGTTTAATCAATGCTGCTAAAGTTGTCAATAAGAATTTACAAGATCTAAAAGTGGTTATTAATGGTGTCGGTGCTTCAGGTCTTGCTACAGCAGAATTACTACTTGAAAGTGGTATTAAAAAGATCATTCTTGTTGATAAGAAGGGTGTTATCAACAGTACAGAGACAAGTTTGAATGATTATCAATATGATTTAATGAAAAAAATTGATTTCCAAACTGATGCTACAACTTTGGCTGAAGCTATGGACGGTGCTGATGCATTTGTTGGATTATCAGTTGGCGGTTTGGTAACTAAGGAAATGGTTGAATCAATGAATGATGGAATTGTTTTTGCACTTGCTAATCCTCAACCAGAAATTGAACCTGATTTAGCTAAAGCCGCTGGTGCCAAAATTATTGCTACTGGTAGTTCACAGCATCCTAATCAAGTTAATAATATTTTGGCTTTCCCAGGATTGTTTAGAGGTTTATTGGAGAATCATGTGGAACACTTCAGCCCTGCAATGGAAGCTAGCGTGGCAAAGGGATTGGCAGAAATGATTTCTGACCCCAAACCTGAGAAGATTATTCCGGGAGTATTTGATAAGAACGTTGTTAAAACAGTTTCAGATGCAGTTACAAAATTTGTAAAAGGGGAATAAATTATGCAATTAAACTCTGTTCCTGATGAAAATCAACATAAAAATATTTTTCAGAAATTTATGGCTCTAAATGTCGGCATTGTACCAATGCCACTATATATATTATTATTGATTGCTTATACATTACTAACTGTTACTAATCAAATGCCTAATGACATGATTGGTGCAATTGGAATTATGACGCTATTTTCATTCATTCTTGAGGAAATTGGTAAACACATTCCTATTTTAAATTCTCTTGGTGGAAAAGTTTTGGTTGTTACGTTTCTACCATCTTTTCTGGTTTATATGAGTTGGTTACCAAAGAGCACAACCAAAGTTGTAACTGATTTTATGAACAACAATAACTTCTTAGCTGTCTTTATTGCATTATTGATCGTTGGTAGTATCTCAGCTATGAATCGTAAGACTCTAATTCAAGCTAGTATGAGAATTATCGTTGTTCTTTTGATCTGTGAGGTTGTTGGACCACTTGTTGGTATGGGAGTCGGAATGTTATTAGGGCTCTCTGCATACAAGTCATATTTCTTCATTGTTGCTCCAATCATGGCCGGTGGTGTTGGTGAAGGTGCCTTGCCATTATCACTTGGATATGCCGCAATTATTTCAATGGGGCAACAGAATATTTTTGCTCAAATTTTGCCATGTGTTATGTTAGGTAGTCTGGTAGCTGTTATTGAAGCTGGTATTCTACGTAAAATTGGTGAGGTTAAGCCTTCATTGACTGGTAATGGTCGTCTTGTTGAATCAGATGATGGTGGCGATCTTGGCAGTCTATCTTCAAAATCAGATACAGCTAATATTACTAAGATGTTAGTTTCAGGTATCTTAGCCATCACACTTTACCTATTAGGTGTATATATTAATTCTATTATTCATTTGCCAGCTCCAATTGTTTTGTTAATTGTAGTCATGGTTGCTAAAATGCTTGGTTGGATTCCTGATTCAGTTCAAGAAGGTGGTAAATCACTTTACAGTTTGACTGTTAAGGGTATCTCTCCATTATTACTATTTGGTGTTGGTGTTGCGATGACACCTTGGAAGTCTTTGGTGACAGTCTTCACTAATATTCCAATGTTAATTACTATTTTTATTACAGTTACAGCCATTGTTGCAGCAGCGTTCTTCAGTGCTAAATTCTTGGGAATGTATCCAGTTGACACAGCCATTGCCGTTTCTTGTTGTTCAGGTCAGGGTGGTACAGGTGCCCTAGCAATTCTAGCTGCAGGGGATCGAATGAACTTAATGCCATTTGCTCAAGTTGCTGTACGTCTTGGTGGAGCCATTACTGTTACTCTTTCAATCTTTTTAATGAGATTCTTTGCTTAGGAGATAATCTTGGATATAACTACATTAAATTTAAAAGATAACTATTATTATCAACAATGGCAGAATTTGGTTCAAAATGAAGGTCTAGTCATTGAGAATTTGGCAGATATTACTGAGACTTTAGGTATTTATGATGGTGATAAATTGATTGCAACCGGATCATATTTCGAGAATGTTTTGAAATATTTAGCAATTGATCCAGATTATCAAGGTGGAAATACCTTCAACAAAATAGTTTCCACTTTGATCAATGAACTAGCAGCTCAAAATGTCTTCCATATATTTGTCTTCACTAAACCAAAATATAAGAAGAGTTTTGAATATTTGGGTTTTCAGATTATTGCTGAAACCGAATTCTCAGCCTTACTTGAAACAGGTGACTATTCGATTGGTCAATATATAAAATCTCTTCCCAAAGTCACTGGACAAAATATTTCGGCGATAGTTATGAATGCCAATCCGTTTACTTTAGGACATCGTTATTTAGTAGAACAAGCATCTAAACAAAGTGATTATGTTTATCTATTTGTTGTTAATCAAGATGCATCTTTGTTTACTACTCAAGAAAGAATTGATTTGATCAAGCAAGGGGTTGCGGATTTAGGTAATGTAATCGTCGTTAGTGGTGATCAATACATGGTAAGTTTCGTAACTTTCCCAGCCTATTTTATTAAGAGCCGTGCAGATGTTGCCAAGTATCAAACACAGTTGGATGCCAAGGTGTTCAAGCGTGTTGCCTCTGCTCTACATATTAATAGAAGATTTGTAGGCAATGAGCCATACTCGCCAACAACGGAAATATATAATCGATCAATGAAACAGATTTTACCTCCAGAAATTTCTTTAGATATTTTGGATCGTAAAGCGATTGATAACGATATTATTAGTGCCACTAAAGTAAGAAAAGCCATTCAAGAAAGTAATTTGGAAGCAGTTCAAAAATACGTTCCAGAAACAACATTCAAATTCATTAAAAATAATTTACCAGTATTATTAAGGAGGATTCATAATGGAAATTAAGCATACTGCATTAGCAGGTACCCTTGAATCAAGTGATATTCAATTCACTCTTTCGAAGGGTACGGGAGTTGAGATTAATCTTGATTCACAAGTTGAAAAACAATTTGGCAAACAAATTAAAAAAGTCATTACTGATTTATTGTCAGAATATGGTATTGAAAATGTTAATGTTCGTGCAGTCGATAAGGGTGCTTTGGATTGTACAATTAAAGCACGTTTGATTGCTGCAATTCAGCGAGCTACAGATACACAAAATCAGCCAAATTGGGAGGTACTTGGATAATGGAACGTTTAAGAAGAACTATGATGTTTGTTCCAGGTAACAATCCAGCCATGATCAAAGATGCTGGTATCTATGGAGCAGATTCAATTATGTTTGATCTAGAAGATTCAGTTTCTTTGACAGAAAAAGATACAGCAAGAATGTTAGTTTTTGAAGCTTTGCAAAATGTTGATTATGGTAATTCAGAATTAGTAGTTAGAATCAATGGTTTAGATACTGATATGGGTAGAGCCGATATCTTTGCAATGGTCAAAGCTGGTGTAGAGGTAATTCGTTTACCTAAGACCGAGACTCCTGAAGATGTTATTGAAACTGAAAAAGTTATTGCTGAAGCAGAGAAATTCTTTGGTATTGAAAATGGACGTACTCATATGATGGCAGCCATTGAAAGTGCTGAAGGTGTTTTGAATGCTCCACTTATTGCTAAAGCATCAGATCGTTTGATCGGTATTGCTTTAGGTGCTGAGGATTATGTGACAATGATGAAGACACATAGATATCCAGATGGAGCTGAATTATCATTTGCTCGAAATATGATTCTTCATGGTGCCCGTGCTGCTGGAATTGCAGCCTTTGATACAGTTTATTCAGATGTTGATAATACTGAAGGTTTCAATCATGAAGTTGAAATTATTCATGAACTAGGATTTGACGGTAAATCAGTTATTAATCCTCGTCAAATTCCATTAGTTAATGCTATTTATGCACCTAGTGAAAAAGAAATTAGAAATGCTAAAGATGTTCTAAATGCAATCGAAGAAGCTCATAAAAAGGGCTCAGGAGTTATTTCTTTACGTGGTAAGATGGTTGATAAACCAGTTGTTGCTCGTGCACAAAGAACTATGGCTTTAGCAAAAGCATCACATTTAGTTGATGAGGAGGGTAATCTTTATGCTGAATAAAGTAAATCGTGAGATTCCTGATGATATTTTAAAAGAGAAGAATTATAAACCATTTGAAACTACTGAAATTGGTAATCCTGAAACTACTTATGTTGCACATCAAGTTAGAGTTTCTCAAGGGGATGACAAATTAGTTGATTCAATTCCTGAAGTTATTGAAAAAACTGGTTTGAAGAATGGAATGACTATTTCGTTCCATCATCATTTCCGTGAAGGTGACTTTGTATTTAACATGGTCATGCAAGAAATTATTAATGAAGGTTTCCAAGACTTAACACTTGCCCCAAGTTCATTGACTAATGTTATGAATGATATGGTTATTAAAGCTATAAAAGCAGGTACTATTACTCATATCACAAGTTCAGGTATGCGTGGTAGCTTAGGAGATTTTATTTCACATGGTGGTTTAAAGGATCCGGTTGTTCTACGTTCTCATGGTAATCGTGCTCGTTCAATCGAAAATGGCGATATTAAAATTGATGTTGCCTTCCTAGGTGTTCCTAATTCAGATCCAGTTGGAAATGCTAATGCCATTCATGGTGATGCTGTTTTTGGTTCAATGGGTTATTCATTGATGGATGCTAAGTATGCAGATAAGGTCGTTCTTTTGACTGATACGATCATGCCATATCCCAATACACCAGCAAGTATTGAACAAACACAGGTAGATTATGTAGTTAAGGTTGCTAAAGTTGGTGATCCCGATAAGATTGGTTCAGGTGCCACAAGATTTACCAAAGATCCTAAGGAATTAAAGATTGCTGAAATGGTAAATCAAGTAATCACTCATTCACAATATTTCAAAGATGGATTCAGTTTCCAAACTGGTTCTGGTGGTGCAGCACTAGCTGTTAGCCGTTATCTTAGAAAATCAATGATTGAAAAAAATATTAAAGCATCATTCGCTCTGGGTGGAATTACTAAACCAACAGTTGATTTACTTGAAGAAGGCCTTGTTAACAAAATTTTGGATGTTCAAGATTTTGATAAGGGCGCCGCAGCAAGTATGGCAAATAATGAGAATCAACAAGAAATTGATTCTTCATGGTACGCCGATCCATATAATAAAGGTGCTGCCGTTAATCAATTGGACGTTTGTATCCTTTCAGCACTAGAAATCGATACTAAGTTTAACGTTAACGTTATGACTGGTTCAGATGGCGTTTTGCGTGGTGCTATTGGTGGACATCAAGATGCAGCTAATGCTAAGTTGACTATTATTTCAGCTCCATTGGTTCGTGGTAGAATTGCTACAGTGGTAAATGACGTAACTACTGTTGTTACTCCTGGGGATAGCATTGATGTATTGGTAACTGAAATTGGAGTTGCTATCAATCCTAAGAGAAAAGATTTAATTGAAGCTTTGAAGAATGTACCAGGTGTTCCAGTTTATACAATTGAAGAATTACAAAAGCGTGCCGAAGCAATCGTTGGAAAACCAGAACCACTTGAGTTCACGGATAGACCAGTTGCTTTAATTGAATACCGCGATGGTAGTTTGATCGACACTGTTTATCAAGTTAAAGATTAGGAGTTGGGCGAATGGTTGATGTATTTTCAGAGGGAATTAAGCAAGATATTGTTCATGTCTTGAAGAACCGTGATAGCCGAGTAATGGAGCAACAAATGCTTTTTAGAAATCTGAATAAACATCAATCTTTGGTAAGTGCCAAACTCAATATTCCAGGTCCAGTCAAAAATAATATTTATTTGGCAGAAATGTTTAGTATTGGCCTTAAAGAATTTTTAAAGGGAATGGATATTGACTATCAATTAATCAGGGATGTTGCCACAGGTCCTGAAGCTTTTGTAATAATTGAAGGTAATGCCAGTAGTGTCAAAAAGACTGCTATCAAATTTGAGGATAATAATGAACTAGGTAGATTATTTGATATTGACGTTCTAATCTCTGAAGGTGATGCTTTGAAGCCATTGAGTCGTAGCAATTTCAATGAACCAGAACGTAAATGTTTGTTGTGTGGTAAGCCGGCAAAAGTATGTGCTCGAAGTCGGAATCATAGTGTTGAAGAGATGCAATTATTTATAAACAAATTAATTAATAGAAAATTGGAGTTTTCATGGAATTAAAGACACAATTAGCAAATAAAGCATTGAAAGCTCTGTTGTACGAAGTAGACGTTCAACCTAAACCAGGGTTAGTTGATCCAGTGGATCATTCAACCCATTTAGATATGGACGTTTTTACTTTTATTGACAGTGCGGTTTCATTACGTCCATATTTAGAAGAATTTGCTCAAGCAGGAATTGATTTTAAAGGCAATGATTTGACCGAGTTGTTTAAGTCAATTCGTCCAATAGGTATTAAGGCTGAGAAAACAATGTTTGCTGCAACTGGTGGAATTAACACACATAAAGGAGCAATCTTTTCTTTAGGGATTTTGTTAGCCGCTGCCGGCTATGATGTTGATGATATTCAACAGACTACTAAGAAAATGCTTAAAGGATTGACCGAAAATGATTTCAAGGATTTGGATACTAAAAAGAATTTAACCAATGGTGAGAAGATGTATCTCAAATATGGGATTACAGGTATCCGTGGTGAAGCTGAAAAAGGTTATCCAGTAGTGTTTGAAAAGTCGTTGCCATATTTGAAAAATCATTTTGGAAATGATTTTGGGATGAGTTTATTGGATACGTTAATGATGATTGTTTCTGAGTCATATGATTCTAATGTAGTGAAACGAGGAAATTTAGATTCACTTAAAAACGTTCAGAAGTATGCTCAAGATATATTGTCTAAGGGCGGATGCAGTAGTTCAGAAGGACATGAATTGTTAGCAGATATGAATAGTTATTGCACAGAGAATAATTTAAGTCTTGGTGGCAGTGCCGATTTGTTAATAATTACCATTTTTTTGTTTCTTTTATGAGGTGGTTTTTAAATTTGAATAGTCGAGATCCGTTCAGAGAGCATTAAAACAAATGGAGACCTAGTA
>NZ_NIPR01000011.1 GCF_002872255.1 Companilactobacillus nuruki
GGTTCACTTCATTTTTAGTTTTTTAATTCTCTTGTTATATTGTTGTTAGTCTAAATATTTTAAATATTCTTCAAGTAGATTGAGCCCTTTTTTGTCCATACAGGCAACGTTGAATCGAAAGGATTTTCGACTTGCTCCAAATATTGAACCAGGTTTAACAAGAATATTTTTTTTCAACAATTTGGTGAAAATATCTGGATCATCTTGTGTGATCCATAAGTAAAAACCGCCTTCAGGGATTGAGAATCTCCATGTTGGTTGATATTTTTTAAAAATATCTGCGACGGCCAAACGTCTTTGTTTCAATTTTGAGATCAATTGATTAAGTTGAGTAGGAAAACTAGGTGTATTTAATGCCATGTCGACCATTTCCTGAGCAAGCATACTGGGAATCATGTCTAACTGTTTTTGAACTTGCAATAGACGTTTACTAATGACTTGTGGAGCAATGATCCAACCAATACGGGTGCCTTTTCCAAGTAATTTTGACATCGAGCTAATATATATAACATTTAATGGTGATAATGATTTTAAAGTCGGAACATCAGAGTCTGAGGAACTTAACCAGCCAAAGACGTCATCTTCAATTATTGGTATTTGATACTTTTGACACATGTTGAGTATTTGTTGACGTTGTTTGAGAGATAACGTTTCACCAGTAGGGTTTTCAAAAGTCGGGTTCAAAATTAGTAATTTGATACGATGTTTCAAAATTGTTTCTTCCAGTTTAGCAAGATTGAAATTGCTATTTATTAATGGAACCGAATAGGTGTGGATATCAAGAGTATCAAAAACAGCCGTTGAATTGAAATATGATGGTGATGCAAAGGCAACAGAATCCCCTGGAAGTAACAGACTGCTTAAAACTAATAGTAACGATTGAGCAGCACCACCAGAAACGACAATATTTTGCTGATTTAGAGAGATCTTATGACTTAATTGCTGCTGATGACTGAGCGTATCGATCAAGGACTTGTAAGTAGAAGAAGAATATTTATTATTTATTAGATGTGTTTGCCAGTTTAATTGAAATGTCTCTAGTTTAGGAATTAATTCAACTGGTAATTCATCAGTCGCCGCATCAATGGTTTTTTCATGATTGAGAATTCTTGCCTGTGACAGCCGATCTTGAATACGACTGGTAGTAGTTGAGACAGGATCAAGTAATGATTGCCAATTGATATTAATAGAAAGTGATTTAATTTGAGGTGTTTGTGAAATAAATGTACCGCTTCCGATTTTTTTATAAACTAAATCCTGTATAGCTAATTCGTTCAACGCTCTTGTTACAGTCGATCGATCAACTTTAAGCTGATAGGCTAAACTGCGTTCAGCAGGAAGTTTTTCACCAGGGAGCAGCTGATCGGTTTGGATCAAAGTCTTAATTAATTGAACAATTGCTAAGTATTTTGGTTTAGTGCTTGGTAGGTTTTTGGACCAATTGATCATGTTGCCTTCTCCTTTGTATAATCATTATTATAAGAATTGGCTGGATTAAAAACAATCCAATTGGATGTTGTTTAATCAGCTTTTTAACGGGAAAATAAAAGAATTGGGAGGTGGTTCAATGAAAAATGTTTTGACCATTGCCGGTTCAGACAGTCTAGCAGGTGGGGGATTACAAGCTGATTTAAAAACTTTTGAGGAACTGAATGTTTTTGGACTAAGTGTTGTTACTAGTATTGCAGATATTTTTCCGGATAGTGTTTCAATTAAAGCTTTGAATTCAAAATTAGTTAAAGAACAATTAGAATCGGTTTTAACTCAAGTTGAAATTACTAGTGTTAAAACAGGATTTCTAGGCTCAACAGCGATAATTAAGCTGATTAAAGCTGAAATTGAACAAAAAAACTTGTCATTAATTGTCGATCCCGTCTTGGTTTTTAAAGAAGGAGAGACATCAAAAAATATAGATTATCTAATGGCTATAAAAAATGATTTGTTACCATTAGCGACTGTAGTAACGCCTAACTTGATTGAAGCTGAGAAGTTAACCGGTTTAAAAATAAAATCAGTAGAGCAAATTCCTCAAGTTGCGCAAAGGATTCAGGCTTTAGGTTGTCCTAATGTCATTATCAAAGGCGGCAGTCGGTTGGAAGGTACTGAAGCAATCGATTATCTGTTAACGGAAAAACGGGATTATTGGTTTCGGAATGACAAGGTTGATACAAAGATAACTGATGGTGCCGGGTGTACGTTTTCAGCAGCTATAACAGCTTACATGGCATTGGGAATGTCAGTATTAGAATCCGTAAAGATGGCAAAGAAATTTGTAAGATTATCAATAATTGATGGAGTTAAGATTGGCGATTTTGGAAGTGTTTGGCAAGGGGCACTTCGACAAAGGGAGAATTATCATGCAAAGAAATTTAATTAGGCAGGAAGTTTTGGCCGCAATTCTAACATCCTTAACTACGGCGATGTCAATCTTGGTAGTTATTCCGGTTCCAGCTACTCATGGATTAGTCACTTTGTGTGAAGTTGGAATTTATACTAGTGCAATTTTATTTGGTAATCCGATTGGGCTTATTGTTGGTGGTGCAAGTGGATTCTTGATCGATATTATTTCAGGATACCCCGTCTGGTGTCTTTTTTCGTTAGTAATTCATGGGTTACAAGGATTTATTGTCGCGTATCTAATGAAAAATCGAAAATTATCTGTTCGTAACATGTTACTGCCACTGTTAGTTGGTAGTGTCATCATGATTGGTGGTTATTATTTTGCAACAAGTTTGTTATATGGCTGGCCAGCTGGTTTAGCATCTGTACCAGGAAATCTGGTTCAAGTTGGATTTGGTATAAGTGTAACAATCCTGGTTGCAGGGAGTTTGGCAAAAATAAAATTAAATTGGATGAAGGAATGATAAATTATGAAATTAGAGAATCTAGAATCAGATTTAACTAAAATGATGCAAGAAATATTGGATGCCGCCAAATTACGTCCGGATGATATTTTTGTTTTAGGATGTACAACCAGTGAAATTGTGGGTGGACATATTGGCAAGGACTCTGATCCTCAAGTTGGTGAACGGGTAGTCCATACTTTACTTTCGATTCTGACCCCACTAGATATTCATTTAGCCGTTCAAGGCTGTGAACATATTAATCGTAGCGTTGTTGTTGAACGTTCAGTTGCAGAGAACAATAATTTTGAAATTGTTTCTGTAGTACCCGCAATGCATGCAGGTGGAGCTTGTTCAATTGCGGCATTTGAACAATTTGATGATCCAGTGGAGGTTGAACATATTGTTGCCCAAGCAGGAATTGATATCGGAGATACCTCAATAGGAATGCATGTCAAGTTTGTTCAGGTACCAGTACGAACAACACAAAAAGAGCTTGGAGCAGCCCACGTAACAGCACTTCGTTCAAGACCTAAGTATGTTGGTGGTCCAAGAGCAAATTATGAACCGATAGCACATAAAGAATTTGTTGAGTAAATGAAAATGCTTCATAATTGTTGAACCCTTTAGCAATTGTGAAGCATTTTTTTGAAAAAAAAGCATGTCCACTATTAATATAGAGACATGCTATAAGTTTAATTTTTATATTGAGGTTATTAATCTTCCTCATAACCGTTTAAATGTTTTGACTTGAAATTCCAGGCGTCACTGATAACCTTTTCAACATCATCATACTTAGGTTGCCATTTTAAAATTGTTCTAGCTTTGGTTGAATCAGCAATTAGAGTACTTGGGTCACCAGGACGACGTGGTCCAATCTTTGCAGGAATTTCTTTGCCAGTTGCTTTACGAGCTGCTTCAAGAATTTCTTTGTTGGAAAATCCATTTGAAGAACCTAAATTAAAGACATTACTATTATTACCTTTGCGTAGATATTCCATAGCTAAACGATGTGCTTCAGCTAAATCCTCGACGTGAACATAATCACGAACGTTAGTACCATCCTTAGTATCATAGTCATCACCAAAAATGGTCAATTCGTCTCTTTGACCAGCAGCAACTTGTAGAACGACTGGGATCAAATGAGTTTCTGGATTATGGTCTTCGCCAATTGAACCGTCTGACTTAGCTCCACCAACATTGAAGTATCTTAAAGCAACAAATTTAATGCCATAAGCTACATCACACCAGTGCATGATCTTTTCCATAGCAAGTTTACTTTCACCATATGGGTTAGTAGGAACGGTGGGATCAGTTTCTTTAATTGGTATTTGTTTTGGTTCGCCGTAAGTAGCGGCAGTGGACGAGAAGACAATATGTTTAACGTCAAAATTATGCATTACTTGAAGAAGAGAAATCATTCCAGATGTATTATTATCAAAGTATTTTAAAGGATCTTTCATTGATTCTGGAACAATTGAAAAGGCTGCAAAATGAATCACATCAGTGATTTTTTCGTTTTGGAATAACTTAATTAAAAATTCCTTATCACGAACGTCACCTTGATAAAACTTAGCTTTAGAATTAATAGCTTGAACGTGACCAGTTGATAAGTTGTCTGCTACAATAACGTCATATCCTAATTCACATAAATGATCGACAGTATGTGAACCGATATAACCGGCACCACCTAAAACAAGAATACTCATAAAATTACCTCCAGATTGTTTTATAAATCCATTATAACTTATTTAGTGGATTTTAAATTTAGTAAACATGGTAAACATTACAATAAATTAATGATTTAACTTTTTTCAAATAATGTTTTAAAATATAATTTATATTGCAAATTTATTGAAACGGAATGAAGAAAATGAAAAAATTCTTTTCAATTTTTGGAACTGTCCTCTTATTGCTAATTGCTTTGGCCTTGATTTTTAATCAACCAATCAAAGAGTACGCGGTTAAACGAATTTCTGAGCGAAATTTGACTACTTTAACTGCTAAAAAGGCTAAAGAGAATTCCAAGAAGAATGGACAATTTGATTTTAGCAAAGTAAAACCTATTTCAGCCGGTCAGGTAGCTAAAGCCTCTGTTAATAACGACGCCGCAGTTATTGGAAAAATGGCTGTTCCTTCAGTTAATCTTAAACTACCAATTGTAGTTGGTTTGAGTGATAATGCTCTTTCTACTGGTGGTGGCACGATGAAGGAGAATGAGAAGATGGGAAAATCTAACTATGCCTTAGCTGGTCATTATATGACTAATAAGGGCGCCTTGTTTTCACCATTGGAAAATGCCCAAATTGGCGATTTGGCTTATATCACGGATATGAAGCGTGTTTATACATATAAAATTTATTATAAAAAAATTGTACCACCAACGGCCGTCTATTTATTGGATGACGTAAAGGGTCAGAGTATTTTGACCTTGATTACCTGTGCTGATGGAGGAACTAACCGATGGGCTTTGCAAGGTTCTTTAGTTAGCAACCAACCGGCTAATAAGGGAACATTAGCAGTCTTTTCTTAATAATTCCTTAAAATGAGTTTTGAAAGGTATTTACTAAGTGTGTTGTAAATTATCTTTCAAGACTTTTTTTTTATGTTTGATAATTGATATAATTAATTGTTAGTAGGTGATGTATTGACATTAATAAATTGGGAAAAGCGTAAAAATCCCACAAAACAAGAAATAGATAAATTTACTTCAGAAAAAAAACTTGATCCAATAGTAGCAGAATTACTTTTGGAAAGAGATATTACGGATAATGGAGATGTTGAGACTTTTTTGCATGCCAATGTAGATGAACTGCAAGATCCTTTTGGTTTGCATGATATGGACAAAGCTCTGGAATTAATTGATGAGGCAATTGAGTCCGACAGTAAGATTGCTATTTATGGTGATTATGATGCTGATGGAGTTACAAGTACCTCGATTATGAAGTTAGCCTTACAAAAGCTTGGAGCCAAACCAATTTTCTATATTCCTGATCGTTTTAAAGATGGATATGGTCCTAATTTGGATAGGTATAGGTTTTTAGCAGATCAAGGAATCAATTTATTGATCACTGTTGATAATGGTGTTGGTGGTAAAGATGAAATTAAATATATGAAGGATCAGGGGATTAAGGTAATTGTTACTGATCATCATGATTTACCTGCTGAACTGCCTGAAGCTGATGCAATCGTTCATCCAACAATTCCAGGGTCGGAGTATATCTGTCCCTATTTATCTGGTGCAGGAGTGGCCTTTAAGATAGCTGACGCCCTTTTAGGGGATGAGGCTTTAGAGTTGATCGATTTGGCCGCAATTGGGACTGTAGCTGATTCTGTGGCCTTAAAAGGTGAGAATCGTGTGATTGTTGCCGAAGGTTTGCGTCAAATGAAGAAGAATCATCATGTTGGTTTGGGTGTATTAGTCAAGAAGTGTAAATTAAAATTGAATGGTATTAGTGAAGAAGATATTGCTTTTAAGTTGGCTCCAAGAATTAATGCGCTTGGAAGATTGGAAAGTGCATCTTCCGGGGTAGAATTGTTAACTACTGGTGATGAGTCTTTTGCTAAAGAAATTGTTGATGAAACAGAAGATATTAATTCCAGACGTCAAGATTTAGTTAATACAGCTTTTAATGATGCTCAAAGTCAAATTGCTGAACAAAAAGATCATGGAGTAATTGTTTTAAAAGGAAATGGTTGGCATCAAGGTATTCTAGGTATTGTTGCTAGTAGAACTATGGGTCAAGAAAATAAACCTGTTTTGGTGACCCAATTTGATGATAATAGTGGTGTTATGAAGGGATCAGGACGTAGTCCGGAAGGATTTAACCTTTTCACGGCATTAAATAAGCATCGTGATCTTTTTGTAGCCTTTGGAGGACATGCTCAGGCATGTGGGTTCTCAATTGCTGAAGATAAATTAGATGAATTAACAGAACTGTTACAATCTGAGCCAGAGATTCAAGGGTTTGATCCGACAGCCGCTGTGGTTAAAAATTATGATTTAGATTTGCATTTGGATGAATTGAATTTTGATTTGATAAAAAAAATTAATCAATTGGCTCCTTTTGGAATGGGTAATCCCAAGCCTGTGATAAAACTGAGTAATGTTTCATTATCACAATCCCGATCAATTGGTAAAGATGCTACACATTTAAAAACGATGATTACTGATAATATTCATCAAATTGGTGCAATTGGTTTTGGAATGTTTCAACAGTCTGCTGAAATGGGAGATAATCTGTGCGATGTTTATGCTGAGTTAGGCATTAACGAATGGGCGGGGAAGAAAAATTTGCAATTAATGTTGGATGATTTCCAAATCTCACCTCAAGCACAAAAAGTAGCTGCTTTAAAAGGTGTTTACTTAGATTATCGAAATAAGCGAATATCTCAAAAGGCAATTGATCATTTTGATAGTATTGTTTTCTTTAACGATATTTATTATGAAGCAGTGAAACGATTAGATCCCAAGGCAAAATTGATTCATTATGATGAACCTTGCGAAGGACAAAACGTTTTGATTTATGATCGACCACATGATATTGAATTATTCAAGAGCTTTATAAAAAATAATAAAACTCACTACACGGCTTTATATTTTCATACTGATTTGACTGCACGTTATCTAAAACCTGATATGATAAAGATGAAAACATTGCTCAAATATCTATATACTCATCAAAGTATTAAGGCCGATGAGATGAATTTGGTAGCAGATTACTTGAATATGCAAAAAAATGACGTTGATTTTTATTTAAAAGTGTTTTTTGAGCTAAATTTTGTTAAAATGGTAAATGGCTTTGTTGAAAAAGCTGATGCTTCACAACAACGCGAATTGATTGAATCTCCAACGTATTCGAAGAGATTACAACGCAATGATGTTGAAAAAATATTAATTGAATCCAACTTTGACGATCTCTTATCGTGGATGAGTGATTATGATTGCCATTGTTAGGTTGAATGGGGAATTTAAAAAAATGGATATTGATTTTAAGAAATATGTTGCTAATGTTCAAGATTTTCCAGAACCTGGTGTACTATTTCGAGATATTTCACCATTAATGGCTGATGGTAAAGCATACGCTGCAGCAACCGATAAGATTGTTGAATATGCTAAGAGCCGTGGTGCAGAAATGATTGCAGGACCTGAAGCGCGTGGATTCATCGTAGGATGCCCAGTAGCTTACAAATTGGGAGTTGGTTTTGCACCGGCTCGTAAAAAGGGTAAGTTGCCACGAGAAACAGTTTCAGTTTCTTATGATCTTGAATATGGTCAGGCATCATTATATATGCAAAAAGACGCTATTAAACCCGGACAAAAAGTATTGGTTGTGGATGATTTGATGGCAACAGGTGGTACTTTAGCTGCTACAATTAAGTTGATTGAAAAGTTGGGTGGTATCGTTGTTGGTACAGCTTTCTTGATTGAATTAACTGATTTGCACGGTCGTGATAAAATAAAAGGGTATGATATGTTTACTCTTATGCAATATTAATTTAAAATAGGGTTTGAGGTTTTCAAACCTTTATTATGGAGAGTTGGCAGAGTGGTAATGCATCGGACTCGAAATCCGACGAACCTGTTTTATAGCAGGCGCGCAGGTTCAAATCCTGTACTCTCCTTAAATAACTGATTTTAGAACATTCTCGGATGTTCTATTTTTTTGACTTAAATCGCTAAAGACCTTGATAATAAAGAGATTAACCACAATAATTTATTACAAAAAAATACAAACATGTTCTAGTTTATTCTAGCAATAGAGTTTCTATTGTCCCAGGATTGTCCCAATTGTCCCATTTTTACCCTTTTTGGGACAATGGTTGATATATCAACGTTTATTTAGATAATTCATTTAAAGCATTTAAGGTTTTACCTTGTTGTTCAATATTTTGTTCTTTAAGCAAATGTTCATATGCGCGCATGGTAATGGCTGTATTTTTGTGTCCTAGCAATTCCGATACATATTTAATCTGAACACCTTGGGCTAATAGATAAGATGCTAGAGTGTGACGTAGACCGTGTGTGGCTATCTGTTGTTTGCGAGGGATGTTTATTTCATCTTGAATTAACATAAGCGTTTTAATACATCCTGTGTCACTTGGAATTTTGCATTCAGATGATTTAAAAACGGCATTTTCGGGATCACGATATTTGTTAGCAACTTGCCACTTAGATTGTTCTAACTTCAATTGTTTTAGAATTGTAGATAATTCTGGCAATATAGGAACGGTTCTAACAGAACTAGGAGTTTTAGTCCTAGGGACAATTTTCTTTTCGTTTTGATAGTCATAAATATTTTTGACGTGGATTTCTTTCTTTTCAAAATCTACATTGTCCCAAGTCAATCCACCTATTTCTTCGAAACGGAGGCCAGTATATGCGCCTGTTAGTATCATGTAATAAGTGATTGCTGAATAAGATTTATTTTTGTCGGCGTAATCAATTAACTTTTTGAAGTTTTCAATAGATAAAAATTTAACTGCACGTTTTTTACTAGGTGCACCATTGATTGTTACTTTACGAGTGAAATCAGAATAAATGATTTGATCATCAATTGCATCTTGAACACATGACCTAATTATTGAATTAGTTTTCTTACATGTAACAGTTGAGCGTGTTTTTTGATAATCGTTCATGAAAGACTGATAGTCCATTTTAGATATATCGGTTATTTTTGTGTTAGGGAAGTAGTTGTCAATTACGGTTGCAATATTATTAAATCTGTTCATTGATGAATAACCGACATTTGGCTTTTTATATACTTCGACCCATTTTTTATAATAATCATTGATAGTAACATCTTGTTTATCGAGACTTGAGCCGTGACGCATTTGTATTTCCATTTCTTCGGCGGCATGACGTGCTTCTGTCTTGGTAGAGAACCCACCTTTGACATATCTTTTATTATTGCCTTGTTTGTCTTGATAACCAATTTTATATCGATATGATTTACCATGTTTTTCTATTGTTGCCATTTTAAAGGCCTCCTTAAATTTTGGCAAAAATAAATAAGCCTACTTGAGACTTAGTTTATTTTTGTGATTAATTGTTAATAATAGAATCATACTGAGTTGACCAATTATTTTTTGATTTATCAAAAGTTTTTTTGGCTTCATTAAGCTCTACTTTAGTAGATTTTAAGGTATCCTCAGAAGTTTCAGAATTGTTTATTACTGGGTTATCATTCTGATAAGTTATAGCATAATCATGTAGGTCAGACAGATAATTACTAAGAGATTCAGAATATACTTTTAATTTTTTCTGATCTGCACTATTTAATTGAGATTTGTTTTTGCTTAATAAGCTCTCTGCGTCCTTTTCTTTATCTAAAATATTATTAGCCTTGTTATGAAAATCTCTTAATTCGGCTTGGGTAGAAGAATTTACAGAATTTACGTCATCAACGTTAGCACTCTCTAACAGATTCTCTTCAAGTGTTAAATATCCTGATTTATCAATGGGTGCAGATATAATTGCCTTTAAATTGTTGTCAGATTCAGGATTTTGATTGTTGTTTGATTTTTTGTGGTTAGTATTTTCAATAAAAATAGCGCCACCATTATTAGTAAGTCGATTATCAATTTTGGCTTCTATATAATATTCAATCTCTTTTTTGTCATTTTCTCCTGTTCCAGGACCGTTTAACTTAACAGACCATTTTCCATTTTTATTGGCGGTTATTTTTTTTATTAATTTGTAATCTCTGTCGGGATCCTCAAACTTAATAGTAGCGTAAGGTGAACTAGTACCACTAGCAATAATAGTATTTCCATCGGTATTATTGATAATTAAAGCATTATTGGAATTAGAATGATTTACATGCAATTTTGTATATGCTGATTCTGGGATGTCTCCGACAGATATTTTAAGTGTATCTGATTTTTTACCATTTTTTTGGGCCGTAACTTTATAATCAGTACGATCATCTAACCCAGTTGCTTTAAAAGTACCGTTCCCATTAGACTTAACAATAATATTGTCATCTATGCCATCAGCATCTTTTAAAATTACTTTACTGTTTGATAGTGTTTCACCATACAAAACACCTTTGGTATGTGTACCATTAATATGTACATTCTTAGATCTTAATTTTAAAAATGGTGTGGGATGAATAATACTGTCAGCATTAGAAACTATGCCATTTAACAAAGGTATTATAAGTATTACCGATACAATTACTGAAATTACAAATAATATCTTGTTGTATTTTTTACTTTTATAACTTCTAAACATCCAATAAATTAGTGCAACAATCAGTAATACATTAAAAATTATCCAAAAATAGTCCATTAACATTTCCCCCATAAATATATATTTGTTCTAATCATAGTAATTCAGAATCTCTTTTTCAACCATATCCTCTAAATAATGAGGCATATCAAGATCGTCAATGAATTTAGTTATATTTACTTGTTCCTTATCTTTTCCATCTAAGTAAATAGGTAACAATAATCTTATGGCCGTTCTATTTGCATTTCCTTCGATACCTGACTTAGAAGGAGAAAAGTAGAGGCACACATTAGTCCTGTCTTTATTGATAAGATGGCCCAACTCATGTGCTAGTTGAAATGAAAGCTGTTCAGGTTTATACCAATTTTCATTAATAACAATTGTATTAGTAAAAGGATTAACTGCTGAGGGTGTATGAGATGCAAATCTATCATCTAAGATTACAGAGAAGCCCTTATCGTATGCAATTGCCATTAGTTTCCTAGTTACACTATTTATCATTTCTTCCACCTCGCAGCAAGCGCTTCATTAATTCAATATCTTCAGGAGGAATAGGACGACCTTCAAATGTCATAATTACATCATCATCATTGATTTCTACTTTTTTCTTTGAGGATGTTTCTGATTTAATATCTGGGTCGTCTGTTTTTCCTAGTAAATAGTCTACAGAAACGTGAAGAACTTCGGCAACCCTGTTTACTCTTTCAATAGATGGCTGTTTGTTTTTCCATGAGTAAATTACGTTTTGCTTAAATCCAGCTTTTTCATTAAGTTGATTTAAACTCATGCCACGTTTTTTTGAAATTTCTTTTATCTTATCAAACATTGTCATATTAGTCTTTTCTCCCAAAATGACGATATTAATTTAAACTATAGTATTAAAACTTCTTGCAAAGTTTAAACTTTAGTTATATTATTAATTCATCAAGTAATTGAGCAACAAAAACACACGACCACCTATACAATGCTTTGGCGAGAATTGCGGTAGTAATAGGGTTTAAATTGCTTATTTGGTATGCCTTTATATTAAACTATAGTTTAAATAAATGCAACAACTTGATGAAAAAATAACAGTAAAGGAGGTAGGAAATATGGATGATAACGAATGGGGTTGGACAATTGTTTCAATTATCATTTCAATAGTTGTTTCAATAATTACAGTCCATTTTCTTAATTAAAGTAAAAAGTAGGTTGAGAAAATTGAGGCAATTATTGAAACAAAAGCTGGTAAAAGAATTCTTATAAGAACCATTTCAGTAAACTTTCTTCTCTTATCAGTGAAATATGAAATAGAAAGGAGTGAGAAAAATGAATATACGGAAAGCGATCATTAAAGCTCGGGCAAAGCAAAAAGGCATCACACGTCAAAAGTGGATGCCCTATGCAGCAACGATAATTCCAACTAATACTTCATCATGTTTCATTTTGGTTCCATTTGATGAAGACGATCGGATTGGTCGAAGATGGAACCCAACAGCTGAAGATATTTTAGCAAATGATTGGCAGATTACAGGATAAGCTTTGCAAGTTCAAATATTCCTTTTGCTACAGCTTTTACATTATTACCAAATTTATGTTCCATAAAAGCTAATGCATCAGAGCTAAGGGAGGATGTCCAAACTATGTCACTGGCAGTGCTAGTTATAAGAAACCCTTTAGTAGATAACTCTTTTGCATAAATATCAACATCATTTATATTTTCTCCAGACAATACATCTTCTTTAATTGTATAAGAGTTTCCAAAGTTATTAGCAGCTTTTTTAGTACTACCGTTGTTAACCCTTTCTAGATAGAGCTTATACATATTAGATAGAAGATATTTAGCATCATTGGTTAAGTTTTCATATTTTTCCATTAAATTTCACCTCGAATATATATGAATTAATCAAATTATAACAATAGAAAGGAGCTGATTACATGCCAGAACAACAATTCGCAAAGGTAGCACATGATATTGAACGATCAATTAAGGTCGCATTGCTTAATAGAGATATGACTCAAAAAGAGTTAGCTGAATTGATTCATGCTAATCCACAACAGTTGAATAGAGCTATTAAAGGTGACATGACACCTAAGTCACGTGAATTACGTGAACAAGTTGCACGAGTTTTAAATCTATAAAAAAGAAGGTAAGTAAATGATGAACAACTTACAGGAATTTACAAATGGTGATATTAAATTACCAGTTAGAACTAACGAAAATGGTGACATTGAATTCGACGCTGAAAAAGCAGCTATTGGATTGGGAATTACATCAAATTCAAAAGGTTATACAAATGTTAGATGGAATCGAGTTAATGAATATTTAAATTCTGCCAAAAGTGGCAGAAAGGTTTCAAAAGGCGATTTTATCACTGAGCCACAATTTTATAAGTTGGCAATTAAAGCCAACAACCCAACAGCTGAGAAGTTTCAAGATTGGGTTACATCAGAAGTTCTACCAACAATACGAAAGCATGGTGCTTACTTAACTGATTCAGCAATTGAACAAACACTAACTGATCCAGATTACCTAATTAAATTAGCCACACAGCTTAAAACGGAACGTGAAGGGAGATTGATTGCTGAACAACAGGTGGCAGAAGATAGACCGAAAGTTACTTACTATGACAAGGTTCTCGCTAATCCATCGTTAGTAACTATAACTATCATTGCTAAAGATTATGGGATGAGTGGCAGAGAAATGAATACCAAACTTCATGAACTTGGAATTCAGTATAAGTAAGGTAAAACATGGTTGCTTTATTCTAAATATCAACATAATGGTTGGACTCATTCAGATACAACGATGGTTAAACGAAAAGATGGAACTGAAAAGGCTGTTTTAAACACTAAGTGGACTCAAAAAGGTCGTTTAGGACTATATGAAGTTCTTAAGCAGCACAATATTTATCCTATGATTGAACAACTTATGGAGGTCTAACGAATGCCACAAACGATTACGGCAACGGTAGTAATGGAAGTACCAGATGACAAAGTAATTATCACTAAAGCCGAATATAGCGAATACCAAGCCTTAAAAGACGATGATACGTGGTGGACTCCAGCAGATTTAAAAGAGCACTATCACCATGATCTCGCTTGGTTCAAAGACAAGGTGCTATACGTTCAAAAGTATAAAAAAGAACTGTCAACCGAATATGGCGGGTGCGTACATTACTCAACTAATGAACCTATAAAGGACCAAAAGTACAACGGAAGATATTGGAGTTTTGAACCTGGTAGATTTCGAAAGTTCATGAAAGAACATTTCACAGAAATTAATTCATAGGAGATATGGAAATGAGTATAAAAATACCAATTATTTTAGTGATACCAGCCCTAGTCTGGGCAATTACATACCTGTTAACTAAATATCATGGCTGGCATGGATTTATAAAAGAGTTTTTCGATTTTGATATGTAGGGAGATGAAATGAATGAGTGAAGCGAACATTGGCAATTATGTAAACGAGCTAAAAGATTTAGTAAATAAATGTGCTGATGAATTACTAGAAAAAAATGTGACATATAAAAAAGCCCTGTTGAATTTGAGACATGAACAATTTTATTCAGTCAATCAATATTCAACGGAGCTAATAAAAATGGTATCTGATGAAATAAGGGGACGGGCCTTAGATCAAAAGACTAATTAATCGAAACAATAGATGAGGTTTTGTAGAAATGGTAATTATTATTAATTGTAAAGTAATCACCATCAGCTAAGAAACCAGCTATACCAATCTGATTGGGCGATGTAAAGACTTCAGTAGAATTGATAAATCCCTCAAAGATTCTGGCAAGATAACCTTGTCTAAGATAATTATGATCGAATTCATTATCTGATTTATAAACAGAGATTGGGGTCTCGTTATCAAGAGACAAAATTTTACTATTAGACATAACTATTTCCATTATTATCACTTCCTTTCTCAAGAAAGATTATATCAAAGGAGACCGCATGACAGATATAAGAATCAGAAACGATGACGAATACAGCCCAGTCGGTGACTGTGAACCATATGACAAATACGTTGATGACAAAGGGACTGATGCTATCAACAAAGATGTAGACGCAATAGATCAAGCATTAGAAACATTTGGCAAGTCCAGTGAGAATATTGGATACGCCAACGGAACAATCGGTGAGATTTACGAAAGACTGGACGGCGTTACTAATCCTGATGATAGAGATGCCTTTAATAGTCAAATTCAAAGGATATCTGATAAACGCGACGGTGCCAAAAACATTCGTGATCAAGCTAGAGAAGATGTTAAACGTGCTTTTGAGCATTACTATTCATAGAAAGGAGACGAGTAAATGACTGAATTAGAGAAGCTTATAGATGTAGCTATTCAATTCGGACAGATGAGGGTTCTAGTTAATCGTGAACCGACTCACTGGCACGTACATGAATTTCTTAGATTAGCTGGCGAATTGAACGAGAAAAAAAAGTCGCTCACCACAACAATGGCAAACGACAAATCAGCTAATAACTATGTTTACTAACAAATAAATTATACCACAGAGGGAGTAAAAATGAACTTCTCAGAAAAAAATATAAGTAGCACCAGGTCATCAATTGAATTAAATAGACTACTTAATGATATGAAAAATCAGATTGGAATTAGGCAAAACGATGTATATGACAGACTAAAACATATACAGGATTTGAGATTTGATGAAGATTTAAAAATTATAAATGGATATATGAATCAAGCAGTAAAAAAAGCAAACATGGAAACTGGCTACTCTTATAAAGATATAGCAAGGATGTGGATTACAAGTATGTTTCCTGACATGGAGGTCAAATAAATGGCTACATTGTATGAATTGACGGGTAGTTATTATAAACTGCTTGAATTATCAGAAGATACAGACCCAACGTTATTCAATGACACAATGGATTCTATTACAGACGCTATTGAGGATAAGGCCGTTGGTTACGCAAAGGTTGATAAAGAGTTAGATAAGGATGAAAGAGCTCTTAAAGATGAAGCTAGTAGGTTATCTGCACGTGCTAAATCCATTAGTAATAATCGTAAGATTTTAAAGCAAAACCTGCAAGAGGCTATGGAAACTACAGGAAAAACTAAGATCAAAACAAATGAATTTACTATTTATATTCAAAATAACGCCCCATCTGTGAGAATTCCTGATGAAAGTAAAATTCCAGCTTACTTAACTAAAACTGTGATGGCACCAGATAAAACTAGAATAAAAAAACTATTAAAGGAAGGAAAAGATGTACCTGGTGCAGAGTTAAGCACTAGTTCATCTCTACGGATTAGATAAATGGAAATAAAAAATGCAGCAGAATTGACCAAACCAAGTGCATTAAGAATTATCTATGGTAATCCAGGTCTTGGAAAAACTACCACGATTAAGTATATGCCTGGTCTTACTTTATTAATTGATATTGATGGCACATCAAGCGTTTTAAAAGGTTGCAGTAATATTGACATCACTACATTGCCTGATAAGGAAAATCCCAGAGAGAGTTTACCTAAGTTGCTCAAGGACATTAAAGACAATTACATCGATAAATACGACAATATTGTGTTAGACAATATTTCAGAACTTGAAAATGCAGTATTAACTGAATATGGAAAAAAAGGAAACAATAATGGCGTTCCTGGTATTCAAAATTATCAACAATTACAGTTTTTTGAATTAGATACTATTAGATATTTGAAAAGTATGAACAAAAATGCCCTAATTACCGCTTGGGAGACGACTGATGAATATACAGCGGAGAATGGTCAAAGCTTTACACGAGCATATCCACAGATTAGAAAGCCGATTTTAACTAATGTAATGGGACTTGCTTTACAAGTCGGTAGATTAACAATTTCTCCCAAGTCTGGTGAACGTGGATTTCAATTAATGCCAACCGATTCAGTGTTTGCAAAGAATCAATTAGATAGTCGTAAGGGGTGTTTGCAAGCCGACTTATTCAACGAAGGTGGTGAATCTGATGCTAATACAAGCCAAGAAACCGGAACATCACGGAATGACGGGGACAAGAATTCATAATATATGGCGTGGAATGAGAGCGAGATGCTATAACCCAAACGTCAATTGCTATAAAAATTATGGTGGTAAAGGAATTCAATTATGTAATGAGTGGAATACAAGTTTCATGTCATTTTATAAATGGGCGATGAGTCATGGCTACAAGGATAATTTAACTATTGATAGAATTGATGTTCAGAAAAACTACGAACCATCAAATTGCAGATGGTTGGATATCAAGTCACAAGAAAATAACAGATCAAATAATCGATGGATAACTTTTAAAGGTGAAACACATACTGAAGCAGAATGGGCCGAAAAAATAGGGATTGAAAAACGTACATTAAATAGTCGCTTAGTTAGATATAAATGGACTATTGAAAGAGCCTTTACAACTCCAGTTAGAAAAAAAGTTGATGGACATTATGTTTAAACTGTATGGCTATCAACAAAAATTAATTGAGGAAACAAGAAAATGTTTAATGAATGGCTCGAAATCAGTTCTAATAGTTAGTCCAGCTGGATCAGGCAAAAGCGTGGTAATTAGTGAGTTTGCGAGGTTAACAGTAAATAAAGGTGGACAGGTTTTGTTTTTTGTTCATAGAAAAGAACTGATTGAACAAATTACTAATTCATTTAAAAAAGGCGGAGTTGATCTAAAACATTGCACAATTATGACTGTCGGAAAAGTAGCACATAGATTAGATAAAATTCCAAAGCCGACTCTAATCATCTGTGATGAATCACACCACTCACTCGCTAAAACTTATAAGAAAATCTATGAGTATTATTCAGATGTTCCAAGACTAGGTTTTACAGCAAGCCCGTGGCGCTTGTCAGGTAAAGGGTTAGGCGATGTATACGAATCAATGGTAGAAGGTCCAGATGTTAAGTGGTTGATTGATAATCACTATTTAGCACCTTACGATTACTATTCTGTGAAGCTGATTGATGACACGGCACTGAAACGTTCATCAACTGGTGACTATACGAACAAGTCAATTGATGACGCCGTGGGTAAAGTCATTTATGGAGATGTCATTAAAACTTACAAAGAAAAAGTTAATGGTCAAAAAGCTATCGTATATGCACATAGTATTGAGTTCAGTAAAAAGATAGCTCAAGAATTTAACGAAGCTGGTATTAGTGCTGAACATGCTGATAGTAAGACACCTGCTAAAGAGCGTGAAAAAATCATGTCGAACTTCAAGACTGGTAAGATTAAAGTTCTTTGCAATGTGGATTTAGTGAGTGAAGGCTATAACGTACCTGATTGTTCGGTGGTAATTATGCTACGCCCTACAGAATCATTGGTGTTAGACATTCAACAATCAATGCGCTGTATGAGATATAAGCCAAATAAGAAAGCAACAATTATTGATCACGTTGCTAATTACACGAGATTTGGTTTGCCTGATACTCCCAGAACTTGGAGTTTAGAGGGTAGGGACAAAAAGAAAAGCGGTGGCAATAATTCAATTGCTATTAGAACATGTCCACACTGCTTCGCTGTAATCTCAGCTGCATACAGCATTTGTCCTATATGTGGACAAGAAATTGGTGTAGAAAATAAAGAATTAAAAGTAGATAAAACAGTAAAAGTTGAAAAGATTGGTAAGAATTTTCACTTTAAAACTGATTATGAAAAAGTTAGATATAGTCAGATGAAAACAGAAGACGCAACTAGTTTTAGAGATTTACAGAAGATTGGCAAAGCTCGTGGATATAAACCCGGTTGGTCATTCTATCAAGCAAAAGTACGAGGATTCGTACATCAAAATTAAAGGGGACAAATTAAATGTCATTTATTAAAACAGATTATTCAAAAAACGAGGAAAACAATTTCGAACCACTTCCAAGTGATAACTATGAAATGATTATCCAATCAGCTCAAGAACAAGCAACTAAAAACGGTGCTGAATCACTTCGATTAAAATTAGTCGTTAGAAATGATTTAGACGGAGTTAGTGACAATCAAAAGAAGTATCACAATCGAATTGTATTCATGGATAACTGGAAGCGAAAAGCCACCAATCAATATGATATGCAAGGATTTCAATATATTTTAGACGCTTGCAAGATTCCAGAAGGTACAGACATTCCAACTATTCAAGCATTTATGGATATGATTTCAGGCAAACCAGTCAATGTATATGTGAAAAAAGAAGAAAACGAATATGATGGCAAAACAACTGAAGTTAATAGAGTAGCGCCTTGGAATATTAGTGAAACTAAATTTTCAGATGTACAACATAAATTTAAAGACCCTAATCAAACTAATATGAAAGCACCGGAAGTGTCAGACAGCGACCTTCCATTCTAGGAGGTCAGCATATGACAGAAAAATTAGTCACAACTTATGATCAGATTCCAAAAGAGTTACGTGACTTAAAGCAATGGGGCCTATTCAAACTGAAATGGGTACCCGAACGAAAGAAGAATACTAAGATTCCATTTAGTGCTATCGATGGTAACAATGCTAAAAGTAATGACCCTGGTACGTGGACAACATTTGATGAAGCTAGAGACGCATTGAGATTAAATAGTAAAGATTTCGATGGACTATCATTCTTCTTTGCCAACGGATATGCAGGTATTGATATTGACCATGTTGAAAGTGACATCATGCGATACCGACAAGGTGATTACGAAGATAATATCGTTTCAGAATTTATGAATGTTACTCGTTCATACACAGAAGTCAGTCAGTCTGGTACAGGAATTCATATTATTTTTAAGGGCGAGATTCCTGGTGCACGTAGACGTAAGAACAATATCGAAATGTACGATGAGGGTCGTTTCTTCGCTCTCACAGGCAAAAGTTTAGGCAGTAATAAAACTATAAGTAAAGCTGATATAAACGTCTTATACGACAAGTATTTAGCGGATAAAAAGGTTGTCCCTATAAGGACTTCCACAGACTTAGAGCCAAATAATTTATCAGAATTTGAAATTATCAAGCAAGCTATAAATAGTAAGAGTGGAGATAACTTTAAGGCTCTCATGTATGGCGGTTGGGAAAAACTTTATGGTTCGCAGTCAGAAGCGGACTTAGCACTTGCTAACTATCTAGCCTTTTGGACGGGTAGGGATTTTGGTAAAATGGATGCCATTTTTAGACAGTCTGTTTTATATCGTGATAAATGGGATGAGAAGCACGGGAAAACGACGTATGGAGTGGCAACTTTAAACAAAGCTATCAATGATACGAACAACGTTTTTACTAATCCTGAACACAGAACGGTTAAACATTACAACCTTGAATTTATGAAAGAGCCTGACAAGAAATTGCCAAGACGTTCGTGGGATGATACCGGTGAAACCGATAGGGTTATTGATCAGTTCGGTGATGTAATTAAATATTCCTACATTAATAAATGTTGGTACATATTTAATGGAAGCTACTGGGAAGTTGATCAGTCAGGCAAAATACATCAATTAATTGATGCTATGACAGAAAGCATTGGAAAAGAGAAAGTAGAAATTCCAGCTAATGCAGAGGAAAAAGAAGAAGCTGCTATCAAAAAAGCATTTGATAAATTCGTTAAACATTCGCGAAGTAATTCGGCTAAAAAAGCTGTTATGGATGAATTAAAGCATAGAGTATCGGTAGCACCGAATGAGTTTGATATTGATAAAACACTATTAAACGCAAGTAACGGTTATATCGATTTAGCAAGTGGAGAGCTACATGACCATGATATAAATAAATTGTTTAGCAAAGAAGCAAATGTAGAGTATTCCGATAAAGCAAGCTGTGATGAGTGGATAAAATTTTTAGATCAAATATTCGACCACGACCAAGAATTAATTGATTACGTTCAAACGGCTGTTGGTTACTCAATGACTGGTTCAATCAAAGAACAAATTATGTTTATTCTTTATGGAAATGGTCGAAACGGTAAGTCAGTATTCCTAGAAACGATCAGCAATATTTTAGGAACATATGCAAAAACTATTCAAGCAAGTTCAATCATGGTTAAGCAAAATTCTGGCGGTCCTAACTCTGACATTGCCAGACTGGCGGGAGCTAGACTGGTAACCAGTTCTGAACCCAATGAAGGTTTAAGAATGGATGAAGGATTAGTGAAGCAATTGACTGGTGGAGATAAAGTTGTAGCACGTCAATTGTACGGTAAGGAATTCGAGTTTGAACCTGAATTTAAACTCTGGCTGGCAACTAACCACAAGCCTATTATCCGTGGTACTGACGATGGTATATGGAGACGTATCAGATTGATTCCGTTCTTAGTTCAGATTCCGGACGATAAAGTCGATAAAGACTTGAAGTACAAATTAGCTCGTGAATCAATTGGAATACTTAACTGGGCTGTTGACGGAGCATTGAAGTGGCAACAACACGGTCTCCACACTCCTAAGATTATTGAGAGTGCGAGTGAGGGTTATCGTCAAGAAATGGATGTACTTAGTGCATTCGTTGATGAGATGTGTGACGTCAATTCAAAATACCAGGTCAAATCAAGTGAATTATATAAGGTTTATAAGCAATGGGCTGATGATAATTCCCAATACAAGATGAGCAATACCAAGTTTGGAAGAGAAATGATGCAGAAATATGATCGCAAACATACGATGAACGGAAACATCTATTCTGGGCTTTGCTTGAAAGCCGATACGAGATTGCAATGGATTAAATAATATGAAGGGTTTGAGGATAAAAATGAAGGGTTTGTTACACACTGTAACCCTAGTGGCAGACAGTGTTTCACACCTTTTCTTATATATATGAAGGGTTACTTTTTTTAAAGTAATAATAAAATAAAAAGTAAATATATAAGGGTATACGTATATATGTCAGAAAAGATTTTAACCAACCCTTCATATTTGAAAAAATATAGGCTGACGACTTACAGCTGTAAGGCTCGCGGACGTTTACCAACCCTTCATATAACCCTTCATAATTGAGGTGATTTTATAAATAAAAGTGAAGAACACGAAATTCAGTCACAAATCATGATTGATGTAAGTAAACATCATTGCACCATTTTCCGAACGAATGTGGGAATGGTAAGGATGTCAGACGGAAGATGGTTTGATACAGGATTACCCAAAGGACATCCAGACCTGTACGGGTTCAAACATTCTAACGGTAAAGTATTCTATATCGAAGTTAAAAATAGAACTGGACGTGCTCGTGATGATCAGAAGCAGTTTCATTACATGCTAACCAATCATGGAATCATTCACGGTATAGCACGTTCGCCAGAAGACGCATTAAAAATTATTGATGAGGAGCTGGTAGGTTATGGATTTAAATAAAAAGAAAAGGTATGACGAGTTAGTCGAGGAAATCAGATATGTGTTAGATAAATTGGCTAACAAACCAGAGAGATACTATAAAGTAGATTTTGGAGCAGCTACAGCTATTTTAGTAGCTGGTGAACATAGCAATTAAGATTTAGGTCAATTGGCTGGATTTATTCAGAGATGTTAATTAACCGAATAGTACCAAAATTTTACGAAGTATCACAAATATACAGCATGATATATAGAGGAGAAATAGCAATGAAAAGACAGCTAGATAGTAAATACAGAGAATTAGTAAAGTACATTAATGAACGCAAAGATGGTTTTGAAATCATGAGACTTTGCAAAGACATTTTTGAAGCAACAGACATTTGGGATCAAGATACTCCATATTACCCACATACCAAGGAATATAAAATGATATTTCCAATTTATAATGATGACTTTGATTGGTCTGACCGTGACAAACTTGTACCGATTATTGTAGATATCTATAACGATAATTACGAGCTTACTGAACCTAAGTATTATTGGAAGTTTAAGGAATTAACTAGCAGCTTTGATAATAGTCTTTATTTATCAACGAGAGGAGCATATGAAGGCTCAAAACTAGATAAGAATTCTGTAGGTCTTTTAACGTCACAGTCATATAGAATTATGAAATTTACTAAAAGCAAAGTAATTGAATTTTTAAATAATTCTACCAATTTAACTATCGATAATTTCACACCCGTGGAGGAAATAGAAAATGACTAATTCAGTAGTGAGTACAGTGCTAGACATCGAAGCCGAATATGGAATGGACTCTAAACTTTGGTCCGAAAATGATCCCAGATTGAAAGAATTGCATGACTGGTATTTAAAACATTCTGAAGAAAAAAAGAGAAACTTGCCATACACAGAAATTCGAAAAATTCAAAAAGCGCTTGATGAGCAAATACCAAAGAAAAAAATATGTGAAATATTTGAAATTAGCAGTGGAAAGTTAGCGCATGATATTGAGCTAGGTAAATTAAGTGATACGAAGTGGAGAAACGGGTAGGGGTAGCGAAATAATGAATTATGAAAAGATCTACAAGTCATATGTAAGATCAGTATTTAGCGATGAATGTCACGATATTGTTAGGACAATTATGTATCTTCAAAAACGTTTTTATAAAATGCCGAAGGAGTTTCAAAATGCTAACAGGGAGCTTAGCGATGAGGCGAAGAACAAAATAATCAAATCAATTTTGCAGGAGGACGATCTTGCTAAAGAATACAAATTGTGCCGTATATGAAATTACTGATGCTTTACACATTAGCGATGAGAACGTTGAGCTTATTGACAAGGCTAATCAAGAACACTTGGCAAAATTAGAAATGATCAGACTAGGGCGATTAAGTCTTAGCGATTTTAATTAGAGGTTAATTATGACAGATGATAATTTAGCGGTTTATCAAATGCGAGAAAATAGATATAAATTGACTGAAATAGCAAAGGCCATGCATAAAGAGCTTAACTATATCAACAATCTTCAACGTCAAAATAACAGAATTGGTAAAAGGCTATATAGAGAAGACGATGAGTGGCAGCGATTGAATGCCAAAAGGAATAAACATAGGAATGAGGCGTTAAGTAATGGCAAGTCTTAAAGACATAGAAGTGAATATTAAGGTTGATACAACAGATTTTATAAAAAAATAAGACAATTACAGGAGATCATAAAAATGGATGACGTAAGAATTTTAAAAGGCTGGACTAAAGAAGAACGTAAGGAACTAGAGGAAGCAAAAGACACAGAAAATCTTGGCGACTTTCTACATGCCATTACTGAATATAGATATAAAGTTACGCATTACCAGTATGTTTGGGATAAATATGATGCAGCAAAAACTCAGGATCAATTTTCTATCATCCAAGACATTGTAGATTTCTATACCGATAAAGCTAAGTTTCCGGAGCCCAAAAAATACTATGTGCATTTTATTAAAGGCGATGAATACTCTTATCTAAATATCAACTCGGAAGGGGGAGCAGAGTTAGGTACTAAATTTGGATTTGGTCATTGGAAAACTAAGTTCACACGTGACGAAGTTGTTGCTATTGATCCAAGACTTGTGGTGTTTATGGAAGAGGTAAAAGACGATGAATAAAGCAAAAATTATGGATCAACTGATGGATATCAGAGAGCTAACCGGTGGTGCTGATGTACCAATAAGTATTGAGACATTAAATGACGATTTGATGGCAATTAGAGATATTTCAACCGATTCAATTAAGGAGCTTAATGTCAAGCCTATCATGCCTAAAGTTTTTGATGAATGGTATAAAGATGTAATTGAATCATATGGTGGACCAAACACTAGAAAAACTCTTGCCATAGCTTTTAATACTTTATTAACTGTAGATGCTAGTATCTATGACGAATCCGAATTAAGTCTAAAAGACTGGTTTGTAGAAAGTAATTCAATAGAGGATTTAGATAGAATTTCAAAATGTATCGATGCAATTAGATACGGCTACGAGGTAGAGAAATGACTGAAAAAGAAGAAGTATTATTAAATGCGATTAAAGACATAATAATATTTGTATCTCTTACATTTGCAATGCTTTATGCAAGAGACTTAATGCAAGCCGTCCAATATGGATTCATGTTAGTAGCAATGACGATAATCAATAAGAAGTAAGTAATTATGAGGTGGAGAAATGAGTAAAACAATAGAAATTTCAGAAGCACTAGATATCATTAATACTTATGTAAAAGACAATGTTCAACAAGATTTTCATGAATCACATGAAGAGTGGTTAGGAAGCTACCTTTTTAAGTTTAAAAATGCTTACATTCAATTTAAGTTAAGTTTAGATGATGATGAAGAAAGAGAAGCTTCAATTAAGATTAGTGATTCAAATTCATTTAAACAGATCGAAACTTCAAAATTTAAAGATGTTTCGTTAGACGTATTCGAATCGACCAAAGAGGCAGAAAAATGAAAGCAAAAAAATTAGCACCAATCCCGATGGAATCAATACTAAATAGTCGCTGTAATATCCGAAATGAAATGACAGTAGGTGTTTATGATGAGGCTAGAGAAAAGCTTTGTGATGAAAGAGGCCTAAGTGAAGGCGATATAGACGCGGTGCTGGAATATGCTGAAATATTTTGTCCTATGAATGCGTTGGTTAGGACTATTACGCCTGTCGTTTGGGAGGAAGACTAATGATTAAAACATATAGAAAAAAAGAAAGAGTCGAAGCAGAGCAGTATGATGGTTCAGATGAAATGGTAAAAAAATATCATATCAGAACTAATACAGTTTACAAGCTAGACCCTGAGAATGAATTATTTAATGAGACTGTTCCTTATCAAATAGAAACGCTAGAAGGATGGATTGAACTAAGGCTTAACTATTGGATTGCCACAGGAGTAGACGGCGAGCATTGGGCTATCAAGGACGACATTTTCAAGAAGAGTTATGCGGAGGTTAAGTGATGTGTGAATATTGCGAAGGAAACAAATTATTATTTCAAGTTGGCAATGATGATTTTGACCATTTATATATTGGATTATATAAAGACAGAATTACAATTGATGACCATTGCGAGGGACAAATCGCTACAGAGGATAATTTCAAAATTAATTTTTGTCCTATGTGTGGGCGTAAGTTAGGAGATTAATTATGTATGTAGCAAAGCTAAATGATCTTTATTTAAAAAAGATTGAGCTTATATCTCGTTTCAATGGGGAAATAGCTATTGAAGGTAAATTTACAAACAATTTTAGAAGAGCGGCTTTATTCGATAATTTAAATGATAAGAAAAGAATCAATATTCTAAAAGAAAATGGATTTAAATTTTATAAGATCTTTGAAACCGAGGTAAAAGAATGAGTAAAAAAGCATGGAATAGAATTAAAACGATTTGTAATAGTATTTCTTCATTTGTAGCTATTGTTTTAACACCAATTTTATTTTTAATAACCTATTATAAAGGCGGCTCAATGAGAGAATTAATATTCTGGTTGGGAGTTTCAATTATAGGCGTCTGCCTTTATAAGTAACTATTAGCATTAATCAGAAATACATTATAAATATATATCATGACATAGGAGATAACTATTGAGTAATTTATCAAATGAAATTGTACGTTTATCAAAGATTTTAGAGAAACAAATTCCAAAAGGGTATCACGAAATTGTAACTGAGTACGTTAGACAAAATATTGTTAATGGGATATTTGATGTATTAGAAGCAATGGTTGTTATTTTTGTACTGTACTTGCTGATTAAGGTGCTTGTCCGTTCTATTAATAATAAAGAAGGATTTTATTATGATGGATATGAAATTAGTTTATCGGGAATGTTTATGAATGTTGGTGTGGCAATTCTAAGCATTATATTGGTTTTTGCATTTTTTTATGATTTGGAACAGGCAGCAGGCTCTATTCAGCACGCAGTAGCACCAAACTATTATCTAATTAAATCTTTTATTAAGTAGGTGAAGGAATGATTTCGACAGTAATATTTTTATCAATTTATTCAATGATTTCTGTGATTTTTATTGTATTTACAGATAAAATTGCCAAAAAAATAACCTATCTTAGTACAACAACTATTTTATTATTGTTTGTTATAACACTCGGAGTTATTAAAATATCAATGCATTTTAAGTAGGGGAGAGTGAACATTATTAGATCAGGAACTAAGAAGCGTATAGAAGAGATTTTAAAAGATTATCCTAATATGAATAGATATATTCATGAAAGAAAGCAGTCTTTAATGTACCCTACTCAAGAGCCAGACGAAAATGTGGGTGGTGGTAAGTCATCTAAAGTATCACGTCCACAAGAGAGAATGATTATTACTATTGATGAGGATAAACAGTTAAAGGCTTTAGAAAGAGAACAAATGGCCGTCAAAAAGAGTTTAGATGAAAGTGACACTGACACTAATATTATTGCGAGAGAACTATATTTCAAAGAGCATCCCAAGTATCAAATGGATGGATTAATCGAGGACGGTTTAATATATTGTGGGCATACTCAAGCCTTTCAAAAGAAGGCGAAACTTATTCGTAAGATTGCTAAAGAAATGGGACTATACGACCCTTATTAAAACTATAATAAAACCGTATTATTTCCGTACGCACAACATACGTTTTAGTGGTAAATTAGTAGCATAGATGATTGGCAGAGATACTAACCATCTAAATTTAAATAAACAAAATATGTCCAGTAATTTGTTTAATCGACAATGTAAGATGTGTGGAAAGCATCTTACTTCTGTGAGATGGCTATGGTAGCTAGTTAATAAAGACCAATTTTAGATAGACGTTCCTTCCCAGGACTTAATATTATTTTACGTACACCTTTAATTAACTTTGGGTTCGATTCCCAAGTCTCACATTGGCCGGCGGAAAACGACCATAAAATATAAAGGAAGCCTCGTTCTTCCTTTTTGTAAATAACAACAGTATATGAATACGGTAGCGATGCTAATTCATATACTGATAGTCAGTGGTGCAAAGGGTAACACTAAATACAGATGATGGTGCATGGTTCGATTCCATACCTGACTATAGTTAGCCTGTAATGCGCAAGGACTAACGAGTATTAAAACAGCTTAAAGTGCATTGTACGTCAATGCTGGCATATGGATATGTGCTTATGGTATGGGTTCTGTTGAATCCTGTAAAGATCAAGAAATTAATTCAAGTGCCATAGTGGTTGAAGTCCACACCAAGCTGTTAGGTAGTGTGGTTGTTCTCTAAAAGAATGTTACTTGGAAGAATGTGGGCTCGATTCCCACTCACACTATATTAAAACTGAACGCGTACTTAGTACGCCACTAGCTGATAGGTTAATTCCTATCGGCTTTTTATTTTGGAGGAAACAATATGAAAGATAACGAAGCTAAAGGCTTTTATTAATGTTTGTTAAACGCTGTAAGCACAGTGGCTGTCATAACTTAGTGAGTGGTAACAGTCCATTCTGTAATGAACACGCAGCAGACCTATCAGCATATGAAGAGCGCATAGCGAAGCAACGCTCACACATTAAGAGACATCAGCAAGAGTACAATGCTACTGCTCGTGTTGCTAATGGTGAACGCAAGAAGCGTGACAGCTTCTATCACTCAAGAGAATGGAAGCACATCCGATTGTCTGTACTTGAGCGTGACAACTACGTTTGTCAATACTGTTATCGCTTTGGAATCGTGAGACCAGCTAATACAGTTGACCATATCGTACCAGGTCAAGTAGCACCGGAGCTTATCCGAGACACTTCTAACTTAGCTACAATCTGCCGTGGATGTCACAGTCGTAAGACAGATTGGGAACACAAGTTTTATCACACAGGATACAAAAATAATAATCAAAAAATTAAAAAAGATATTTTATTAAAAGATATTTCAGAATTGCCGAACTTTTCAAAATAGACCCCCGCCTACTGCTTCTAGGGAGACAGCTCGCATAGTGGGCATGAGCTTTAAAAAAAGTCCGAAAATTAAACTTTTAACGTAGGAGGTGAGAAGTTGAACCCAAGAAACGCAGGTAGAAAGCCTAATTTAGCTGTTGTAGACCCACGACATCCAGAACAAAAGGCACGTCAAACTGCCGTCAAACAAGCTAGAAAGCAGCTTAAAACGCTACCTAGTAGAGCGCCAAGCTATTTAATGCCAGAAGCTAAAAAATTATGGAAGACATTAGTACCACAACTCGAATCAGTCGGATTAGTTAGCGTTTTAGATCAAACTAATCTCGAATTATTCTGCACACAGTATGCCATGTACTTAGATGCAGTCAATAGTATTTCAGAACATGGTCAAGTTTACATGGATGAGAATGGAAATCTTAAAAAGAACCCAGCCGTTGGTATTGTTGACAATTGTTCTAAAACTTTACGATCTTTAGGTATGACTTTGGGAATTGATTTTAACTCTCACTCTCAACGTATAGGAGTAAGTGGAAATGATTCCAACAATATTGATATTCAAAAAGAATTGAAGAAGTTTGGAGGCTAGTTGATGGACTTATCAAAAATAAAACGTAGTCAACGGCCACTTGAACTTTTAAAAGAGTACCGTTCAAGAAACTTCAGTGACATTAAAGAAAAATACAAAGATGAAGGAACAAAATACGCTTTTAAAGTCCTAGATTTGGAAGTTATCTCTGGCTATAATATGAAACTTGCAGCGTATAGACAATTGAGGGACCTTCAATGTGTCGAAGATTCAACTTATAACTATCCTTATTATTATGATGTTGAAAAGTGTCAACAAGTTTTAAACTTTGCGGACATTTGTCCAAACGTTGATACAGGAGAGCCGGTGCCTTTAATGGACTGGCAAAACTTTATACTTTGCTTGATGTTCGGTTGGCGAGAAATTAAAACAGGAAATAAACGTTATGGTTCAGTTATTATTTCTGTTGCTCGTGGACAAGGGAAAACTTATTTAATGTCTATTATTGCTTGCTATTCTTATCTAATTGAAACAATGGGATTAGATAATCAAGACCTAATGGTTACTTCAAACATTACTGATCAAGCAAGAAAAATCTATGGCTATATTTCAACGATGATGAATAAAATCATTGATAAGAATGTCGTATTTAATGAAGTAAAGAATAAAACCGATTTAGATGTTCAATACAATAAAGTAATTCAGCGTAAAACTAATAATAGATTGTTACAGCTATCAGCAGAGAGTGGTAAGTTTGATTCTTACCATTTTTTGTTTGCCGTCTATGATGAAGCTGGAGAAACTAATCACTCTGTTGTTACTAGTAAAATCACATCTGGACAAGTTAAAGTTCCTAATTCGCAGTTCACTCAAATTTCTACTGCTTATCCCGATTCTACAGTTCCTTTTAAGCAGGAAGAAGATTCTATTATTAAGATTATGGAACGTGACGATCATGAAGAGGGCGACCGCAAGTTAGTTTTAATTTGGGCGCAAGACAGTGAAGATGAAATGAATGATCCTGAAACTTGGGCTAAAAGTAATCCTTTACTATTACTACCAAGCGAGCATGATAATTTGATGTCAGGTTTGAAACAGGAACTTGATGATAAGCGCCTGTCGGGTGAGGAGTTTAGATTTGCTAATAAGAATTTAAATCTATGGTTAGACTACAAAACTAATTCATATATTGATTTAGACGACTGGGAAGCTACTACTTCTACTACTGATTTTGATATTAAAGATAAGGACGTATACATCGGTTTTGATGCCAGTCTTACATCCGATAACACTTCATTAACATTTATTTTTCCTTATAAAGAGAACGGAATGGAACGTTATCACATCATGCAGCACTCATTTATTCCATGGAAATTAATGGGTTCTATTTCGGCAAAGGAAAAGTCAGATGGTATTGAATATCGTAAGTTTGCTGAATTAGGCTATTGTACGATTACAAACAACGAGCGTGGATTGATTAATTTAGATCAAGTCTATACATGGCTTATGACTTTTGTAGAAGAAAACAACCTGAACGTTTTATTCTTTGGTTATGACGCTCTACGTACTAATAACTTCACTCAAGCACTTAACGATAAGACTGATTGGAACATCATGCCTATTAAGCAAACATCTTACGTTTTGACTGAATCAATTAAATATATCCAGGATAGTTTCTTCCACAGAAATATTTCTCATGAAGACGATGAAATTATGAAGAAAGCATTAATGAATGCTGAAGTTGGTGAGAACAGAGCTGGTATGGAAATTGGAAAATCTAAGCAATCATTAAAGATTGATGTGGTTGATGCTTTAATTGATGCGATGTATCAAGCAATGTATTACTTCAATGATATGCGAGACCGTGACGATCCACTCTCTCGATATTCTGATGATGATATTAAAAAATATTTGAATTCAGGTAAATTTAGTTTTTAAGGAAGGAGACCAATGGTTAAAAATCTAATAGCAAAACTCAATAGTTTTAAACACTGGCTTCTAATTAATTTAGACACAGTGCTTTTTTTATTGGCAATTTTAATTGTTGATATAAATACATACCACTTTGGAACGATGATTGGTAACTATGTTTTGGGTGCCACTTTAATAATTGTTTCATTGATTTTGAATAAGCCTACTAAGTAACCGCCTACTATAGAAAGGAGGTGAATAAATGATATTTAGATCATTAAGACCGTCTAAGGAACCTTATACAGCATTGGGCAGTGGATATACAGGATTAGGTTATTCAATTAAAGATAACAAAATTGTTTTTAATTCTGATTTTGTATCTGCTAGGGATGCTTTAAAAAATTCCGATGTATTCGCAGTTGTAAATAAATTGGCAGAAGACATGGCTAGTGTACATTTCAAGACTAATAATCAATACACAAGTAAAATTTTAACTAATCCTAGTCAATTAACTAATAGTTTTTCTTTTTGGCGCTCAATGTATGCTCAAATGTTGTTATCTGGGAATGCCTACGCATTAATCTGGGGCGATAAATCAGGTAGAAGTGATCACTTAGAATATTTGAAACCATCACAAGTTGATATTTATAAATCAGCAGACGGAACTCAATTAACCTATGATATTAATTTTCCCGATACAGAAGAACCAGATATGAAGTCAGTTCCCGCTAGTCAAATTATTCATTTAAAAGGCGTTTCATTAGACGGTGGTTTGATTGGTATTTCGCCACTACGTGCTCTATCTAAAGAGATGCAGCTTCAAGATGCTAATAAGGGCTTGGCGTTAGGAGCGATGAAGAATGGGCTAAATATTACTGGTCTTTTGAAGATCAATAAAGGCGGATTGCTTGAAGGCGAAACAAAAGATAGCGTTCGTAGAGCATTTGAACAACAAACTGAGAATGGACATATTGCTGTTTTAGACGATTTGGAAGATTACACACCATTAGAAATTAATCGTGATATTTCCAAGCTTCTTTCTTCCACAGATTGGACAGGAGATCAAATTGCTAAAGTCTACGGAGTTCCGCAGGATTATTTAGGTAGTGAATCAGAACATTCAAATATTGAAATGGTAGCCATTCAGTACGCTCAAACAATTGGTCGTTATGTTCGTGGAGTTGTTTCAGAATTTAAGCAGAAATTAAATGGTGAGATTGACTACGATGTTAATGCGATTTCTGATATTGATGGACAACAAGTTGAAAAACGTGTTAGAGGGCTTGTTACTGATAGAGTTATTGGTTATAAGACTGCTCAAAAGATTTTAATTCGTAGTAACTCTGATCTGTTGACTAAAGAGGACATCGTTTCTGGTGATGTTCCGTTTCAAGGCAGCACTATTAAACCGAAAGGAGGTGAGGATACAGATGACGAAAACAGTGGAACAACGAGCGATCAATAACAGTAATTTTAAGATTGAGAAACGTTCAGAAGACGATGATTTTAATACATTATCTGGCTATGCGATTGTATTTGACCAGCCAAGCGAAAACTTAGGTGGATTCATTGAATACGTTGATCGTTCAGCACTAGATGGTGTGGATATGAGCAACGTACAGCTACTTTACAATCACAATATGGATAACATTTTAGCAAGAGCAGATAGCAGCACTTTGTCGCTTTCAGTAGATGACAGAGGGCTGTTTTTTAATGCTCAAATTCCTAAAACGACACTTGGAAATGATGTTTCCGAGAATGTTAGAAATGGCAATTTAAAGGGCTGTAGCTTTGGTTTCACTATTGATGGTGATGATTGGTCTGACTTGGATAAAGATACCGCTACACGTCGTATCACGCAGATTGGCGACTTATTCGAGTTATCAATTACACCAATGCCCGCATACAAAGAAACATCAGTTTCTAAACGTTCTCTTTCAGAATTTGAGAGCAAAAAAAATAAGAAAGAAGATTCCAATTTAAATAACGAATTGGAGCTTTTAAGAATGGAGACAGAATTATATGACAAAAGAAGAACTTCAAAAACAAATTAAAGAAGCTCAAGAATTTATTCGTTCTAAGGATAATTCACAAGAAGATAAGGACAAAAAGGTCAATGAACTTAAGGAACTTACGAGAAGTTTCAAACAAACTCAAGGTCTTAAGGATTTATTCGATGAATTGGATGAATTAGAAGATGACGACAAGGAAGATCGTTCAAAGAAGTTTCCACAACAAGGCGACAAGCGTACTAAGGTTAATGAAGATAAAAATCCATTGAAGGAAATGCGTTCAGCAATCAATGATTATCTACATTCTGGCGGTACTATTCGTTCAGATAAACTTCAATTTACAGAAGGCAAGGACAAGGATTTAATTATTCCTAAAGAATTAACACGTGATGCACTAGATGGTATTAAATCCGCTGATGTTAATCCAACAATTCCTACATCAATCTCTTACATCCCTCAAGATGAAGTTAAAACTGTTGTAGATTTAGGTAGATTCGTAAATCATAAATCAGTTACTACTGCTACTGGTAGTTATCCAATTCGTAAAAAGGCTACCGCTAAATTAAATACAGTTGCTGAATTGGAAAAGAACCCTGAACTAGCCAAACCAAATTTCACAGAAATTAGTTACAAAGTTCAAACCAGACGTGGTGCCGAACCAGTTTCACAAGAAAGTATCGATGATTCAGCTGTTGATTTGATTCCATTCCTAGTAAATGACGCTAATGAACAAAAGATCAATACGACTAATGCTGATATTGCAGCAATCTTTGAATCATTTAAACCACTAACTGTTAAGACACTTGATGACATTAAACACATTAACAATGTTGACTTAGATCAAGCATATAATCGTTCAATCGTTGCAACAGGTTCATTCTATCAATGGCTAGATACTTTAAAAGACGGAAATGGTCGTTACCTATTACAAACTGATGTTAAATCTGCTTCTGGTACATCTATTTTTGGTATTCCGGTATTTAAGATTGATGATGGCTTGTTTGGTGTTAAGGGCGATGCTCACGCATTTATTGGCGACTTGAACCGTGCCATTTTCTATGCCGATCGTGCACAAATTACTGCTAGATGGGTTGATGATACTGTCTATGGTCAATACCTTCAAGTTGGTACTCGTTATGACATTGTTAAGGCAGATGAAAACGCTGGCTACTTCTTAACTGTTGATACTAAGACTGCCACTGCTGCTGATACTTCTAATGTTGGTAAGTAATTATGGACGATTCATTATTAAGTGACTTGAAATTAAGTTTAAGACTTGATTCCGACGAAGAAGACGATACGATTCTAAATCGCAATTTAATCGCTGCTGAAAGTTATGTTAAAGGTGCAATTGGTGGTGATGACGGTTTGATGAAAGGTTTCTACGAGCTTGACAATGTTAAACAATCGTATGAAATCGCTGTGATTTCATTGGCGAGTTATTATTATACTTTTAGATCATCTGGTATGACTGGACGTGTCAATACAGTTGATATGACTGGTAATTCAATTATTGCTCAATTACGAGGTAAATATTTGAGAGAAAAAGAAAGACGTGAGGCTAATGGTTCAGAACATCAATCCTAGTAGATTGAAGTATCGAGTTAGTTTAGGTAAAGCAGGATTCGTAGAAACTCCACAAGGAACTAATAGACCTGATTTTAAAGAAATTAAAAGTCTTTGGTGCGGTATCTATACAATGTCAATGACACAACAGATCACTCTTTTGGGTTCACCGAATACATTTGATTTGGTGTTAATTATTAGACATCAGTCTGATAATTTAAAAGGTGTTAAATACGCACGTTTTAAGGACCAGTTGTATCAATTAGTTGGTAGTTCCCCCGACTTTGACGATTCACCACGTTCGTTTGACTTAATAACTCTAAAGAAGATAGATAAAATTGGAATTTCTTGAAGGTCTTGAAAAGTTAGACAGGGAATTATCTAATTTATCTCTAACTCCTAGTCAAAAGAAAGCTATGACTAAAGCGGGAGCAGAAGTTTATAAAGAGAGCCTTAAGAATAACTTGAATGATAGTTTGCATAAAGGACCTTATACACGTAGATCAAACATAAAGTTAGCAGATGACATCAGTCTTAAATATAAGGGCGCTGACGGTGCCACTTATGTAGGATTCAAGAATACTCCTGGTCATATGGGTTATGTAGCTAGACTTCTCAATGACGGCTATATGGCTCATGGTGGTAAAGGTGCCAGTGAACACACCACTAAATATATATCGGGATTACACTTTCAAGAACGAACTATAAATGAAACGAAAGCTTTAGTTTTAGCAGCAGAGGTTAGAAAATATAAAGAAATGTTAGGAGACTAGCATGATTTCAAAAGATGTTAAAAATATTTTATTAAAAAGATCGGATGAGTTGAAAATTAACCCGTCCTATTTTTTTACCCAAAATATTCCCCAAGATTACACAGAAGTTGACGAAACAACGATTCTTATATCTGAAATTGACAGTATCTATTCAGGTCGAGCTAGTGATATTTCTACCACTAAAGATAGCAGGATAGAAATACAGATTTTCTATCGTGGAGATACTATCCCAGATATTACAGAATCAATCATTAATCAAGAATTAGAAAAAAATCGGTTCTATCAATACGACTCATATCCGGACGTTGATCCAGTTACGGGCTTTTTGACTAGAACCATGAAATACGAAAAAACGGAGGTCATTTAAATGGCATTATCAGGTTTTGAATCAGCACGTATCGGTATCTATACCGATAATACTGAAACAATTGACAAGGAAAATATTTTTACAATTGAACCCAAAGAAAAGGGTTCAGTAGTTAGTGCAACAATTTCAAATTTATCACCAACTATCACACCCATTTATGGGTCTGATCAAGAATGGAAAGCAGGTTCTAAGGGACATGGTGCTATTTCAGTAGCATTTATTGCTAACGCAATTCCACAAGAGATTAGACAAAAGATTTTAGGAATGGCAACTTTCGATGGCGGTATTTCAGGTATCGGTAAGAAAACAGAATCACCATATTGTGTTTTTGAAATGATTTCACATGACGCAACAGATGAAAGTGTGGGTGCTCATTTAGCTTTAGTTAAAGGAACATTCCACCTTACTACTGTTGCTCCAAAAACAAACACAAACACAACTGTTTATGATCAAGAACAACTTACATTTAGTGCTACTGATCGTGATTCTGATGGATTCGCATACTTTGAAGCTTTGGAAGACGAAAAAAATTACGATGCAAGCAAGTGGGAAACAAAAATCTTTGGTATTCCACTAACAACAGATGGTGCTGCTTCTACTCCAAGCGTTTCAGGTAGCACCACTTCTGATCCAAAGGTTTCAGGTACACCAACCGCTTAAATAGGAAAATAGAAGGGAAAGATTAATCAATGTCTAAAGAATTCGTATACATCAATGCGTTCGGCCGTCGCTTTACGGTCAAGAAAAGTAACAAAAATTTGAGACTTTCTTACGCATATTACACAAATTTAAGTAATAAGAACAAAAATATGATGGCTGTAGCTGATGAAACAGACAACATCGAAACTAAAGATTTAGGGGAACGTGAAGTTGCTGAGCAAATTATGAACAGCTTCGATACAGCTTCTAAAGCTGCATTAGATTTACAAAATGTTCCAGTTAATTTTATTAAGGAAATTTTGAAATTGACTCCTAAGCAAGTATCAATGCTTGACGACATGACTACATCAGAAACAGGTGCTTTGGCAGGCCGAATTGCTCACGGTGTCACTTCGGATGATGAGGATATTGACCCAAAAAAACCACGCAAGAGGAACAAGTAGATCCATTTACTGTTTATCAAGATTTTTTAAATTATGAAAAACAAATTATGCAAGAAACAGGTTGGGACCTAGAAACAGTCGAATCCCAGCCATTTTTTGTACTTGCAGAAATTTTAGACGATAAACGTGAATCTAATAACCCTAATAATTCTGTTGGTCCTATGAGTTTGACCGGCTTTATTAAAACGGGTGGTGTTTCCTCAATTTTAGAGAAAGGAGGATAAATATAAATGGCAAAAGATATGGAACTGAATACAGGTATCCATATTGATTCAATTCAAGCTGAAGGCTCCCTCCAGTCTCTAAGAAATCAAGTCAAAGCATTAACGTCTGAGTGGAAGATTAATGAGCAAGTCCAACGAGCTAACGGTGATTATCAATCAGCGTATCAAGCAAAGGCCGAAGGATTAGGGCGAGCTATTGAAGGACAGACTAATTATCTTAATCGATTAAAGTCTGAAATGAGCAACCTCGATAGAACTACTACAGAAGGTAGTCAGAAGTTTAGTCAATATACTAATCAGGTCAATACGGCTACACGTCAATTAAATAACATGGTTATGCAACAAGAACGTGCTAAATCTACTTTGAACTTGTATACGACTGGTATTAAAGACCAAAAACAAGCAATGGAAAATGCTAAGAACATTTCTCAATCACTTGTTGAGCGTTACAAAGCTGAAGGTAAAGAAATTAAGGCATCGGCGACCGAAAGAACGGCACTGAAAGCACGTATTCAAGAGCTAAACTCTCTGTATTCAAAGGAATCAAGCGAGCTAGAACGTGTTAAAAAAGAATCTGGTGAAACATCTAAGGAATATGCTACACAGACTAAACGTGTTAATGAACTTGGTACTGAAATTGCTAAAAGTCGTACTCGCTATCGTGAGTTAGGCAGTGAGTTAGGTGGAATGGGTACACATTTCACTGGTATTAGGCAAGCGGCTGCTACTTCTAAAACTGCTATTGGCAATATGAATAGCAGTATTAAAAATAGTATAAGTCATATGAAGAATATGGCTATGACAGCAGGTATAGCGGGTGCAGCAGTTACTGCTATGTTCGTTAGTGGTGCTAAAAAATCTGTTGAACTTGAAAATAGCTACAAACAGATTACTAACCTGGCTGAAACGGGTGGCGAAAAGGTAGCGGAAGCTACTAAGAACGTATCTAGAATGCAAGAAGACGGTCAAAAATACGCTTTAAAGTATGGTAAATCTCAACAAGAAATTGCAGATGGCTACGAAGACTTAATCAAGCGTGGATATGACACCAAACAAGCATTGGGTGCTATGAAGTCTGAATTACAGGCTTCTGTTGCTTCTGGTGATGATTTTAAAGATGTTGTTAAAGTCTCATCTCAAACGCTTGAAGCATTCGGTATGCGTACTAATTCTACAGCAGGAATGGTTAAGAATACTAAAATCGCTGTTAATGATTTAGCATATGCAGCCGATATGACAGCCACAGGATTTAGTGACTTGGGTGTTGGTATGTCATATGTTGGCTCAACTGCTCATCAAGCTGGATTTAGTTTATCTGAAACTTCTAGTGCAATGGGTATCTTAAGTAATAATGGACTGGAAGCAGACAAGGCTGGTACAGGTCTGCGAAAAACAATTAATAGTTTGATTTCGCCAACTAAAACAGGTGCTTCTGCACTTCAAGAATTAGGATTAATTACAAAAGACTTTACTGATAACAAAGGTAATATGAAATCCATGACTGACATTTTCAGTCTATTACATGACAAAATGCAAGGTATGGGTAAGAACAAGCAAACCGATATTTTCCATGATTTATTTGGTACAACAGGTCAACAAGCCGGTTTAATCTTGGCTGAAAATGCTAAGCAACTTGGTGAATTGAATCAAAAGGTTGCTGATTCTGCTAAAAATGATTACGTTGGAAAGCTATCTAAAAAGAATAGTGAAACAGGTAAAGTTGCATTAGATAGATTAAAGCAATCTGTTAATGCTATTACTATGACAATTTCAAGTGCCGCATTGCCGGCTATTACAGAAATAGGCGACAAGTTAGCTAAAGCAGCAGGTACCAAAGAGTTTGAAAATGCTGTAAAAGGTGTTGGCAAATGGGTAGGTAACTTAACTGACAATGTAGCTGTTTTCTTTACTTACTTAGGCAAACATTCTGATGACTTAAAAGGTATTACAGGTTCTTTAGGAACAATTGTTAAAGATATAGCCAAGGGTGCTTGGGATACGTTTTATGGAATTATCAAGGGAATCGGTAAGGCATTTAATTTAGTTCATACCAATGGTAAAAAGGCCGAAGACCCACTAAAAATTTTGAATCAATTTGTGTCTGGTATTGCTAAACATGAACAAGCTCTCAAAACTATTGGCGGCTTGTTAGCTGGTATTTGGGTAGCTGATAAAGTAGCTAATTTTGCAGTTAAAATCAATGATGTTACTGATGCCTTTAAAGGTTTGAAAGATAAACTAGTTCATTCAAATATTGAAACTGCTGCCAGTGAAATTGTCGAACAATCAGGTGAGAATTTAGCTAAGGGCATTGAATCAAAAGCCGGAAGCAGTTCAATTAGTAGTAGATTAAGTTCGCTTGGTGGTTCGATGATGGGAAAAATTTCCATCGGTATGAGTGCAGTACAAGTCGGATTTGATATTATTGGTGCCATTAAAGCTAAAAATCCTACTGATAAAGCTAAAAATATCGGTGGAGGTATTGGTTCAGCTTTAGGTGCAGGTATTGCAGGAATTCTTTTGGGACCAGAAGCAGCGGTTCTAGGAGCACAGCTTGGGGATCTAATTGGTAAAAATGTTGGACCAGGTATTAGCAACTATCTTGATCATGGAAATACATCTACTAAGGGTTCTGAATCAGATATTAAGAAACGTTTGAAAGAAGCTCAGGATCAATCTAAGGCAAATAAGCGAGAATATAATTGGTTTCATTCCTCCGTTAGTAAAGATGCTTTGGATCAAAATGATAAAGATATTAAGAGATACGAACAACAGCTCAAGCGTATTGAGAATGATAAGAAAAAGCCTAAGAAGACTTCCACTGCTAAAGCAATTCAGGACGTAGCAACGACACATGTATCTAAAACAGATATTAAGAATGTTAAAGATATGGTGCCAGCTATCAAAGATTACGAAGACGCACTTTCAGGTTTAAAGAAGTTTTTAAAGAACAATAGTCCAGCCAAAGAACTTTCTAAAATTGACTCTAGTATTCAAGGCTCAACTAAAAAATGGAGTAGCTTAGCTAAACCTATCAAAGATATTGGAAATGCTTTTAAGACTTTGACTTCATTTAGTAAGTCTATGTCAAAAAAAGATGCCTTTGCTTCTTTAAATGATGATTTACCAAAATTAGAAAAGACTCTTAAGAATTCAAAAATCTCGAAATATCTTAGTGATATGAATAAGGATTTAAAGAATAACAAACTTTCATCCACACTAGATAGTATGACTAAAAGTATTAAAAAGGATACTAGTGAATGGAATAAATTTGATAAGCCTATTGAAAAAGTAAGTAAGTCGTTTAAAACTTTAAATTCATTTGCTAAGTCTATGAAGAAAGATCCATTTGAAAGTCTTAATACAGATTTAAAGAACTTAGAAACCACGTTAAAAAATTCTAAACTTTCTAATTATTTAGATGATTTATACAAACAACTAAAGAAAGACAAACTCTACAATCAGTTTGATAAGATGTCTGACAGTATTAAGGACAATACTAAGACGTGGACTAAATTCGCTAAACCAATTAGAGACGTTCAAAAGGCTTTTCAAGAACTTAATAAATTTACTAAAACGTATAGTAAATCTGATCCATTTGCCAATTTGAATAAGGATATTCAAAACTTAACTAAGACTTTAAATAATCAGAACATTGGTAAAATTCTAAAGTCTCAAATAACTGAAGCTAATAAGGCAACCTCTAATGTTACCTTTGATAAAGATTTCAAGACTGATACGGATAATGTTGTGGACGCCCTAAAATCATTCAAGACTAACTTTGATAAGTCCTGGAAAGATGTGTGGGCTAATACAGGCTCTGAGGAAAAGGACGCATTAGCCAAAGTTGTAAATAATTACAGCTCTAAAATGAATGCTATTTCTAAGAAGGAAACTAGCTTTTCTAGCGACTATTTAAATAAATGGAGTTCATGGTTAAAATCTGTTACAAGCACATTTAAGACTGCTTTCAATTCGTTACCTGGCCTTGCAAGTAAATCACTAAGTAAGGTCATTTCAGAAGTTAATAAAGGTATTGGCGGAATTAATTCAGTCATTACTGATTTTGGTGGTAAATCACTGAATTTAGCAAAATATGCTGTTGGTACTGCTGGTACTCCTGGTGGTAATTTAGCTGTTGTTGGTGAGCAAGGATATGAGCTTGCTTATGACAAAGCTAATGGAATTTATCCAGTTGGCTTAAAAGGCGAAGAAGTTCGCTATTTAGGAGCTGACACGGCAATCCTTCCACATCATTTATCAGAGCAATTTATGGGAATGGTAGCTAACCTTCCACACCATGCAACTGGTAAGGGCGACACAAATAAAACTTCCGAAGATATGACTGATTATGTCTTTGAACATTTAGACGAGTTAAAAAAAGACCCAGTTCCATTTTTAAAGAAACCTTACTTTGAAAAGGCTAATTTTAATGGAAGTGAGTTTATTAGTCGTTTCGGAAATGCTATTTCAAACGGTTTCTTGAAGGCTATTGCAGAGCCGTTTAAGAAGACATTAGCTGATATGGACTTTAGTGGAGCTGGTGGAGCTAGACCAGCTAAAGCATATGGTCCAATGATTAAAGCCGCTGCTGCTTATATGCACCAGCAAATAACCGATTTCAATGTGGATATGATTGAAAGAATCATTGCTAATGAATCTGGTGGCGATCCTAATGTTACTAATAATTGGGATGATAATGCTAAGGCAGGTCATCCATCAACTGGTATTCTTCAGTATATTCTACCTACATTTTTAAACTATGCTATGCCAGGACATACTAATATCCACAATCCATTAGATCAACTAATAGCGTTATTCAATGATGCCACATGGCGTTCTGATATGGGTATGGGCTATAACGGGAAATATGGTGAATGGCGTGGTTCAGCTAGTGGACCTTCTGGTCCAAGACTAATGTATGATGGTGGTTTTATTAATAAGCCAACAAGTATTATTGGTGGAGAAGCTGGTCCCGAAGTTATGATTCCTTTGAACAATAAAATGAGAGCTGTTCAAATCTTACAACAAGCTAAGAACACAATTGGTGGTCCTGATGATTCTAATGTGACTGCATCGGTTGATACGGCCAGAGTTGAAAGCAATCAACAACAACAATTGATGATGACACAAGTCATGGTTAAATTATTGAGCAAAATTGCTGATGGTTCAATGGCTTCTGACGTTTCAAACGGCGGTACATCATTAAATGACATTTCTAACGTTCTAGATAAAATTGGTTTATCTAATCGTAAAATGACTAAATTCCAAGCTAAAGGAGGTACTGCACTTGTCTAAAAGATTATCAGATGGACATTATAGACAGAACTCATTATTAATTAAATCTGATGGGCAGAATGAATTTGAAATAAGTAACTATCGTGGATTGATATTTACCAGACTCACGATTGGTTCACCGCAGACAGTTCCTAATCTAAAGACTAATGCGGGTGTAGACGGACAAGTCCAAACTGGTCCTGTATTGTACACCTCACGCACGGCAAAGGCCGACTTTTTGCTAAGAGTTGATGATGGAACTGATTTAGAAAGCCGATTCCATGAATTTTATAATAAGTTCTTCAATCGGGGTTTAGTGAGAGTTCGTCAAAGCTATGATATTGGTCGTTGTTTCTACGGAATCCCTAAACCATTTTCCTATACTGATGTTGGATTTTATGATAAAACTTTTTCAGTAGAGTTTGATATTCCTAGTGCTTATATGTATTCAGTGGCTAGATCAACGGATTTTCCAATTGATCCAAGTAAGGAAGATTTGATTTCTAATAATTTGAATCTTTCAACAACTGATTTGAATTACACTCACTCTCAAGGAACTTTTAAAATATTTAATCCGTCCGATTTCGATATCCAACCGTATGAACAGAATCATGAATTAAATATTACTTTTAAAGGTTCTGGTAGTCCTAGTTTAACTAACACAACTACTAATAATACTTTCTCAATGAACTCAAACATTTCTTCAAACGATTCTCTGGTTTTAAAAGGTGTGCACCCACTGCTTAATGGTGATTCTTGTGAAATAGAAACCAATCACGGTCATATCAATTTAAAGAAAGGGTGGAACAATTTCAATTTGACAGGTTTTAGTGGTACCGTCACGTTTGATTTTCCTTTTATATATCTATGATCAATTTTAAAAAGTATAGAGTTCAAGACAGAGAAGGCAAGTATGATGAAACACTTACTTGTATTGATAGAGATTCATTATCAAATTCAGAAGAAATGAACAAGACCAATCAAATCGATTTCACGGCAACTAATGATAATTCTATTGGTTATCAATTATTGCAAAATGAAAATTACATTGTATTTGACGGTCAAAAGTATCGTATCAAGCAGGCTGAAAAGGACGATGAAGGCTACGACTTCAAACGAACTGTTTCAGCAACTCACATCTGGTTTGATTGCCAATATGTTTATCAATATGACAAAATCAAAGGTACTAAGAAACTTTCAGCCAACGATTTGATGAGCTTCGTTTTTGATCAGAACGAACTCGGTAATCATGGTTTTACTTGGAAAGTTTCTGGTACAACTGATAAATTAACATTCACAGATTACGGTGAAAAATCAGGTCTTGAATGTGTGAATGATTGTATTGAGAAATTTAATCTAGTTGTTGTCGCAGACAATAAAAATATTACTTTAATTCCTATGAATGATTGGCAACATAAGGTTAATAGGTCGTTTAGATACATTAACAACACACCCACATTCACAGCTAACATTGATACAACAGAAATTCAAAATATTGCTAGGGTTTACGGCAAAGCTAACGCACCAGTTACATCTCCAATCGGTACAGCCATTGGAACTATTAACACAATGGAAACCAATGGTGCTCCTGTTGTGGATGATCCTAATAAGCCCACTCACACAGTTCAGAATTTGCCTAATGGTACTAAATGGGTAATGGATTCTAAGGTAGTAGCAAATGGTGAAACTTGGTACCGTGTATCAACCAACGGCTGGGTCAATGAAAAGTACATCGTATTTGATAAGAATGGTGACGTACAACCAGAAAATCATATTATTACCGAGGTAACAGGACAGGGAACAATCAAAACTTCCACAGACGCACTAAAGGAAGATACTTCTGGTGGCAAAGTTCTACCAGTTGGTAATGCTGTTGGTACTGTTAATACTATGGTGAGTGGTGGTGCACCTGTGTTGAGTGATCCATTGAAACCTGATTCAATAGTTAATCACTTGGTCAATGGGTCAACATGGTCTATTAACAATAAAAAAGTTGTTAATGATACAACCTATTATGAGGTTGCTGCTAATCAATGGGTAGATTCTCAATATATTAATTTCGATAAAGATGGAAGCGTGAAACCAGAAGATCACACTATTACACCAGTAAGTGGGCAAGGAACTGTTAAGGCTCCAGAGACTGATAAGAGTGCTGATACGGATTCTAAGGACGGTGATGATTCAAATGAGTGATTCTACAGAAGATTCCTCAATTGTTTATGTTTACGATTCGCCATTTACTCCTCAAAATAAGACTGGTGGCACGCTTGCTCCTGGGACACAGTGGTTTATTAATGCTTCGGTTTCAGACGGAGCGCAAGGTAAATCCTGGTATCAAATTGGAACTAATCAATGGGTAATGCAAGATCAATTAGATTTTTCAGGCAAAACAGATGTTAGCCCATCGGAAGTAACACCCACTGAATCAATTATTTACGATTCACCATGGACACCACAACATGAAGTGGGCCGAAAGTTAGCTAATGGTACTCAATGGAGAATTAACGGAGAAATCACTGATGGCGCAGGGGGAAAGACATGGTATCGTGTGGCTACAAATGAGTGGGTCTGTTCTGATAATTTCATATTTACTGGTGATACTGATGTAGAGCCAACAGAAGTTAAAAAGTCAGATGATGACAACGCAGAAGACGACCATTCGACCGATTACTTCCAGCCCTTTATTATTAGAGATGAAAAATCTATTCAAGAATGGGGAGAACGACCAGGGCCACCAATCACTAACAATGACATTGAAGATCCGGAAGAAATGAGAAAATATGCGTTATCTCAAATGAAAACAGAACCAACTGTGGACATTACGCTAACTTATTCAGGCAAAGAAACTTTCAGTATTGGTGATATGGTCTATTGTGATATAGAACCAGAAAATTTTACTACTTGGGTCACAGTTGTAAGTATTAAATATAATCCGTTAAGTTATACGAATACTTATGAGGTTACATTAAATAATACGTCCCAAACATTATCAGATTATGAATTATCAGTTCAAAGTTCTTTAGCAAACGCTAGGTACAATGGAGCAATTTCAATATCAAATGGAGTTATTGCAAGTCCATTCATTACACAGAAAGTAGGCGAGGTATAACGGAGGATATACGTAGGATTCCTGATCCAATAACTGGTAAATATTATTATCCACAAACGCATTATTTAGCCGTGGTTGATTTAGACGATCACATTAAAGAATTAATGAATCAAAATAATACTTATGCAACATATGTTAAGGATATGAAGTTAATTAATGCTTCGGGTCCTTTTTATTTTGATGAAAATACATTAAATAAACCCGCAAATATCCCAAAAGGATACCTACGGGCAACATTTATAGATTCAAAAAATGGAATTGTAGAAATTATTACAACTAACGAATATTACGAATTTACAGACGGTGAAATGTCTGAATTAAAAGAAAGGGCGTGATTAATTGTACTTACCAGACGGAGTAGTAGATTCAGAATTTCCAGGCTTGAGTATGCAGTCTAAAGATGGAAAGACAGCAGTTTTAAGTTTTGATAATGGTGAGAAAGTAATTATTTCAAAACAAAATTCTGATGGCACTACTGATTCAGAAGTATATAACTTTAAAGCTGTAACTGATGAAACGGTATTCCCACCAGTTCCTGACTTACCTAATTATTGGCACAACGTTGATTTAGATAAATGGAATGGTGTTATTGATAGCAATTCTAAAGACATTTTCAATAGCAACAGCGATCAGATTCAAAAGTCTATTAATTCACTATATGAATATGAAACTGATCAAAGAAATTTTTTTGCAAAGCTTAAAGATACGTTAAGCAACTTTAAAGGGTTTGTTGAAACAATTATTTCTGCTAAAACGGCGGAATTTTTAAGTAAGTTTTCTGATCAATATTATAAAAAAGAAGAAATTGACGAAAAAGTACGTGTCTTGCAGTCACAAATAGATCATTTAAAAAATGAAAATCCTACTTCTAATGGGATTAAAAAACCAGGAGTATTTTAGAAAGGAAGTAAAAATATGGATGTAACAACAGATTTACCAATTCCTCAAATTATAATTTTTGATATCGGTAAAGAAGAAGCATTTTATTTAGACAGATTAGATTCATCTGACGAAAACAATATGAACAGTCCTCAAAGTGTTTATATGCGACAGATTACAAAACGGGTTATGCCAATTCTTTTGGCTAAGCAAGGTGAGGGTGGCCTTTCCAAGATTGATGTTCAGATATTGAATTATGGCAATAAATTCGATTTAACAGATTGGCATGGAGATTTTGTTGGAACAGATCCAGCAGGTATTCCAATTACAAGTGATGATAATTTTGATTCCAAAGATCCAACTACAGGTTTGATTAGTTTCTCATTACCAAAAGAGGCAACTATTCATGCAGGAGATTATCGAAACGCCTATTTCAAATTTAGAGATAAGAATTTAAATGTTGTTAAAACTTTATTTTTCAATGTGCGAATTTTAGAAGATAGTAATTATTATCCTGATGAACTTCCTCATAAGGAATATTGGGGTGAGGGTGAAAGAGCCCTATATGAGTTAGGACAGCTTCAAAAGTCATATACAGATTTGATTATGAATAATATTCAAAATTTAGATGATATTGTTTTGGCAAAGTTATCTGACTACAACAACCGCATGTCTGTTATTGAAGAGGCTATCAAAAACAACGATTTTACTAAGGCTATTCAAACAGCTTTAAATAGTGATTTTGATATTGGTCAAGTTGATCCTGATATTGAAAAGCATTGGCAATATATATTATCAGAATTGGAGGCAAATTAATGGTAAATGTGATTGATAATGAATCGAGAAATCGTAATAACATGATGCCTGTTGGAGTTAAAATAATTGATGATAAAGGGAATACAACACACACTGCAAAAACAGATTTGAAAACTAATTATATTTCTCTAGAATCAAAATGGTTTGGCTCCTCATCAAACAATAATGGTGGCAATACAGATCCAGACAACCCAGGTCATCCGACTTTTGGAGATAATTATTACGCTGGATCATTAGCAGATGGTGAAATTACTGAAAGAAATTTGGAATGGTCGGGAATTGATGATCCTACAAAAGATACTATTGTCACATTTAATGATGACCCTGGATTAAAACCCTTTGGGCAATATACAGGGCTTACAATTTTGGGCCATATTCAAAAGACCGTCATGACTGCTGGAACCAAAGGAGCAGTAAGTACACTTGATTTGAATTATGATCCAAGTAATACTCCAAAAGATGGTTACTTTACCACTACTGCTTCATATCCAAACTATGTTAAATCTGAAGGTTTAGTAGTCGGTAAGAGTCTATCTATTCCAATAAACGGTGTGGGTGAAAATCTAAATGGAGACAATATTAAGTCTCCAGAAATTCAATTGGCTTACAATACTGACAAAACACTGACTATCAAACATATTCAAGGATATGTTAATGATGGAAATACATCTGGTGCAACGGGTGCTAATTATGATTATATTGTTGATATAATTGCCACATTTTCAGTTCAGTCAGCTGTGGCACAACTACCACCCAGTGTGAATTTGTTTGCAGGAAGTGCAAGTGGAGATATTGTTTTAGCAGGATTAACAAAAGGATTTGATAACTCAATGGACGGGTTACAAGTAACTACCGACAATTACGCTACAGGGCCGTATACACTAGGATTGCCGGGCAATGGTTTTGGTTATAGATTTGATTTAGCACCATTTGATATTTCAAAAATTACTATTCCTAAAGAAGAATTAATCATTGGAAATAGATATAAATTAGATATTAAAAATGTAACGACTGAGTTAAGTCTTGAAACTAAAATTGAATCAAACCGTGACACTTGGGTTTCTTCTAAAGAAGATGTTTATAAAGGGAGCATGTCGTATTATCTGTCAAAAATTGATGATGCATATGTTGACATTAAAGAAAATTCGGTTATTGATTTAACGATTTCCTTTAGTCTTACATCAAAAGATGCAAAGGGAAATAATAGTGGTGGCACATATCCTGGCTTCACAGTTAAAACAACTAAAGTAACTACATATAAAAATTAAGGAGGCAGAATATGAAAATAGCAGTTCAATTAGACGATAATAGAAATATCGTTGGTACAGTAACGACTAATGAACTAGGTGCAGAATTACAAGTCAAATTATTTAAAGATAAAGGTTGGGTACTAGTTGATAGTGATCCAGCCTTTTCTAGTGCTGAATCGTATTTGTGGACAATTCGCGAATCCGATAATAAATTAGTTCACGTTTCAACGGGTATGACACCAGACGAGGAGAAAACTCAAGCTGATGCATTACTAGGTAAAAATGTTGGGGTGGCAATAGCAACAGCCAATACAGCTGATCAAAAGGCCGATAATGCTATTGCAGGATTAGCACTTTTAGGAAAACAAGTAGCAGCACAAAATACAGCAACAGACGGAGGTACTAAATAATGTTTGAATTTATCAAGTTTATGTATTCAATTAATGGATATGACAATAAAGGAGTTGCCTACTTTGTAGGTATTGGGAATATTGATGCAGATCAATATAAGACAATTACAGGACAAGATTACAACAAAGAAGGCTAGCCATTTGGCTAGTTTTTTGTGGGAAGAAGGTAATTTATGCCACCACATATCATAATGGGGTATTCCTTAGAAGAGTGGTTATCATTGTTTTCACTTTTTTCAATATTTATTGGTGCACTAGCTTGGTTTGTAAACGTATTAATTATTAAGCCATTAAGGTCAGATATTAAGAATTTATCTAATCAATTTAAATCTTTTAAAGATGAAACAAAGAATGATAATCAAACCCTAACAGAAATATTTAAGGATCATGAAAAAAGATTGATTCGTGTTGAAGATAGGATAGGAATAGGAATAAATAATGAAAAATAAATTAACGATTAAAAATCAAAATAAAACTTGGTGGTTATCCATGACTTCCTTAGTTTTGGTATTAATCCAGCAAGTTGGCCATTTATTTGGTTGGGAAATTACTAGCGATGAAATTAATCAGATTGTGGCTATTGTAAATACGTTGCTGGTTATAGCTGGATCACTAGGATTAATTTATGATACTTCAGGAAAGGATGGTGTGAGTGATAAAAATGACAAAAATAGCAAATATTAGCCTCGATATTCGTAAAGATGCTGTGATCAATAATGAACCAATTATTCTGCGTCAAGGTGAAAGTGATGTGACTATTGAAGCAACTATCTTAAATGGGGGAGACGAAACCTTACAAATTGATTTTGCTACCTTTGTAGCCAAAAAACCCGATGGGACAATTGTTTCTAATGACCCAGCAAATGTTAATGGTAGCGTGATCAGTTATTCTGTAAGTAAGCATTTAACTGAGTCTGTTGGTAAGATTCAAGATGCTTATTTTGTGATCAATAACGAGGTGACCACAAATGGATTTGATATCTCAATTATCCCTAGCGCACAGCTTGATGATACTTCAGTCAACTACATTCCGGGTCTTGAGAGCATTAATAAGTTTTTGGAATCTGCCGAAGCAGACTGGCTCGGAAAAATCCAACAAATGAAATCTCAAATTGATGGATTAGACATTCCAGATGAATTCAAGTTGCTTATGGATAAGGCTTTGAGTGATGCCAAGGCTCAATATCAACCAACCATAGATGCTGCTAAAGAAAATGTCGAGAATATCGTTGCTGATTTAGCTGCTAAAAAATTAGATTTGGAAAATAACAGCGATGAATTAAATAAAACAATTGCGGATATCAAGGCACAATTAGCTCCCGTTAATTCTTTTTTAGATGACGTTCAAAAGCAAATTATTGCAGCCAACGCTAGTTTCACAGCTGACCAGCAAGCAAAAGTAGCTCAATCAATTTCAGACTTAAAGGCTAAAATAGATGCTTTAACGGTTGCTAAAACTGGTCCTAAGGGTGACAAAGGCGATATTGGACCACAAGGACCTAAGGGTGACAAGGGTGACAAAGGTGACAAGGGCGACAAAGGTGAAGTTGCCGTCATCAATGTCATATCACAAGCTGATTATGACGCATTGACTGACAAGTCTGGTGTCTATTTTATTGAGGGGTGATTAAAATGACAACGATTAATGGTAGAGCGTGCGTTGTTAATGGCACGCCAGTAGACAAGGTGTTCAGCAACGACAAACAAGTTTATGGTAGAAACTTGGTGGCAGGGACAAGTGGCCCATTCACTATGTGGTATGGAACACTGAATACTGTATGGAATGCGGATAAAAAACGCACGGAAATATCTTTACCTGCAACGGTCTCACCAAGGGAAATAACGCCTCAAAACCCTGCCTTTTACCTTCGTGCTACTCCTGGAATTTTCTATACACAGTCTATTTATGTGAGCACTGATGCTCCTTTAACTGGGGAAGCTGTGCAAGTGAGCTGGTTTACTACAACGTATGGACATAATACAAATGGTAAAGATGATATTTCAAGCATTAGCAAAAACGTATACAGAATAACGAGCACGTATACGTGGCCTGCTAGTAGCACTGACAATATTAGGGCATTTGACCTTGCCAACTTAGGTGCCGTTTTTGATTTCACTAAAGGAACCTTCTTATATTTTTATCAGCCTAAGATTGAGGTGGGCACCACTACTACACCTTGGACACCGGCACCAGAAGACGTATTAAATTAGGGGGTAAACAATTGAATAAGTGCAAGTTGAAGGCACTCATCAAAGGAGATAATGATGATGAAGATTAATTGGAAAGTACGATTACTGAGTGTCAAGTTCTGGCTGGCCGTTTGGCTAGCCTTTTTTAAAGGAAAACAATAAGAAGGGTAAACATGATGGAGATAATTAAAAGCTTAAATTTAATAGATAATGCAGGATTAACAGTTTTGATTCTTATCTGTTCTATGGGATTCACTGCCTTAACTAAGGTAGCAACGCCTTTAGAGAGTAAATATTTACCATTTGCATCGATGATCTTTGGAATAATTGCCGGTATATTAGTTGCACTTATTTTCCATGAAGATATAGGGAGAGCTACAATTGCCGGATTATTGGTAGGTGGATTTACTTCCGGTTTATATGCTGGAGTAAAGGGATCACTTGGGGGATACGATTCCTCAGCAAAAAGTACCATTAGTGATGATTTAACTGAAGTGAAAACACCTAAGTATAATCAAGAAAATAATACAAGGAGGAACTAGTATGACTAAATATTTTGCGGACGTGTCTAGCTTTCAACGTGACGATTTAGGCTTCTTTCAAGGATTAGTTAATGCAGGTGTGGCTAGCGTTCTAATTAAAACCACACAAGGCAGCCCTGATGGAGATAACTACCTCAATCCTAAATCAATCAACCAAGCAAAAAATGCTTTAGCAGCTGGAATGAATGTTGGTTTCTATCATTATTTTCTAGCTTCAAGTGTTGCCGATTCGATCAATGAAGCTAAATTCTTCGAGCAATCAGTAATTAAACTTGGTTTTGGAAAGGATACGCCACTATGTGTTGATGTTGAAGATCCATCATTGGATGCTAATAATGTAGGAAGTTATGTCGATACTTTCATTAATTACCTTGAAGCACAAGGCTATACAAATGTATTTCAATACAGTATGGCTAGTTGGTTCAACCAAGGTATCTTAAATGCTAATAAGTACCCGACTTGGGTAGCTAGTTACGGATCAAGCGATTGTGGAGCAAGAGGTAATATTGTCGCTTGGCAATACACATCAAGCTGGGGAGGTGGTTCTCAAGATATGAGTTATGACTGGGGAATCTTTGATAAGCAACCAGCTAAAACTGAAGCAGTCACACAGCCTACAATTGAACCTGAAAAACCAAAAGTAGAAAATGTCATCAAATTGACGGAACAAACTCATCCAGTAGATAGATTAGGAATTGAACGACCTGAAGCTTATGAGGCTGGTTCAACTTGGAAGAGTTCAGATATTGTAATGATCAATAACGAACCACATTATAAAATTGCAACAAATATTTTTGTGCCACTATCAAAAACAGAGTTTAAAGATTTTATCATCGTTAAATATACGGGCTATTCACCGGCACCTGTCTTTGATAGTAATGGAAACCGAGTACAGAACGCATCTGTCAGCACTGGTAAATCCTTTAAGACCGCTGGATTCAAAGTTATCAATGATATTCCGATGGCTAAAATTGCAACCAATGAATTTATTCCATTCGAGTACACATCAGGTTCAAAATTTGAATAGAAACAGAAATGTTGTGAAATATACGGAAAGAAGTTAACTTTAAATTAAGCTTAATAATTGCTTTTGTGATATTAAGCTTGCCTTTCTAATTTATTAGTATCTTACTAAACACAAAAAATACCCATCATCTATTAATTTAGATGATGGGCTTTTTTTTATTTGAGTTCATTTTTATACAAAAAAATCGCTAGTCAATTAAGACTAACGACAGTATTTAAACCTATACTCTTTTAAAATCCATTGTCCCAAAGTTGTCCCAAAGATTCATGTAAGCATTGATTTAACGGCGTAAAGTAGCAATAAAATAATCCTGTACTCTCCTTAAATAACTGATTTTAGAACATTCTCGGATGTTCTATTTTTTTGACTTAAATAAGCATAATATCTCAGTAAAA
>NZ_NIPR01000012.1 GCF_002872255.1 Companilactobacillus nuruki
TGTTTGATGAGATAATCATAATTCGAATTCCGCCTAAATCATAGACGGTCGGTTATTAGGTGCTTACAAACATTCTAAAAAGTATTTATGTTAAAGGATAATTTGATATAGTAAAGCTATTGATTTTTAAATTGGGGAATTTTTAATTTAGAAATAAGGGGATTGTATACATGGATACTAGCCAAGTTACGAATATGAGTCGGATGTTTTTAAATTGTCGGTCGTTAAAAAGTCTTGATTTATCAGATTTGGATACAAGTAAAGTTGAAGATATGTCGAATATGTTTAATGGATGTAGTAATTTGAAGGCCCTAGATCTTACTAAGTTTGATACTAGTCAAGTTACTGATATGGATGGGATGTTTGCAGGTTGTGAATCACTTGAGGAATTAGATTTATCTACTTTTGATACAAGAAATGTCAAAAGTATGAAAAATGTATTTGAGTCAGTCGATGCTTTGAAAACCCTAAAATTGGGGAAAAATTTTGTTACTTCTAAGGATCAAAAAAATGACTCTAAGTTAATTGAAAAAACATGGATAAATATTGGCAAAGGGACTGTTAATAATCCTAAACCTGAGAATAAGATGGGAATTAGTTCATCAGATTTATTATCGTGTGAAAACAAAGGTGAATGGGTCGTAAAACCGATGGAAGAATATCATGGCCCCTATATTGTCCAGGTTACAAATAATTTGGATGATAATTTAGGAATAGTAGTCCCTAAAAAGCTCCAACCGGAATATGTGGGAAGTACTTTTGATTTAGTTGTTCCTGAACGAACAGGATATACTGTTGACAAGAAGACTATTTCGGTAATGACATTAAAAAATAGATTATCAAGTGTAGATACAGTTACATATACACCAATTCCAGAAAAAAAGAAGACTGTTTTGAAAACCGATAGTAGTGTTTCAGAGAATAATAATTATGTGGCTCTTCATTCGGATTTAAAGAATGCTAAACTATATGATGTAAGTGGACAAGTTAGAAAGCATGTTTTGAGTCAGGGTGATGGATGGCTAAGTGATAAAATATTGAAGATTTCTAATAATAAATATTATCATGTGGCTGGTGATGATTGGGTCAAATCTGATGATGTTTATCTTTACAAAGATGTAAAGAATCGAGTTAAAACTAAAGATGTTCTAATGACCACTTTGGTTGATAGCCATGCTAGAGAGATCAGTAACCGTGGTTTAGGAGCTTTAAGTACCTGGGACACAGATGAGGTAGCAATTATTAAGGGTCATAGGTATTATCGGGTATCACATAATGAGTTTATTGATTCTGATAAAGTGGATATAGTGAGATCATAGTTGGAAAAGATAACGTATATATTAAAATGTACGTTATTTTTTTACCGTTATGGCGTTACCTTATTTATTGAATACTTTCATATAAAATAGTTATACGTTATGAAAAGATATTATTCTAAAAATGCCTATATGAAGGCATTTTTATATTATAAATTAAGAAAATAATAAGTCTAACTAATTAAATACCGTTGGTTAACTCGTTGTGATAAATTGAGTATGGTATAATTTTGTTTGAAATGTGTGAGAAATTAAAAATAGAATTAATATAGTAAGAGGTTGATCCCTATCGAAACTGAATCAGGAAAAAAATTCACACCTATATTATTAGGTAGTGACATGAATGTTTACGGAATGGCTCGAGCTTTCCACGAACTATATGGGGGCACTGTTCAGGCCTATGCCGATATCCAATTGGCGCCTACAAGATATACAAAAATTTTAAATCTAACTCTTCACTCAGGTTTCTCTGAAGATCCAGTCTTTATTGAAACAATGCGTGAAATTGCAAAAGTTTACCAAAACCATGATGAACCAGTCATTTTGATTGGCTGTGGGGATGGTTATGCCGAACTTATTAGCAAACATAAAGATGAATTATCTAAGACATTTGTCTGCCCATATGTTGATTATGATTTATTAAAATCGTTGAACAATAAAGAGAGTTTCTACGATGTTGCTGACAAACATGGTTTGCCACATCCATTGACTAAAATTATTACTAAAGATATGTATGAGAATAAGACAGATATGGATGTTCCATTTGATTTTCCAGTAGCATTGAAACCCGCAAATAGTGTTGAATGGTTGGATATTCATTTTGAGGGTCGTAAAAAGGCTTTCACAATTCATTCACAAGATGAATATATGAGTATCGTTGGTAAGATTTATGATAATGGTTATACGTCTGATTTGATTCTCCAAGATTTCATTCCAGGTGATGACTCTAACATGCGTGTTTTGAATGCTTATGTAGATCAAGAACATCATGTCAAGATGATGTGTTTAGGACATCCAATTTTGGAAGATCCAACGCCTCAATCAATTGGTAATTATGTAGCAATTATTCCAGAATTCAATCAAGACGTTTATGATCGTGTTCAAAAATTCCTTGAAGATATTGAATTCACGGGTTATGCAAACTTTGATATGAAGTATGATTCTCGTGATGATACATTCAAATTCTTTGAGATTAATTTGCGTCAAGGTAGAAGTAGTTTCTTTGTGACCTTGAATGGCTATAATCTTGCTAAATATGTCGTAGAAGATTATGTTGAAGGCAGCTTAGAGAATGAACCAACTGTTTATGCCAATAAGAACAAAGCTCAACATAAACTTTGGCTAGGTGTTCCTGTTAAGGTCTTCAACAAGTATGCTGCTGAAAATGAAGCAACAAAGTATGCTGATGAATTGATCAAACAAGATCGTGTTGGCACCACTGTTTTCTATGATAAAGATAGATCATTGAGACGTTGGTTACTTTTGACGTATATGTTCCATAATTATGTTAAGAGATTTGATCAATATTTCCATGAAAATAAAGGACGCGATTTCGAATAATTTAGGAGGTTTTGTTGATGGACGAAATAAAAGAATACAAAGTAAAAAAAGTAGACTATTCTAAGATTTTGATTTGTGTTGATTCAGATGATTTTGTATCATCGAAGAATGCCTTTAATTATGCTTGTTCATTAGCTAGACATCATGATGCTGAACTAGGAATAGTTTCAGTGTTGGAGACAGGCGATCTGAATATTTTTCAGTCACTAGATCCAGCTGTGTTAAAAGAACGTCGTGAAGAAATAAAAGAATTACTTGAGATATATGGTCAAAAGGCCGAAGAATTTGGAGTTAAGGATGTTCATTTGATGGTGACAGAAGGTGCACCGGGTTCAACCATCGTTGATCGAGTTATTCCCAAATTTGAACCAGATTTGGTTATTGTTGGTGTGGAAGAAAAAAATCGCACCCGAAATACTATTGGTTCGCAGGCTGCTAAAATTGTTAATAATTCTAGATGCTCAGTGAGCGTTATTAGATAAAAAGGTGAGGCTAATGTCTCATCTTTTTTATTACATCTATGTTATTCTAGCAATGGTTTACGAACGATAAATATTCTAATAAAATAAATTTAGTGATATAGTAGTCACTAAAAACTAATGGCGGTGAAAATATTGTTAATTAATAAAGTTATCGGCGGAGCAGGGGATATGGTAGATGCTAAACCAGCCGATTATAAAGATAATTTGTATTTGGCTGTTAATGGTGCATGGCAAGAGAATGCTGAAATTCCAGCTGATAAATCACGTACTGGTGGTTTTTCTGATCTCGATGAGGGTGTTGAAAAGACACTTATGAAAGACTTCCATGAATTTGCAAATAATGAAAATGAGATTAATGATGATTTAATGTTACAGGCGATTAAATTATATCGTTTAGCTAATAATGTAGATCATTTAAGTAAGTTTCATCAACAACCAATTTTGAAAGATATTCAAAGAATCAATGATTTAGAAAGTTTAAAAGATTTAAGTGATAATTTGGCTGACCTTTCAAAAGATGGTTTTCCATTGCCAATTGATATTGGAATTGAAGCTGATATGAAGGATACCTCTAAAAACGTTGTTTATGTTCAAGGTGCAAGCTTGATCCTTCCTGATAAGACCTACTATGATGAGGATAATGAGTCCGGTAAGCAATTGTTAGCTAAGTATGCTGAAGTTGCGGGGCGTTTGTTATCCATGATTGGCTATAAGTTAGATGACGCAAAGGTAATTGTTGAGAAGGCATTGTCCTTTGATAAATCATTGGTACCAATTGTTAAGAGTTCAGAAGAGTGGGCTGATTATACTAAGGTTTATAATCCGATGGACTTTTCTGATTTCGTTGCCAAATCAAATAATCTTGATTTGAGGAGTTTAGTCGTTGATTTGATAAATGATACCCCTGAAAAGGTTATTATTGAGGAACCAAGATATTTGGATAACCTTGGAAAATTAGTCAATGATGAAACCTTTGAAAATATTAAAGCTTGGATGATGGTTAAGTTTCTAACTGGTAATGCTTCAATTCTTGATGAAGAATTCCGCCAAACTATTGGCGAGTATAATTTGGCTCTAAGTGGTGCCAAGGAATTGAAGAATAGGACTAAATATGCATATAATTTTGCAGCAGGAATGTTTAGCGAAGTTGTGGGCGTCTATTATGGTAAGAAGTACTTTGGTGAAAAGGCTAAGGAAGATGTTCGTAGTATGGTCAAAAAAATGATCTCTATCTATGAACAAAGACTATCCAATAATAATTGGTTGAGTGAAGATACTAAGAAAAAGGCAATTGTTAAGTTAGACAAGATCGTTATCAAAGTTGGTTATCCTGATAAGATTGATGATATTTATAGTAAATTTGAGATTAATGAGAATGATTCATTGTATGATAATGTTTCACGTCTAAGAAAAATCATTACTCAAAATTCTTTGGATCAATATCATAAACCAGTTGACCGTACAAAATGGTTGATGCCAGGACATATGGTCAATGCTTGCTATGATCCATCAAGAAATGACATTACTTTTCCAGCTGCTATTTTACAAGCACCGTTTTATAGTCTGAATCAAACAAGCAGTGAAAATTTTGGTGGAATTGGTGCAGTCATTGCCCATGAAATTTCACATGCTTTTGATAATAATGGTGCCCAATTTGATGAGTATGGAAATATGAATAATTGGTGGACTAAAGAAGACTACGCTAAGTTTAAGACTTTGACTCAAAAGATGATCTCTGAATTTGATGGTATTCCATATGCTAACGGCAAGGTCAATGGTACCTTGGTCGTTAGTGAAAATGTCGCTGATGTTGGAGGACTACGTTGTGCTTTAGAAGCAGCTAAGTCTGAGAGTGACTTTGATGTTAAGAAGTTCTTTATCAATTGGGCAAGAGTTTGGAGAAATAAGTCAACTAAACAATTGACAGAAATGTTCTTGTCGATAGATGTTCATTCACCAGCACCATTACGTGCCAATGTTATGGCTCAAAACATGGATGAATTCTATGATGCCTTTGATGTTAAATCAGGCGATGGAATGTGGTTAGATAAAGAACAACGAGTTAATATTTGGTAGAAGAGAGTAGAAAACCAGTAATTGATTTATGTTAAATGATTTTAATCTTTCAAAATAAATAGTCTGTATTGATTATTAAACATGCTTGAAAAAACATGGTTGATTTCAATACAGACTATTTTTTAGTATATTTGAGTATTTAGAATAAAAGTATTTATAATATTTTGCCTTAATGTTGTATTCGCTTTCTACTATAATAGATATTAACTAAGAAGGGTGAGGAAAATAATGGCATACATTGAGGTTAGAAACGAATCAAAAAAATATCAAATGGGAGAGACAACAATTTATGCGAATAACAATCTTTCATTTGATGTCGATCAGGGAAAACTAACAGTTATTCTGGGTCCCAGTGGTGCTGGTAAATCAACGGTCTTAAACATCTTGGGTGGTATGGATACTCCTAGTGATGGTCGAGTTATTATTGATGGAACAGATATTGCCCAGTTTTCTGAACGAGAATTAACGACTTATCGTCGAAATGATGTCGGTTTTATTTTTCAATTTTATAATTTGATACCAAACTTAACTACGAAAGAAAATGTTGAATTAGCCTCCGCTATTGTTAAGGATGCTCTGGATGCAACTAGAACTCTTCAAGCAGTTGGGTTGGGAGATCGAATAGATAATTTTCCATCACAGCTTTCTGGTGGAGAACAACAACGTGTAGCTATTGCACGGGCCTTGGCTAAAAATCCAAAACTATTGCTTTGTGATGAGCCAACTGGTGCACTAGATTATGAAACTGGAAAACAAGTTCTTACTTTATTACAAAATGCCAGTCATTTGGATAATAAAACAGTTATCGTGATAACTCATAATTCGGCTCTAGCCAAAATGGCAGATCGTGTAATTAGGATTCATGATAGTAAGATTCAATCAATTGAAGACAATCCGTTTCCAACTCCAGTGAAAGATATCGAATGGTAGGTGATTAGATGAATCCACTGACAAGAAATATGTGGCGTGATATACAAAAGTCCAAAGGACGTTTTATTGCCATCATCTTAATCATTATGTTGGGCGTTTTGATTTTTGTTGGGGTCAAGGCGGCTGGTCCTAGTTTGAATGATTCATTGAATAAGACGGTAAATAATAAAAATTTGTCTGATATTCAAGTTGTTTCATCAACTGGTTTTGATCAATCTGACCTTGAATTGGCCCGTAAAGTTCCAGGAGCACAAGTTGAAGCAACAAAATTGAAATATGTGATTGGTGGTAAAGATAAAGTAGCTATTGCTTTATATGGATATAATCCTAACTCAAAACAAAATCGTTTAATAATGCGTAGTGGTCGATTACCACATAATAATAATGAGATTGTTTTGGATAGTAGAGCTAAGACCAAGTATGGTTACAAATTGGGCCAGCAATTTAAATTTGATAAGGATTCTGAAATGAATAATCGTTCTTATAAAATTGTTGGTTTTGCTGATTCGCCACAGTACATTGATAATCAATCTCGTGGTTCAACCAATATTGCCGATGGACAGGTACAGTTATTTGCTTATATTCCTGAAGCAGAATTGGGCTTGACGGTCGGAACAGTGCTCAACTTGCATTTTAATTCATTAAAGAAAATGAATACCTTCAGTGATGATTACAAAAATGCTGTTGCTAAGAAGTTAAAATTACTAAAGCACGAATTTAGAAATCGAGCTAGCCAAAGAACTAATGAGGTTGCCAGTGATGCTTTAACGTCACTGGATCAACAACAGTTTTTGCTTGATAAGCAAAGATCGATTGATGTTCAAGCGACTAATCAGCAACAGATCCAATTGAATTCCGCTCGGATTAAAATTTTAAAACAAGCCAAAACTACCTATACTTGGCAAACTCGTGAGGATTTAGCTGGGTTCTCTGCTTATGGTGAAAGCTCCGATCGTATCGCAGCCATTGCCAATGTATTCCCAGTTTTCTTCTTCTTAATTGCTGCATTAATTACATTCACAACTATTACTAGAATGGTTGAGGAAGCTCGTAGTGAGATAGGAACCTTTAAAGCATTAGGTTATACAAAGTGGGAAATTTCTAAAAATTATTATTACTATGCCATTTCCGCTGGAGTTATAGGTGCTGTTATAGGGGCAATTATTGGAAATGAAACCCTGCCACGAATTGTTTTGGCATTATATAAACAATATATAACGATGGATTGGGTAGTTGGGTTACAGTGGAATACAATTTTAATTGCTTTGTTCTTTTCACTCTTGGCTACATTAGGGGCAGCAATTATTGTTATTAGAAAAGAATTAGTTGAAGGTCCCGCTGCTTTGATGAGGCCAAAATCACCTAAATCGGCTAAGAAAATACTTTTGGAACGGATCAAGCCATTATGGAATCACTTTAGTTTCAATAGAAAAGTTAGTTATCGAAATCTGTTTAGATTTAAATCCAGAATGTTTATGACGATTATTGGAATTGCAGGTGGAACAGCCCTGATATTGACAGGATTTGGTATTCAAAACTCTATTGGAGCTAGTGGGGATAGACAGTATTCTGAAATATTTGATTATCAGGCAGTAGTCAAATTAAATGACGATGGTAGTTTTACTAAAGTAAAAAACGTTTTGAAACAAGATAAGAAATATCGGAGTAGTACACCAATTAATTCGACAACTGCTAAGGTAATGGCATCAGGTAAACAAGTGAATGATGTTAATGTGTATACACCGGATTCGGTTAAGGATTTTGATAAATTTGTTCATTTGGGAACGAATTTAGATAAACATTCCGTGATATTATCGAAAAAAACGGCTCAGTTATTGAATGTTAAATCAGGAGATAATATCCATGTTAATCTGACGGGTGGTAAGAAGGTGACATTGAAGGTCGGTGCAATTTCGGAAAACTTCATTGGTCATTTTCTATACCTAAGTCCAAGTCTGTATCAACAAAAATTTGATAAGCAAGTTGACCCTAATACATTATTAGTGCATTTGAAAGAACAAACTAATAAGCAGAGGAAAACTTTAGCCAACAACTTATTAAAATCAGGATCAGTCATGGGTACCAGTTATACACATGATGTCTTAAGCACAGTATCAAAAATGTCATCATCTTTGAAACCAATTGTTTTGATTTTTATTCTTTTATCTGGCGTCTTGTCTTTCGTGGTATTGTACAATTTAACCAATATCAATGTCTCTGAAAGAATTAGAGAGTTATCAACTATCAAAGTTTTAGGATTCTATAATAATGAAGTGACAATGTATATTGTTAGAGAGAATATTATTTTGACGATTGTGGGAATTATTGTTGGTTATGGAGTTGGTAATCTATTAACTGCCTATATTTTGAATCAGGCAGCGACGGAACAGGTTATTTTCCCATTAACGATCAGTTGGCTAGGATATTTAGTTGCCACGTTATTGATGATAATTTTTACAGCTATTGTTATGCTAGTAACACACAAAAAATTACAACATATCGATATGATCGGTGCGTTGAAATCTAATGAATGATTGAGGGTAATTAATATGAGTCTTGAAAATGATAAAGTTCTTGTTATCGGTGGTACTTCCGGCTTTGGTAAGGAAGTTGCTATTATGGCCCAACATAAGAAAGCTGAAGTTTATGTGATTGGACGCGATCAAGAACGTGTCAATGAATTGAGATACGACGATAATATTCAAGGCAGTTCATTAGATGCTCAGGACCAAAAACAATTGGATCGGTTCTTTGAAAAATATGGAGCCTTTGATCATATTGTTTCAATGTTAGGTGGAGCAATGGGCGGTGGTTTTTTAAATAGTACAGTTGCTGAAATTCGTGAAGCAGTTGAAGATAAATTTTTTGCCAATTTGCAATTAGTTCAGATTGCTAGTAAGCACCTTAGGTATCACGGCTCAATAATTTTAACTTCAGGTTCAGGTGGTCATCCATATGATGCTTCAGGTGCAATTATTGGTAATCAAGCTATTAATACTATGGTTGAAGGTGTTGCCGTGGAAATGGCGCCAAATAATAGGATTAATGCAGTATCACCGACATGGACACCGACTGGTCTTTGGAGAAATATGGATTCGAAGCAATTGGCGCAACAAAGAGATAATGTAGTTGAAAATGTTCCTTTAGGTCGTGTGGCCAAAATTGATGAGGTAGCCTCTGCATATATCTATTTAATGGAGAACGATTTTATTACAGGACAAGTTTTAAGAGTCGATGGTGGAGTTGATTTGTAATAGGTGTTATACTTGAAGCCAACTTTAAGTAGAGGTGAAATGAATGCCTGTAGAAATTGAAAAAAGATATCGAATTGGCGATTTTTCTGAATTGATAGGACTGAATAGCCCTACGCTGAGATATTATGAAAAAGAAGGATTGATCAAACCCCATCGAACAGAAAATGGTGTTCGTTATTATACTGATCAAGATGCTAGATGGGTCCGTTTCTTGTTACATTTGAAGAGTACCGGGATGTCGATCGAGCAATTAAAATTGTATGTTAAATTGCGTGCGGAGGGAGATTCAACCATTAATCAGCGGATTGAATTATTAGAAGACGTTCGTCGTAGTTTTGAGATTGAATTTCAACAATTACAAGATAGTTGGACAATTTTAAATGATAAGTTGGATTGGTACAAAGGTAAGATGGGCGGACATATTGAAGATGATGAACAGTTCTCAGATTATCTTCAAAGTTTGAATCATGGTTATTTGGAAGAGAGATAAAATAAAAAAACATCTGATAACTAACTTTTGTTCCAATTATATGAATATATTGCCCTTTAGGTATACAGATTGAATAAAAAATCTGTATATCTAAGGGGTTTTTGTGTGCAATCAAATGGAAATCTAATCAATATTTATACACTGTCTAAGTTTAAAATAAATATTTGCATAATTTTAATATTCCTCTTGACTTAAAGTTAACTTTAAGTTGTTTAATATATTTATCGAAACGAGGAGGAATTGATTATGGCAAAACAAACAGCAGGACATGACTTACTAGGAGATTTTGCTCCACAATTTGCGAAATTAAACGATGATGTATTATTCGGAGAAGTTTGGAGTAAGGAATCCGAACTTTCTGCACATGATCGTTCACTCATAACAATCGCAAGTATTATTTCTGCAGGCAATCTTGAACAATTAGATGCACATTTAAAAATCGGTAAGAAAAATGGAATTACTAAAGAAGAAATCGTAGCTGAAATTACTCATCTATCATTTTATGCAGGTTGGCCTAAGGCTTGGAGTGCGTTTAATCGTGCAAAAGAAATTTGGAAGGAAGATTAATTTATGACAAAAAATGAAGAATTAAAAACTAACGGAGTATTTCCTGTTGGAGATAAAAATGAGGCTTATGCCCAATATTTTATTGGTCAAAGCTATTTGAAAGGTTTAGTTTCACCGGAAGATAATATTGATTTTGGAGTTGGTAATGTAACTTTTGAACCAGGTTGTCGTAATGATTGGCACATTCATCATGATGGATTCCAAATTTTACTTGTTACTGGAGGAAATGGCTGGTATCAAGAATGGGGTAAACCCGCTCAATTGTTAAAACAAGGTGACGTCGTCGTTATCAAAGAAGGCGTTAAACATTGGCATGGAGCAACTAAGGATAGTTGGTTCAGCCATGTGGCAATAACTAAAGGAACATCAGAATGGCTCGAAAAGGTTACTGATGAAGAATATAACAAATTATAAGAGGTAAGTATGACGGAAAAATTTTTATTGTTAGGTGCAGCTAGTCAAATTAGCCATTATTTGATACCTGATTTGTTAACGCAAACCGATGTACAATTAACGCTTTTTGCTAGAAATGCTAATGATCGTTTGAAGAAATATGCCGACAAGGCTGGAATTATTGATGGAAATTGGGATAATTACTCTGAATTAGCATCGGTCCTAAAGGATCAAGATATTGTTTATCTAGCAACGGTTCCCAGTATGGTTACATCACAAAAGATCGTTAAAGCAATGAAACAAAATGGTGTGAAACGGTTAATTGTTGCTGGTGGCTTGGGCATCTTTGATGAGGTTGTTGGAAAATTTGGTCAGTGGAATGCTCAGATGATCGGTGATTATAGTGCTATTAAAGAGGCTTCTTTTGCCTTATGTGATCAAGATTTAGATGTGACGTTTTTAAGAATGACTTGGTTATATGACCAAAATAATAATACAGATTATGAAATAGTTCCTGAAGGGGAGCCTTATAAGGGAACACAAGTGACTCGACAAGCGGTGGCACAGTTGATCACCGATATAGTTAAAAATCCATTGCTTTACAGTCATCAAAATATTGGAGTGGTTGAACCTGATACGGAATGGGATAAACCATCATTTTATTAATAGGAGAAATTTATGATAAAAGATAAAGTTGTTGTAATTACAGGTGCTTCAAGTGGAATTGGTGAAGCTAGTGCTAAATTATTAGCCCAAAATGGTGCTAAGGTAGTTCTTGGCGCTCGAAGGGAAAGTCGTTTACAAGAAATTGTTGATGATATAAAAAAAGATGGAGGACAGGCTGCCTATAAAGTAACTGATGTTAGAAATGCACAAAAGGTAGCAGATCTTGTATCACTTGCTAAATCTGAATTTGGTGGATTAGATGTTATTTTTAATAACGCTGGTATCATGCCAAGCTCACCAATTAGTGCCTTACATACTAAAGAATGGAACGACATGATTGATATTAATATTAAAGGTGTCTTGAACGGTGTTGCGGCAGTAATGCCTGATTTTGTAAAGAATAAGGCCGGACATATTATTACTACCTCATCTGTCGCTGGTATCAAGAGTTTCACCGGTTCAGGAGTTTATGGTGCTACAAAATTTGCTGTTCGTAATTTGATGGAAGTTATTCGTATGGAAAGTGCTCAAGAAGGTACTAATATCAGAACGACAACCCTTTACCCAGCAGCTATTAATACAGAACTTTTGCATACAATCACTGATGAGGATACTAAAAAAAATATGGGTGAGTTTTATAAACAAGTTGGCATCTCACCTGATGCAATTGCCAGAGTGGTTAATTTTGCGGTTGATCAACCGGAAGATGTTAATGTAAATGAATTTACAATTTACCCAACTAAACAAATGTAATATCATTTTGTAGAGAGGTGATTTGATGGATCGTGATTATAAAAGTTTACTTGAAGGATTCCAAAATGAGATTGGAGATAACAATCCACTATCAAAAGAAGAACAGGAACTAACAATTATTAGTGCTTTAACCGTTTTACAGGCGGAAGATGAACTCAAAACACACTTCAAACTTGCCTTAGAGTCAGGAGTAACTAGTGAAATTATTAGGGAAGTTCTTTATCAGTTAAGTCCAGCCGTAGGATTAGTTAAGGTAAATTTGGCATTGAAAGTGTTTAATGAAGTTTCGACTGATGATAGTCAACATTTTACTTTGTCAGAAGACACCTATGAAACTGGTTTAAAATTTCAAAAACCATTGTATGGAAATGAAATAAAGAATCTTATGGCAGATTTACCAGCCAATGCAGGTGAGTTATTGCCAAACTGGTTAACTAAACATTTCTTTGGTGATTTTTATAGTCGAGGGAATCTTTCAATCAAAGATCGAGAAAGATACTTGTTGGCGGCTTTAATAACTATGAATGTTGATTTTCAAATTAAGGCTCATGCTACAGGTAGTTTAAAAGCTGGTAATTCTGAAGCAGAATTGATTTGGGGAGCGTTGAGCTTGCTACCTTATATTGGTTTTCCCTTAGTAATTAATTCGATTCAGAAAATACATCAAGCAAATGAGAACAAAAAATAGGCTTAATTCTATTATTAATGTATATACAAAAGAAGCTATATTGACCGAATACGAGTCAATATGGCTTCTTTTGTATATTAATGATTTCAAACGAAAATAATCATTTGTTTAGAATTAGTTCTTTTACAGTAAATTTACATGAAATAGATTATATATATACATTCATTTTGCATACTGTAACCAACGACTTATTTGGAGGTTTGAGCAATGTCAACAGTGTTAAAGAATGTATGTAAGCAATATGATTCGGAAAAAATGGTTTTGAATGATGTTTCTGCAGAAATTCAAACAGGGGAATTCTTTGTAATAGTTGGCCCATCTGGCTGTGGTAAAAGTACTTTATTACGAATGATTGCTGGTTTAACGCAGATCAGTGATGGTGAAATCAGTGTTGATGATAAAGTGATCAATGATTTAGCGCCTAAGGATCGTAATTTAACCATGGTTTTTCAAAGTTATGCTTTGTTTCCATTTTTGAATGTTTGGGACAACGTTGCCTTTGGCCTAAAAGCTAGAAAAAAGACTTCGCAAGCTGACATTGAAAATAGGGTCAATGAAGCCTTGAGAATGGTCAACTTGGAAGAATTAAAAGATAGAAAACCTCGTGAACTATCCGGTGGTCAAAGGCAACGTGTGGCTCTTGCTCGTGCGGTTGCTAGTGATGCCAAGATCTGTTTAATGGATGAACCCCTATCTAATTTAGATGCTCAATTAAGAATTAAAATGCGTCAAGAAATTTATGCTTTACAACGTAAGTTAGGAATTACATTAATTTATGTTACGCATGACCAAGTAGAGGCTATGACAATGGCAGATCATATCATGGTTTTAAATGACTCAAGAGTCCAACAAGTTGGTACACCAACTGATATTTATAAGCATCCAGCTAATGAGTTTGTAGCTAGTTTCTTTGGAGTGCCACCGATTAATATTTTACCTGCTGTGAAAACATCTAATGGAGTTATTAATGTAAATGGTGATTTTGAGATTACAATTGATCAACCAGTTCCAGTTGATAATTTTACAGTGGGAATCAGACCCACCGAATTAATTATAGAAAAAACTGATGAATTATCAGCCAATGCATCAATTAAGACGATTGAATATTTAGGCGATGAAAAAATTATTTATGCCAAAATGAGTAATAACAATGTTGAAATTGCTGTAATTGTTACTAGTGATGCTGATTTTAAGGCTTATGACACAATCAATGTTTCAGCCACTAATAATATTTTGCTGTTTAACAGTGATGGTGTAAATATCACAAAAGCGGAGGATCTGATCAATGCTTAAAACTTCAACGACAGATGTCATTTCCAAAGAGAAAATTAAAATAAAAGAACGTCGTGGTTTTCGTTTGAATGCTAAAGATAAGTATTTTGCATCAATTTTCTTAGGACCATCACTGTTGCTTTTGGGAATTTTTGTTTTTTATCCAATGTTTAAGACACTTTATATAAGTTTATTTTTAACTAACACTTTGGGTAAGACTACGGTATATGTCGGATTAGACAATTATATTAAATTAATAACATCTCCTGATTTTGTTTCTAGTATGTGGGTAACCTTCTTTTATGTAATAGCAGTAACAATTATTACGATTGCAATGGGATTATTATTGGCTAATTTAGCTAGTCAAAAACTACCAGGAATAGGGATCTTTAGGACATTATATTCTGTTACCATGGGAGTTTCGGTTGCAGTAGCGGCAATCTTTTGGCTATTTATTTTTAATCCTTCAACTGGATTTTTTGCTCTTTTGAGTGGTTGGCTAAATTTGCCAGTAGTTAATTGGCTAACAAGTCCAACAAATGCTATGTGGGCAGTTATCATTACAACAGTCTGGATGCATTTAGGATTTACTTTCCTGATTTTACTAGGTGCGATTGAATCGGTTCCCGGTACCCTTTATGAAGCTGCTGATGTTGAGGGGGCTTCATCAAGATTTCAATTCTTCAATATTACGATCCCAATGATTTCCCCAACACTTTTCTTTGTATCAACTATTACTATTATCGATGCTTTTAAGAGTTTTGGATTGATCGATCTTATTACCAAAGGTGGGCCAACTAATGCTACGAATATGCTAGTTTATCGAATTTATAAGGATGCCTTTTATAGTGGTAATTATGCCAAATCAAGTGCAGAAGCAATTATCTTAACGGTTATCATTGCTTTCTTCACTTTATTACAGTTCAAATTCTTAGAGAAGAAGGTAAATTACTAATGACAGATTTTGATGAAAGTGTAGCTCTAAAGAAAGCCTTCAATTATCTTTTATTAATTGCTTTAGCTGTTATTATTCTGGCACCGTTTTTCATTGGTATTTGGACTAGTTTATTACCAACAATGGATATTGCTAAAGGAAATCTTTTTAGTACGCATCTTTCTTTCGATAACTATGTAGCAGCATTTACTAAAACGCCCATTTTAAGATACTTGCTTAATACATTGGTTATTTCGACGATCACGATGGTTGCACAATTACTATTTTGTTCCATGAGTGCCTATGCGTTTGTTTTTTTGAAGTTTAGATTTAGAAAGATAATTTTTACTTTATTTTTGGTTACAATGATGCTTCCGTTTGAAGCCGAAATTATCCCTAATTTTGCAACAGTTAAACAAATGGGATTGCTTGATAATTATGCGGTTTTGATTATCCCGTTCTTAACATCAGCCTTTGGGACCTTTATGCTTCGTCAATCTTTCATGCAGACACCAGTTGAATTAAAAGAAGCAGCTGATATTGAAGGACTAAATCATTTCCAATTTTATTGGAATATTGTATTACCGTATAACAAAATAAGCATGATAACCCTTGGGGCTTATAGTTTCTTAGGTTCATGGAATCAATATTTATGGCCTATGTTGACAACTTTTAGTAATAATTCACGGGTTATTCAAAATGGTTTGAAACAATTACAATCAGAAGAAACATTTAATGATTGGGGAATGATTCAGGCTAGTGCGGCTATTATTGTTATTCCAACTATTATAGTTTTATTTATCGGTCAACATTATTTCAAGTCAGGCATGAATGAGGGGGCTGTTAAATAATGACAAAATATAAGAAATTAGTTTTACCACTGATTTTAGTTTTAGGAGTCTTATTAGTAGCGGTCTTTGGAAAATCGCTTTCTGCCAAATCAGCAACTAAGGATAATCGTACACAGATTGTTTTTTGGCATGAAATGGGCGGTCCTTCAGAAGATGCTTTGGAACAAGTTGTTGATGGTTTTAATAAGTCACAAAATAAGTACAAAGTTGTTCCTAAATACCAAGGTACTTATGATGAAGCAATTCAAAAGATTCTTCAAACACATAACACAAACACTTCTCCAGCGGTGTTTCAGGCATTTGATATTGCTACGGCTCAAATGATACATAGTGGTTATACGACTCCAGTGCAAGATTTTATTGATGAAGATAATTATGATGTCAATAAAGTTTTGCCAGTAGCTAGAGCCTTTTATTCAAATAACGGCAAACAGCAAGCGATGCCTTTTAATACTTCACAACCAGTGCTGTATTATAATGCCAGTCTTTTGAAGAAATATAATATTACTCCACCACCAGTATCACCAACTTACAGCGACATCACACGTGTAGCTAAAGAACTTTATGAAAAATCTGGTCACAAGACAAAAGGAATGACGGTCCAAGTCTATGGATGGTTTATGGAACAAGCCTTAGCAAATGCTGGAACTCAAATGGCTAACAAAAATGATGGACACACGGGTAACCCCACTAAGGTCAAAATCAATAATCCAGATACTGTAGAATTTTTAAATTGGATCAGAGAAAATATCAAGTCAGGGGACTTCATAGACTATGGTTCTGGTGCGAATGCTGGTGCCAATCAAACAGCAGGTTTCTTGTCTGATAAGGTCGGCATTTTTATTCAATCCTCAGCAAGTATTGGTCAATTGACTAAGGATAATAAAAATGATCTAGGAATTACATATTTTCCACATCCCGATAACAAAAAAGCCAATGGAGTATCAATTGGTGGTGCCGCGCTTTGGATCTCAAATGATAAACCCAAGAATATTCAACGCGGAGCATTTGAATTTATTAAATATACATTGAAACCAGAGGTTCAAGCTCAATGGCAAAAATCAACTGGTTACTTAGCACTTAATAAGGATTCTCAAAAAACAAAAATTCTAAAAGATTTATATGCTAAAAATCCTGAGTCAAAAGTTCCTGCAGACCAATTGGCTAAAGCTAAGCCTAATTATTCTAATTCAGGTGTTTTGATGGAAGGGATGCAATTAACTCGTCAATTAGAAGAAGTCGCTATGGAAACTGTTTATAATGGTGGCGATATTGATCAAGCACTTAATACTGCTGATAATAATATTAACGAAAATCTTACACAATTGAATAAAGCTAATGGTTATAAGTAAAGAAAAAATCATTCCTCTAATTAGAAGAATGATTTTTTTGATATCTTTTTAAAGTAAATAAATTAGGTGGAAGTGCCTGTAAGAAAGTAATACCTAAAATCAATAAAGCTCCAGCAATTTCAGCTGGACTGACTTTGGTATTTAAAATAGTGACAGCTAAAAAAGTTGCGGTCAAAGGTTCAAAAGCACTCAACATTCCGGTGGTCGCTGGTGTTAGATAATTGAGACTTTGTAAATAAAATAAATATGAGAACATCGTTCCACCTGTAACAATAAAAATAATACAGATCCAAGCGATACCAGTTAAATGTGGTACTTGAGTCAGATGAGCGAATGGTGCGAAGACGATGCCACCTAAAAGCATTGACCAACCGGTAACGATTCGAGCATCGAATTTACTTAATAGCTCGCGTGGTAAAAGGGTATATGAGGCTTGACTGATCCCTGCACCAACGCCCCAAAGAATGGCAGCCGGAGAAAGCATTAATTGATTTAAATGCCCATGAGTAACTAATAAAAAAGTACCAAGAATTGCTAAGAAAATTGAGATTATGTCGATTCTCCTAGGCATTTGTAATTTTCTTAATGACAAATAAACAATTATAAACAATGGACCTAAGAATTGTAAGACCGTGGCAGTCGGTGCGTTACCATATTTGATAGCCATAAAATAGGTAAACTGTGCTGGTAGCATTCCTAATAATCCAAAAGCCAGCAATTGAATAATGTAGCGAGGCTTTTTTAAAATGGAAAATAATTCCTTTGAATCTACAAAGTAACACCAAATAACAAGCATTAAACCGGCAAAAATCAATCGAATACCAACAATCCACTGAGTGGGAATATTTTCTTGTGTAAAAAGATATTGTGCAATGCTGCCTGAGAATCCCCATAGAACAGGCCCTGCAATTGCGTAAAAGAATCCCTTTTGTTTGTCAGTCATGAAGTCCCCCTAAAACTCGTGTTAAATCCCATGCTAACACAAATTATTAATTTACCAATATGTCTAAGCAAAAAAATTACTATCATGTATAATCTGTTTTATAGGAGGTTGTGCCATGCTTACAATTCAGAATGTCAGTAAAAATTTCGGAGATTTGAAAGCATTAGAAGATATTTCTTTTGATGTCAGAGATGGTCAAATTTTAGGGTTAATCGGACAAAATGGTGCTGGGAAGTCTACTACTTTTCACAGTATTCTTAATTTCCTAAGCTATCAGGGGAAAATAACATGGAATGATCAGCCGATTACAGAGTCAATTTTTGATGAGATCGGTTATCTACCAGAAGAACGAAGTTTGATGCCCAAATTAACAATTGAGCAACAAATAATTTATTTGGCTCGTTTAAAGAATAAATCAGCTAAAGAAATTCGACCTCAAATTGATATGTGGTTACAAAAATTTGCGGTTAAAGGAACGAAAAAGGATAAAATTAAAGATCTGTCTAAAGGGAATCAACAAAAGGTTCAATTAATTTGTACTTTAATCCATAATCCAAAACTAATTATCTTGGATGAACCATTTAGTGGATTAGATCCAGTCAATTCAGATTTATTAAAGCAAGCAATCTTGAGTGCTAAAGAACAAGGTGCCGCTATCATTTTTTCTAGTCATGATATGGCAAATGTAGAGGAGATTTGTGACAAATTAGTTATGCTTCGTAATGGTCAGATTGTTTTGCATGGTACAGTTCGGGAGGTTCGCCAGTCGTTTGGCAAGACTAGAATTACTGTGACAACAGATTGGAATCAAGAACAATTAGAAAAACTTTCAGGTGTTCAAAAGGTTGAGAAACTAGAAGAAAAAAGATTTTTACTTAGCTTAAGTGATGAGACCTTAGGGAAAAATATTTTTGATGAACTGACACATGGTCAATATATTGAAGAATTTAATCAGCAGCCACCAACTTTAAATGAAATCTTCCGTTTGAAAGCAGGTGAACATAATGAATAAATTATGGATCGTAACCTTTGAGACTTTTCTTAGACAGATAAAATCATGGAGCTTCGTGATGTTGATTCTAGGACCATTCTTGATGTTTGGTATCACTATTGGTGCAGGTTATCTTGGCGCTAATGGCGGACAAAATACTAATAAGATTGCAATTGTTGGTGGACAACCAGAATTACGTAAGAGTTTTATTAAGGATGATAAAAATGATATTGATAAATCAGTGACAGATTTTAAAACAGCTAAAGAGAAAATGGATAAGAATGATTTGGCCGGTTATTTAAAATTGGATATAAAAAATGGCAAGCTTTCTGGACATTATTATGGAACAGAATCTCTAAATTCAGGAATCAAAGCTAGAATTAATAATTATTTGATGCAATCGCAACAACAGTTAAATATTACTCGGGCCCAATTGACTACTGGACAAATACAAGCATTGCAACAGCAACCTATCTTGAAGCAATCAATTCAAAAGAAAACTGGTACGGCTAATTTAGCTAAAATAATCTCTTATTGGATCACGGTAATAATGGTATATATGATTCTTAATACTTATACTAGTATCACTGCTCAAGAAATTGCCTCCGAAAAAGGTACGAAGATTATGGAAATAATTTTCTCAAGTACAACAGCCTTGAAATATTTCTTTGGTAAAATCTTTGGAGTTTTACTAGTAATCTTGACTCAGATTCTGATCTATTTAATTGGTGGATGGGGTGGATATATTTTTGTCCAAAGTTCCTCGTTAACAAGGAGTTATGTCCTTCAGTATCAATCGCTGATTAATTCAGTGTTGAAGAATTTTTTGAGTATTAATCTGGTTTACTTATTATTAGGGGTAGTTATTTATACTATCCTAGCTGCCTTTACTGGAGCATTAGTCGCCAAGGTAGAGGATGCTTCAAAGGCGGCTCAGCCTGTAATTATGTTAAACTTAGCCGCATTTTTTATCACATTCCCATTTCAAAATAATTTGAATTCGATTGTGGTTAAGGTACTTTCTTATGTTCCGTTCTTCTCATCTTATTTCATGCCATTAAGAATTATTAATGATAATGCCAGTGGTTTAGAAATTGGAATATCATTAATGATTTTGTTGATCAGTATAGTTTTACTGGCTACTTATATTGGTAAGATTTATCAAGGTTTGATGTTACAGACTGATGATTCTAGTTTCTGGAAGAGATTCCGACGTGGACTTTCGTATAATAAATAGTAATTGAATAAAATACCCCTAGTAATCATATTTTGATTACTAGGGGTATTTGTTTAAATAATTGAAATATTAAAAGAATAATCCATAAAGTTTAACGGCACAGACAGCGCCAAGAATAGGTGCAAGAACTGGAACCCAACTATATTTCCATTGAGAAGATCCCTTGGGATTTAAAGGCAATAAAGCATGCAAGATACGAGGACCAAGGTCACGGGCAGGGTTTAAAGCAGGACCAGTAGGACCACCAAATGAAACAACCAAACACATAACTAAGAATCCTAGTCCGATAAAGTCGGCACGTGGATCAATATGATCTGATGTAAGTGCAACAGCTCCGAATACTAAAATGAATGTACCAATAAATTCGTTAATAAATCCGTTTAAACGACTATTTTCATTGTCAATTGTTGAGAAAGTACCTAAGATACTCTCAACATTTTCAGTTTTGTTATAGTAAGGCTTGTAAGCAGCCACAATCATCATTTGGCCAAAGATAGCACCTAAGAATTGAGCTATGATATATGGTCCAACCTCAGCCCATGGAAATTCTCCATTGAAAGCGAGTGCTAAGGTCATAGCTGGATTGATCTGGCCTCCAGAGATAGGCCCAAACATCATGGCTGGTACCATAACACCAATACCGTAACCGAATCCGATTAGAATCCACCCACCGTGGAAACCCTTTGTTCCTTTTAATTCAACGTTGGCAACTGAACCATTACCGAGGGCAACCATGATAGCTGTTCCGATAAATTCAGCGATACAACGTGCTAATAACGTATAATGCATAATTAATACTACCCCTAAATTTAATTGATTTGGTTCATCATGATTTACACTATCAAGCAAAACACGAATATTAAAATTCACTCGAAAATGGGTTAAATCATATAAATTCGTAATAATTTGTCTTTTGTGAGTGAATATTTTTCAAATTTCACATAAAAAAATTGCTCCACCAATAAGGAGCAATTTCCTTTAACATAAATAGCAAAATAAATCAAACGATGAGCATCGAATAATATTGTATCATACATTACGAATATTTTTTTATATTTTCAGAAAAATAAACTAGAATTTGCTATATAGTAGTAATATAAAATTTAATTATTTTAAAACGAGGTAGGAAAATGAAGGTTCTTAGTTTAGTTAATTTAACAAAGAAACAAACGGAGAAAATCCAATCAATTTCTGGAGTTGATCTAAAAGTAGTGTCACCCAAAAAGGTTACTCCTGCTGATCTTGAAGATGTTGAGGTTCTTTACGACTGGTCTAATACACTTAAGGATTCCGTTTTAAAAAGTAACACTTTAAATTGGATTCAAGTTGTTCGTGCAGGTGTTGATGCTTTGCCATTACCACAATTAGCTGATAAAGGTGTTATTTTGACTAATGGTTCAGGAGCTAATGCCATTAATATTGCAGAACAAACATTAGCATATATGTTAATGTTTGTTCGTCGGATGAATTTAACAGCTAGACATCAAGATGCTCGTGAATGGAAACAAGATGATGGCTATGATGAGGTTTACAATAAAACAGTTATGATCGTTGGAGTTGGACATATTGGCACATTGATTGCTAAATATGCAAAAGCTTTAGGCATGAAAACAATTGGTGTTAGAAGAAGTGACAAACCTGCTGAATATATTGATGAAATGATTCCTATGACTGAACTAAAGAATCGTATTGGCGAGGTTCATTTTGTTGTTAATTCTTTGCCAGATACACCAGCAACTATTGGGATGTTCAACCAAGATTTATTTGCCACTATGTCCAAGAAGGCATATTACATCAATATTGGCCGTGGTAAAACAACTGATATTGATGATTTGATCTCAGCCTTAGAAAATGACGAGATTGCTGGAGCTGGTTTAGATGTAACGACTCCTGAACCATTACCAAGTACCAGTCCACTATGGGATATGCAGAACGTTATCATCACACCACATGATGCTGGTGCCAGTGTTCATTACGAAGAAAGAGCTTTCGACATTTTTAAAGAAAACTTGAAGTCTTATGTGGAGAATGGTGAAGTAGTAGTAAACGAAGTTAATTATTCAACTGGTTATTAATTATTGTGTACGTTTTCAAGTCGAAAGATTGTTGAGAAATCCTAGAGATGTATTAAAATTAAGCTAGATACGTGAAAGGAAAAATAATGTCATCTGGTGATTGTTTTATAGGGTTTATGCTTGTTTTCTTATTTTGGTTATTATTATTGCTTTTGGAAATAATTTTAAATATGAGAAATACAATTGTAGAATTATCTTTCTTTTCTGATGAAAAACTAAACACTTTAGATAAAGATTTGAATAAAAGGTTTGGAGTTCGATTCCAGGGTCCATTCGAATTATTGGAATTTTTATTAGTTGGTTATATTGTCTATGCATTGTTGACAGATTTAAGATTTCAAGGTGTTCAATTGAATGCAGCTTCACTGAATCAAGTGATGTTTTTCTTTGTGATTATTTTGGCAGTGATGATTGGCGATATGCTTTTGATTGCTAAGGACTTACATATTTATAAATTTATCAAAAATTATGCAACATTATCTCGAAAGAATTAAAGCGTGCAGTAAGTACGCCGGTTTTACGAATAACTAAAAAAGTCGGTTTAGTAACTATTTGATAGTTACTGGACCGACTTTTTTGATATTATCTCAATATTTATTTTTGTGATGCAACAATTGCCGGAAGAACTATCTCGTTGATAAGTTCGAGTAACTGTGCGTCATCTAGGTTGTGGTTCTCAATAACATAGCTATACCTGATTAAATGAAATAAGGAAAGTCTGACTTGTTGAGAAGGCATAAATTTTATTTCTTTATTATCAATTGCCATTTGTAGGGCGGCATCGATGATTTGTAAGTTTCCTGTATTAATCTCATCAAATAACTTATGTATTTTTTGAGGTTGCTCAATCATCTCTGAAAGCATCATTTTGTTGAATTCGGTTAAAACAATATTAAAACCTGTGGTTAAACTTTTACCAATGATAAATAGATTTTCTTGTAGATTTTTACCATTCAGATTAGTATTTGCAATTTGACCGGAGTCTTTCATTTGATTATGAATCATTTCAAAGACCAAATCAAAAGGGGTATCCCAGTAACGATAGATCACAGAACGACTAGTTTGTGCAGCTTTAGCAATTTTAGAAAAAGTTAAATTAGTGTAACCTTCTTTTTTTAACAGGTTATAAGCTGCCTGATAAATATCGTTTTGTAATTGGTCGCCACGACGGCGATTTTTCTTATTTTCAACCATAATAATCCTCCTAAAAGTCATTATACGATAATGTGTACTTTAAATAAATAAGATACTTTGAGTATCTTATTGACGGACGGGAGAACGGGATGTAATATAACTTTTGAAAGTAAATAAGATACATTGTGTACTTAATAAGGAGAGATAAAATATGAAAATTGTTGTTTTAGGAGCTTCACATGGTGGATTTGAAACGGTTGAAGAGCTATTAGCAACCTATGATGATTTAGAAATTAAATGGTTTGAAAAAAATGATTTGGCAGCAGTTATTGGTTGGGATAAGGAAACGACAATTCATAAAATAAAAGAGCTAGAAGATAGACAAGTTGAGATTTTTAATAAAACAGAGGTTATTAAAGTCAATGCTAAAGAACACAAAGTTGAAGCTGTTGATAGAAATGGAAATAAAATTAGTGAGTCTTATGATAAATTGATTTTAAGTCCTGGAGCAAAACCTAATATGTTACCTGTTTCTGGAAATGATTTAAAGAATATTCAAACTTTGGGCGGTCGCGAGGATATGGATATGATTAGAGAGAAGGCCCAAGATCCTACAATTGAGAACGTGGTTGTTGTGGGTGCAGGTTATATCGGTGTTGGTGCTGTTCAAATCTTGGGGATGGCTCATAAGAACATTACATTGATTGATGTATCTGAATTACCATTAAGTACATATTTGGATAGTGAATTTACTCATAAAATTATGTCTGAGTTTGTTGATAAAGGTGTTCATTTAGCGATGCATAATTTTGTGCAAAATTTTGTTGGAAATGATCAAAATGAAGTAACGAGTGTTGTGACAGATAAAGCAGAATATCCAGCTGATTTGGTTGTTGTTGCTGCTGGTTCACATCCTAATACTGAGTGGTTGAATGGTGTTGTGGATATGACTGAACGTGGCTTGATTAAGACTGATAAATATTTACATACTAGTAATCCAGATATTTTTGCTATAGGTGATGTGACTGAGGTATTTTATAACCCTGGTCAAAATGATATGAATATTTCTTTAGCAAGTAATGCCCGTTTGCAAGCAAGTTATGTTGTTCGTAATTTGAAAGACGATTGTTATTCAATTAATGGTGTACAAGGTACATCTGCTTGGATGGCTTTTGATTATAAATTTGCTGCTACTGGATTGAATGAAACAACTGCCAAAAGATTAGATGTAGCAATTGATTCAGCATTTATTGAAGTCGATGTACCGAGAGATCATACTCAGATCAGTCATATTCTATTTAAGGTTGTATTTGATCCTAAAACTAGAGCAATATTAGGCGCACAGATTATGTCAAAGGATAACCTAAATGATAATATCAATGCTATATCAATAGCCATTCAAGCTAAGCTCACGATTGATCAATTAGCTTATGGTGATTTCTTCTTCGAACCAGGGTTAAAGTCTCAAAGAAGTATCTTTAATTTAGTCGGTTTGAAAGCAATTGAAAAAGGAACTTCCAATTAAGGAAGTTCCTTTTTCAATCTAATCATGTCTCTTAAGATTAAATTGTTTTCGATAATGGGTTCATCATAATTATCCACAAAGAAATCACGATCAATGTTCACAACTCGGAATCCACATTTTTGGTATAAATAGAGTTGTGCAAAACTAGTGCTACCAGTCCCAATTTCTATTGTATGATAATGCTTTTCGGTAGCCCAATTTATAGCAAAAAGGAGCATTTTTTCGCCTAAACCGTGATTTTGATGGGATTCATCTACAGCAATGTTCACAATTTCTATTGTTTCTGGTCGTGTATTGATCAAAGCGAGGACACCCAATAAATCTTTTCCACTTGTTAATTCAAATTTGTGGGCACGGCCGAGATAACTGTTAATAACTTTTTTGGATGGATCAGCGTTTAAGAACAATTTATAATGATCTCTTGTAACTGTCGAGATTGGATGAATTATTAAGTTACTTTCTGATTTGTCCATCGCCTTGCACCAGGTATTTTGTTGTAGTTAATTCGTTGGCTCCCATAGGTCCTCGGGCATGCAATTTTTGAGTACTGATACCTATCTCAGCACCAAATCCAAATTGCTGACCATCAGTAAAGCGAGTAGAGGCATTAGTGTAAACAACGGCAGCATCAATTTGTTTCATAAATTGACGGCTAGCAGAGTAATTTTCGGTAATGATCGATTCACTATGTTTAGTGTTGTACTTGTTGATGTGTTTGATAGCATCGTCAATTGAATCAACGATTTTAATGGCGATAATATAATCATCATATTCCGTACCCCAATCTTCCTGTGTTGCAGGAACAATATCGGGCTCAATTGCTTTAGCTAATGTATCGCCACGAACTTCAACATTGTTAGCTCTTAGTGCATTGTAGAGGTCAGGCAAAAATTGATTGGCTACATCACGGTGAATGATGACTTTTTCGGCAGCATTGCAAACGGAGGGACGCTGAACCTTAGCATTGATAATAATTTTGAGTGCTTTTTCTAAATCGGCGTCTTTATCAACATAAATATGACAGTTTCCGGCTCCGGTTTCAATGATGGGAACTTTGGCCTGATTGACAACCATTTTAATGAATTTTCCACTTCCACGTGGAATTAAAACATCAATGTAATCAGTCAATTCCATCATCTTCTGGGCCGTTTCATGGCTAATGTCATCAATCAATTGCACAGCATTGGGATCAATATTTGAATCTGTTAATGCCGAACGTAAGGTCTCTGAAAGAATAATGTTAGAATTGATAGCTTCTTTACCACCACGTAAGATAACAGCATTACCAGCTTTGAAACAAAGTCCTGCGGCATCAACAGTTACGTTGGGACGAGCTTCGTAAATCATGCCAATAACTCCGAGAGGAACACGTTCTTGAGTAATATCTAAACCAGTGACAGTTTCCCAACCACGTTCGACTTTACCAATAGGATCGGGTAGATCCATAACTTGACGCAAACCATCGGCCATATCGTTAATGCGGTCAGGCGTTAATAAGAGTCGATCAATCATTGCTTCTTTAATACCATTTTTCTTAGCATTCGCGATATCTTCTTTATTAGCTTCGATAATTTTTTGAGTATTGATAACTAAAGCATTAGCCATATTCAAAAGGGCAGTATTTTTTTGTTTAGTACCTAATTGTCCTAATTTAAAGGCAGCGTTTTGAGCATCTTGGCCCATTTTTTCGAGATCAATCATATTATTCACTCCTAAAATGCTTCTAATTATCTATAGTATACACAAAAAAATAGTGGACGGCTGTATCCACTATTTTTAACGTCTAAGTAATTTGTTTTTTATTTATCGTTGATAAATATGTTGCCGTCAACGTAATATTAATCTATCACCATTTTATGTTGCCGTCAACATAAAATGCTATTTATTTAAATTATCAGTTATATGATCGATCATTTCGATGAATAATCTTTGTTCTTCAGAACTTAATCCACCTGTAGCAGTGTGTTCGGATGAAACCCAAATATCTTCTACTTTTTGAGCCAGTTCACGTCCATGGGTGGTTAAACTTACTAAAGTTACACGTTTATCTTTAGTGGACTTTTCTGTTGTAACGAGATTGCTTTTCACCATTCGGCTAACTGACTTGGCAATTGTAGAGTGATCAACACAAAGTTCAACGACTAATTTATTTTGGGAGACTTGCCCATGTTTTAATAATGCCAATAAAATCATATCTTGACCAGGATAGAGTCCTAGTGGTCGCATTTTTTTGGTGACTTGATTTTTATAACTTGTTATAAGGTTAATAATGGCGTTTTCGATTGGAAATTGTGAATTCATTATTTGCCTCCTAAGGAGTGATTATTCACGGTTCTTAGAAAATAGAGTTCCCACAGGGTCGCCCGATAAAATATTAAAAATAATATCAGGATTCTTTCCATTAGTTAAGACCATTTGTTGATTATGTTTGAGAATTCTTTCAGCAGCTTTTAACTTGGTAGTCATTCCACCAGTTCCAAATTTGGTACCATGACCTCCAGCTGCCGCAATAATAGTGGGACTAATTGAATCAATGGTTGAAACCAACTTAGCATCTGGGACTTTGAGAGGATTTGCATTGTAGAAACCATCAATGTCAGATAGCATAATTAAAAGATCAGCGTCAACTAAGTTAGTAACAATCGCCGAGAGCTGATCATTGTCGCCAAACTTGGTGTGATGATCCAATTCGGAAACAGTTACCGAATCATTTTCGTTAACAATTGGAATTGCATTGTCCATTGATAATAATTCTTGAAAACTATTCATAACATTAGTATGACTTTCCGGATAATCGATTATATCACGAGTTATCAAAATTTGGGCAACTGACATACCATATTCGTGAAATGCCTCATTATAGATCTGCATAAGTTCCGCTTGTCCAACGGCAGCAACAGCCTGTTGCTTTGAAATTTTGATAGGACGTTTATCAATTCCTAAAACACCCATGCCAACACCGATGGCTCCAGAGGAGACCAAAACGACATCTTTACCTTCTTTTTTCAAAATGCTCAAGGCGTGGGCAAGTTTTTTGATAACGTCGAGATTAATTTTGCTATTTTGACGAATTAATGTGCTGGTACCAACTTTTACAACGATACGATCAGCATAAATGGAACGCTTGTTTTGCATATTTTCTTCCTCATAAGTTAAAAACTAGTAATTATTTTCCAATACTATTACGATAGAACAATAGGAAGAATAAGAAAAGGGTGTATTTCATGTATAAAGTATTAATCGTACTCCATGATGGCGACGACTACATTAGAATGAACAAAGTTTATATCGAAAGTATGCCAGTAGCTGGCCAATATATTATTCATTCAGACGGATTGGCTTATTATGTTGAAGAGGTAACGACTTTTGTTGGTTATGTTAGTAGTAAAGGAGCTATCGCTATTGTGGTCGTTCATCCAGCTGAAAAAGACGCTGAGGTTAATAAGTTGTATGGCGTAGATATTGCCAGAGATTTGGATGATCCCGAATATAATAAGAATGAATAAGAACATGAATTGGCTTAGAAACTTATAACATTTTTGTTTAAACATGATAAATAAACTAATTCAAATCTGGTAAATATTATTTAGAAGATGTGGTATGTAAAACTACTCAAAAGCAGATATGATATTGAGTGATAAGATAGCTGGCGGACAGGACAATTGTTTTGTCCGTTTTGTAACTAAAGCAAAAAAAATAAAGGCCTACCACTAGCCTTTACCTTTGCGAGAAATTACAAATCAGAGCCTACCACTAACCCTGATTCCTAAGCAGTTGAGAAGGAGTACTACTTTTTTCAAAAGGATAACAATAAAAATATTGTTAGGTTAATACATCTCGCCTATATAACCAAATTAATTATAAAACGTATATAAAAACATTTCTACAAATAAGGAAAAATATTTTGATAAAAATAGCAATATATTAAAAAAACAATGCCTATTGATACATTATCTTGGCGAGTTTTCAGATAGACGTGACATGTGTAGACTAACGTGGGATACTCATATTACTGAAACAATGCTAATAATATATAATAATTTCAATTAACTATAATTATTTTATATAAAGTTGAGGGCATATTAAGAAACCTATGAGTCATAATAGCATTAATGAATGAGAAAATTATTATATGGGTAGAAGATTTGCCAATAGAAGGGTGGTAACATTTTGAAGCAAGTGAAAATTTCCAACGCTGAACGAGATAATTTTATCCGATCTGTTGAGGAGTCAGTTGGATCCTTCAATTTGGGTTCTGAACGGTCGTTGATCAATTTGGTATTTAAGCATTTAGAGTTATTGGAATATAATGATAATTTAGAATCTGAATTAGCTAATTTCAGACGTGAATTGCTTGAGTTTGATGTTGATACAGGTCATCGTCATAGCCGTGATGTCGAGGAGTTATTGTTCAAAATTAAAAATCGTAATTTGCCGTATATTTAATGTAGGAATATATTTTATTCCTGCATTTTTTTTGTTATTGATGATATTCTTATCACGAGGTGAATTATATGGTTAAGGTTTATCAACGAATGATTCAGGATATTCCGATTTTGGAAGTCGTTCAAGAACAATTGCACAAGGAAGAATTGCCCTTAATAGTTTTTTACCATGGTTGGCGTTCCAGTAAAGAATTAGTCCTAACACAGGCACGCAAATTAGCACAAAAAAATATCCGTGTTGTTCTTCCAGATGCAATGAATCATGGACAGAGACATACAGATATTTCTTCGATTCCTTCATTTACTTTCTGGAATAGTATTCAGGGCAATATTGCTGAGTTTTCATTGATCCGTAATTTTTATAGTAACCAACATTTGATCAAAGATCATCTGATTGGTGTTGGTGGTTATTCTATGGGAGGAATGACCACCGGAGCATTGTTAACTGCTCATCCAGAAATTAGAGCGGCTGCAATTATTATGGGTACACCAAATCTTGATGCTTATGCCAAATTAGTTAGAAAAGACGCTGTTAGAAGAAACATTTATATTCCGGAGGATATGGAATTCTTGACTAGTTGGATCAAATACTATGATCTTAATCAGCATCCAGAAAAAATTAATCATCGACCAGTTTTATTTTGGCATGGTACTAATGATCGACGAATACCGTATCAACAATCAAAGGATTTCTTTGATAAAGTTCATCAAACTGATTATGGAGAACAAGTTTCCTTTATTACTGGATATAAAGCTGGACATTTAGTAGAAACTAGATTGATGGATAAAATTGCTAATTTCTTTGAATATTATTTAGAATAAAACTGATACCGATTTATTGGCTAACCTATGTGGTTAGCCTTTTTTAGGGATTGTTTTGAATAAGATTATTAAATTAATAAGTCCCGGAATCGTTAAAACAATTTTATTTTCATGAACATTTTTCCAAGATGATATTAAAGATTAATTGCAACGCCTGTTCCTAATTATATGATAATAAAATAGAAAAAATTGGCATGATAGTATCTATCAACTAAGACAATTAAAATAAATAAGCAATTAGCGACAATGATGTTATTATCGAAGACAAAAGAAAAAGTAAAGAGGATCAAATAATTGGAAAAAAGAGATAATTTTATATTAGAACATCAGGCAGATTTTGAACAATTATTGTCCAAATTTATTGCTTTGAAAAGTGTCAGTGTTACCAATGAAGGTATTGATGAAACGGTGAAATTTTTGAAAGAACTTTTGATTGAAAAGTTAAAAGCAAAAGTGGAAATCATACCGACAATTGGACATCCGGTCATAGTAGCTAAAATGGAGGGTAAAAGTAGGAAAAACGTTTTGTTCTATGGACACTATGACGTAATGGTTCCAGGAGATATATCTGGCTGGAGGTTTGATCCGTTTACTTTGACTAAATCTGAGAAGCGTTTATTTGGGCGTGGAGTTGGTGATAATAAGGGACAATTATTAGCACAGATTTTTGGATTATACTCTTATCTAGAATTACATGGTAATTTTCCCTTTAATGTTACTTTATTTATTGAGGGCGAAGAGGAACAAGGCAGTGTAAATCTAAAACCAACGCTCGAAAAGATTGCTAAAACAAAATTACAACAAGTCGATACTGCAATTGTAGTAGATGGTGCCTTTGGTGCTGATGGAACTCATGTTTTACGAATGGGTAATCGTGGGGTATTTGCCTTTGAATTGATTAGTAAGACCGGTACACATGATAATCATTCTGGCAACCTAGGCAATGTTATGAAAAATCCTTTTGAACAGTTGCTGCAGTTTCTTGATAAAATTTATGATCATCGATCTGGTAAAGTTAAGATTCCTTATTTTTACGATGGAGTACTAGAAACAAACCAACAAGAGAAAGAATGGATTAAACAGTTACCATATAACAAAGGAGAAATTGAGAAACAATCAGGTATTGATTCATTAAAGATGGATAAAGTAACTTACTATCAAAATCTAATGTTCAAACCAACATTTAACTTTTTCGGAGTCACTTCAGGTTATCAGGGTAGTGGTGTCAAAACAATCATTCCTAACCAAGCAAAAATAAAAATTGATTGCCGCTTAGTAGGTGAACAATCAATTTCTAAGATAAAAAAAGGTTTGAAAGAAGTTTTGGGAGAGGACTTAAATAGTGGTAGATTACAACTTAATTATTTAGGAGCTGTACCACCTGAACATACACAAACTTCAGATGAACAAATAGATTGGATCTATCACTCAATCATTGAAGCAACTGGCAAAGCATATATTGAACCTTCAATGCCAGGAACAGTTCCTAATTATGTCTGGAAAGATATTTTAAAAGTTCCAGTCTTTACTATTCCCTACGCTAATTATGATGAGCATAATCATGATTTTAATGAGAATTTAACTGAGAACGCCTTTTTGGATGGGATTAGAATTAGTTATGAACTGTTAAATCAATATTCAAATTAAAAATAACCTGGAACAAAAGTTCAATATTTGACTGAAATATGACAAAAAAGACCTAGTAATCGTAGTTTGATTACTAGGCCTTTTGATACTTGAAAACTGAATATGTTTTATTCTTTTATATAACTTTATATTTTAAATTGAATAATCTGTTGCGCATAATTTTGCCACCAGTTGTTTTAGGAAATTGATTAAGCAATCGAAATTCTGTTGGAACTTGATAGCTTAGTAGATTATGTTGTCCAAATTCCTGTAGATCAGCACTAGTTAAAAAACTATTATCTCTAAGTGTTAAATAAGCAACTGGAATTTGTTCTCCATTAGATTTATGCTCACCAACTAGGCAAATATCAATAATTCCATTAACATTGTGGTAAACATTTTCAATTTCTTCAGGATAAATAATATTGTCACCACGATAAATCAAATCATCTTGGCGTCCCTTGAGGTAAAGAAAATTATCTTCATCCAAATAACCAAGATCACCGGTTTTAAAGAAACCATCTTTGGTAAATCGCTTATGGAATAATTGTCTTTTGTTAAGATAACCAACGGCAACAGTGGGCGATTTGACCTCGATTTGTCCGATATTGTCTTGATTGATATTTGTAATTCGAATTTGAGTAGTGAAGAATGGTTGACCGCACGAACCAATTTTGTTCTCAGCATCATCAAAGTTTAAAGCAGATATGTTGGCAGTTGTTTCTGTCATACCATATGATTGAAGAACAGGGATATTTAGCATGTTACAACGTAATAGGGTCCAGTTGTCAACAAGTCCTGTACCCAAGAACATGCAGCGAAATTTGTCATTATATTGTTGTCCCTTTGGTAAGGCGTTTATTAATTCTCGCAATAATGGCGGCGTTAATGAAATAATCGTAGCATGTTCGTTAATTAGTACCTTGTTGATTTGATCAGTATCAAAGTTATCAATTAAATAAACACCAATTCCGTATATGATTGAACGCATAATGATTGAGAAGCCAGGAACATTAAAAGTTGGTAAAGTAAGGACCCAAGCGTCATTTTTATTGATCCCTAAGTTTAAAGTAGTACCCATGGCTGAGTAAAAATAATTTCCGTATGTTAACATAACACCAGTATCTTTTTTATCTGCATTAGGAGTATAAAAAATTGAAACTACCTGATTAGCATTAAATTCAGATATGGGATGATATTGAGTACTAGGGTCTAGACTCAATATGTCTGATATCATAGTATGAGAACCGTTAGTTTTTAAAATATCCTTTGTGTCAGATGAATCGCTAATCAAGACAGTTTGGGGGTTACAATCATTAAGTTGGTAAGCTAGAGTTTTTAATGGTAGTCCCGTATCCAATAAGATTGTCCGTGCTCCCAGTTGTTGAAGTGCTAGAATGGCAACGTAGCCGTTAAAGCAATTATCAGAAAATAAGGCTACGGGGTCATTTTTACGAATACCGCTAGTAAATAATTTGCTAGCAAAGAGCTGAACGATCGAATTGAGTTCATTAAAGGTGAAATCCGCGTGTTCTAAGACCAAAGCAATTCTGTTTGGATCTAATTTTGCACGTTTAACTAACCAATTTTCCAAAATATGACCTCTTTTCCTTAAAAAATTTGATACTATTAAAGTATTATATTTTAATTGTATAACTTTTATACAAAAAATGAGCTAATTATTGAAAAAAACTGAGGTATGAAATGAGTTTATTAAAAGATTTAGGAATAGAAGTAGTTGAACAAGGAAAACATAAGGTTGTCTTACAAATGGATCTAACACAGGAACGATTACAAATGGAGAAGGAAAAGGCCGGTAGCATTAATTCTATTTTGTCTGAAACGGCAGCAAGTATCGGTGCCAATCTAAATGTTGAACCGGATGATTCGGCGGTTATTTTGGGAGTAAACCTTCATAATTTGAATGCTTTGAAACAAGGAAGATTGGTTGTTGAGGCTGTATCTGTTAGAAACGGAAATAATGTCCAAACATGGCAAACGACAACACATTATGAAAAGAGCGCTATTACTAATAGTCTCAGTACAATAACATTAAAAAAAATCCAGATCTAATTGCGATAGATTCTGGAATTTATAATTTCAAAGAAAGCTAATATTATTAAACTTAAACCAAATAATTGATAGATAAAAATAATTGTTTTAGAAGGGTTGAGAATAAAGACAATACCAGCAACCACTAAAAGTGCTGAGTATAAATAGTCCAGAAATGGAATTACGTGAACTCGTTTAGCCATTTCATGAGAATCTCGATACTGATTAATGCCATTGACTAGTAGTACAATTCCTAGAACTGGCGGAACTAATGTAACTAAAAAATGAGCTAAAAATAAAACACCTAAAGATAAGAACAGAGCTCCAATACCCAAACCAATGGCAATGTTATTCTCACCAGTAGTGCGACGGATGCTTAGACCATCGATGATAGATAAGATACCATAAATTGCTATATAACTAGAAACAATGTAAATTATGATGTCAAAACTTTTTATCGGCGCTACTACAATTAAAACGCCAGCTATTAACAAAAAAATAAACCGTAACCAACGGTAAAGTTGGAACTGTCTAACCATTACAAAATCCCCCTAAATAACGTATGTTTATATGATAACAGAAATTAATAATAAAGAAATTAATCAAAAGACAATAAGATTTAGCGTAGTAATACTACTTATAGTTTTTATTAGGGTGTAAGTAGTTGCCGCCTTCCACAAAAATTAAAATTTGACCGGAACGCCATGGACACGACTTGAAACTTCCACAAAATCCGCGTAATTTCCAAGCTTGGTCTTTTACTAAGCGAGAAAAACACTCGCTAAGTAAAATTTCATAACTGAGACGATTTTAATTCTTGCTCCAGACTAGATAACAGTTGTGTATTCTTTAATTAAAATAGTTTTAGCCAGTCAAAATAAATAGTCTATATTGATTATTAATAATGTTTGAAAAAACAAAATTGATATCAATATAGACTATTTTTATATATTTAAAAATTTAAAATGGAATCATTTACACCCTAACCAAGTTTAAATAGAAACTGATTAAAGCGGACAAAATTCCTTCATAACATATGTACTAGGAAAAGATTTGTTCTTATTTAAATATTTCTGGTAATTGGTTTTTTGATTAATCTCGTTATAGGCATCTTCTAATTGAGCCATTGTATATTTTTGAGTTAATTCACTTGAAGAGATTTTATAAAAGTTTGACATGTATTCTAACAACATTTTTTCATCATTCATGATTGTTAAATACCTCCGCCATTATGGTAGTTCCCAATATTATTATTAGCAACTTCTAAGAAATTAGAATTATTTTAATTTATTTTTAACGCTTACAATCATTGATAACACCTGATAAAAGAGAAATTCCTTGATTTAACAACGTTTAAAACTAAGAAAATTCTTGCAAGTAAATTAAAAAAATATTAAAATGACAATATTTCTAACAATAAAATAATTAGGGGGTGTCATTATGACAACGCAAAAATTAGATCATGATCACGAGGTGGATCATCGATTGATTGTGCAAGAGAATAAGTACTACGCCCAAGCCTCAAGAATCAATTATTATGATCTTGTCATAGAATCAGCACACGACTCAACGTTGATTGATGCAGATGGAAATGAGTACATCGACTTGTTGGCAAGTGCTTCGGCTATTAACGTTGGTCATACGAATGAGAAAGTCGTTCAAGCCATCCAAGAACAGGCTGAAAAACTGATTCATTATACACCTGCCTATTTTCATCATCGACCCGGACAAGAATTGGCAGAACGTTTGGCTAAATCGGTTCCTGGCGCTGAAAAACAAGTAGCATTTTCTAATTCTGGTTCTGAAGCCAATGATGCAATTATTAAATTTTCTCGTGCTTATACAGGACGTCCATATATTGTTTCTTTTATGGATTCTTATCACGGATCGACTTATGGATCAATGACACTTTCAGGAGTTAGTTTAAATATGGCTCGTAAGATGGGGCCATTGCTACCAGGGGTTGTACATGTACCATATCCTGATGTTTATCGACGATATCCTAACGAGACTGAGCATGATGTGGCACTACGCTATTTTACAGAATTTAAGAAGCCCTTTGAAAGTTTCTTACCAGCTGATGAAGTTGCTTGTGTATTGATCGAACCAATCCAAGGTGATGGAGGCATTAGAAAAGCTCCTGAAGAATTTATGCAATTGGTTTATGATTTCTGCCATCAGAATGGAATACTTTTCGCCGTTGATGAAATCAATCAGGGTATGGGAAGAACTGGAAAAATGTGGAGCTATCAAAATTTTACTGATATTGAACCCGACTTGATGTCAGTAGGTAAGTCATTAGCTTCAGGAATGCCTTTGAGTGCTACTATTGGCAAAAAAGAAATTATGGAAAGCCTAGATTCACCTGCCCATGCGTTTACTACGGCGGGTAACCCCATCTGTTGTGCTGCTTCCATGGCGACCTTAGATGTTTTGGAAGATGAAGATTTGCTTGAAAGGTCAACAGTTGAAGGTGCATATGTGGAGCAAAGATTCCAAGAGATGCAAAAACATTACCAAGAAATTGGCGATGTTAGAATGTATGGACTCGATGGAGGAATTGAACTAGTTAAGGACCGTGAAACAAAGGAACCAAATCCTGATTTTGCTAACAAAGTTATTTACTATGCATTTCAGCACGGAGTCGTTATTATTACCTTGAAAGGTAATATTTTAAGATTTCAACCACCGTTGGTGATAACACGTGCTGAATTGGATCAAGCGTTAGATGTTTTGGATGACGCTTTTGCCGCTGTAGAAAATAATCAAGTAATTATTCCAAGTAACGAAAAAATAGGTTGGTAAATCAAGAGGAGTGTATTTTTTATGAGTGATTTTTTTAAACGTTTAACCTTAAAAGAAGATCCGAGTATATATGAGGACAAAGATTCACATTTAGTTAGAGTTTTAACTGTTAAAGATTTTCTAGCTTTGGGTGTTGGTACAATTGTTTCAACCTCAATTTTTACTTTGCCAGGGGTTGTTGCAGCTGAGCACACTGGTCCTTCGGTTGTGTTCTCATTTATTGCTGCGGCGATTGTTGCCGGTTTGGTGGCATTTGCCTATGCAGAAATGGCGGCAGCTATGCCGTTTGCTGGGTCAGCTTATTCTTGGATCAATGTTATGTTTGGTGAATTCTTCGGTTGGGTCGCTGGTTGGGCCTTGCTAGCCGAATACTTTATTGCTTTAGCCTTTGTTGGATCAGGATTGTCTGCTAATTTTAGGGGACTTTTGGAGCCGTTGGGGATACATTTTCCGAATGCAATTGCTAATACATTTGGTAGCAATGGTGGAATTGTCGATTTAGTGGCTGTTGTTGTTATTGCTGCGGTTGCGTGGCTGATTTCACATGGTGCCAGTGGCGCCGCTAAAGTCGAAAATGTTCTAGTTATTTTAAAGGTTTTAGCTGTTATAACATTTATTATCGTTGGTTTAACAGCCATTCATGTTGAAAACTATGTTCCTTTTATTCCTAAATATCGTGTTAATCCAGATGGAACAGCCTTTGGTGGCTGGCAAGGAATTTATGCAGGTGTGTCAATGATCTTCCTATCATATATCGGATTTGATTCTATTGCTGCTAATTCTGCTGAAGCCAAAAATCCAGGTAAAACAATGCCTCGTGGTATTTTAGGTTCATTACTTATTGCCGTTGTTTTGTTTGTTGCTGTTGCTCTAGTTCTAGTAGGAATGTTCAAATATTCTTCATATGCTAATAATGCTGAGCCTGTTGGTTGGGCTTTGAGACATGCAGGACATCCAATTATTGCCAGCGTCATTCAGGCTATTGCTGTTATCGGTATGTTTACTGCTCTAATTGGAATGATGTTGGCCGGATCACGATTAGTTTATTCATTTGGTCGTGATGGAATGCTTCCAAGTTGGTTGGGAAAGTTGAATAAGAACAATCTTCCTAATCATGCACTATTAGTTTTATCGATCGTTGGTATTTTGATTGGTGCTTTCTGTCCATTCGCGTTCTTAGCTCAATTGATCTCGGCTGGTACTTTGATTGCCTTTATGTTTGTATCACTAGGAATTTATCCATTGAGAAGACGTGAGGGAAAAGACATTGCCATGCCAGATTTCAAAGTTCCTCTATATCCAGTATTACCAGCACTTGGTTTTCTTGGTGCCTTAGTAATTTTCTGGGGACTTGATATTCAAGCCAAGATGTATGCAGGTATCTGGTTTGCCATTGGTCTAGTGGTTTACTTTACTTATGGTATTCATCATTCTACTCTGGGCAAAAAGAATGCTGCTGAAAAGAAAAATAAATAACGAAGTAAAAAAGAGGAATCACATATTCGAATGAATATAGGATTCCTCTTTTTTTGTTCCATTTATATTTGTATTCAGAATTGTAGTTTAATTGTAAGGAGAAAACTAGCAATTTTGTTAACCAAGAATAGAAATATGAAGGGTGACTTAAACTTAATCACTTGAAAGCCACAACCTGACGATTGCGGAATTTAAGTATAGCATGATTGTAAGTGATAAGATACTCAAAATTCAATCGAATTTGTTGTATTTTATGTGTTAAAAATTAATTTATTTTTAAAAGTTAACGATATTAACTCTTATCAGTGAAAAGATAATGCCAATTTAAAAAATCATAAAAAATTATGGGCATTTAGTGTGTCACTTTTTCGGATTAGAACTATAATAGGTCTTGTAACTAAGGAGGTTGTTGAATTATGGCAGAAGTAGATCCATCAAAGATGGCTGATGCAGCCATTGCAAAAGAACCAGAAGTATTGAACCTAAAGATGAGTGAGGCTTTCGACTGGAGCGATGATGATACAGTTGTTCGTGACGCAATCTGGGATTATTTCATGGAGAACAACAATCACGATACAGTTAAGACAGAAGAAGCTGAAAAACCATTCCTCGATATGAAGGATGAAGAAGTACGTGACTTTGTCGAAAAAAACCTTAAAAAATAAATCTTTAATTTTCCTTTAGACATCCGATATGAGGTGTTTAAAGGATTTTTTTTTGCATTTTTTTCAAATAAATAGATTTAGTTAATGTATATCATGACATTATAGATGTGCTTATAATTTTTTTGTGATCTTCTGAAGGATTAGGCGTATGGAATGGTAAAAAGCGGTAATACCCCAAATAGGATACTACCGCTTTCTTTTATTATTTTCATAAACTAAACCGACAACATCATCAACGGCATCAAATAAGAAATCCATCACGCGTTGTTTAAATTTTTTGCTAGTAATAAAACTAGTCATTTGTCGATCAATAAATTTTCTAACTACTTTAGGTGTTCTTTTATCCATTATTTCATCTGCTTTCTCATTTTTTTATAGATCTTTTTGAGAAATTTATTTTTAGTATTTTTTTCCAGATGATCATAAGCCAAAAAGTGTAATTCTCGTTTGGAAAGATTGGGATGTTTAGCTAGTTCTTGTCCTAAGAAGAAGTATAACTCTTGGGGCTTTAGGTCAGTATCACGGGTGAATTGATCCATACGTTTATTGACACCATTAGTGATCTGCTCATGAATTGCACTATACATCATTCCATGAGGCAATAACTTCTTATGTGTTTGAATCTCGTGATCGACGTGTAATTTGAAATGTAACTTAGCTTCTGAATTAAAATCGTCGATTTTTTGAGTAACTTTGGCTAAAGCGTTATTTGTTTCCAATCTTTCCACCTTCATTCTTATAAATCAATTATAAGATTCTTAAGATGAAATGTAAAAAGTGTACTAAAAAAGCCTCCGTAACAGGAGGCTTCTTCTATATTAGGGAGGAAGGTTATATTAGCTTGTTTATTATATATTAATAGGTAGTAAAACAATTAATTCTTGTCTACCAAGTATTATATTAAACGGTAAATGTGAAGAAATTGTGAAATACATAAAAAAATATAACTATTCCCAATTATTGAGTAACAGATGTAGCGAATTCTGGTTCACTAGCAGCATTGCTTTGTGAATCATTTTGATTCAATTGCATATTTGAACTTGGTGCCCATTCATTGTTTGAAACTTGATAGAATGTATAGCCATATTTGTTTTGAACTACTTGACCGACTTTCCATTGGGTACCGTCTTGTAATTGACGTCCTGAGAAAGAGTCCATCGAAGTATCATAAACATCAGCTGGACCGTTCACAACAGTACCAACTAGTGGTTCTTGAGCAGTTTGCTCACTAGTTGTAGCTGTTGTGGCAGTTGCAGTGGCAGATTGAACAGTTAAATCATTAGCAGCGACATATTCATCTGTTGCAATTTGAACATATGAAGCGCCATTAATAGTTACTGTGTTACCAAGAGACCAAGAAGAACCAGCTGGAATAGTAACACCAGAAATTGCCTGGCCTTGACTATTTACCACAGCTGAAGCCCACTTAGTTATTCCAGTTTGTCCAGAATTAGCCACTTGAGCGTATGCTGTATTAGCTTGTGTTTGTGCTTGTTGCTGAGTATTAGTAATGTTCAAACTATTAGAGGCAACCCATTCATTGGTAGCAACTTGATAATAAGTTACACCATTGATTTGTTTAGTATCGCCCAGTTTCCAAGAACTATTGTTTGGAAGAAAAGCACCTGAGATAGTTTGTCCCTGATCATCAACAAGAACACCGCTACCGTTAACAGTACCAACTAAACTACTTTCCGTTGTATCTGCCGCACTTACGGTTTGAGGTGACAAATTAGACAGAACAGTTGGTGCTATTAAAAGAGCCAATGCCGAGCCAATTAGAGCTTTATTCTTTTTCATCGTTTAACCTCCTCGTCTTATTTTGCGGTTCATAATAAACCTATAATGCAAATAGAATTTGCGCAATGGATTTAAGAAACAGTTAAAAGAAACATTAGTATTTCTTTAGAATTACTAAGTAAGTTTAATTGAAGAATATGAAAAAAGATTGTCTTTTGTTTGATGAATTATTTAATTCAAGAAACTAGAGAAATCAGATGCATAACCCTTGATAGAGAATTTATGATAACTCTTTAAATCACGATCATCCAGTTTGACGATTATGGAATTAGTAATAGTAGCTTTTTTGGAACGGATAGTAGGTTTTATTTTATAAATTAAGCCATATTCAGAAGGCTTTTTCATTTTATAGACATTGATAGAAACATTTTGATAGTTCTTCCAATTAAAGGGACCATCTTTTTTGTCGATGGCGACTCGAGCCATTTTAATGAATTGTTTCTTTTGGTAGTCGTTTAACTTGTGAGTGTCTTTGCTTTCCAAAGTTATTTGGTTACCAGATGAATAACAATAAGGTGCCGAATGATAGTTACGATATAACTGAGGAATTCCAAATGCCCCTAATAAAATCAAAATACAAGCAATCCAGATGGCTCTGGTCGTATGCTTTTTTACTTTTTCTTCGGTCATGATGCCTCCTGTAAAAGTAGTGTTAACTTAAATATTATAATACATTTGAGCGTTGACTAATTGTGAAATTAATAAGGAAAGCAATAAAATTTATTGGCTTAGCAATCGATTCTCCATTAAAAATAGCCTCAATGAAAGTAAAACCTTCATTTGAGGCTATTATTGTCTAAAGAATCATAATATTAGTTTCTGATTTTAGCATCAGATGGTTTGATAGTTGTTCTACCATCAGCGTGAGCATTCTTGATAGCACGGATAATATCGTTATCGCTCCAGGCACCAACTGTCTTAACACCTTGGTCAGTCAATTGTTGTCTAGCTTTGGCAATATCATCGTCTGTGATTTCTTTACCATCAAGTTTTCTTGATTCGACATCGAAGTCACCCTTGGCCGCTGGGTTGTCACTTTGATCATCAGATGAGTTTGATGAACTATTTGAGTCGGTTGAGTTATTACTATTATTACTGTCACTGGAATTGCCAGTCTCATTAGTAGCTTGAACAGAAGAAGCAGGTAATGATTGTAGTAGAGTATTAGCTTCATTATAAAGGTCTGAGTAATACTTACCCTTGATTCCCTTAGCCTTAGTTACTTGTTCAAGCAATGAACGAGCTTGATCGTTAGTACCAGCCTTGATCATTGTTTTGGCATTCTTGATATCTAGTTTGTAGTTACTACGATTTAATTGAATCTTTTTAACTTGAGCCAAAAGAGATTTGGCGCGGGATGTCATCTTCTTATTACCGTTATCTTGTTCCTTGGCAATAGTCAAAGCTTTTTTGGCATCTGAGAATTGACGCTTGTTCATGTACTTTTTAGCTTTTGCTAAGTTGTCAGCTTGTTTCTCAGAAGCTGTTGCCTTGTCAGTCTTTTTAGCTTTAGCAGCGGATTCGAAATGGTCAGCTGCAGTTGCATATTTTTCATCGTTAACTGCATTGTTCCCCTTGGTCATTTCGGTATTATATGTGCTGTTGTTATTGTCGCTACTCTTAGTTGATGATGACGAATTACTGCAGCCGGCTAGAACTAATGCCAAACCTGTTGTTGCAAGTAATAGTGCTTTTTTCATTTTCAAATTCCTCCATATAAATACTGCCAAGATTATAACATGTTCCAGTAAATTCAAAAAAGTATTTCCGTTTTTGAAGGTCTCACTCGTTACTATATGTGTAAGTTACTTAAGGCGGCCGATAAGTTCTTACAAATAAAAATAATGAGGTAAGTAGTAATGGAATGGAAGAGAACATCAATAATCGTGACTATGGGAAATGACATGTATCCTGATAATGGAATCAAGCGCTTTACGTTTAATAATATCGTGGCTGATCCCACAAAGGAACAAATCAAACAATTTGTAAGTGGTTTACTACTATTATCTGATGGGGATTCATACCTAGGTTCAGAAATCGTTAAACATAACATTCAAAGTGCTGAATAAGAAGGAGAGTAATTAATATGAAGAGACTACAATTAAGATTCAAAACAGCAGAAGGCAACAAGAAGAACTTAGTATTAAGCTATGTAAAATCTGATCTTGACCAAAAAGTCACCCAGGAAGCTATGGAAAAGATTAGTGCCAGTAAAATTTTTGAAAAGGATACTGTCGAACTATATAAAGAAATCCTTGGTGCCAAGTATATTGAACGCGTTGAAACCGAAGTATTTTAAAATTATTCAGTATTTAGACAAATTAATTAAAATTTTTAGAGGATAAGACTTGAGCCTACGACATAATTCGACTAGAATATGAGTAGGCTCTTTTGGATGAGCTGAATATTGTCGAACATGTTTTTTGTAATGCTTTGTAATAAATACGCAATTTTATAGCTTTAATAAGTCATAAAATTGTAATTTATTTATAAAAAAATGGTTTTATATTACAGAATCGTGATATTTAATACAGAAATGTTACAAATATACATAGTTTATGATTTTCAGTTGATTCATAAGCCAGAGTTTCATATAATGGTTGTCAGTGGGATAGCCCACTAATAATTAAAATAATAAATTCTTGTAGTCCAGGGGAGGATTATACATTGAAAAAATCTATTAAATATGCAGGAATCGCTGCTGCAACACTTCTAACTGTTGCACCTATCGCTGCTCCTGTTGTTTCAAACGTTACAACTGTTAAGGCTGACTCAAGTGATGCACAAACAGATGCATCAACTATTAATAATGCTGTTTCAAACTTCCAAGATCTATACTCAGATAAGGATGCTTCAACAGTTACAGATGTTTCTGACATTGATCTTGGTAATGATGTTGATTTTGCAAAATTCAATACTTCAGCAACAAATAAGTCATTGACAACTAAGACACTTTCAAGTGAAGATGTCACTACATTGTCAAATCCTGATCGCGATGCTAAAGTTAACGTTACTGCTGCAACATCAAAGGGATCAATTACAAAGACTGCTGATTTACAAACAATCTTGAAAGATAATGATTACCCAGCTGTTACATTTACTATTACTTTGAACTATAAAGATATCAATGGAAACCGTCAAACAAAGACTGCTACTGTTGTTGCAAAGAGAACAGATCAAAGTGATATCACAACTTTGAAGGCTACATATAGTACACCACTTAACGTTGCTTTAAACTCAAAGACAACTACATCACAATTGATTAGCGCCGCTAATGTTTCAATCAAAGATCAAAACAATGATGATATTACAAGTGGTGATGTAGAACCTACATCAAACTATTACTACACATATAGTGCAGCAATGGCAAATGATGACTCTAAGACCGTTCAAAATCTTGATGGTACAGATGTAATCAACAGTAAGAATGAATTCGTTAAGGCTGGTACTTATTACCAAGCAATTACTGTTAATGTTACTGCTGATTCAGCACTAGCAACATATCTAAAGGATTATAATTCAGATCCTACATCAAACCCTGTTTATATCAACGGAAAATTGGCTTCAAAGGGTTATGATTTCTCACTTGATAGTGATACAGCTCCTACAAAGATTACTTTTGTACGTACAATCAATGTTGCTACAAGCACATCTGACTGGACTGTTGAACAAAACAAGGGTATCGTTACAACAAAGAGTGACAAAGATTCATATACTTTGAAGAATGATGACAACGAAACTATCTCAGATCGTGCATTGGCTAAGAACTCAGCATGGGTTACTGACCAAAAACGTACAGATCAAAATGGTAATGTTCAATACCGTGTTGCTACTGGCGAATGGATTCCTGCTGAAAATGTAACATTCTCAGACAAGACTGCTGACACTGGTTACACTGATGTTAAGGCTTTGAATGGTAAAGTTGCTACTGCCGGTCCTGCTGGTTACTACTACCCACTATTCGATGACAATGGCAAACAAATTTCTAACCGTGGTGTTAGTGGTTTGACAGAATGGTACACAGATAAATCAGCTGTTAATGCTGATGGAGTAACTGTATATCACGTTGCTACTGGCGAATGGTTACAAGGTACAAACGTTACTTATACTGCATACTAGGATTCTAGTTGTTAAGTAAAGTCAATGAATTTAAAGACTCGCGTAAGCGGGTCTTTTTTTTGTACAAAATTATAATTAAGAAATGCTAATAATCTGGTATAAAGTTTGGAAATGCTTTATGATTAGTAAAGATACTTAATGAAAAAGGGAGTTTTTTTATGTCACGTAAGTTGAAAAAGATTAGCATAATTATTGCTACTGTTCTTTTAGTTCTAAGTTCATTATCCTTTACCAATTTAATTACTACAAAAGCTGCGACGGCTGCTGGTAGTGACAAGATAACGCTTGGAGTTACTAAGAATACGGCATCGATACCTGCTTTGATGGCTAGCAGTAATAGTATTTTTTCTAAGGAAAATCTATCCGTTGATGTAAAGACATATGATTCAACCAGTCAATTGAATGAGGCAATTAATAGTGGAACCGTTAATATTGCTGTGACTGACTTGGTTAATTATGCATCTTTGATTAATGAAAAAAGCAACAAAGGTTGGAAGTTGGCAGGGACTTTGCCTGGCTATAACGGTTTAGTTGCTAATAAGAAATATAAGAATATTAAGAGTCTTAAAGGTAAAACAATTGCCCTTGATAAAAAGGATTTCTCAAAGCAATATTTGTTAAATGTTTTAAAGAAAAATAAGATGAAGGCTTCAAGCGTTAAGATTCAACAAATTGATTCACAATCAGATAGGGTTAGTGCTTTAAAGGATGGTACTGTTGATGCAGCTGTCTTAGAGGATCCAATGATGAGTAATGCCAAGTCTAATGGTGGTAAGATTCTTAACCGTCAAAATATGAAGGCTGATAATGGTAATGTACTTATTATTAATAATAAATATTCTAAGAGAAATGCTACAGCTATGACGATGTTCATTGATTGTTTAAATAAAGAAATTAAATTACTCAATGATAGTGGTAGCTATGGTATGGCAGGAACTGTCTTGAATAGTATGAATTATGATACAAATGCAGCCAAAGTTTTAACTGGTTTGAGTGTTGATTTCAAGAAAGTTCATAAGATTAAAAAAGCTGATTTTAATAAAGCATTCAAGTATGCCAAATCTCATAAACTCTATAAGGGAAAGATAAGTTATAAAGCTCATACTTTAAAGATTACAAATGTTAAGTAATAATGATATAAATAAATAATAAAAAGTCGGTTTAGTAATTATTGAGAATAGTTACTAAATCGTTTTTTTATGTAATGGTCTAAATAATTTTGAAAACAGAACATACAATGCTTTATACTTTTAAGAGACAGATTATCTAAGGGGGCTTTCATTATCGAAGAATTTTGGCTAAAAATCAAAAAATATCGATGGTCGCTAATTATTTTGACGATTATCTTCTTGATAATGTTATTGCTTAATTTAAAAACATTGTATGTAGCGGATGATTATGTTTATCGCTTTGTTTATCAATCTCCAACACCGACTGATGTTATTCATCCAGAACGAATAAACACTTTTTTAATTCCATATTCAATGTGGAATCACTATCTGTTATGGAACGGTCGTTTTGTGGCACATTCGATCGTACAATATTTTATGCAATTTAATAGTAAAGTGCCATTTGATATTTGTAGTAGTTTGATTTATGTTTTGTTAATTTTGTTAATGAATAAATTTTCAACTAAGTTATCGAATAGGTCAGATAATGCTTGGATACTACCTTTGATTTTCTTCTTTACATGGTTTTATATTCCGTATTTTGGTCAGTCTGTTTTGTGGCTATCAGGATCGGGTAATTACTTATGGATGAGTATTATTTATCTGGGATTTATTCTGTTTAATCTGCAAGATAATCGATTCAATATGTCCAATTCAATTATTGCAATTATCTTGGGATTTTTAGCTGGAGCTACTAATGAGAATTCGGGTCCAGCCGCAGTTTTGATTGTCTTATTATTTATGTTGAAGCGATTTATTCAGGATAGAAAGATCAGTCTGGTTTCAGTTATCGGTGTTATTTTTAGTGGGATTGGTTTCATTTTAATGGTTATGTCACCGGGATCTCAGAAAAGAGCAGCGGTACATCAGACATGGGAAACGATTCAAAATAACTTTACTGGTATTTATAAATTAACGTTTGGTAAGTGGGTATGGATTTACTTATTGATAGCAATGCTGTTGATTGTAGCGATTTTGATGAAAAGAATAACTAAGGATACTTTCTGGTCTGTTGTTATTTTTTTGATAGGTCACATGGCAGCTGTTTATTCGATGGCATTTTCACCAGAATATCCAGAAAGAACCTTCTTTGGAGGAGTTATTTTCTTAGGGATTGCTTTATTCATCCTTTTATATACAATATTGGATGATGTTAAAGTTCCATTAGTTATTTCAGCTGTTTTAGGAATTGCCTTTTTATTCAGTTTTTGGCCAGCATATCAGGATATTAATTTAAGTTACCATCAGATGCAGGTACAATATCACATTATTTATAAGGCAGAAAGAACTAAAGAAAAGCATGCTGTAATTCCTTTAATGACGATGCAAAAGAGCAAGTATAATGCTAATTATGGAGTTATTGCTTTAGATACACCACCGCAGGCTTTGATGAACCAATGGGAAGCTAAGTTTTTTGGAGTTAATCAAATAAGTGGTTACCGGGTTAATAAATCGGCTACTGTTTGGTTAAAATAAGGGAGTTTACGATGTTGAAGGATCTTCATAAGAAGTATCAGCTATTATTAATAGTGCTATTTTATTTAGTTATCTCGATTGTCATGTATGGATTCTACAAACGTAGTTTCATTTGGGCTGGCGATGATGTTTATTATCAATTCCAGAGAATAATGGGATTGCCGGCTAATTATAAAGATGGCATTCTGTATTCAAATATATCACCATTTAACTTTGGAACCTTTGGTTATGGGGTTAATATTTTTTATCCTTGGTTAACTTTGATACCGTTTAATATTGCTTTTTTGATTTTTGGAAGTTGGATCAGTGCTTATTATAAGACTATGCTGTTTTATTTTTTTGCTTCATTGATGATCAGTCATTATTCAATGAAACGTTTTTCTGGTAGTACTAGAATGGCAATATTTTTTGCCATTGTTTACAATTTTAGTACGTATCGCTTAATTGAGATGTATACCAGAATGGCATTAGCGGAATATTTAGCTACCATTTTTCTACCGCTATGTTTTCTTGGATTTTATGAATTATTTTTTGGTGATGGTAAACAGTGGCAACCGCTAGCAATAGGTATGTCATTGATCATACTGTCGCATATATTGTCAGTCTTCTTGTGCTTGATCATGTTTGGTTTAATAATGATATTATTCATGTTTAAATTAAAGTTTAGTAAAGTAAGATTAATCAATTTTAGCAAAGCTGTGATTGCGACAATTGGTTGTACGTTGATTTTTACGGTACCATTTTTACTAGAAGAGTCATTTCAGAAGTATGGGGTTCCTGACAGACAAATTCTTCAAGGGCAAAACTTGCAAAAAGTTATTATGGCTAGTTTGGAGGACAATAGCCTACAGGTAATGAGTAGGGGCACTTATAATATTGGTTCGATATTATTGATAACTATAGTTTTAGGATTAATTTTGTTCTTAAAACTGCCTCTTTTATATAAGAATATCTATATTACATTTGTACTGACGTTTATTTTAACTACAGATATTTTTCCTTGGAAAGTATTTCAAAATACTCCTATTGAGGTTATTCAATTCCCATATCGTTTTTTTATGTTTGTGACGCTGTTTGGCACGGTAATAATGGCCTGGATTCTTACTTGGATTGCTCATAAACTTTCGTATAAGTCATTCTCAGTAATGGTGTTGTTGGTAGCCTTAGTGACAGGAGGACTATGGATGAATTCGATTTCAAGATCTTCAGGTAAGCGTTTAGGTAACCCACAAGCGGGAATTACTGAAGAGATGATTAAGAATAATAAAATTATTGATACCTATCTAGAGCAATATGTTCCAAAAAATTCTCAAAAGATGTTGTATACGAAGACTAAGCATCAGATTAATATTAATGGTTCATCCATGATTCAAAAACCTAAGGCTGTTGGAGATGGTAATGACTTTTATATTACTAATGTAAAAAAAGGTGATGTCATTGACTTACCATTTGTTCGTTACAAATACACCAAAGCCAAGTTTAATAATAAACAAGTTCCAATCGGGCTGAGTAATCGCGGATCGGTTCAAATTATTGCGCCTAATAATGCAAAGAGTGTTACGATTCGTATGTCTTACGGGAATCAAAGATTGTCTAATATAATTTTCTTATTGACTGTGGTGTCTTGGATCTGGGTACTTGGTTCAAAGTGGTTTGTTGAGACGTATAGATTTTATTTAACGAAAGATGATATGTGGATAGAATTATAATATATCAACAAAAGGGCTTGTAATTACTAGTTTTGTACTAGTAGTTACGAGCCCTTTTAATTAAATATTTTCTTTTTTGAAACTTTTAATCAACTTAAGGTCTAACTGTTTAACTATTAGACTGGCAATGATAATTAGTAAGGATAGGAATGAAGTACGACGTGCAAACTTTTGAATAGTAGTTTCAAAGTAATCTACAACGACTTTGCCCTTTCCGTTGATTGTAACCTGAGCCAGATTATTATGTGATTTGTCCATAGTTAGTTTTGAAACTTTACCGACAGATTGCTTAGATTGAAATCCATAATAACCGATAATTGGTAAGTTTACTTTAGTATTTTTGGCATTTTTAAAGTCGAAGCTAAGTCGAGTTCCGTATTGTTTGAAATTACTGATATTGGCTTTGCCAGTGATGATCTTAGGCTTGTGAGATGCTGTTTGTAATTTATCAAAATCAGTATTGATTGGAAGATATTCATGGCCAGCACCAATACTATAAGGTGATGGTTGATTATAAGTTGCATATGGGACATAGGATTGTGAGCTGCTTGCTAGACGATAAATTGATGATAAGGTTAATAAAAATGTAAAGGAAATGAATACTATCTTCAGTGCTCTAGTATTTATAAATTTTAGAGGATCATAAGCAACGAAAACTGCTAGAAGGATGGTTGAAATCATATAGAAACGCCAAGGATATTGGATTGATTTCAACATCGTAGTGTTTAAGATGAACCAAGGGAAAACTTTACTACTGCAAATGAACATGACAACACCGATGATTGCAAAGTGTTTAACAGCCCTATTTTGAATTTTTTTGTAGGAGATAAGTACAATTATCGAGGTCAATAGCATGATTAATCCAATTGAAGGATCAGTTATGACATTGTTGAGGCTGTACGTGAAAGCATCAGAAAAATTAAGAGCTCCAGCGGGAAGTATTCCTTTGGATTCTGTCAATACGAATGTTGTATGTTTCATTTGTTCTATCATAGGTAAGAAATATGCGATACTTAAGAAGCCTGAACTTATTGTTGCCCAAAGTAGCGAGAGCAATCTTTTGGGATGCTCTTTTAACTCACCTATTTGAAGAAGACCAACTGCAATAATTAAAATAGCAGTCAGTATTGGAGAGATAGCATGAGAGTAAATAATAGCAGTCATGCCGAAGGTTAGGTATAACCAATTCTTGCGGTTGCCATAGAATATTTCATATATTCCTAAAACGGCAATTGGAAGGAAAAGAAATGCTCCGACCTCACCTAAATCATGGCGAAATAACAAATCATGTAAACGATAATTAGATAATGTGTAAATAAAACTAAAGACCAAACTGTTCCAGTATTTTTTTTGAATTTTATAGTAACAAAGAAATGAAACTACAAAAGTAAGAAAATTTAAAAGAAGATAATATCTGATAATTGCTTGAGAAGCTGTATATCCCATGACTCGCATTATTGCGACTGGATAAATCAAGAAGTCTGAATAGAATATACTAGAAATATAACCGAATCCATCCAGAAATGACATATTTATGAAAGGAAAATATTGATGTCGTAATAATGAATAATATAATCCTTCAATGCGCATCATATGAAAACGATTATCGCTTGACCCAAGAAAGGTCCAAATGGAATCATTTTTGAACTCAGTTATATAAAGTGAAAGATAACTAACAAGTGCAAACAATACTGCTGTAGATAGTATAATAGTTGTATACTTTACATACTTATTTTTTTTTAATGAAAATGTCATGAATAAATCACCTGAGGAGTCCTTATTTTTTGCTATATTAAGTATAGCAAAGTTTATCCTTGTGGTTTGGATGATTTAAATTTATTAAGGGGATTATTTTGAAGAAGAAAAGAATTGTATATATTGATGTGATTCGTTTATTTGCGATGTTACTGGTGATATTGGCACATTCATGTGCCGCCGTTTTGGGGCATCCAAGTAATAGTTTAAATTGGAGAGTATCTAATGCGATGGTTTCAATTACTAGTATTGCCGTACCATTGTTTTTCGCAATTAGTGGAACAGTAATTTTGAACAGTTCAAAAACCACAAATCTTCAATACTTATTTAAACATCGTTTGGTTAGAATTGTAATGCCATTTGTGGTTTGGTCAGTAATCTCAGCATATGGTAACAGTATTAACACTACTTACATAAAATTAAATCCTTGGGATTCAATCATAAATATATTTCATCAACCAGTATTAGTGACATATTGGTTCATGTATCCGTTGATTACACTTTATCTTTTGTCTCCTTTGATGAAGGCAATGGTTGATCATACTAGTACGAAAGTGTTGGATTATGCATTGTTGCTATGGTTTATTTTTATAATTTTTTTACCAGCAATTGTTCAATTTACTCCTAAGTCATTTGGAGTTTATTTTCATAGTTATTTTCAATCAAGAATAGTTGTTTCGGAATGGATAGGTTATTTTGTCTTAGGGTATCGATTGACGAGAGAAAAACATGCGCGAATAAATCTTTGGATTATCATCCCGATTATTGTGATATTTTTGATGGAAAGAATTTATATCAATTTCTTAACCTTAAATGGATATGAGAATTATTTAAATATTATTTCAGAAATCATCTTGCCGATTTTAATAATATTTGTTTATATGACATTTCAAGCCTTAGAATCACATTATCCTCACTGGTTTGCTAAGTTCATTGAGTTTATGGCACCACTGACATATGGAATATATTTGATGCATGGTATTACAATTTTAACCTTGCAAAAATATCTTGGTTATACGAATTACTGGATGATTTTTGGTATAACGGTAGCAATTACTGTTGTAGTAATTGGTATCTTGAGTAGGATTCCAGTTGTTAAAAGATTATTTACTTAGAAAAGTATCCCTGAAGGGATGCTTTTTTATTTAATAATAATTTGAGAGAGGTGGGAATTCCTTTAAGAATAGATTATAATCTTAGATGTTTAAACGAAAGGGGTATCGGGCTGCTTAGTTTGATATTAGGGTGATTTATTATTAAGGGCGCACTGGGTAACCTGTATTTTAAAACAAAGAAAAATATTTTATCTATTGGGATACTTACTATTGTTTTTGCTATTGTATTAATTTTAAATTTAAAAACGCTTTATGCGGCGGATGATTATATCTATCGTTTTGTTTATCACACCCCTGGTGTAATGCCACATATGGAAAAAATAACCACTTTGACGATTCCGTATTCAATGTACAATCATTATATGAATTGGAATGGACGTTTTGTGGCGCATTCGGTTGTGCAATATTTTATGCAATTTGATACGAAGTTAGTATTTGATATTTGTAACAGTTTGATTTTTGTGGTGCTATTACTATTGATCAATAAGTTTGCTACTAAGTTATCAGGTAAAAAATATAATGTGTTCATATTGCCTCTGATTTTCTTCTTTACTTGGTTTTATATACCATATTTTGGTCAAACAGTATTATGGGTATCTGGTTCAGGTAATTATTTATGGATGAGTATTATCTATTTGGGTTTTATTTTATATAATTTGACTAATCGTGACTTGACAATAACCAGTGGTATTATAGCTGCAATTCTTGGCTTTTTGACGGGAGCAAGCAATGAAAATTCAGGTCCAGCAGCAGTCTTGATTGTGTTGCTGTTTATGATTAAACGTTTTATTCGAGATCATAAGGTTAATCTCAATTCAGCTATTAGCGTTATTTTTAGCGGAATTGGTTTTATATTGATGATGATGTCACCAGGCACTCAAAAACGTGGGGAAATACATCGTACTTGGAAGTTGATTTCGGATCATATTCAAGGGATTAATATGTTTATAATATCTAAGTTCTGGCTGGTGTATCTGTTAATAGTGATTCTACTCGTAGTAGCAATTATTATGAAAAAGATTAGTATGGATGGAATTTGGTCGGTTGTTTTCTTTGTAATTGGTCATTTTGCAGCTATTTATGCAATGGTATTCTCTCCAGAATATCCTGCAAGAACCTTTTTTGGCGGAGTGATTTTTCTAGGAATTTCCTTATTCATTCTGGTGTATTCAATATTTAGCGAGATGAAAGTAACACCTTTTGTCGTATCTGCAGTTCTTTCGATATGCTTTGTCTTTAGTTTCATACCAGCTTATCACGATATCAGTATTAGTTACTATCAAGTTGAACAGCAATATAAGGCCTTTAATGCTGCTAAAAAGGACGGATTAAAAGATGCTAGAGTGGCACTAATGACTAAACGTCAAAGTGAATATAATGCCTATAATGGCACGCTAAGCCTTGATGAGAGTTCAAAGTCTTGGATGAATGTATGGGAAGCTAAGTTTTTCGGTATTGATAAGATCAGTGGTTATTATCAAGATTAAAATAATAAATTTTAAGAGGGCTTGCCATGCAAGTCCTCTTTTTATTATATTTAAGGTATAATAAAACCAACGTTATTAAAAAGGTGGTATTTACAATGCTTGAAAATGTGCATGGTATTGTTAAGGTCAACCAAGACAGCCGTTATGTAGTCTTCTTGTTTGATACTTATGAAGTAAATCGTAAGATGTTACAAGATAAATATGTTAAAGGTGAATCATCATGGTATACCGATGCTAAGGGTACTGGTGATGACGGTAAATCCTTCTATCGTATCGCTGAGGATGGCGAATGGATCGAAGCTGAATATGTCACTTATGTTGATATGAATGAATAAACTTCATTTTTCTTAAAAAAATGTTTAAAAATCATTAGATTTCTTAAGATTTTGTTGATGATAATCCTTTTAAATAGTAGTCTACTCTTAGATATCTTTATAATTGGAGGGAGACAATTATGAATAAAAAATGGGTTGCCTCAACTGCCTTGGCCAGCTTTTTAGCATCTGTAGGCGTATCTTCAAATGCCGCTCCAGTAAAGGCAGCATTGTCAAATGATGATGGAAATCAAGATGATAATCAAGATCAAAATGATTCTGCTACTAAAGATGAATCCGTTGCTAGTGTGATGGACGAACAGGGCGCTCCAATTAATGAGCAAGCTGCTGATGCGATTGAAGCTAACGAAAATAATACTAATAGTATTTTGCCAGCTAGTGCTGTGACTGCTATAACTCAAAGCGCAGCAGTTACACAAGCAGCTAGTGCGACTAAGCAAAGCGAGTTTATTAATAAAGTTGGACCAATTGCTCAACAGGCTGCTTCAAAGTATCGAGTATATGCATCGGTTATGATGGCACAGTCGATTGTTGAAAGTGCTTGGGGAACGTCTGATTTATCAGCTAAATATAATAATTATTTTGGAATCAAGGGCAGTTATAATGGCTCTTATGTTGCAATGCCTACTCAAGAGTGGAGTGCCGATAAGGGGTATTATACAATTTACGATAACTTTAGAAGTTACCCTAGTATTTATGATTCATTTGCTGATAATGGTAATTTATTAAGATCAAATAGTTTTTATAATGGTACATGGAAAGAGAATACCTCTTCATATAAGGATGCTACTGCTTGGTTACAGGGGCGTTATGCGACAAGTCCAATCTATGCATCAACTTTGAATAATATAATCGAGACTTATAATTTGACACAATATGATGATGAGGCCAGTACTGGTGGCACTGGCGACAGTTCTGTTAATGGAACACAAACAGCTATGCAAGACACCGCAACAATTACAAATAAAAATACAGCGACAATTTATATTAATGCTAATCCTAATCAGATTGCAGCCAACCGTGCTTTGGCTTATGGTACTGACTGGCATGTTTCTTCAAAGGTAGTTGCAGCTGATGGTACTGTTTATTATCAGGTGGCTTCCAACGAATACGTAAAGGCCAGTGATGTTCAACTTGCTTCTGAAGGTTCCAAACCTCAAGTTAATATTCAAGATGTAGCAATCGTGGTTAATAACGGTGGAACAACTGTTTATAGTTCAGCTAATAAGAATACCGCAACGAATAGAGTTTTGCCTTATCAGTCTTCGTGGGTAACAACAGGTTATTCAGTTGATGATAATGGTAATACTTTCTACTTTGTCGGTAATAACTCTTATGTTTTAGCAACTGATGTGACCTTGCAATCACAACAGGCTAACGATGAATATAAACAAGATGTTATTACGCCTTATCCTGATATAGTCCATGTTGTAGCTTCGCCTAGTGCTAGGGCATATGATGATAAACATAATGGTTTGGCAGTGAGTTTAGCAAACGGCACTGACTGGAAGATTGATCAGAAGTCAGTTCATTCTGATGGATCAGTCTGGTATCGTGTTGCTACTAACCAATGGGTTAATGCCAATGATGTTGAAGTTAAGGGGTCTAATTATGTAACATCTGTTTCTGGATCAGTAAAAATTAATTATATTCCGGGATATGGTGTTAACGTTTATAATAGCCCTGCTACTAATAATAAGTTTACAGGAACACGACTAGCTGATGGTACAACATGGCGAGTAACCTCTAAACAAATCGTTGATGGACAAACATGGTATAAGGTTAATGTTGGTTGGGTCAATGGTAAGTATTGTATTTTTAATGCAGATTAAAAACTCTCAAGAGAATGTTTAAATTCTCTTGAGAGTTTTTTTATGTATGTATTACATACAATAGGAAGTAACTAGTTATTTATAGAGTACAGATATTGTACAAAAATATGTTCTTCTATTTTAGATATCGTTCTTCAATTCCATTTTCTTCATTTAAGAGGGTTTTAATTCTTAAACGAGTTTCTACTAGTTCGTCGTTGAGTCTATCCCAATAGTATTGTTGAATCAGTTGTCTCATAGAATCTATTTCATAATTCATACCGTCCCAATTAAGTGTACCTTCTTTAACAAATTTTTTTGCGACTTCATCAAAACTTTTTTTAGTCCATGTAGTGTTTGTGGGATGAGTGGATCGATCTTCTAGCTCATGTAGAACATCCATAGCTTGTCCTTCAAATGATCTAACTTGTTCATAGTAAATATTCTCAATGTAAGGATTAGTTACTCTATCAATTTCTTCAAGGCTTGTATTGTAGGTAATCCCTTTGGAAGCAAAAATTTGAAACAATCCAGGGTATATCTCATTAAAAATTCTATCCTTAACTCCGGTATCATCATCTTGCAAAACATGATCTTTTAGCTTAGTGATGTGTCTAACAATCACGTCGTCTGGATGGAAATTACCATTGGTAACATTTATAAGTTTATTGAAGGTTACGTTTGCTCTAAAACCATAGTTATCTAAAACATTTAGTACTTTTATTTTTAAAAAGTTTTTTAAATCTCCGTAGTATAGGTAGTTGCTATTAGTACTCAAAACGGTTGAGAGACGATCCATAGTTGTTTTCTTTGGAAGACCTCTACCTTTTTCCCATTCATTGATAGTACTTTTGCCACTTACACCAATAATATTCGCTAATTCCTGCATACTTAGATTTTTGCTTTTTCTAAGATACATCAAACGCAATCCAAAATCCCTTTTTGAAATGCTTACCATAAATACACCACCTATAATTACTAAAGTCGCAAGACGTTGGAAAGTACAAATAATGTACAAAAAAGTATTGAACTGTTATATAATATGTTCTGTATTATAAGGTTATTAGCACATTAATATGTGTCTAATATACTTTTTGTTACTTCATATCTGTAATTCACTTATTGTTTTTTGCTGAAAATACTGGAGAAGTCTGATGAATATTTTATGACGGATATATCATAGTAATTTATGAGATTACTATGATTAAGTTTGACGATCATAGAGCTTGTGATAGTCGAATCCTTAATCTTGAGTTTAGGTTTGATTTTTAGAATCAAAGCATATTCAGATTGTCTTTCTAGTTTGTATATATCTAGATAGATTATTTTATAATTTTTCCAGTTGAATGGTCCGTCTTTTTGATCAATTGTTTCTTTCGCAATTTTTGTAAATTGAAGCTTTTGATATTTATTTAGCTTATGAGTGTCTTCCTTATTATTCTCTAATATTATTGTTCTGCCAGTAGAATTGTAGTAAGGGGCGGAATGGTAACTTCGATAGAGTTTGGGTATACCAAAGGCACCAATAAGCAGTAATCCACAAATAACCCAAATAATGATATTAATTTTGTTTTTAGCTGTTTCACTAGACATGTTTAATCCCCTAGGCTTGGTTAATAAAAAACGTTCCACAGTCTAATTAGACTATGGAACGTTGCGAATTGTTGATAAATCTAATTATTAGTATACAGGGTTTTTAGCAAAATCAGGTTCATATGTTGCTGCATAAGCAAATGAAGCATAAAGGCTAGAGTCAGCTGAGTAAACTACAAAGATCGACTTATTTGGATCTTTTGGTAATGGAATCCATTCGTTCTTGGAAACTTGAACGAAAATTTGATTATTGTAATTTTGAACGGAGCTAGATACTTTCCATGATGACGCTTTAGGTAACGATCTAGTATATGAATTTGTTGATGAGTCGTATAACTGAACGGCCGTTGCTAATGTTACCGTTGCGGGACCATTTCCAAAGATATCTGTGTTGCCGTAGAATCCACCATTTGAGATCCATTCGTTAGTGGCTACACGGTAATATACGTAATTGTGCATTACTTTGCTTTGATCTGCATGCCAAGAACTACCTGCGGGAAGAGTTTTACCAGTGTCATTACCATTATCATCAAGTACTTGCGAACTATTGATTAGAGTAATGGTTGTACTAATTGGATTAGCTTGTCCATTTTCTGCTGGAGTACTAGGTTGATAGTCGTTTGTTCCTTGAACATGAACACTTGATACTGGAACGTATTCATTGGTTGCGACTTGATAATAGTTGGTTCCATTAATAGTCAAAACGTCTTGTCCTAATTGCCATGAAGATAAGTTGGGAAGAGTTATACCAGTACTCTTACCATTGGCATCTACCACAGCAGTATCTCCTCCCATAATCATACCAACTCTATTTGTAGAAGAAGGAGTGCTGGTATTTGTAGCAGTAGAGGAGTTTGTTTGTGGAATATTATCATCAGATTGGGTTGCACCAGCTTCTTTAATGTATTCATTACCACCAACCTGGAGATATCTTTCACCATTGATGGTTGCTATATTAGCAATTTTCCATGAAGAACCATTAGGTAAGACGCGGTTGGTTGCATAACCGTTAGCATCGTAAACTGTGCCGCCGCCATTTTGGATTGTGGCAACCGGGTTAACTGCTTCTAGGCCGGTATCATTAGTAGTTGGGTTGAGTAAAGTAGTGCCATCATCAATGGAAACTGAATCGGCATCTACATATTGATTAGTTGCAACTTCGTAATATGTAGTACCATTTTTAGTAAAACTCGAACCTAACTTCCAACTTGTATAATTACCTAAGGATGAGTTAGGAATCATGTTTCCATTGTTATCATAAAGAACAGCACCACCACGTCTAACTGTTCCAGTTAAATTGGATGTGGCTGCTTGAACAGGAGTAGCTGTATTGCTAATATTTCCTAAAACTGTTGGTGCAATTAAGATAGCTAATGTTGAAGCTAACAATACTTTATTTTTATTCATTTTTAATATCCCCTTATTTTATTACATAAAAAAAGACTACGTATCAACGTAGTCAGTACGTTGATAATTTAACAGATATTCAATTGATCAATATGACAAACGTTTTAGTTGGGGAAGCAACTAGTCGCATTCACAAAACTACCAGATTAAGTGAGTGCATACAGATATATTGATCCATACATAATTATTCTATCAATTGCGATATTTCGTTTAACTGATTGATCCTACCCTAGGGTGAGGATTTTATAAGGAGTGCATGTGTATATATATTTGAGGGTTACAATCAAAAGAATAATATTAGCAAATGTATGCTTGAGTACTTATTTTAAATAATCAACGTACCCACTAATAATAATCTTAGTACAGGTTTTTAGCAAGATTATTCGAAAATATAATTGATTATAGCTATGCAATGTTTGCTTTATTCAAAATATTTTATTATTTAAGAGGTGGAGGAACTATGACCAAACGCTTTGGATTTTTAAGGAGTAAACGAACGGAAATGGGATTAACAATTGAACAATTAGCTACTCAAGCTAATGTTTCCGTTGATTTAATATCACGATTGGAACGAGGAAATAGGGATGATATTTCTATTTCCAGATTAGAAAGTATCCTAGATGTTCTCGACTTAAAACTCGGCGATGTGTTTGAATCTAGCGAGATGGATGACAAAAGTAATCAATTCGTTAGAGAATTTCACCTGCTTAATGATAAAAAACGGGAAGAATATGCAGACATTTTTGTAAGAATCATGAATCTTAGTAACGAATAATAGCTGTTATAAATAATTGCATATTTTAAATTTATTTAATTATTAATAGGAAGTCATTATTTTATGACTTTCTATTTTTTTATCTAATTATCGTAAGCACCTAATAACC
>NZ_NIPR01000013.1 GCF_002872255.1 Companilactobacillus nuruki
AAAAGAATCATTAAGAGCAAAGTTACTTATTACGAAAATAAAAAATAAAATTAGAACAAGAAGAAATATACTTAGCTTGTGAACATTAAAATAAGGTCATCTAGTAATCGTACTTTGGTTACTAGATGACCTTATTTTAAATTTATGTTTCAACCCAATTCCTAAAAAGTAAAACCTTATATCCTTATTCCTAATGGTGAATATAAGGTATGATGTTAGTAGAGCTTATAAAATATTTGATTGTGAGGCATATTTTTATGACTAGAAAAATGGGAATTATCGGAATGGGTAACGTTGGTGCTGCTTGTGCGCATTATATTGTTGCTAGTGGATTTGTCGATGATTTAGTTTTGATCGATCAGAACGAAAAGAAAGTAAAAGCTGATGCTTTAGATTTTGAAGATGCGATGGCTAATTTGCCATATCATACTAATATTTTTGTGAATGATTACTCTCAATTAGATGATGCTGACGTTATTATTTCATCGGTTGGACATATTAATTTAATTGGTGGCGATCATCCTAATCGCTTTGGTGAATTAAAACCTACTGGAGATGCTGTAAAAGAGGTTGCTGAAAAAATTAAACAAACTAAATTCAACGGCATTATGGTAGTTATCAGTAACCCTAATGATGTTATGACCTCAATGTATCAACAAGTACTTGGATTTCCTAAAGAACGAGTGATTGGTACTGGTACATTACTTGATTCAGCAAGAATGAAACGAGCCGTTGGAAAAGCTTTTGACGTAGATCCACGTTCAGTTGCAGGTTACAATTTGGGTGAACATGGAAATTCACAATTTACAGCTTGGTCAACCGTTAAGGTTATGGATCAACCAGTTGCTAAGTTAGCTGAAAAATCAGGGCTAGACTTGGATCAAATCAATGAAGATGTCCGAATGGGAGGCTTTACGGTCTTTGACGGTAAAGGTTACACTAATTACGGTATTTCAACTGCCGCCGTCCGATTGTCATTGGCAATTTTAAATGATGCAAAGATTGAGTTACCAGTTTCTAATTATCGTGAAGAGTATGGGGTTTATCTATCATATCCAGCAATCGTCGGACGTGCCGGAATTATTAAACAATTGCAATTAGATTTGCCACAAGATGAATTGGATAAATTACAATATTCAGCTGATTATATTAAAAAGAATTTGAATAACTAAAAGTTGAAAAGAGACTGCAGGAGTGCTGTTCTACAGTTTCAATCATAAGTCGAATAGATTTTGTGTATAGCTAACCCTTGTGGTTAGCTTTTTTTATTATCCAGTAAGCAATTGCAAAGCTATAAACCGACCCCAATAGTGGAAGAATATTTTCTTAAATTATACAGATATGAGTTAATTAATGTCTATTTCATAATATTAGTTATCTTTTAATAAAATTAGAGTATAATGGCAACTACAACTTATTTGAATTGAGGGGTAATTTATATGACAAGAAAAGTAGCAATAATTGGAATGGGTAATGTTGGGGCGGCATGTGCTCATTATATAGTTTCTAATGGATTTGTAGATGATTTGGTTTTGATTGATATTAATGAGAAGAAAGTAAAAGCTGATGCCTTAGACTTTGAAGATGCAATGGCTAATTTGGCATATCATACAAATATTTTTGTCAATGATTACTCACAATTAGATGATACTGATGTGATTATTTCAGCTGTAGGTAATATCAAATTACAAGATCGTGTTAAACCTGACCGTTTTGCAGAACTAGATTTTACAAGCAAGGCTGTAGAAAATGTAGCTGAGAATATTAAACAAACTAAATTTGATGGAAAGATAGTTGTTATCAGTAATCCTAATGACGTGATGGTTTCCATTTATCAAAAAGTTACCGGTTTACCTAAGAAGCATGTTTTGGGAACTGGCACTTTATTGGATTCGGCAAGAATGAAACGAGCTGTTGGAGCAGCATTGAACGTTGATCCTCGATCGGTTCAAGGATACAATCTGGGTGAACATGGAAATTCACAATTTACAGCTTGGTCAACAGTTAAAGTTCTGGATCGTTCTATCGCTGATTTAGCTCAAAAAGATGGACTAGATTTAGATAAATTAAATGAAGATATCAGGATGGGTGGATTTACAGTCTTTAGCGGTAAGAAATATACTAATTACGGTATTTCTACCGCTGCGGTCAGATTGACCATGGCAATTTTGAACGATGCTTATATTGAATTGCCTGTTTCTAATTACCGTGAGGAATATGGAGTTTATCTGTCATATCCAGCTATTATTGGCCGGAACGGAATTGAGAAACAGATTCATTTGGATTTGCCACAAGATGAATTGGATAAGTTGCAATATTCAGCCGATTATATTAAGAGTAAATTACCCACTGAATTGAATGTTTAATTGGTTGTATAGTTTTTTCTTCCTATATGTAGAGTATTGTTTTTCTATTAGAAATATATTTTTAAAACACAATAATTTCAATTTTTCAGCAAAGAAAATTTGTAAGCCAGATAATCTATATTAAAAATAACAAAAAGAGAGCGTAACGATGTCGTTATGCTCTCTTTTATTTGCTGTCATATCAACGATGAATCTAATTGAAATACCATTTATGAAAAAGGGATACACATATGAAAATTGGTAAGACCAATTATCTAACTGGTATCTTTTGCAGATGGTATTGAAAAAAGTACCACTTAAATTTAGCTTCAACAAAAGGGTTGATATCATTGATTTATTAAAATAAACCACCATACGAAAGGTCTATTCCGGTTGTTGTCTTATTATCTGTAACCGTATACAATGGTCTTGTGGTTGATACCAGAAAGGATTCGATTCGTATGAAAATTACTCTTCAAGAACAGTTAATCAACTTGCTGACTAATTATATTCAAACTTTACCAGCCAATGCCAAATTACCCTCTGAGAGGGAAATAGCTGAAAAGTATGAATTATCTCGTACCACTGTGAGAGCAGCTTTAATGGAGCTTGAGGTTACTGGGATGATTCGTCGGGTGCACGGTAAAGGAACTTTTGTTAATAGAGTTGATCTGAATAGCGATTTGAATAGTAGTTATAGTTTTAACAAGCAGATGATTTCGCTGGGGAAAAAACCACAAACCAAAATTCTTAGTTTTGAACGAAAGGAGGCCAATGCTTATTTCGCTAAGAACTTGGAAACTGAGGTGGGCAGTCAAATCATTAAGCTAAAGAGGCTCCGTTATGCTGATGGTATTCCTGTTATGCTGGAGCGAACTTACTTACCGGCTGAACATTTTAGTTTGATGACTGAATCGATGTTGAGTAATAAATCGTTATACTCGATTTTTTCAGAAGAGTTCAATGAACAAGTGTACTATGCTGATGAATATTTTCTTGCCGGTATTATTAGTGCCAATGACAGTAAATATTTGGATATCAAAGAAGGCGCACCTTGCTTGAATCTAAGAAGACAAACGTATAATCCACATAATCAAATAATTGAGTTTACTTTGAGTGTTGCGAGAAGTGATCAATTTGCTTATCACATTCGACACGATATCAGTAATAAATCCTAAGGAAGAGTAATTAATATTTGGAGGTAAAGAGATATGGGTATTATTGCAGTAAGAATTGATGAAAGATTAATTCATGGACAGGTTGCTAATTTATGGACAACTAAATTACAAGCATCAAGAATTATGGTAGTTGATAACGAAATTATAAAGAGTGATATTCAAAAGACTGCCCTTAAATTAGCTAAACCAGCTGGGGTTAACCTAAGTATTTTAGGTACAAAGAAATCCTCAGCAAATATCTTGGCCGGCAAATATGACTCACAAAAAGTATTTCTTGTTGTTAAAAAGCCAGAAACACTTGTAGGAATGGTTGAAGAAGGCGTTAAATTCGATACTATCAATGTTGGTAATATGTCACAAAAAGACAATACACAACATTTGACACAATCAATCAACGTTACAGATGATGACTACGATGCTTTCCATAAATTAATGGATGCAGGTATTAACATCACTGCACAAATGGTTCCAAGTGACCCTATCAAAGACTTTGCTGGTATTTTGAAAGATTACAAAAAATAGAAATTAATTCGGGGGAATGAACTATGAGTTTTACAATTGTTCAAATATTGCTTTTAACGGCATATTCTATGTATAACATCTATGATGAATTGCAAATGAATTCATCATTGAGTCAACCCGTCTGGGCCGGAATGATTTCTGGTTTAATCATGGGTGACATGAAAACTGGACTTATCATTGGTGCTGCTCTTCAATTGACAGTTCTAGGTGTTGGTACTTTCGGTGGTGCTTCAAAGATCGATGCTAACTCAGGTACTGTTTTGGCTACGGCCTTTTCAATTGGTACTGGTATGAAAGCTGCTACAGCTATCGCTGCTATCGGTGTTCCAGTTGCTGCACTATTAACATCGTTTGATATTCTTGCTAGATTCACTAACACATATTTCCAGCACCAAGTTGATAAAGATATTGAAAATTTCAACTATAAGGGTATTGAAAGACATACTGTAATGGGTGCTTTGCCATGGTGTCTATCACGTGGTATTCCAGTGTTCCTAGCTTTGGCTCTAGGTCAAGGTGTTGTTAAGACAATGGTTACATATCTAAATGGAGACCTACAATGGTTGAACACAGGTTTACAAACAGCCGGTGCAACATTACCAGCCGTTGGTTTTGCCATTTTGCTTCACTATCTACCAGTTAAAAAACACTTTGCTTACTTGATTCTTGGATTCACAATTACAGCTTTATTATCAACAGTATTTACAAATATCCAAGCACTTGGTACAGGCTTAGGTGCCGCAAGTAAAGCCTTTACTACAACATTTAATGCCCTTCCAATGTTAGCTATTGCCTTAATTGGTGGTGCGTTTGCCCTTCTTGAATATAAAAAGTCGATGGCTAAATTAACTGCTACTCCAGCTGCTGGTCCCAAAAACAGTGGTTCTGAAGACGAAGATGAAGATGAAGACGATGAAATTGAAGACGCTAATGGGGAGGTAGACGGTGATGAAGAAGAATAATGAATATGAACTAACTAAACAAGATTACAAACAAATTAACAGACGTAGTTTGTTTGGATTCCAAATGGGTTGGAATTATGAAAGAATGCAAGGTTCAGGTTATCTATATACAATCTTGCCACAACTAAGAAAAATCTATGGTGATGGTACTCCAGAACTAAAAGAAGCTATGAAGACTCATAACCAATTCTTCAACACAAGTAATTTCTTTAACACAATTATTACAGGTATTGATCTTGCCGTTGAAGGTAAAGAAGGTGTTGATTCACTAGACACTGTAGCCGGTATTAAGACAGGTCTTATGGGACCATTTGCTGCCATCGGTGATTCATTGTTTGCCTCTTTAGTACCAACTATTATGGGAGCTATTGCAGCAACAATGGCTGCACAAGGTAATCCAGTTGGATTATTCCTATGGCTAGCAGTAAACGTTGCTATTATGGTTTTCCGTTGGAAACAATTGCACTTTGCTTATAAGACGGGTACAAAACTTGTTACTGAAATGCAAGGACAATTAAATGCTTTAACAGATGCTGCTACATTGCTTGGTGTCTTCATCGTTGGTGCTTTGATCGCAAGTATGATCAATATTCAAGTTCCATATGTTGCTCATTTAGGCAAGGTTACATTGAGTGTTCAAAGTAACATTGATATGATTCTTCCAAAGCTTGTTCCAGCCTGTGTCGTAGGTCTTGTTTACTGGTTATTAGGTAAGAAGGGTATGACATCAACAAAAGTTATCTTTATCGTTATCATCTTCGCCATTGCTCTATCAGCAATCGGTGTACTTGGTAAAATCTAGGAGGATTTAAATTATGGCATTAATCTTGATGAGTCATGGCAACATGGCAATTGAAACTTTAAAATCAGCAGAATTGATTATTGGTGAATTACCTGAAACAGTAGCGCTTGGACTACAAAAATCAGATGGTCCTGAAGATTTAAAAGCAAAGGCTGAAGCAGAAATTAAAAAATATTATGGTAAGGAACCTGTTTTCTTAATCGTTGATTTACTTGGTGGAACACCAGGCAACGTCGCTGTTAATTTGACACAAACTTATCCTGAAATGCAAGTTATTTCTGGTTTGAATTTACCAATGGTTATTAATTACGCTAATCAAAAATTTATTGGCTCAGATATCAAAGTCACAGATCTTATGAAAGAAGCTAAAGATGGCATTGTTGATGTTAATGCTTTCTTAAACGCTGACTCTGATGAGGACGATGAAGAGGATGAATAATCCGTATCGTTATACATTAAGATTAGCGATTGATGAGAATATCTATGATGCTGATAAGAAAAAACGATTGCTTGATTTTGTTAAAAAAGCTCACATTTCAGATGTTGCCTTTTTTCTCAATCAAGAGGAATTATCAGATGCACATGTAACTCTAGATAAAGCAAAAGAACTGATCAAAAATGTTGATTTAATTAGTCAACCGTTAAAAGAACTTGGTATTACAGTTAGTTTGAACCCCTGGACAACCATGAATCATTCTGATCGTGGTATTCATATCAAACCAGAACTTGATATTAAGCCAATGGTTAGCTACCAAGGTGTTAAAAGTATTTCAATGGCTTGTCCCGGATATGCTGGTTGGGCTGATTATGTTAGTGATATCTATGCAGTTTGGGCAAGTATTCGTCCCAATGAACTTTGGTTAGAAGACGATTTCAGACATTATAAGAATGCTCCGTTCAAGTTAGGCTGTTTCTGCGAAGATCACATGAAACAATATAACGAGATATTAGGAACTGATTTGTCTCTTGAGGATTTCGTTTCTAAGATGTTCACAGGTGGAGAAAATAAATATCGTAATACATATTTAAAAGTCGCACGTGCTGAGATTTTACATGTAGCGCATATGATCGAACAAAAAGTTCATGCAGTTTCTCCGACAACGACTTTAGGCCTAATGAGTTCATGGCCAGAAGTACATGCACTTGAAGGACGTGATTGGCAAAAACTGTTAGATGAATTAAGTGGAGAAGATACTCCAGCTGTATCACGCCCGCACCTGCCTGCATATAATGAAGTCAGTCCTCAACAATATGCTCGTGATTTTGAGAAATATACAGTTGCGACAAGAACTGAGATCGGTGAAAATCATAAAATTTATCCAGAAATGGAAAGCTTTTTGTATTCACCATATGCTAAATCAAATAAGTTTACTCAATTTCAATTAGATACAACCAGTTTGGTTCATGCTAACGGAGTACTCCTCAATATGTTCAGTATGATGGGCGATGGTATCAATGAAACTTATCATTACGATGACCTGCTAAACCATGATAAGGAATTCTTGGATTTCTTGAATGAGAATGGCATTGATATTGAACATCGTGGTGGTGTGATTGTGCCAATGAATCAAGATGTTGCTAGAACAAAGATAGATTCAGAAGGTACTCTAGAAGGCTTGATGGCCTCGCAAACACAATGGTTAGAATTGTTATCCGTTATGGGTATTGCAACAAAACCACTTAATTATATTGGTCAGGAAATCAAAAATAAGTGTATAGCGATTACAGGTAATTTCTTGAATACTTTGTCAGATGAACAGATCAATCAATTATTAACTCGCAACTTTGTTTTATTAGACGGGGATGCAATAGTTATTTTGAATAATCGTCATCTATTGAAATTGATCAATGTAACAGACATTGAAGTCTTGAAGAATCGCTCAGGACAGCAATCGTTTGAACAGTTTGATGGTGAATCTATTTCAGGTATCAACAATCCAAGATTGACCATGTTAACTCACACTGGCGACTACGTAAAAATTAATTATAAATCTCCTGTTAGAGTTCACTCTTCAGCATACGATCGTTTGGAAAATAAATTGGGACCAGTCACAACAAGTAGCGACAAGTTCTATATTTTACCAATGATGGATTCGGCCAAATATGGCTGGCAAGCTCAATACACGGATATTCGTGAAGGAGATATTAAGCAATTCTTTGAAGAACAGTTAAGTACTCCACATTTAGTCAACATGTACAATTGCAAGATGGTTATTGATGAAGATCAGTCAGAAATGATTGTTTCTAATTGGTCCATTGATGATGTTGACGGGATTAATTTCTTCTTGAAAGATCGCAGCGTTAGGAAAGTTTCTGTTACATATCGTGACGCAGACAATCAAATACAAAATGAAGTCTTAGATGTGACTCTAGATTCGAAGGGAATCTACCACGTTGACTTCACTGTTAAGGAATTAGCAGTTATTCACATTCAATTCTTAGACTAGAAAATAAATAGAGAAGGGATTCAATATCATGTTTACTAAAACAGATCAAGAACTAGAAAAAATGGGTGCTAAAATCACGACTCGTGAAATTCAACAACAACCAGACTTATGGAAAGAGGCTTTCCAAAACTACACAAGCAAGAAATCAGAAATTGATAGTTTTCTTGGCAAAGTAACCTCAGCATATCCAGATCAAAAGATTAGGGTTATTTTTACAGGTGCTGGAACATCGGCTTATGTAGGGGATACGCTTAGACCATATTTAAACCGTGTTGGCGATACTTCAAAATTCGTTTTTGAAAGCATTCCCACAACAGATATTGTTTCTGCTCCATTGGATAATCTAAGAAGTGAAGATCCAACTATCCTGGTATCATTCGCTAGAAGTGGTAACTCTCCAGAAAGTGTTGCTACAGTTGAATTAGCTGAAAAGTTAGTTAAAAATTTGTATCAAATTACAATTACATGTGCTCCTGAAGGTCATCTTGCAAAGAAGGCTGAAAATGAAGATGGAAACTTATTACTTCTTCAACCAGCCCTTTCAAACGATAAGGGATTCGCCATGACCGGAAGCTTCTCTTGTATGACACTTACAGCTGCCTTGATTTTTGATACAAATGCAGAGGACAAAAAAGCTAGTTGGGTTGATACAATGATCAAGATGGGTCAAGAGGTCATTAGTCGTGAAGATGAAATTCAAGCTTATGCGAACCTTGATTATGACCGTATCACATATCTTGGTAGTGGTTCATTATCAGGATTAACTCGTGAAGCCCAGTTAAAGGTACTTGAGTTAACAGCTGGAGCATTGACAACAATCTTTGATTCATCAATGGGATTCCGTCATGGTCCAAAGTCATATGTTAATAGTAAGACGGTTGTCTTTGACTTCCTAAGTAATGACAAATATACACGTCAATATGATGTAGATATTTTGGAAGAAATCAAAGGTGATGAAATTTGTGAAAAGGTTGTTGGTGTTGGTACATCAGATGACAACGACTTCTCAGGCGATAACTTCTTTATCAAGGCTGGAGACAAAGACCTTCCAGAATTGTATCAAGCATTGCCAGATGTAGTCTTTGCTCAAACATTTGCTTTGATGAACTCAATCAAGGTAAATAACACACCTGATACACCATCAGCTAGCGGTACTGTAAATCGTGTTGTTAAAGGTGTAACAATCCACGATTACGAATAGAAATCTTTGAGGTTGGAACATTAATTTGTTTCAGCCTTTTATTGAGAAAAAGGAGAATTAGGAATGTCATATTATATTCAAGCAAAGAAGTTCTTTTTAAAAAATACAACTGAAAATGGTGGTTATCTAGAAGTTACCGATGATGGAAAATTTGGAAAGTTTATCACAGCTGATGAACCTAAACCAGAAGGAAAAATCGTTGATTACTCAGATAAATTTATTGCACCGGGACTTGTTGATACACATATTCATGGACTAGTTGGTCATGATGTTATGGATGACGATTTTGACAAGTTGAACGAAATGTCAGAAGGACTATTAAAGGCCGGCGTAACATCATGGTTACCAACGACTTTGACAGCTTCACATGATCAATTATTAAGCATTTGTGCCACAATTGGTGATAATTATAAGAAAATTACTGGTGCCAAGGTTCAAGGTATTCACTTTGAGGGACCTTTCTATACTGAAAAACATAAAGGTGCTCAAAACCCTAAGTATTTCAGAGATCCTGATGCTGAAGAATTTGCAGATTGGCAAGAAGCAGCTCACGGTATGATCAAGAAAATTTCTATTGCCCCTGAAAGAAAAGGTGCTCCAGAATTTGTAAAGGCAGTTGCATCAGATAAAGTTGCTGTTTATCTTGGTCACAGTGATGCCACATTTGAACAGGCTAAGGCATGTGTTGAGGCTGGTGCTACTGGATTTACACATACATATAATGGTATGAGCGGTTTGAACCATAGATTACCTGGTATGGTTGGCGCTGCACTTTCAATGCATTTAGTTGATGATGAGTTGATCTGTGATGGTCACCATGTTAATCCATTTGCTGCTAGAATCGTTATTGAAAAGAAGGGTGCCGAACATGTTGCCTTGATCACTGACTGTATGCGTGCAGGGCTTATGCCAGATGGTGACTATGTATTGGGTGAATTACCTGTTGTTGTTGCCAATGGTACGGCTAAGTTAAAAGAGGCTCCACATAGTTTGGCCGGTTCAATTTTGATGCTTAATGAAGCTATTAAGAACGTAGTTGACTGGAATATTGCTACGGATGAAGAAGCTGTTGAAATGGCCAGCTATACAGCAGCCAAGAGTTCAAAGATTGCCGATAAATGTGGGATTATTGCAAATGGTCGTGATGCTGACTTTATCGTACTTGATGATGATATGACATTATCAGAAACATACTTAGACGGTGTTTCACGTTACCAAGCATAGAGACAACGATTTCGTCGGAAGTTTATCTAATGAGAATGGGTTAGTATAAAAAGGATACTGTACTTCAGTATTCTTTTTTTGTTTCGATCTTGGTATAGACCATTAAACAATGGTATAATGAAAACGTTAAAATTAGTAAGGGGACTATAAAATGTCATATTATATTCATGCTAAAAAATTCTTTTTGAAAAATACAACTGAAAATGGTGGCTATCTAGAAGTTACTGATGACGGTAAGTTTGGTAAATTTATTTACGCTGACGAAGAAAAACCAGCAGGTAAAATTGTCGATTATTCAGATAAGTTTATTGCTCCTGGTCTTGTTGACACACATATTCATGGTTTAGTCGGTCATGACGTAATGGATGACGACTTTGGCAAGTTGAACGAAATGTCAGAAGGACTATTAAAGGCCGGTGTAACATCATGGCTACCAACAACTTTGACAGCCTCACATGAACAATTAAGACATATTTGTGCCACAATTGGTGATAATTATAAGAAGGCCACTGGTGCCAAGATTCAAGGTATTCACTTTGAAGGTCCTTTCTATACTGAAAAACATAAAGGTGCTCAAAATCCTAAGTATATGCGTGACCCTGATGCTGAAGAATTTGCAGATTGGCAAGAAGCAGCTCATGGTATGATCAAGAAAATTTCTATTGCTCCTGAAAGAAAAGGTGCTCCTGAATTTACTAAGGCAGTTGCATCGGATAAAGTTGCTGTTTACCTTGGTCACAGTGACGCCACTTTTGAACAAGCTAAGGCCTGTGTCGAAGCTGGTGCTACTGGATTTACACATACATACAATGGTATGAGTGGTTTAAATCACCGTCTACCTGGTATGGTTGGTGCTGCACTTTCAATGCACTTAGTTAATGATGAATTGATCTGTGATGGTCATCATGTTAATCCATTTGCCGCTAGAATCGTTATCGAAAAGAAAGGTGCCGAACACGTTGCTTTGATTACTGATTGTATGCGTGCGGGACTTATGCCAAATGGTGATTACGTACTTGGTGAATTACCAGTTGTTGTTGAAAATGGAACAGCTAGATTAAAAGACGAAACACACAACTTGGCAGGTTCAATTTTACTTCTTAAAGATGCTATCAAGAACGTAGTTGACTGGAATATTGCTACGGATGAAGAAGCTGTTGAAATGGCCAGCTATACAGCAGCTAAGAGTTCAAAGATTGCCGATAAATGTGGGATTATTGCAGATGGTCGTGATGCTGACTTTATCGTACTTGATGATGATATGACATTATCAGAAACATACTTAGATGGTGTTTCACGCTACCAAGCATAACTTATACTAATAACTAGAAAATAAAAACCGAGAATACGAATGTATCTCTCGGTTTTTTTAACTCTTGTGAATGTTGTATACTCTAATCATTGGAGGATTATCATGGATAAAAAAATTATTGCTCATAGAGGAATACCAACCTTAGCACCAGAGAATACAATGGCATCATTTAATGTTGTTGTAAATCATGAGGTTAATTGGATCGAAACAGATCTGAGTATCACTAAGGATGAAGAAGTTTTTGTGATTCATGACGACAAATTAGATAGAACTACCAATCAAACTGGTTCAATTGAAACCGTTAATAGTTCTGAAGTGTCAAATGCCGATGCCGGTTTTTGGTTTGCTGAAAGGTTTCGTGGTGAAAAAGTACCTACCCTAGATCAATTGATTGATTTCCTTAATATCCATAAGATTAACGCTAATATTGAATTAAAAGGTGTTGTGGGGGACAATGCTAACCATTTAGCCGATAAATTGGTTGAGAAATTCTCAAAGGCACTTGATAGATTGGATGAACATGTTGAATTAATTATTTCAAGTTTTAATCCGATCATGCTGGAAAAGATGTATAAATTAAAACCAAATCTCAAGTATGCGGTGTTATTCAGTAAAAGTACTTTAGGAGATGATTGGAATTTGGTTATGCAAGCTTGCCATGCCAAGATAGTTCATCCTGATAGTGTTGGTTTGACTGAAAATAAAGTAAAAAGAATGAAAGATTACGGTTACGAAATAAACGTTTGGACGGTCGATGACATTAATCGAGCTCAAGAACTCTTGAGTTGGGGCGTTGATGGAGTAATTACTAATATTGCTGATAGAATGAAATTCTTAGAAGAATAAAAACAAAATGACCTCGGGATTGTCTTTATAGACTTGATCATCCCGGGGCCTTTTTGTCTAGACGAATTTGCGTTTTAGGAGGATTCATTATGAAAAATAATAACTTACTCCAAATACGATATTTATAAATTAACATTGATCGATCTGGCAAAATCTAAAATTATTTCTGATCTTGCATCATCTCGATTCAACCCATATTTTCGAACTTATCCCATTCATACAATTACCGCCATTACGATTTTTTTAATCGGTGATACTTTGGTAATTGAGAGCTCACAATGTGAGACTTCGAAGAAAAGAACTACTTTAATTTGTTTCCTCTCTTCTTGCACATAAGTATAAACATTTTGGGGTTTAAGCCAACAAAAGTGATAGTCATAATACCGTTTGTATAATTGGATTATAAGGAATCTTCAATATACCAATTTAGTTTAGATGAGTAATTTCCAGCAATATGATTTGAGTTGTTAACATATAAAAGTAAACCTTCATCGTGGTTCCACTTAAGAGAATTTAGTTTTTCATCGATTTTGGATTCGATGATAAGAATTTTATTGTTTAATGTATTAAGGAATGAACCATATTGGTAGAACCTCATATCAACATTTAGAATATGAGATTCATGGATAAAGGGATGATCCTGTTCAAGATAAATTTTTAGAGGCTTTTTAATCCTTCTTTGATCGTTGAATATAATCATCTCTGAATTGTTATGACGATATTTTAATTTATCATGATCGAAGATATGGATTGATTGAAAGGTAATATCATTGAAACTAGCACTTAATTTTCCATTTATATAATTAATTTTAAAATTAGAACCGTCGTTTTTATACTTATTTTGTTCGTCATCGTAACCAATATAGTGCACATTATTTGAAAAGGAATATCCATCGGTTATTTCTTTAACTGTAGTGAATATTTTTATTTTTTTTGATGTTAATGATGGCAGATCGTTTATATTTATAGTTAGCTCTTTTTGGTGGTTTGAAGAATCTATTAAAGAATAGTCTTTAGGATCAATTTTTTTATTATCAATTTCTATAGAATTTATATCAGTTTGAACATATAGTGGCAACACTAGTGAAGAATTGTGAATCAATTTACCACTATCATTATTTAAATTAAATGAATAAATAATATTATCTTTAGAGGCTACGTTGTTTAATTCAGTTGTTGAGTTCAATTTGTCTTGGAAAGTAGAATTTTCTAATTCAGATGTAATATTCACATTTGGTATATTTGAAGGAAGAACATTCAAAGTTGCTGTGTTGGTTGTAAAGCTTTTAGTTTTATTGTTATTTGTAACCGTTATAGTAGCGTAATATTGGCTGCCGTTTTCTTTTGTACTGGATGTATCTTTTGTAAATGAGATTGAATTTTCTGGATTGGTCTCTTTCTTTACTATTTTATCTTTTCCTGAAGGGTTCTTTTGATACCAAACCACAGAAATATTACTTGATACATCTCTAGATTCGCCGTAATCACTTTGTAATTCAAATGTTGCTGACTGTCCAGCATAAACAGTTTGATCGTCTAAACCACCACCAATTCGAATCTTTTTAAAATCGATGATATCAGATTCATTTGAACGTTTGATAAAGCCAATAATTTCAACAATACCCGATCTACCTTTGGTATTGGCAGTTATTAATCCATTTTCATCAATAGTGGCCAAACTATGATCTGATGTATCCCAATTAACGTTATTCGATTCGGTGGAATCGGCCGGTTCTAGGTCAGCAAATGCGTATGCTGAGCTGGTGGCAAGATCATTATTGATATTAAATAGATAATTTTCATCGGTTCGGACGTTTAAGGATGTTGCTGGAATGGTAGCGTGAGTCGTGTTTAGTTCTGCAACATTGGAATATAAATCAGAAAAGGGAAAAACGCCAATATAATCTGTAGATAATTGATACCAACTTTTTCCAATTGTATCTGCCTGGACTTTTAAAGTAGGTCTTGTGGCCGGTCGTGAGGAGACTCTGGACCATACAATCCCATCATTACTTTTATACCAAGAGTAACGGGGATAGGCAAACGGGTCGGCTGCCTTTTCTAAAATCCCCCTGACGGTATCAGCCTTTATTTTTACAGTATTTCCTAAAGTTACAAAATAACGAGGTTTTGGCTGTAAATTATAACCACTGGTTAACCACATTCCCAGACCACGTTTAGGGCTAGAACTGGGTTCATATTTCTGAATAGGATCAATCTGTGATTCACCAAAAATAGTTTTTGATTGGTTGATAAGAAATAAACTACAAAAAGTTATAGAAATAATTGATATGACAATTATCATTTTAATTATCTTTATAAGATTCACAATATCCCCCTAGTTGTCTATACCAATAGAAGTATATCTAAATTTCAGGAAATAATAAAGCAAATTCTTGAAAAAAAATTTCTGAATATTGTGTAAAAATAAATTTAATTATAAAAAAATAGACCTAAAAGGTCTATTTAATTCTTGGGCGTAAAGCATATGCCATAACTAGTGAAACAATTGATGTGATTAATAGGACGTAGAAACTAGTTCCAAAAGAACCACTTGTTGTTACAGCTACTTGACCAGTAATTGATGAGGAATTTACCACTCCAGCGTACAAGACGGCATAGAGGGCAGCATAGAGTACAGTTGGTAATAAAGTGAAGATTCTTACCAAACGAATACTACCACGAGATCTAAAGCAGGCAGCAATTAATGCAATGACTGGTGATAAGAAACAAATCAATCTAATTGCTGAGAAGCCATTGGTAATCCAAGTTGGCTGAGACCCTAATGAACTAGCAGTATAGTTGGCAGCGTTGGCGATAGTACTAGATAAAGAAAGGGTATCTAAAAATGGCCCAGTAATTGAGGCTATAAAGCCAATAATTGAAGAAACAATAATTATTTTTTGGGTAGTTGTTTTTTGATTAGGTCTTAATCTGTCGGCTGCTGTTTGATATTTTTCCTTCTTGTGGTTCTTTTGAGATTGAGGCTTAGCAGTGTAGTTGTCACCCGTTTCATCAGATTCGTCACGTTTCTTTAAAGATGTTTCTTTCTTTAAGGCTTTGTTAGCACCAAGCTCATTTCCATGACGCAATTGAGAAAGTAAGAACCATAAGATGATAATGATTGCTAAAGCAATATAACCATAATTTCTTTTTACGACTAGAAGAATCGCTGTAATAATAACGGCAAAGATACTAACATAAACATTATTTTTAGCAAATTTGAGCATATTATGAATAAATCCGTCATTTGGATCGGTCTCCTCAGCCTTTTTCTTAGCCTCAGCAGCACGTTTTTCACTCTCAGTAGGTTCAAAAGGATTACGCAATGGTTCCTTTATTGAGTCCTCAAAGGGGGCCTTGTAGGAATCATCTTGCTTTTTTTTGTAGGGCTTTTGAGAGATCGGATTGAAATCATTTTTACTGTAAATTTGAGTCTTATCATCCAATGGTTCATCAGGAATAGTTTCTGATTTACTAAATGAAGAACGGTTCGATCCACTGTAAGTTTTCATCTCTGGTTCGGGATTAGGCTGAACTGATTTTTGTGTCTCGTATTTTTTTTGTTCACGGGGATGATCAAAAGAACCATACTCTTGTTGTTGAGCAGGTGCTTGTTGAACTGGCTTTTGTTCGGTTTTTATTTTTGGGGAAGAATCTTCCTCATTTAATTCATTTTCGATATCTGACAATGAACGGATTGTATCATCATCTTTTGTTTCAGTTGAATCACTGTTGCTTTTCTTTTTAAGGGCCCAGCCGCAGTTATCACAAAATTTCTGATCTGCTTCAACTTTATGGCCACAATTTGGACAAAACATTATTCGCATTCCTCCATTATGTTGACAAAATAAGTATACAAGACAACCTATTCTATAGGAAGACATTCAGTGAAAGTTCACAGAAATGTCACATGTTGTATATATCCGAAACTTAATTATACAAAAGAAATTAGAGATTTGCTTAAAAATAGTGTTTAGTTTGTTGGGGAGTTGGCAAATATTTATATGTTAACTGAAATTAAACGAGAATTAAAAAATAATCTAGCAACTATTTTTAATAGTCACTAGATTATTTTTATTGTTATTCATCTGTTAGTGAATCACGAGGATCTAGTTTAGCGGCACGTCTTGATGGGGCTAAGGCAGCAAGTAAACTAATAACGATACTGATAACAATACCAAAGATAAAGTTACCTGGTGAAATTGATACTATGGTTGCTTTAAAAGCACTTTGAGCAATTGAATTGGTTCCCATTTGTACTAACCAAGCGATTATTGAAGCAAAGACACCTGATAATAACCCAATTAAGAAAGATTCAGAGATGAACATATTTCTAATATCTTTCTTTCTGGCACCAATAGCACGTAAAATACCAATTTCTTGAGTACGTTCTGAGACACTGATGTATAGAACAACAATGATCATGATAGCTGAAACGATTAAAGAAATACCTGCAATTGCAGCTAGGACATCAAAAGCTAGTCTCAAATAAGTATTCAATGAATCGATGATGGCACCTACACCAGTAATAGTGTATTTGTTTTGTTTTTTATTATCGATTGTTGTCTTGTAAGACTTAACTTTTTCCTGAACGCCCTTAACATTCAATGTGTTATTAACTGATAATGTAACAAAGTTTGGTTTGATAGTTACATTGGCATCTTTAGCAGCTGATTCCAAGGTGTTATAGGTAACAACTGAAGATCCAGATTTTATGATACCTGATACTTTTAGATTCATAGTTATTTGAGTAGGTTGGTTGTTTGCATCCATACTTGTGACGTACATCTTAACGGTTTTACCAACCATGTTTTTGTAATTCTTTTTATCTAGTTTTTGTGCATCCGATTTTAGAAGGATAATTTGATTACTACCTGGTTTCTTACCCTTAGTGATATCGTCCGGTTTTTCAGTTGCATTCCAAGTTTGGAAGAATTGAACGGAAACATTCTTATTATCGTAGTTAACTTTTGGAGATTGTGCAAAATAAGCTTTTTCAACTTTTTTGACGTTTTTGATTCTTTTGAAAGTATTAACGTCTGAATTGCTCATATTAATACTATTAGGATCGGTATTGTCTCGAGAAACGGTCTTAGTTACTTGGATAGCATTGGGGTTAACTTGCTTGGTCATTTCACCATTAATGTAATTGGTAATACCTGAGCCTAGTCCAAGCATGAAGATAACTGAGAAAATACCAATTGCGGCACCGATAATAATTAAAATATTACGACCTTTGGTATAACGCATATGTTCCCATGCTAATCGGAAAGTATCACCAAAGCTTAAATGGGTAATTTTCTTGTCAGTAGATGTTTCATTGGGGATAGGATAGGAATCACGCAGTTTTTTATCAGAATCAATTTTACCATCTTGTAAATGAACGACTCTGGTACCGTAGTCGGCTACTATTTGGGAATGGGTAACGGCGATAACTAACTTGCCTTCCTTGGCGATATCGTCTAAAATCTTCAAAACTTCTTCAGTGTTTTCGGAATCTAAGGCTCCAGTTGGTTCATCAGCAATGATGATCTCAGGATCATTAGCCAAAGCACGAGCAATTGCGACACGTTGCTTTTGACCACCAGATAATTGACTAGGATGTTTGTCTAGGTGTTCTGAAAGGCCAACTTTAGCAAGTAATGATTTGGCACGATCGGTTCTTTGAGATTTATTTAGTGAAGACATTTCTAGAGGAACCATGACATTTTCTAGAATGGTCAAATGACTAATCAAATGGAAACTTTGGAAAACAAAACCAACGGTATGACTACGGTAATTATCAAGCGCTTTATCGGAGCCCTTTTTTAGAGATTTTCCATCAACTAAAATGTCACCTTGGAATTGGGAATCAAGTCCACCAATTGTATTCAAAAGAGTGGTTTTACCACCACCTGATTCACCAAGAATAGAAACAAATTCACCACGATCTAATTTTAAATCTATTCCCTTCAAAACAGGAAATTCTTGTTTATTTAATGTAAATGATTTCTTGACGTTCTTTAATTCAAGTAAACTCATTTATTTACCCCTTTTTTGTTATTTAGGCAATACTATAAAATTTATTATAATATTTGTAAAATTATTTTGCCTTTTTTAAGATTATGAAACAAAAAAATTCTAACTGTTTCATCAACAATTAGAAGTATATCGAGAATCCAAATATTTAGATATTGAAATAGGTCATAAAATTAATATGACTTTAGTCATATTTTTTCATGAAAAGGGCAACCTCAGTTCGATTACTTAGTTGTAATTTTTCGAAGATATTTGTGACATAGTTTTTAATTGTTCCTTCAGATAAGAAGAGCATAGTACTGATTTCTTTATTACTCTTGCCATCAGCTATAGCACGGGCAATTTCTAATTCCCTAGGAGTTAATGAAGCAATCATATCTTGTTGAGAGTTGTTTTGAAGTCCAGCGACTAAACTGTCACTGATTTGGCTACCGATAATTGATTCGTTTTGATAAACTTTTTTAATATCGGTGATCAATTCCTTACTGTCGGTATCCTTTAAAAGGTAACCATTGGCGCCATTTTTGAGGGCCTGGAAAATATACTCATAATCATTAAAGGTTGTTAAAATTAAAATTTTGACTTGAGGATATTGCTGATGGATCACTTTAGTAGCCTCAACACCGTTTAATATTGGCATTTTGATATCCATTAAGACCATATCGCATTCATTATCCGCTAAATAGTCAATTACTTCTTGACCATTTTTGGCTTGAAAAACAATGTCAATATCATCGTCAAAACTCAATACCAAATTTAAACCTTCACGAACGATTGCCTGATCGTCAGCAATAATCATTTTAATCATTTTCATTTACTCCAATCGGAAGAGTTATATCGGTCTTGAAACCACTAGGCTGATTGTCTGAAAATTCAACTGTTCCTTTTAATTTAATCACCCGACTCTTGATACCATTGATACCGTTAGATGCAGTGATGTTTTTAGCAGTAAGGCCGTTATTACTCAAGTTGAAAATCAAATTATCGTTAATTGTTCTTAATTTAATAGTAATTAGAGAACTATGCCCATGTTTAAGGCTGTTGGTAATAAATTCCTGATAAGTTTTATAAATTAAATCTTTAATTGAGATATCCAATTTATTAACATCAAAATACATTTTCAAATCAACTTTTACTTTGTCAGTTACGGAGATGGAACTCTGTAGTTCTTCTAAAGCAGACTTTAAATCAGCTAATTCTTTAGTTTCTTTCAATTCATTAACTGTTTCTCTTAGTTCAACTAAACTGTGGTCAATAATCTTTTTTGATTTGTTTAGGATTTTATGTGACTTTTCGGTATCGGTGTCGATAACTTGGTTTAAGGCATCCAGATGTAATCTTAAACCAATTAGGGAGTGTCCTAACATATCGTGTAGATCTTGAGAAATTCTTTGGCGCTCCTCAATTAAAGTTAATTCTTTGATTTTACTGGAGTAGTCCTGTAATTGGTCAACCTTAGTCATTAGTTCTTTATTCAAGGCATCAATGGCACGGTTTTTTTCTAATAAATTTAAGTATAAATAAGATATTAAATAGGTACTCCAAAATTGAATTGTGTAGGGTGACAATATCAGCTGAAGATAACCGATCCAAGAATGAAAATTTAAGTCAATTGATCTGGGAATAGTGAAAAAACAAAAATAGATAATGAATTGAATAATAATTATATGTTTAGGACGAGGATTTTGCTTAACAGTGAATTCAGTGGTTGTAACAATTGCTAGATAGTAATAAATAACAATAATAGTTGGGGGACTGAGTAATTGAACAAAACCTAGTAGGATAAAGACTAAGTAGCTAGAGTATTCTGCTAGGCTACCATTTTTGGCTTTGCTCCATGGACTATGAAACCAGCTCTCTACTAGGATAGAGAATACTAGAATAGGTAGAAGAAAGGTTTTTTCTCGAGAGCTAGTGTTATTAAAAATTAATTCTAAAATAACGACTAATAGTGTGAATAGTTTTAAGTAAAATCCTAAATGTTTTTTAAATTGCATAGATTGATCCTTCAATTATAGTAATGAACTTTCTATACTGTAACAAAAAAGCATCCTCAAAGAGAATGCTTTTAGAATAATTATTTTACAATATCGTCAGCAGCAACGAATTCATCTGTTGCAACCCGATAGAATTTAGTAGTTGTATTATATCCTGACAAGTAAGCAATTCGGTCGCTCTTCCAGGAAGAATTCTTGTCTAATCCCCGATTATGTACGGAAGATGCATCACCATGCAATAAATAAGTGAGTTTATTATCAGTTGTAACAATTGAATCTTGTGGGACATATTGATAAACATCACTAGATTTGACCCAAGCGTCTGTGGCAACACGATAATAAGTTGCACCATCTCTAGTTGCTGTTTTATCACTTACCCAATCTGTACCTGGACTCAGTGAAAAGCTATTGTTAGAAGATAACCTATCGCCATTAATGGTATACAGCTTAGCAGGCGAGTGAGTTAAGAATGTTGAAACTAATTGTTTTTTATCCGTTATGTTGAAATTATTTGAAGATGAACTTGATCCGCCACCAGAGGTGTTGGTATTTTTAACTGTATAGTATTGGTCGATAGTTATATTCTGGAGGAGGGGTGGGTATAATGAAGTAAGGATGTTTTTGTAACTAGGCAAAGTATGTCCTGTAACCTTTGCCCAATAATCCAGATAAGCATTATTTAATGAGGTTATGTATGAGACTGGATCAGAATCGTTTGTGGTAACTGTTTGAAGTCCAAGAAGTGATTTGATTTCCTCAAGACCATAGCCATTAGGATCAGAGCCAGCAATTGGATTTCCATTGGAATCTTTTAAATAAATCTTGGTCTTTTCAGAGTCTGCTTTGTTTGGTTCATAACCACTTGGAGCAGGCATAGGGCTAATAATATCGTCTAAGGATTGATAAGTAAGAGGATGTACTGTTTGTGTCTTGGAAAGTTTTCCATTGACGTAGGTATTGAATGTCCATGTATACGTTCCATCTTTTTCAAGTTGAATATTTTGGGTTAAATCATTAGGGGATAATATTGGAGTTTTGACGTCTATATCATTGGTCAAGTAGTATCCTACAGGCGCCTTTTTTGTATATGGATATATTTCCTTAGTAAGTAGATCGTGATACGAATTATTACCCTTAGTATAATCTACTGTCGTAGTTAAAAACGGTTTATTAGAATCATCAGTAATAAGATTAATGGCTATCGTAGCTGAATCCAAACTTGCGGGTATAGCGTAACTATCTGATGGTCCCTTGATATCACCGATTTGATAAGTTGAGTCTGTTACGTTAAAGAAGTATATATTTATAGGACCAAGTGGTAATGATAGTTTGATTGAATGTCCATTATATGAATCGGGAAGTTTTGTACCATCGAAGTAAAGACTCCCATTGGGAGTACCAGGTTCAGGGCTTGGGTTATAATTATTAATACTATCCTTGGTTATTGGCGGAGTAGTGTATGTTCCGATTTCTGTTTTGTTAGTGTCACCAGATAAGTATATGGGTATAGTTAGTGGTTCACCTAATTTATAAGTCCTAGTTGCAGTGGACTCAGCTTCAGCGGTGCCTGTGTCATCAGCCAATACATTAGTGCTATTAGAAATAATAAATGTAATTCCAGATAGTATTAAGGCAAGTGTGATTGATGATAGGATCAATTGCTTTTTTAAAGCTTGTATTTTCCTCAAAATTTTTTCCTCCATAAACAACAATATTATAAGTACATTATAATATTAATTAAGGATGAATGTGACATTATGTGTCATAAATAAAAAAACTCATACACTTAAATGTATGAGGAAAACGATTTGGTTTTGTTTCAGTCAACCAAAAAATATGAAGATATGACTTATTGGCAGTAACGAGGAAGAACAAGTTAGATTATTTTGTAAGAGGTGAGGTTCGCCTCCCTCGCAATTCAATTATAACTAAAGTAAATTCGACTTTACCAATCTAGTTTGATATAAAAGAATATTACAAAGCTGATTATTCAGTATAAATAGCTTTTAGTTTGGCTAGTTTCTCGCCATCAATTCCCAAAGCAGTACGAAGATAATTGTTAAAGCTACCATAGTAATGGTCAATTGCTTTAAAGACGGAAGTGATACTTTCGAGGTCACCTTTGGTCATATTCATTTTATTGATATCTTGGTTACCATTTTTGTCGTTCAAAGTTTCTTCAATTGTTGATTTGCTTTCGTACATCAAATTGGTTAATAAGTAGTCTTTGGTAATAGTTTCATCATCAACGCCCAGGGCCTTGAGAACTAATAATGCTCCAATACCAGTTCGATCCTTTCCCGCAGCACAGTGGAAGAGTAAAGATTGATTTGGTTGATCATTGTTCAATAACAAATCAAAAAAAATTTTATAAGCTTGTTGTCCGTGGGCATCTAAAACAACGCTTTGGTAGATCATACCCAAATAACTATAGTTGTCTTTATTAATAATACCAGCAAGTTTGTCGCCGTTGCCTTTTAAGGGATAAACTGGATCGGAATATATTTTATAAAAATCAGAGGTCGTATCGGCCCAAGTCATTTGTTCATTATTGGAACGAAAATCTACAACGTATTTTAATCCGTATTTTTTAAGGTAATCTAAAGATTTTCCTGTTAAGTTACTTATATCCCCTGAACGTAAGAGTTTATTATATTTAATTGTTGTACCATCATTAGTGGGATATCCACCAAGTTCACGTAAATTTATTGCACCTTCTAGATTTAATATGCGTTTCATTTTTTTATCCTCCCCGGATTGTTGCGTATTTTGGGTTATTAGAAGTAAAATAATACTAAGGTGATTTATGGTGAAAAATAAACTTTCAATTATTATGACAGCTTATAACGTGGCTGATTATATTTCTAGCTCAATCGATTCAGTGATTGCTCAGACTAATCGGAATTTCAATCTGGTTATAGTCGATGATTGCTCTACAGACGAAACTCAAAAGATAATCCGTTCTTATGAAAAAAAGTATGATTGGATTTCTGTTATTTGCCACAAAGAAAATTCGGGCGTTTCTACATCAAGAAATACTGGATTAGCAAATGCAGATGGTGAGTTTGTGACGTTTATTGATGGCGATGATTGGGTAGAACCCAATTATGTTGATCATTTTTTAGAAATTTTCAGTGATAAAGATGTAGACATGGTTACATGTGGTTTTTATAATCAAACTGAAAATGGCAAAGTAAAAAATAAAATTGCTAAACATCAGACCTCAATCGTTGGACGGGATGAAGCAGTGAAGCAAATTATCAAAATGACGGGTACTGTAATGGGATATACGTGGAACAAAGCGTATATTCGTTCCATTATTGAAGAAAATAACCTCTCATTTCAAACTGATCTAGATTTAATGGAAGATCAAGTTTTTAATGTTGAGTATGCAACCGTAGCCAGAAAGTTTTATTTTGATAATGTTCCACTTTATCATTACATTTCTCGTAAGGGCAGTATTACTCAAAAATTTGCAATGGAAAATGTTCGTGATGTCGGTGTTGCTAGAATGAAAGTTTATAAGACCATTCGAGAAAGCACTCGAAATGAGAAAGACCAGATTTAATATATATTAATAGTGGGTAAGTCGAGCTAAGTGCTTGGCTTTTTTGTTTGTCTTAGGAAGTGGTTCCATCTAAGAATAACATTTTAGATGTTAGAGCTGCTTTCAAAAAGAGTTTGAAAAAATGTGTATTTTCTATTAATGATGAGGATTGTTTGGCTTTATAGTGTTAAGGTTAAAATGCAGTATTCTATAAATTATTTTTAATAGGGGATGAACGCATGATAACAAAAAAGAAACATCGTTCAGGTTTATTTGGTAGACATTTAAACTATAAGTTACTTGTAATAGGAATTTCTATAGGTGCAGTCGGATTCATTAATTCTGGCACGACCGTTAGGGCAGATTTAACGCCTTCAGTTGTAGACGAACAAAAAAACTCTACTGTTCAAGAATCGAATTTAGAAATTCCTAAAGATGCTCTTTACAGTGGTAATTATGGTGAACAGGGAGTTACAGATATACAATGGTATATTTCTAGCGACAAAGTTCTTCATTTATGCTCAGGAAATATACAAAATAATACTGGCAGTAAAACGTCGCCATGGTCTAAGTACTCAGACGATATAACCAAAGTCTCTTTTGATGGAACCGTTGTTCTTCCAAGGTATGTTGAATATTTATTTGCTAATTTAAAAAATGTGACTGAATTTGATAATTTGAATAATTTGTCTATGCCGGATACAGAAGACTGGACTGGAACCTTCAGCGGGGATACGTCTCTAAAGGAAATGGACTTTCCTAAGTGGGATGGTTCAATAACTAGAGCTTTTTCAGAATTTTCACATATGTTTGAAAATGATACTTCATTGACAAGTGTTGATATATCCGGTTGGGACGTGGACAATGTTACAACAATGGAAAACATGTTTGCTGGTGATACCGCACTTGAAAAAGTTGGGGTAAAGTTCTTTGAGCAGGCTCCATTTGCCGATATTGCTTCACTTTCCAACGTAAAAAATATGTTTGAGAATGATAGTTCATTAAAAACATTGGATCTTTCTAACTGGGGAATGTGGACCAAAAGAGATTTAATGGATACTACTACAATGTTTAAAGGTACCAATTTACAATCAATTAAATTAAGTACGTTAAATCAATTTACTGATGGTACTGCTCTACCAGCTAAGAATGCCAGTCGATGGTTGAATATTGGTAATGGAACGGCTCAAGATCCTCAAGGTGATAAGAGTTTTTCTACAGCAAGCATTGCAGACTATTACGATGGTTCTAACATTATACGATATCCATATTCTGATGTCGAAAAGGACAAATTTAAAATTGATACATTTGTTCCTGACAAACATGTAATGGGTGATTTAGTAATAAAATCAAATTTATCAGATCAAACTGTCCATAGTGTAACTGGGAATATTGGAGATATAGTCAAGGTAAAGGTTCCTTTAATAAAGGGATATACATCAGATAAAGATTATGTTTCTGCAAAAATTAATGACGATGGTTCAATTACGACTACTGATAAGGTCTTTTATAAAAAAGATCAGACCAATCATTCAAGTAGTAGTTCCCATTCCACAGCTCCAAGTCAAAATCATAATAATAACGATTCAAATATAAATTCAAATGTTCAAATGATGTATCGTAAGCTAACTGTAATGACATACAGTGATAAACCATTTGCACGTTTATATATGTGGGATTCAGGTTCAGCAATGAAATTAGTTACTAATCGAGCTCTTCAAAAGGACTCTGGTTGGCTAAGCGATGAACAACTAAATATCAATGGAAAATATTACTATCGTGTAGCGACAAATGAATGGGTAAAGGCTGAGGACGTTTACGTATATCAATCTCATTCTGTTGATGTTGAGACAAAGCCAGGGAATGTAAAAGATTTATACAAAGCAGAGGGTAATAGAATCGAAAATCGAGCTTTAGCTCAACAATCTAAATGGTATAGCGATATTACTGCGAATATTAATGATCAGAAGTATTATCGAGTTGGAACCAATGAGTTTGTTAAAGCTAGCGATGTTACAGAATATTAAGTATTCATCTAGTTTGATAAAAAGAGAGCAATTTTTCTTGTTTAAGAAGTTGCTCTCTTTTTAATTTAAAAAAATCATCTAATAAATTTCGCATTGGTTCGTTGGCAACTGTAAGTATATGGAGATAGTGAAATTAGATCGGACAAATAAAAGTAACCCTTGACTGTAACGTGACTGGACAGTTTATAGTAGTTAATTGTTGAGAGATAAGTAATTAAATACAAAGGAGATACATAAATATGAAAGCAGTAGTTATTAGTCGAGCTGGTGGTCCAGAGGTTTTGAAGATAGAGGAGAGTCCGATTCCCAAAGCAACGACGGACCAAACAGTTATTCATATCAAGGCATTTGCAGTACATCGTTATGAAGTTTTAACCCGTGAAGGGGGTTCACCATCGGTTAAATTCCCAAGAGTTATTGGAATTGAAGCTGTCGGTGAAGTATATCAGCCTTCAAAGAATAGTAAACTTGCTAAAGGGCAAAGAATTCTGGTTGTTAATGGTGGCTTTGACCGTGAGTTTGATGGTAGTGAAGAAGAATATGCCTTAATACCTGATAGTATTATTCATCCAGTTGATTTTGAAGGATCTTGGGTAGAGTTTGCTAATTATCCCGAAACATTCTATACAGCATTTGGTGCCTTAAAAACAACTAAATTACAGACAGGACAAACATTACTAGTTCGTGGTGGTACCACAGGTGTTGGAATGGCAGCGATGGTTATGGCAAATGCTATGGGGATAAAAGTTACCTCAACTACAAGACGACAAGAACGTCGACAAATGTTATTAGATATGGGTGCGATAGATGTTGTAGTTGATGAGGATGGAAAGTTACAAACGGATGAAGAATTTGATGGTTTTCTCGATATGGTTGGGGCACCGGTTGTTAGTGATTCGTTAGCACATGTTAAACGTGGTGGATACTATACAACTGTTGGGTTGCTTTCTGGAAAATGGATATGGGAAAATTTTGATCCATTTGAAAATATTGGTGGTAAATATATCACAGCTTTTGACGGTGTAGATATCAACGATGAAATAATTAATGAAATGTTTAAATTAATTAATGATAATCATTTGACGATCCCTATTTCTAAGGTGTTCAAATTAGATGACATTCAGGCTGCACAAGAATATATCATGAAACGTGATCGTCCCATGGGGCAAGTTATTGTTACAACTGATTAGATAAAAAGGTGTGTCAAATCTTGGCACACTTTTTTGGTATCATATACCTATTTATAATGAGGTTTAATTATGTTAAAAATTAGTGAAATGGCAAAATTGGCCAATACAACGAGACGAACTTTGATCTTTTATGATGAACAAGACGTGTTTCATCCCATAGAACGTAGCTCTTCGGGTTATCGGTATTATAAATATGAGCAGTTGTACGAATTGCTATTTATATTATCTATGAAGGATATGGGATTATCATTAAATCAAATTAAAGAAATTCAAAATGATTCTAGTTCAAAAATAATCGATGAATTGATTAATATTCAAGAAGCAGTTGATTCCAAAATCACTGAATTATCGAAAGTAGAATCGATTGTATCCAGAAAAATATTGGAAGAAACAAGAATTTCGGAATTAGTAATAGAAAATTATCAACCGGTAATTGTAAAACGTCCAAGATTAACATTTTGGTGTTCAAGAGAGGCTGTGTCTTGTACTGAAGAAGAAATAGCTGAATTGTTTTCAGAGTTTTATCAACAATTGGATAAATTAGCTTTGATGGATGGAAATCAATCAGGCTTTTTAGCTGATGTACCTAATATGGATTCGAAGGAGTATCCAGAAGCAGCTTTTAGAGTTATTAAAGAAACGGCAACTAATAATAGTGGGAAAGCTATGCCTAAAATCGAGAAGATTGCCGGAGAATACGTTGCTGTGAAAGTTGAAAATAGTACGATGGGCGTTTGTAGGGGATTGGATTTGTTAAAAGTATTTTGTGGTAATCATAAATTAAATGTCACTGATGATATGTGGCAAATAAATGAGAAGGATGATTTAACAAATAAGGGCGGTTCGGATTATCTGTGGCTGGAATATCTGATCAAAAAATAAATGATATAATAATTTTATCTTGGGGATTTGCAGGCGATACCCAAACCAATATTGCCGTTGATATGAAAGGAAAACTATGCGAATAAATGTTTTACAACATACGCCGAATGAAGGTCCAGGAATGATCCAAGATTGGTCAACTAAGCATGGTCATAAAATGTTTATTTATCATCCATATCAATTTGGTTATTTGCCAACGGCTAGTGAGACCGATATGTTAATTATTTTGGGAGGTCCAATGAGTCCTAATGATGACTTACTTTGGATCAAACAAGAACGAGAATTAATCAAGAAATTAATTTCTCAGGATAAACCAATTTGGGGGGTCTGTTACGGGGCTCAACAAATTGTTAAAACATTAGGTTATAAGGTTACCAAGGCGCCAGCTAAAGAAGTGGGATTTGCACCAGTTTATCGACGGGATGCAAAATTTCTTAATATACCAGAAGAATTAAATGTCTTGCATTGGCATGAAGAAATGTTTGAGATACCAAGCGGTGCACAACTGTTATTTTCAAGCGATAAAGTTGAAAATCAAGGATTCATAATGAACCATCGAATCGTTGGATTGCAATTTCATTTGGAACCTAAAGCTGATAATGTTCGAGAAATGGTTGTTAATGATTTTCCATATCTCGAAGGATCAAGCCTTCATCAAACTAAAACTGAGATTCTACAAACTAAGATAGCTGATAACAATAAGCAAACGTTGTATAAGTTATTGGATTACATTTCAAAAAGATAGGAAGAAGCCTAGTGGTCGAATTTTGATTACTGGCTTTTTTCATATTTGGACTATATTATTTTTGAAATTCTTGGAAAACACTTTCAAGTGAAAAATAAGTTTTTTTGCTTGTCCTGGAGTTGACTCCAGGTTATAAACTAATATTACTTATTTAAATGAAGGAGAATTTTAAAATATGAATAAAACATGGTTAATTACTGGAACATCAAGTGGTTTTGGAAAAGAGTTGGCTAAGATAGTTGCCAAACAGAGTGATACTAATTTGATTGCGACGGCTAGAAAAATTCAAGATTTAGACTATTTAAATGAATTTGATAGTAGTAGGATTGAAAAATCAATTGTTGATGTAACTGATTTCGAAGGAATTCAAAAAGTTGCTAAAAAAGCCAAGAAACGTTTTGGAACAGTTGATATTTTGGTTAATAATGCTGGTTTAGGATATTTTTCAACCATTGAAGAAAGTGATATGAAACAAGTACGTTATATGTTTGATGTCAATGTCTTCGGTTTGGCCAATATGACTAATGCTGTATTACCAATGATGCGAGCACAGAAGTCAGGGATAATTGTTAATTTATCATCTGCTTTAGGGCTGGTAACTGTTCCAACAATGGGATTTTATAGTGCAACTAAATTTGCGGTTGAAGGTTATGCGGATACTTTGCGCCAAGAGGTCGCAGATTTAGGAATTCAAGTTATGAACGTTGAACCAAGTGGAGCTAGAACAGATTGGTCTGGTCGTTCTTCTAATAAAGTAGTACCTCAAATTTCTGATTATCAAAAATTCAGCGATTCAGTAGAAAATGTATCCGATTCAGTGACGGCAGCACCTGGAGATCCTAAGAAAATTGCTCAAGTGATTTTTGATCAGGTAACTAAAGAAGAAATTATTCCAGAGCATTTGCCATTGGGAGATTTTGCTTATAATGGTGGTTTAGGTAGTCTAGAAAAGATTGTCAAGGAAATTAAGAGTAGAAAAAATGTTTCACTTTCGACAGATGATTAATTGGAGAAAATTATGAGTTATAGTATTGGACAAGTTTCAAAGGAATTGGGTATTACGATTGATACGATTCGTTATTATGATAAAGCGGGATTGTTGCCGTTTGTTAATCGTAATGAAGCTGGTCGCAGAGAATTTACTGATAACGACGTTCATTTAATGCGAACAATAATTTGTTTAAAGAATGCAGGCGTATCGGTGGCCGACATATCTATCTTTATTCAGATGCGTCTTAAAGGTGATGGTACTTTGGAACAGAGGTATAACCTATTAAAGAATCATGAAAAGAATTTGCAACAACAGATCACTGATTTAAAGGATACAATGAGTTATTTAAAGTATAAAGAATGGTATTACAAAACAGCTGTGGAGGCAGGAACTGAAGAAATACACTTTGTTCCTTGTACCAATGGTTGTTTGCCAGAACTTGAAGAACAATATTGTGACTATCTAAAAAAGCAGGGTGACTTAATAGAGTTAGATAATTTTGTGAATGTTAGAGATTATCGTAATAGATGACATAATATGTCAGTGAAATAAAAGAGTAGTGTTGAAAGATTTTCAACATTGCTCTTTTTTTGAAGAAATTTTGTCGATATCCCGTAGAAGACATATTGTGTCAGGCCTTGATGATAATCTAAAAATTGTTAAAAGGATTTAATCATTAAAAGTTTAAAAAATCCTGATTATCATTGAAGTGGGGATGAATCAACTAATGAATAATAGTGAACGTATTGTTGATATACTTATGGGTCTTTTACGAGGTGGAACGATCGATTTAGATAGTTATAAATCGCTTTATGGTAGAGATTATAGAACTTATCGTCGCGATATGAAGGCTATAGAAAATAATGCAGATTTTTTGGCTGAATATTCTATGAAATATAATTCAGCATCAAAAAAGAATTTCGTTACTAAAAATGGTTTGATAAATTCAGAAAAAATTTTGATTGTTTTGGAAGTATTGATGGCCAGTCGAGCTATCAGTAAGGACGAATTAGAAGAATTAATTAATCAACTACTTGATTTGGTTAGTACTAGTGACCGTTCTAAGGTAAAAAAATTAATTACACCTACTATTGAAAATTATCGACCAGCATTAGATCAACCTATTTTTCCAATGGTAAAAGACTTCGCTGATTGGGTTGTTAGTAAACGAGAAATTACATTTAAATATGCAGATTTTTCTAAGAGAATGATAGGAGTACCATTGAGTATTTATTTTGATAGCTGTCATTTTTACGTAATGATTTATTTGGTCGATGAGGATAAGACGACCCTCTATTATTTAGATCAGATCAAAGAGGCTAAAGCAAAAAGAAAAGTTGTCAATGTTCCAGCTAATAAGAGGATTGATGTTGGTAAAAATATTAACGGAAATACTGCCTTAAATAAGGGAAATCATATTCATTACAAATTTGACTACCAAAGCAATAAGCAAACGGCATTGAATAATGTCCCAAATTCTTACGTGTCTGAAGATGATGATCCCAATAATTCGAATGAGACGATTGTTGAAGGAGATTTGTTTTCTGAAGGGGCATTACTTTGGGTCTTGAGTCAGGGATCTCATGTTAAAGTGTTAGAACCACAATCTTTGATTGATAAATTACGTAAAGAATTAAAAAAGAATCTCGAATTTTATCCTGATGAAAAATAAATAAATAAATGACACATTATGACATATTTGAATGTTAATCTTTATTTGATGAAATAATAAAGAGGGATCAAATAATGGTTGAAGAAAGAACAATAAAAAGTCGTGAACGTGTTGTTGAATTAATTTTTAGGCTGTTGAGCGGTGAAGAAATCGATTTAAAAGAAACTGAGGATAGATATAGTATTGGTCCTAAAGCCGTTTATAATGATTTTTCAGTTATTAAAGAAAAAATTAGCAAATTTACACCTAATTACTATCTTGATGGTAATCGAAAATATATTTTAAAAAATAAGGGACAATTGGATTTTGGAGATGCCATAGCCATTTTACAAATTATAATTGGAAGTAAAACTTTTAATAGGGTAGAACTAGAAAAAATTATTAATAAACTTGTTCAGTTAGTTCCTACGGATAAAAGCTCGGTTTTGAAAAGAATGATTTCCATTACTACATCAAAGGAGAACTATATTCCTAATGAAACTGACAATATTTTACCTAGAATCGAAAAATTTTCAGATTATATTAATGAAAAAAGAGAAATAAAATTTAGTTATAATGGTAGTTATGAAGGGGCAAATCATACTAAGAGCCGTTTAGGAGTACCAATTAGCATGTACTTCTCACGTCATCATTTTTATTTGTTGATGTATTTGCCGCAAAAGGATGTTACAGCTACATATCGAATTGATCGATTCAATGAGGACATAGAGGTAGTAGGTAAAGCAGTTAATGTTCCTTATATTAGGAGGCCAGATGAAGGAAGGATGATTAATAATACTTTTCTTTTAAATGGTGGCGGCGTGATCGATTATAAATTTCGCTATGGAGCTAATAAAGAGGTGGCACTAAATAATGTTCCTAATTCACATATCTCATCTGATGATGATGCAAATAACTCTGATGTAACAATTGTAGAAGGAAGATTGTATTCTCAAGGAGCAGTTTTATGGGTTTTGAGCCAAGGGACACAAGTTGAGGTTTTGCGTCCACAATCATTAATCGATGCGGTGAAGCAAAAGTTACATGATACTTTAAGTATGTATGAGGAATGAAGAACTTCGGAACAAAATATAAGTTATTCTACACAAAAAGGGCTAGTCAATTAACTATTATAAATAGTCATTTGATTAGCTCTTTTTGTAAGAAAATAATTTAAATTTTTTTCTTCAAATGATATTGAACAACACTCTTGTCAGAATCTTTCACATCTGATTTTTCGTCTTTAGCAAAGTAAACCGCAAAGCTCTTATTATCGGTCATATCTTCAGCGATAATTAGGGATGATTCATAAGGATCTTTTGCTTTGTAAATTTGTGCTCCGCGGACAGCCTCACCATAATCTCTTGAATTGGCAATTGCATCACCGGGATTAAAAAATACCATTTCATCCATAAGTAACACATCCTTTCTTAACTTACTCATATTATACAATTATATATGACCATAAAGGAAAGAATAACCTTACTTGTCTATATTTTGAGATAAGATATACTATGACGTATGGAGGGCGAATATGACTAACGTTGAAGATTACATTAAAGATAATATTTTTGGCAAGCCACAGTTGAAACCTGATGAGAAAAATAAATTCCTCGGCAATTTTGCTGAAAGGGTGGCAATTGCTTTAACTGTTGCCCAAATAAAGAATCCAGATAATCAGAATACGGTTGAAAGCGTTATGAAAAAGTACCCAGATTATCATCTTTACTTAAATGGTAAAATAGATTCATATTTACTAGATAATTACCTACGTTTGAGTGTAAAATTAAAGTATAAGTTTACAATAGTTTCACAATCGGGTGTGCGTAACCGTGATCGTAAGTTAACAGATAATGACATGGGATTGGTTATCGCTAACGAAGGGAAACCTGTTGATAGACCAGTGCTTATATAATTTTTGGAGGACAAATATGTCTAATAGTACATTAGATAAAGTTGCTTTACTTTCTTTAAATGGTAACAAACCATTAGCTAAGAGAATTTCTGACTATATGGGAATTCCATTATTGGATGCTTCAGTTTCACATTTTAGTGATGGTGAAATCAACATTCAAATTAATGAAAGTATTCGTGGAAAAGACGTTTATATCATTCATTCAGTTTCTGATCCTGTTAATGATAATTTCATGGAATTGATGATTGCTGTAGATGCATTAAGACGTGCAAGTGCTTCTAGAATCACTTGTGTCTTGCCATACTTTGCTTATACTCGTTCAGATAGAAAATCTCGTTCAAGAGAACCAATTTCAGCCAAGTTGTTTGCTAACTTATTGGAATTGGGTTCAGTTGACCGTGTAATTGCAATGGATATGCATGCCGATCAAATTCAAGGATTCTTTGATATCCCAGTTGATCATTTACGTGCTATGCCGATCTTTGCTAGTTATTTTGAAAAGAGAATTAAAAATCCGGATGACTTTGTCTTTGTAGCCCCAGATCACAACTCAACAAAACGTGCTCGTGCACTAGCTGAGGTATTTGGTTCACAGATTGCTATTGTTGACCAAAGATCAACTGAAGATGATGAAGTGGTGCCTGACATTATTGGTGATGTTAATGGTAAACAATGTGTTATTGTAGATGATTTAATTGATACAGGTACAAGAATGATCAATAGTGCTCAGGCAGTTAAAGTTGCTGGTGCTAAGACCATTTCAGCCGTTGCTACACATCCTATTTTTTCTAAAGATGCAGCTAAGAGATTGGAAGCTTCAGATCTTATGCAGGTTCTTGTTTCTGATTCAATTGTTGTACCAGATGAATGTCAATTTGATAAATTAAAAGTCCTATCAGTAACTGAACTTGTTGGTGATGCTATTCGCATGACAGAATCAAATGAGTCAATTGATTCATTATTTGAGGTTCGTGATAGCTATACTGAAATTAAATAGAATGATGCTTAACTTACAAGCGTCAAAATAAAGGTTCTCTAGTAATCATATTTTGATTACTGGAGAACCTTTTATTTTAAGCAGAACAGGTTGCACTTTTTTTCAAAAATAAATTAAAATCAAAAAAGAAAGTTGAATCAATTAGGTTTGAGAAAGCGTTAACATGTATAATGATAATAGTGAAAAAAAGGAGCAAATAAAAATGACAGAATTTCCAAAGAACTTTTTGTGGGGTGGTGCTACTGCTGCCAATCAATATGAAGGTGCCTGGAATGTTGATGGAAAAGGTGTCAGCACAGCCGATCTTTTGTTAGGCGGAACTTATGAAAAAGCTCGTACTTTTACTAAAAACCTACAACCTGATGGCTATTACCCATCACATCAAGGCAGTGACTTTTATCATCATTATAAAGAAGATATTAAATTATTAGCTGGTATGGGTTATAAAACTTATCGTATGTCAGTCGCTTGGACTAGAATTTACCCTAACGGTGACGATCAAGAACCAAATCAAAAAGGATTAGACTTTTATCGTAATGTATTTGAAGAATGCCATAAATATGGTATTGAGCCATTGGTAACGATTTCCCATTATGAAATGCCTTATCATTTAACTGAAGCATATGGTGGTTGGGGCAGTCGCAAGGTGATCGACTTTTATGTTAAATATGCTAAAACTTTGTTTACTGAATATAAGGATCTTGTTAAGTATTGGCTAACATTTAATGAAATTAATATTGGAATGATGTTTGGGGGCTATATGTCACTTGGATTGCCAGTTAAAGATGGTGCTGCACCATTTAATGGTAATATGTCGGATGAAGATATTCAGGCAAATATGCAGGGATTACACCATCAATTTGTTGCTAGCGCGTTAGCAGTCAAAATTGGTCATAAGATTAATCCTGATAATATGATCGGTTGTATGATAGCAGGAAATGTCAGTTATCCTTTGACATCAAATCCAGATGATATTTTGAAAGCACAATTACAAAATGAAATCAGCAATTATTATTGCGGTGATGTTCAAGTTCGTGGAGCTTACCCACATTTTGCTCAACGTTTTTGGAATGAACATAACGTTAAATTGAATATTACTGCAGAAGATCAAGTAGTTCTTAAAGAAGGAACGGTTGATTATTATACGTTCAGCTACTATTCATCAAACGCTGTAACAACTGATCCAAGTAAAGCAGAAGCAGCCGGGAACTTCTCACAAGGAGTTAAAAATCCTTATTTGAAATATAGCGAATGGGGCTGGAGCATGGACCCTAAGGGACTACGTTGGTATTTAAACGATGTTTATGGACGCTATGGAATTCCAATTATGGTTGTAGAAAACGGTCTAGGCGCTCGTGATACTGTTGAAAAGGATGGTTCGATCAACGACGACTATCGTATTGATTACCTCAAAGGACATGTCGAACAAATGAAAGAAGCCATCAAAGATGGTGTTGATTTGATTGGTTATACTCCGTGGGGTTGTATTGATTTAGTATCTGCCGGAACTGGTCAGATGGAGAAACGTTATGGTTTCGTATATGTTAATCGTGATGATGAACAAAAAGGTGATTTCAGTCGAATGCCAAAGAAGAGTTATTATTGGTACAAAAAGGTTATTGAATCAAACGGAGAAGAATTATAATAGGCATTAATAAAAAGGATATGGCAGCCATGTAAATGGTCGCCGTATCCTTTTTTACAAATTTCACTTATCAGTAACAAACTCAAGAATGTCTCCAGGCTGACAATTAAGGGTTTGACAAATCTTTTCCAACGTAGAGAATCTAACTGCTTTGGCATTGCCATTTTTTAAAATCGAAAGATTCGCTTGAGTAATGCCAATCTTTTTTGCAAGTTCAGTTACACCAATATTTCTTTTTATTAACATGACATCTAAATTTACTCTGATCATTGCTTTCTCCTAAATGGTTAGATCATTTTCTTGTTTGAATTTAATAGAATTAATTAGAATTTTTTCCATAGCTGAGATAAAGGCCGTCAGTGCCAGAGGTATAAAGTTAAATGCTAGAGCAACAAATATTAATCCGGGAGCATCCCCATGGTCTGCTTGATAATAGATAAAAGGAAGATTACCTAATAAGATTAGAAATTCAATTATAAATAAATATCTAATCTTTCTGACGGAGGTTAGAGCCTTCCGGCTAAAGAAAGTGTGGATATCGATTAAATTAAATATTCTAAATAAGTAGAAACTTATTCCGAGTACAATAGCGCAAGAAAGATACAAAGTAATTATTGTTAATAATTGAAATGGCACAAATGAGTTTTCACGAATTAAGGATGTTAGTCCCATTGTTAGCATGAATCCGAATAGTAAAATAAATAAATCGATGATAATGGTAACAATTTTAAGCATGGTTGTTTTTATATTCATTTAAAAAACTCCTGTTTTGTAATTACAGATATTCTAATTCATATCATATCGAAAAACAATATAAAAAAATAATCCACTATTTATTTTAGTAGATTACTTTTTTAAGTTAATGAGTATTTGTTGGCATACCGATTAGAATTATCGAATTGTTTTAAAACTTGATCTCGTAAATCGTCGTCTTCAAAAATTATTTTACTATAATTTTGTTGGGAGATATAAAAGGCTACCATGTGAGAGAAATAAACATATTGTAAAATATTGCGATATCCAGTAGTGTCAGGCAGTCGAACGGTATCTGTAAAAACGTTGGCCAAATCTTCCCCTAAGGAAATATAATTTGGAATTTTAATAAATTTAGAATTAGGGATATCAGGAACGTTTTGATCAAATGAAATAAAGATGGTCTTATTCCCGTTAATGTAAGGAATATTTTTCACATCAGTAACGATAATAGCTATATTATTGTTCATAAAAATTCACCCCGAATCTTTTATTTGATAAACAAGATAATATTAACTAAGCTATATCGTACTATAAATTAATCAATTAAGAAAACGTTAACAATTATTATATAAAAAAAGCTTTATCCCTCGATGGACAAAGCCTTTTCCTTATTTGTAATGTATTTATTCTTATTCTTGAGATTAGACAAAACAAGACTTTTTAATTGGTCATTTTCGAAAATAACTTGATCGTGTTCAACTCGGTTTAGATACTTGGCAACTTTTTTAGCAAAATAATTTAATTTCAAAATATTTCTTTTGTTATTATTTTTTGAAAATTTGTCCAAAAATGAATTAATTAATGAATCAATCAGTTTTATACGTTTAGGAATAATTATTGGAACTGTTTTAGCTGTATACCAAACTTTTTGGATACCAGGGGTAAGAATGATTTCATGATCGTTAACATAGGGAATCTTGTTAATATCGAGTGCGACGGCGATAGTATTTTGAGACATATTAAGACTCCTTTCAAATTGAATTAAATGCATCATAACATTAAACTTTTTATCCTATTTAAAGAATATTTGAAAATTTTATGAATGTCTACATATGTATATTAATCCAAAAAGATGTACATTTCGTCAATTAATTTGTAGAAAACGTTGCCAATTTTGAATCCATCTGAATTGCATTTTACGTAATTTGTTTTCATAATAAAGAGAAGTCTCAAAGTAAGAGGTAATTATGTTATGAAAGATAAAGTACCTAGGGTCACGTTGAGAATGTCGATTGCAATTTTGATTCTAATTTCAATAGTTCTATACTTTTTGAATTTGTCCAATGCCATTTTGGCTTTGTTTGCGGTAGTGATATTATCAATACTTTATTTGGGCGGAATGGAAAAAGATCATGAATCAAATATGAGGCATCATCGACATCGGGAAGAATTATAAATTGTTAGCACTTTCAAAAAAATTAAGATTTAATTAAAAATATTAAAAAAAGAAGACATTTTTATCGAAAAATGCCTCCTTTTTTGTTCTATAACTGATATGCTATTGATGTATAGATATATATTAAATTTTTCAGGGAGATATGTGTTTATGAAAAAATATAAAATGTTAGCTTTAACTGGTATCTTGTTGTCAAGTACCATTTTAGGGGTCGGCGTGCCAGTTGTTCAAGCTGCTACAACAATTAATGTAGACAAAAGTGCTTTGAATACTGCAGCTCAAAATAATCAAACTAAATTCTCAGATGTTAAAGATGGTTCAACAATGTCAGTTGCTCCTATCTTTGGTAAAAAATCATCTAGTGAATTTGCTGCTGCCTTGAAGAAAGCATTGAATGTTGTTAATGATAGTAGTCAACTAGTTGATATGTCTGTTGTTGACACTGATAGTAGTACAGGGTTTGCTACTAAAGTTAAATTTACCAATAATGGTACATCGAAGACCGTTTCAGTAAATTATAATTATGCTAAACCAACAGTTACATTAGCTAATAGTACATTGAACTATAAGGCCGGACATTTGCCAGATGATTATCAAACGGCTGTAGTTAATGGAGCTAAGGCCGCAACTACTAATGGCGAAGATGCCAATGGCAGGGGAAATACTGCTACTATTTCGACAGATTCAACAAGTAATTTTCTAACAGATGCGGGTTCTCATACAATAACATTTACAGCAAAGGATAATTATGCAACGAGTGATGCTGTTAATGAAACCGTAAATATTTTAGAGGGTCCTAGCTGGAACGATAGTGAATTGACTAAGACAATTCAAAAGGGTGATACTACAGGCATTGCTCAACCAACAATTGTTAAAGATAATGGTCAAACTTATAGTATTGCCATCAAGAATCTTGATACTACTCTAGCCCAAACAGCAACAGAGGGTACACCAGTGAAGCTTGTAGCAACAGCCATTGATTCTAAGGGTAATCCGCTTAAAGATTCTTCAGGAACAACTTTAAGTTGGGATGCTACTAAAGATGGTAATTTGATTGTTACCGATGATACAGATAAGGTCCCATACAATATTGTTTATAAGAGTGGCAATAATATTGTTGGTACATATTCAGGGATTGGAGCAAGTGGTGATGAGGTTAACGTAGATGCTAACAAACCAGCAGGTTATACTTTAGCTAATTCTTCAGATGCATCATATACGATTGATTCTAATGCACCAACAAAAGTTGTTAACGTGAACCAAAGTGTTGGATATACAATTACTTATATTGATAAAGATACAGGTGAGACTGTTGGTACGCCAACGACTGGAACTGCAAATGATGGAACATATCAATTCTTGACTGCTCCTGATGGTTATAATTTTGTTGATGTATCAGATGTTATCTATAAAGTCGACTCAAGTAAACCTAATAAAACAGTTTATGTAACAAAGAAGAGCAGTATTTTAGAGGATCTTAACTATACCGTAACATTTAAAGATAAGAGTACAGGAAAGACTGTTGATACAACAACTGGTACTGGTAGCCTTGGTGACTATGTGAGCTTGACTGCTCCTGATGGTTACGCATTCTCAACATTATTAGATAATGGCTTTCTATTATTAAAAGATGGTCAAAATGTAACTAAGTATGTTACAGCCGCTAATACGCCATACAGCGTTTCATATGTAGATCAAGATTCTGGCAAAGAAGTTGGTACACAAGCAGGTAAGGGTGCCGATGGTTCGACTGTCACATTAACAGCTCCAGATGGTTATGCATTTGTTAGCGCCGATGATGTAACTTATAAGATTGATAAAGATACACCAAGTTCAAAGGTTTATGTTCAAAAATCTGATCAAACAGTGGACAATTTAGTTTCTGGATATCCAAAAAATGGTTATATTAAGATTTATGATCAGAACGGTAAATTGAATAATGATGTTGTGCTTTCAGAAGGCTCAAGTTGGATTATTGATAAGACTTTGACTATCGATGGAGCTGAATATTATAGAGTTGCTACGGATGAATACGTAAAAGCAAGTGATGTTTATAAGTACACACCAGTACAAAACATAGCAGTAACTAATAGTAAGAATCCTACGGGAGTTTACAATTCTAAGGGCCAATTGATTATTGACCGTGCTTTAGCTGAAAATACTCCTTGGTATACGGATCGTACGGCAACAATTAGAGGTCAAAAGATGCATCGAGTTGCTACAGATGAATGGGTTAAAGATTCGGATGTTACAATTAAATAATTGAAATTTTAACACACCAAATTCATATGAAGATGGTGTGTTTTTTTTTGAGGTGAATTATATTGAAACAATTAGTTAAACCAATAATATTAGCTTTAGTTGCTGCATTGATAGTGACTTTGATTTCTTTGATACCTATGAATGTAACTGTTAAAAGTGTGATTTATGCTGTTATTTTAGTCATTTTTATATATTTAGTGGCCTTGGTCATGAGGCTTAAATAATTATCTTTGTCTACGCTTTCATAAGTAGTAAACTGGGTAATGTAAGCAAGGAGAAATTATGGATAAAAGTATGCAAGGAATAGTATTTGGGGTTATTGCTTTTGTAGTCATCTATGGTTTAAGCGTATTAAAAGTCAGTAGTCTGATTATTGGTGTTGTGCTTTTAGTAGCTTTGGTGATTGCTGGATTTATTATGAGACATATTAAATTATGAGCTTTGGAAAATTCTTTTATATAAATGTTAAGTAAGACACAAATTATTCCACATAAAAACGACTGTCTAACAACTATTTTTAATAGTTAGCAGACAATCGCTTTTTTTATTTCCAATTTATTTTTGAAAAAATTCTTCTTCCCAGAACCTCACGCATGAACATAAACAATGGCCAAGAGGTCAACATGATTGCAACGTAGAGATAGGTGTAATTCCAATTAAGGATGCTTTGAAGTCCAAAGGCACTGTCCCCGAATATAAAAGTAATGATAAATAGAACGAAGGCTATACCGATCATTACTTGTTTTCTTATATAAAGAGGATTGCTGATAGATACTAGGGCACAAAATCCGATTAAACCAATTGTAAATACTGAAAGCGTTGAGGTGGTTTCATAACTAAAGTTTAAATGATTTCCTAAGATTGAAATCGTTACTATGAAAAGAATATTACAGATAGCCGCTGGAAGGGCTATTTCCATAACATTGTGCATGAAACGACCTGCTGGAGGAGTATAGTTTGGTTCCAAGGCTAGTAAGAAGGTTGGAATACCAACCGTTAAAGCATTGATTGGGGTCAATTGAGAAGGTTGAAATGGATAACCCGTTCCTAAGATGATAAAGAAAATTGATAAAACAACTGAATAGATTGTTTTAATCAGAAATAATGATGCTACACGTTCAACGTTATTAATAACCCTTCGACCTTCATTAAGCATGAAAATCATTGAGTCGAAATTACGGTTTAAAAGAACAAAGTCTGCTGCAGCTTCAGCAGCATCACTTTCACCGGCAATAGCAATACTACAATCTGATTGGCGCATTGCTAAGACATCATTGACTCCATCACCAGTCATACCAACAGTTAAGCCATTGTCTTGCATGGCTTTAATTAAATCAGCTTTTTGACTAGGTCGAACTCGGCCAAAGATTTTGTAATCTTTGACTAATTCATGATAATCTACATTATCATCGAGTGAATTCATATCGATGTAATTTTTCCCAGAAGAAATACCAGCTTGAGCAGCGACATTGGCTACTGTAACGGGATTATCACCAGAAATTATTTTAAGATCAATACCTTGATTGTTTAAATAGTTAAATGTATCAGGTGCTTGTTTTCTGACCTCATCAGAAATTAAGAGTAAACCGAGTAAAGTTTGTTCTGGATTTTCTTTTAGAATAGCAATGACACGAAAACCGTTTTTGGCAGCCTCTTGAATAGTCTGATCAACCTCAGCCGAAGGGTTATGAATGATGAACTCGGGAGCACCCATAATGAATTTAGTATCATCAGTCGCTTTAAAACCTGAATATTTGGTTTCAGATGAGAAAGGAATAACCTCTTTGACATCTTTAGCTAAGGCAGGGGAATTCAACGCTCTAACTGCTAACGCAGTTGCATTGGTTTCATTAGTTGCCTCAACAATTTTCTGAGCGATTGATTGAACATTTTGTACACTAGTTTGATAGGCAATAGTTTTTTTAACAGTTAATTTCCCAGTTGTTATAGTACCTGTCTTATCTAAACATAAGACATCTACTCGAGCCAATGTTTCAATGGCACTTAAAGAACGAACTAAGATCCTTCGCTTAGAAAGATTGTAAGCTCCGGTTGCTAGAGCAACAGAGGTCAATAAAACTAATCCTTCGGGGATCATTCCAATTACTGAGGCAGATGTTCCTAAAATGGATTTAGCAACATCGCCATTTTTTAAGAATGAACGGAAAAACAAAAGAAGCCCGATAGGAATAATAGTATATGTTAGAATCTTAATAATATTATTAATAATTTTCATTAGAACACTAACGGAACGTTTTTCTTTACCAACGGCTGAGGAAATTTTGGAAACAAAACTTTCTTTACCGACTTGAGTCAACTGAATCTGTGCTTGCCCAGCAACAACGAAACTCCCTGAGAATACTTCGTCTTCAGTTGCTTTAACAATGGTATCTGCTTCACCAGTAATACTGGATTCATTAGTTTGTAACCCGTTAGAGTATCGAACAATACCATCAGCCGGAATAGTATCGCCACGTTTAATTTTGACGATATCATCTTCTACTAGATCAGCAATATCGATATCCCTTTCTTTACCATCTCTAATAACTTTAAAGCTAGTTGCATTTACCAGGCTGATTTTATCAACAGTTAGTTTGGCTCTGATTTCCTGATAGCTTCCAATGATGATATTAGCTATTACTGGTCCTAAGAAGAATAAATTACGATATGATCCAGTCCAAAAGATCAGAATTGCAATGACTAAGTTTAAGAAATTAAATAGGGTAAATAGATTATCGGCCAATATTTTAGGAATTGGTCGGGATAATTTTTTTATTTGAATGTTTGTCAGTCCCTTTGCGATTTGGGAATCTACTTGTTGAGAAGTTAATCCCGTATCGAGACTGGTATAATTACTAGGCTTTTTTATCTTTACCATACTCTACCTGCGACTGTTAGTTATTTTCTATTAGATGCTATATACTCTTTACATAACTTAAATTTAACATAAAAGGATGAATATAATTTGAACAATTTATTTTTTGATTTGGATGGAACGATTATTAATTCTGAAAAAGGAATTATGAAGAGTTTGAAGTATATGTATGAGCATACTTTAGGTTATATTCCACATGATGATAAGACTTTGCATGCTTTCATTGGTCCAACTATTGGAGCATCTTTGCAAAAATATGACCATGTAAAACCGGATGATCCATACATTAATCAAAGTTTAAATGCTTTCCGTGAATATTACCAAGAAGAAGGCTGGGAAGAATATACAGTTTTTGATGGCATTTATGATATGATGGAGTCCTTAAAACAGGCAGATAAAGAAATCTTTGTAGCAACATCAAAACCAGAGATATTTGCTAAGCAAATTATTGATCAATTAAATATGAAACAATATGTTAGACATGTTTTTGGAGCTGCGGAGGACGAATCAATTCGTTCATTGAAAGAAGATGTGATTTCTTACGGGATTGAAAAAACATCTGTAGATTTAGATCCAAATAACCTTGTTATGGTTGGGGATCGTAGCAGTGATATTGTGGGGGCACATAAGAATAATTTAAAAGCCATTGGAGTAACTTATGGCTTTGGGGATTATGCCGAATTGAAGAAGGCTGATTCTGAATGGATCGTTAATGAACCACAAGAGATTGCTAAACTAGCTATGGAGAATTAGAAATTATGAGTAAGTCATTGTCATATAACAGACACGGTTTTACGTTGGTCTTGTTGTCAGTTTGTTTAATGGTAATAGTATTTTTGGGTATCACGTTATCAACAGTTTTGAACAGTAATTATGTCAAAAAAGTTGTTAGTAGCGATACTAATGTTACATTAATAAAAAATTATACTAATCAACGCTTAGGCCGATTGGTTAACAGTTATTCGGCTTCGTCTGATTTGTCATCTGTTAATCTAACTGACAAAGATGTGAAAAAGATTATCAATACATCAGTGGACGAGGTTTATGGCGATGACTCTAAGCTTACAATTGGAAATGCAATTCTAGCGACGATTAGTACAAAGCTAAAAAAAGAAGCACAACAGTATGGATTAAATATTGATAGTGAAATTGATACTGTTATTAGTAGTAATGAATCTATAATGAATCAAATCATTGATAATGACCTAGGACCTATTGAACAAGTGATCGAGCAGATTCAAACGATTAAGAAGTTAATTAAGGTTGTAATGATTGCTGCGGGTATTATTTTCGTTCTATTAGCGCTTCGTTTGAGAGCAAAAGTAGGTTCAAATATGCTGTTCTTTCATCATTTAGGAACTGTTGGTATTTGTACATCTATTTTGTTGGCTTTGTTGCTGGCTGGTACCTACTATCCTTTACAAGATTTAATTGTAAGCAATATTGATTACAACATTCGTGATGTTTTATATAATGTACTAAATGGTATTTTACTAAGTTATATATCGATTATTTTTATGGTCTTTATTGTTAGCCTAGTGGAGTGGGGTTCGACTACCAAATATAAATATTAGAGGTACATATTTATGAAAATTGAAATAACGCAAGAGGCTCAAGCTAAATTACAAAAATATATTGATGTAGACAAGAAAATTCTTTTGGATCTTGATGATGGGTTTGGTCGCTTTTCTGGTGAAGGTGATTGTGCTTTGATTACCAAATTCCGTATTATTGCTGTCGATCCTAGTGAAGATTTATCTGATTATAGTGTGCAACTTGATAGTGACTTAGGCACAATTTATTTCAAAGATAGTGCCAAGGATTTCTTGGATGAAAAAGGTATGTCATTGAAGGTCGATCCTAAAACGCAATTATTGATTTTTAGTAATACTAAAGAAACCATTGATAGAAGTGTTAATATCATTGATTATGATGAAGTTAAAGCTGGTTAAGAATGGGTCTAGCGACAGTAATAGTCGTTGGACTCTTTTTTTGTATTTTCGTTAAGAACAAGTCAAATTTAAAAAAATAGAGTATTCTTAACGTAATTAAGAATACATTGCATGTATCAAAGGAAGGTATCACATTTTATGCAATTCTCACTGTTACGCAACAAGAACTATAAAAAAATTTTAATTTTTACTTTTACTGTTTTGCTTTTCTTAGCTGTAAGTTTTTTAGTCATTTATCAAACGAATTTTGCCCAAGGAAAAGTTTGGTCATATTTGGAAAGTGGCGATGATCGATTTCAAATGATGAGGATTGAGGGACTATATCATTCTTTGCAACGGCATCAATTTTTTCCCTTAGTAAATATGTCTTTTATGGGTGGGTTTGGTTATATAGTTAATGTTTTCTACTCAGATTTTGTTCTATATCCAGCGGCGTTTTTTAGACTGATGGGTCTCACCAGTGCACAAACTTTAGGTATGTATTATCTATTGGTTAATTTTTTAACGTTTGGTGTTTCTTTTCTTTGTTTCTATAAGGTAAGTCACAAATATATTAATAGTTTAGTCTTTAGCTTTGTTTATACGCTGTCAACGTATCGCCTATACGATGTATTATTTCGACATGATTTAAGTGAAGTTGGAGCCATGTTATTTTTGCCAATAGCGATTTTAGGGATTTATCAAATCTTTTATGGGAATAAAAATGAATGGCTTTATTTAGCTTTTGGGATGACTGGGATTGTTTATTCACAGGCTATTTCTCCGATTTTGATGATAATTTTTATTATTATCGTTGCACTATGTCAAATACCAGAATTGCGTGAGAATCCTCAAAGATTATTGTCCTTATTATGGGCCACAATTATATCTGGGTTACTAAGCTTAGCTTATTTTTTGCCAATGTTTCAACAAATGAGTCATACACAATTTGTTTTTAATACGTCTCAGAATATTTTGAATAACGGAAGTTCAGATCTGACGGATACAATCAGTTGGGGGGGGAATAATGATGTTGAACAACCGAACGTTGGCTTAGTTTTAGTACTGGCTGCAATTATTATCATGATCGTTCAAACTAAGATTAAAAATAAAGCCGTTCGTCACTTTTCCTTAATTGGCATTGGACTCTTGATTTGCAGTACAAATGTTTTTCCATGGTTTTTATTTAATAATACGATCTTAGGTGTTGTTAAATATACGTGGCATTGGAATGTTCTAGTTACCATATTATTAGCCATCTTTGTAGCGGTTGATCCTTTAAATTTTCTTTCAGGAAAGTTTTCGAAACCATTATTGTTATTATTTGTATTTCTATTAGCAATTTCTGCAAGCTATCGTTTGGTTCAAGATGCTCCTTTACAATTGAATTCAGTTGAAGAGTATAATCAATTGGATTCTTATAATTTGGATCAGAATCGGAGTTTTTTACCTGTAGGAACTAGATTGAGTAGTTTACAGAGGATGTCTCACAAACCTAAAATTATAAGTGGACGAGCTGAAATAAGTGATTTTAAACAATACGGTACCCGAATGAGTTTTGATTTTAAAAAAGCCAAGCATGCTAAAATTGATGTTCCGCTAATCGCTTATTATGGATTCCAATCGTCCCAATCTAAAGGGCAGGTTTCAAAACTAAAGGTTGATGTTAGGAATAATAATTTAGCACAAGTTAAAATTAATGGTAGTGGGAAAGTAGTTATAGATTATTTTGAGACTACAACTCAAAAAGTGACACGTAGGATTTCATTTTTATCGCTACTAATTGTCGTAGCTCTTCTATTTATTAATAAGTTGAATTTGGTAGATTTTAAAAAGATAGAGGGTATTAGATCAAAATAAAAATTTTATTTGGAAAAGAGAAATTATGGATTATACAAAGTACAATTCAAAAATAATTGATCAATGGGTTGAAGACGGCTGGGAATGGGGAAAGCCAATCAGTCATGAAGAATATCTTAAGGCCAAACAAGGAGATTTTAAGATAGTCTTAACACCCACAAAATCCGTCCCTAAGGATTGGTTTCCCAACCCTATGGAAGGACAAAGAATTCTCGGATTAGCTGCTGGTGGAGGTCAACAGATGCCAATTTTGAGTACCTTGGGTGCTAGTTGTACTGTATTTGATTATTCGCAAAAACAACTCGATGCTGAAAAAATGGTGGCAAAAAGAGAAGGATATGATATTGAAATCATTCGTGGCGATATGACTAAGTTGTTACCTTTTGAAGAAGAAAGTTTTGACATGATAATTCAACCAGTTGCTAATAGTTATATTGAAAATGTGCAACATGTTTGGGATGAAAGTTTTCGTATTTTGAAAAAAGGCGGTCGTCTTTTGGTCGGCTTAGACAATGGTATTAATTATATTTTTGATAAATCAGAAACAAAATTATATCGCCCTTTACCTTATAATCCACTGAAAGATTCCTCAGTTAGTAAGGATTTTCCTTTAGAAGAAGAGGGAGTTCAATTTTCACATACGTTGGATGAACAGATTCGAGGCCAGATCAAGGCTGGCTTTCAGATTGTTGATTTGTATGAAGACTACAATAGTGAAGGAAAACTTCGCGATTATAATATTCCTACATTTTGGGCCAGCTATTCAATTAAAAAGTAATAAAATTGTATAAATTTTTTCTGTATTAAGTTTAGTTAGAGTGTAAGTGCTTGTCGCCCTCCACAAAAATTGAAATTCGGCCGGAACGCTATGGACACGACTTGAAACTCACGCAAAAAACGCGTGATTTCCAAGCTCGGTCTTTTACTAAGCGGGAAAATCATTCGCTAAGTAAAATTTCATAGCTGAGCCGATTTCAATTTTTGTTCCGGGCTATACAACTGTTGTATATATTGTTATTAAAATAATTTCAATTTATCTAAATAAATAGACTGCATTATATTTAAGAAGCGTAGTTAAAGTTAATACAGTATATTTTTTTGTATATTTTAAAAACTTAGAATAAATTTATTTACACTTGATGCAATATTAAATTTAAAAAGTCAATAGCCATCTAGCACGCAACGGAGAAAGGACGATTTCAGGAGTGAAATTTTTGTTAACAGCTTGCTGGTTACAAAAAGCCCAGATTTTGAGACAGTTCGCAGAATTGGCTTAAAACTGTGGCCACTCCGTTCCAAATCGTTCCTTTCGCAGTGGAGTGCGGCATCCATTCCATACCTAGCACTTACACTCTAACTAAGCTTGAAGTAAAAAAATACGATCCAGCAACTATTCATAGTCACTGGATCGTATTTTTTTATTATTCTTTTAAATCGTCGACATCTGTTAATGAAGCTAGATTATCTTGCTTGGTAACGGCAGTTTTATCAATTTTAACTTTAAACCAATTAACGAAACCATGATCGAATTCAACAACTTCAAACTTGAAATTACCGAGTTCGATTTTAGAACCATTTTGTAAATCAGGATATTTTTCAATCAGATAACCACCAACAGTGATGATATCTGAATTCTGGAATTCTTTTACATCGGTTCTGAAGTAACGTTCAAAATCGTATAAGGTAGTTTTACCAGAGACATTATAAGAATCGTCTTCATTTTTAACGATGTACTCATCAGAGACATCATCAATTTCATCTTTAACTGTTCCAAATAATTCTTCATAAATATCCTTATCGGTGACGATACCACTAGTCCCACCGTATTCATCGACAACGACTACAATAGGAGTTTGCTTCTTGATCATCTTGGATAGAATGTCTTGGATAGGCATTGTCTCGGGAACAGTATTAACTGATCTCAAAATACGACTGATACCAACATCTCCATCAACTTGATTTTGACGAACAATATCGTAAGCATAAACATAGCCAAGGACTTTATCTTTATCATTATCTGCAACGACTGGGAACCTTGAGAAACCTTGTTGTAAGTAGTCTTTAATAACATCTTTAACTTTGTCGGTAATATCAACAACATAAAGACTGGTTCTATCGACCATAATATCTTTTGCAACTTTATCGTTTAGTTCGAACGCACGTTGCATAAAAATAACATCGTCTGGCTCCATATCGCCACCTTTGATTGACGATTTGGAAAGTCTAAGGATCTCTGACTGGGAGAAAACCTCATTTTCTGAATCAGCTGGTTTCATACCCATCAGACGAACAATTCCTGATGCGGAAACATTTAATAACCAAACAAATGGATATACAGCGAGATGGAAAAATCGTAGCGGTGTAACGACCAACATTAATGTTGGCATAGGTAAATCAATAGCAATATTTTTAGGTACGATTTCAGTTAAAACAACCTCCAAATATGTTAGTAATAAAACACCAATAATTGAACTCAAAGCGTGTAAACCACTACTGCCACCGGCAGAGATATGAACAACACCAAATACTTCAACCAGTAGATATTCAATAGTACTCTCACCGATCCAACCTAAGATGATACCAGCAATACTTGTACCAACTTGAGTTGTCGATAGATATTCGTTTAGATTGTTGACCATCATTAAAGCACGTTGAAGCTTCTTTTTGTTACCAGTACCCTTTTGAATTGCATCTTCTAGTTGACTAGCTCTGGTTTGGACTAAAGCAAATTCAGCCGCCACAAAGAAGAAAGCAAAAATAAAGGTTATCAGTATGATAATAAAATTTGTTGTAATTGTAGAACTTGACAATATATGATTTCCCCTTTTATTCTTGTAAGACGAATTATACACCAAAGAAAAACCGACTGTATCGGCTAAGAGTAAATATTTTTATTTTTTACACCTATTCTTTAGTATATCTAATTTAAAGGTTAAAATATACCAAGGACAACTTTAAATTAAGAGCGTTATAATTTTGTGGTTGAAGTTGGCAATCATTATTTTTATAATGAAGAGAATGAAACAACCTTGGGGGAATCCTTTTGAGTAAAGTAAAAACGAATAATTTATTAACTCCTGCACAAGCTGCTAAAGATTTGGGGATAAGTGTCGCTACATTGCGTAAATATTCTTTGATAGTTGAGCGTACGACTGAGAATAGCAAATATTTTGAACGCAATAGTCAGAATAATCGCTTATATACTCAAAAAAATATCGAAGACTTCAAAGAAATGGTCAAACTAAGTCATGGTCCTAAAATGACTTTGGAAACATCGGCTGCTCAGATATATCCAACCACTGATGCAAAGGATAAGACAGAGACCAAACAAAGTGATGAGATCACTGAGTTGCAGACGACAGTTTCTAAATTAGAATCTGAAAATAAAAAAAGAGAACTAAAGATCAAAGATTTACAAGAAGAGCTTGCCGATGTTCAAAAATCAAAAGAAGAATTACAAGTTGAATTAGATACTTTGAAGCAACAAGCTGAAGAAAAAATTGAAAATAATGATCCAAAAAAAGATGAAAATATTAAAGAACGTGTAAACGAAAAAGTTAATGATGATAAGAAGGGACATTGGTGGAACCGTTTCATGGGTTAATCAACCAATTATGCCTATAACGTCAACCTTTTAAGTAATCGGGTCGTACCAAAATGTTATTTTGGGTGCGGCTTTTTTATGTATAATTAGAACTTGTGAGAAGACAACTTAGGAGGATTAATTTTGAAATTAGCAATGATTGGGCTCGGTAAGATGGGTATTAATTTAACCGAGAATTTGATTCGTAATGGTAATGAAGTGGTTGCTTTTGATTTAAGCGATGGAGCTAAAAATGATGCTTCGACCTTAGGTGCGCAAGTGAAAGATAATTTGCAAGAAGCTGTTGAAGCTTTGAACACACCTCGTATTGTTTGGGTAATGTTACCAGCGGGGAACCCAACCAATGAAACAATCAATACCTTGAGTGAAATTCTTGATGAAAACGACATTGTAATTGATGGCGGAAATTCATTTTACAAAGATTCATTGCAACATAATAAGATTTTAACTGATAAGAATATTAAATTCTTCGATGTTGGTACATCAGGCGGAATGAGTGGTGCTAATCGTGATGGAAACTTCATGATTGGTGGAGATGATGAAAAAACCTTTGAATATATTGAACCCATTTTCAAAGGAATTGCTCAAACTGACGGTTATTTATATACAGGTAAAGCCGGAAGTGGTCATTATTTAAAAATGGTTCATAACGGTATTGAATATGGAATGATGCAGGCCATTGCCGAAGGTTTTGACGTGCTAGAGCATAGCCAATTTGATTATGACAATGAAGCAGTTGCTAAAGTCTGGGAACATGGTTCGGTTATTCGTGGATGGTTGATGGAATTAACTCAATCTGCATTTTCAAAAGATCCTAAGTTAGATGAAATTAAAGGTGTTATGCATTCATCTGGTGAGGGCAAGTGGACTTTAGACGAGGCTTTGAGGTTGCAAGTTCCAACGCCAGTTATCGCCGCATCGTTAATGATGCGTTATCGTTCACTTGAGGATGATACTTTTACAGGAAAAGTTGTGGCGGCATTACGTAAAGAATTTGGTGGCCACGCCGTTGAAAGTAAAAAAGATTAAAACATAGCTGATATGTAATAACAAAATAAGACCTAGTGGCCATTGAAAATGCTCACTAGGTCTTATTTTTTAATCAATAATATTTTTGTGTCAAACCTTTAAAGAAGTTATAATTTTTTGATCTGGAAAGGAAATGATTGCAATGAAAAAAAGAGGAGAAGTATTTTTATTTTTATTTGTAGGGGCATTTTTTGGTAGTGATCTGAGATATTTGGAAAGCTTAATATTTAAAACTAGCCACGGTTTTCCTCTTGGCACATTGGTTGCTAACTTGAGTGGAGCTCTCATTTTGCCATTTTTAATTCATTATTTGCAGGACCGTTATAAGCTTTCCTCAAAGGTGGTTTTGAGTTTAAGTACTGGAGTATTAGGTTCATATACTACTTTTTCAACATTTACTGCGGATACTTATCGCTTGCTTGAAAATGAACAATGGGTGGCTTTGTTACTATACTTAACCTTAACGATCGTAGGGGGATTTGCCTTGGCTCTGTTGGGAAACTATTGGGCGGCTACTCAAGCTTTTAATGATTATGTTAAAAGGGGTAAGAAAGAATGACAAATTTCTTATTAGTTGGATTGGGTGCTTCCATTGGAGCATTTTTGAGAAATGAATTTACTTTGCAACAATCAAAGTTAAAGATTGATTTCCCAATCATTACGTTATTAATAAATATTTCAGGTGCATTACTTTTAGGAATTTTAACTGCACAAATTCATAATGGTGCGATATTATTATTGCTAGGGACTGGATTCTGTGGTGGCTTTACCACCTATGGAACGTTCAATATGGAATTAAGTCAGTTGTGGTTTCAACACCGTTTAGGTCGTTGCTTTATCTACTTTTTATTGACTTATATATTTGGTATATTAGGTTTTATCGTTGGAATTCACATTTAGGAGATAATAAAATGCAAATGAAGGAACAAATATGGAACGAGAGTTTCCGACCGGGAATTATCTCTTCAACTAAGTTATACTTTCAGGATTTGTTTGTTGGTGCCAAAAGAATGAGCCGTAAAGATTTTTGGTGGGGCTATTTTGGTATGACAATTGTGGCATGTCTCATTATTTCAGTATTAGGTTTTGCCATTACTAGAATGCCAGTTAATGATTATTATTGGAGTTCAATTTTAGGAGTGGCCTTAGCAATTACTTTAGGTTATTATTGGATATCAGTTTTTACAGCCATGATTAGAAGATTACATGATCGTAAGTTGCGTGGTTGGTGGATATTGATTAGTTTGGTTCCTTTTATTGGGGATATTGCACTATTGATCTTACTTTGTCTGCCACAACGTGATTTCGGTAATAGGTGGCCTAAGAGTCTATAATTATTTATAGTTTCTAACTTACGAAACAAGGCGTATTTTGTTTTAGACAAAGTGCTTTGTTTCGTTTTTTTGGAGGAATTTGTATGTGTGGACGCTATATGTTTCAACCAGATAGAAATCCGGAGATCAAAAGGATCTATCAATTAGCAATTGATAATGGATATGATCCCAAAACGGGGGAGGTTTTTCCTACTGATGAAACAGCTCTAATAATTGCTGGTCAAAAACAAGTACAGGTTGTTGGAATGAATTGGGGATTTTCAGGTTTTAAAGCAGGACAATCAATTATAAATGCTCGTTCTGAAACCGTTATGCAAAAACAAATGTTTGCAGATTCTTTTCAAAAGCGGCGTTGTGTATACCCTACTACAGGATTTTTTGAATGGAATAAGTCTAAACAGAAGTACAAATTTAATTTTAGTAATGATCCGGAAACTTTATTTATTGCTGGCTGTTATAATTATTTTGACAATGTGCCACGGAGCATCCTATTCACAACCCAGCCAAATGAATCTATGATTAAAGTACATGATCGAATGCCTTTGATTTTGTCTAAAAGCCAAATTAATGCTTGGATTTATGACAATGATTTTGCAGCTAAGTTTTTAAAGAATGATATGCCACAGTTAGTATCTCAAGAGGAAAAATAAGGTGTTTTTTAATGAATAATAAAATTCAAAAATTTAGTGACAGTAATCAATTCTTTCAGTGTCCAATTTGCAAAGAGAATTTGAGTTTTAATGAAAATAGTTTAATTTGCTGTAATGGTCATAATTTTGATATTTCCAAAAAAGGTTTTGTTGATTTGATATTGAATAATAAGCAACAAAAAAATTATGATTTGGAATCTTTTGAAAATCGTCATTTAGTTTTGGAACGGGGAATGTACGATCATATTGCTAATAAATTAGTTAAATTGGTTACGGATCTAAAATTGAGTAATATTTTGGATGTAGGCTGCGGAGAAGGTTATTATTCTAAAAAGATTTCTCAAATCACTAATAATATTTTAGCTTTTGATATTTCTAAGGATTCAATTCAGTTAGCGGCCAGGGGGATAAACACACCGGTAAAGTGGTTTATTGGTGATTTAGCACATTTACCGATTCAAAACGGTGTAATTAATGGAATAATAGATGTATTCTCGCCAGCAAATTATGATGAATTTAATCGAATTCTATCTCCAAATGGATATGTTTTGAAGGTAATTCCCAATCAATATCATGTTCAGGAATTGAGGCAACAGGCCCAAGGCCAATTGAAACAGCCAAAGTATTCTAATAAGAAAGTTTTGGACTATTTCGAAGAACATTATCAAATAATGGATCAGATTGATGCCACTCAGACCTATACAGTTTCTAAGGAAGAAAGAGCTGCTTTTATCAATATGACGCCGTTATTGTTTAATGTTGATAATAGTTTGATAGACTGGGATGTAGTTAATAAGATTACTGTTGGCGCTACTATTTTAGTTGGAAAATCTAAATAATAAGTAACTTAAGATTAGTTCTAAGTAAAGATTGAATCCTTTGCTTAGAATTTTTTTTTGAAAAATTTGATAAAATCATTGCAGACAAAATCGAACGTATGTTTTACAATATTATTTAGTGATTTGAGAGGAAGTAAATTATGTCGACCAAAATTGGGATTCGTCAGCTAGTAGAATTTGTTTTGCGTAGCGGCGACTTGAATGAGACTAAAAATAGCCAAAACACTGTTCAAAATGGTTCACGAATTCATCGTCGACTACAAAAGATAAGGTCAAAGGACGTTAATTATGAAAGTGAAGTCTACCTCAAAAAAAATTTAACTTTGAATGGTCAAGACTTTGTTTTATCAGGTCGCGCTGATGGGGTGACTATCACAGATGATCAAATATTGATTGAGGAAATCAAAACGTCAGATCAACCATATGAAGAATTAAGCAATAATACTTTGGATTTATATTGGGGACAGGTAAAGGTCTATGGATATTTAACTTTACAGGAACACCCACAATTAGATAATGTAACGCTACGATTGACATACTTTCGCGTCAGCACAGAAGAAATAACAACTGATGAAAAGATTTTTACACGTGATGAATTAACAAAGGTTTTTCAAAGTTTAATTGATGAATATGAATATTGGGTCACTCTACGTTCCAAACTAAGGAAAACCAGAAATGATTCTATCAAGGCCTTAGATTTTCCCTTTCCAAAATTCAGAACTGGTCAACATGAATTAGCAGGGGCAGTATACAAAACAATTTATTCTCAAAAACGCTTATTTGTAGAGGCACCTACTGGAACGGGAAAGACAATCTCAACTTTATTTCCCGCAATTAAAGCAATGGGCCAGGAAATGATTCAGAGATTATTCTATCTAACTGCTAAACAAAGCACGCGTTATGTGGCAGAGGAAGCGATAAATTTAATGTCTGAAAAGGGATTGAGGCTTAAGAGTATAACGCTAACAGCTAAGGATAAAATCCGTTTTCCAGAGCAAGATGTTCCACCAGAAGAAGATCCATATATGATTGGGTATTATGATCGACTTAAACCAGCGTTAGCTGATTTATTGAATAATGAAGATTCGATTACTAGAAGTGTGATTGAAAAATATGCTAAAGAACATAGTGTGGATCCATTTGAGTTTTCACTTGATGCTTCACTTTTTTGTGATGTCATTATTTGTGATTATAATTATTTATTTGACCCACGAGTATATTTACAAAGGTTCTTTGTTGAAAAAGATACTGATAACTTTTTCTTGATTGATGAGGTCCATAATTTGGTTGGCCGAGCCAGATCAATGTATTCGGCTGAAATTAGTGATAATAAAATATCCAAGTTATTGAAAGAGTCTAAAGATATTCCCACAAAATCGAGTGAGAAGTTTCAAAAGCAATTAAAAAAAGTTCGTCTAATTTTTAATAGAATTAAACGGACTTTGAAGGATGAATTTAAAGAAGAGCTAATTACTGAAGATGAACCAGAGGAACTGTTAAAAGCAATTAGTAAATTCAGTGATTTTGCGAGTGATTGGATGGCAGAACAAAAACCGTCTGACTTTCTGGAAGATGTGAAAGATTATTTTTTCGATTGCCTAACATTCACTAAAATTGGAGCCTTATATAATAAAAGTTATAAAACTAGAATATTTTCAAATGGTAAGAATATCGTTGTGAAAATACTTTGCTTAGATCCAAGTGATTTTATTGATAAGTCGCTTGATTTAGGTTTAGGTGCAGTTTTATTTTCGGCCACGTTATCACCAATTGACTATTATCAAAGAGTTTTAGGCGGTACGGAAAAAAGTTTAGCATATCAATTACCATCGCCTTTCCCAATTGGCAATCAGGAAATCTTGATTACTAATTATATTCAAACGACTTATCGTGAAAGGGAAGCAAACCAGATAAAGATTATTGAGAGTTTGAAAGCATTGGTAAATGGACAAAAAGGAAATTATTTATTTTTCTTTCCATCCTATACTTATTTACAGCAAATAAAGACAGCTTTTGAGAACAGTTATCCAGAGGTAAAAACTATTTCTCAGGTAGGTGAAATGGATAATCAGGATCGTCAGGATTTTCTAGATCAATTTCAAATTCAAAATAAAGATACACTTGTAGGTTTTTGTGTATTAGGTGGCATATTTTCTGAAGGAATTGATTTACGTGGTAAGAAATTAATAGGTGTAGCAATAGTCAGTGTAGGATTACCAGGATTAAGTGCTGAAAATAATTTGATTCGTGACTATTATGATAAAAAAAGTCATCAAGGATTTGAATATGCTTATCAGTTACCAGGATTTAATAATGTTTTACAGGCTGCTGGTAGATTGATTAGAAGTAGTCACGATGTAGGAATAATTTTATTATTAGATCAGCGATTTTCAATGACTCGTTATACGAAACTTTTTCCACAACATTGGCAAAACTATCAAAGAATAAATTCACTTAAACAATTAACAAGTTCGGTGGATAACTTTTGGAAGGAACATAAAAATGAAAACTAAATTGACAAAGAATTTGGAGAGCACTCTTTATCAATATTGTTATGAACAAGGATCATACGTAGTTGAAGAGGTTTCAATGCCTGAGAGTAAGGGAATAGTTGACACTTTGAGTTATCAGCAAATAGGTGATCAAATTGAATGGCGTTGTTATGAATTAAAGGTTACGAAAAATGATTTCCATTCAAAAGCTAAATTGTCATTTATTGGCAACTATAATTACTTCGTTCTACCACAAAAATTGTATGAGGAGGTTCAGGCAGAAATACCTACTCACATTGGGGTTTTAATTTATCGAGAATTTGATAAAAAGGCTGTGGAAAACTCACCTCAAACCTTGCGCTCACCAGGTTTTTTAACGGTTGCTAAAAAGGCACAATATCAAGAATTACAGGTTGATGAAAAACTATTAACAAGCCATTTTATTTCATCATTATTTAGAGAAGTTGATAAAGCTAAAAAAGTGGAAAAAGGATTGCAATTATATTCCGATGATAGGCTGTTTAAAGAATTAAAGAAACGTTCCAAAGCAGGCTATGATATTTATCAGCCAGAGCATAATTTATATGATCGATTTATTGATGAAATAAAGGATGATGCTATAACGGCGTTACAAGAAGAATTGGATGCTAGAAATGCTGAATATCAGGAATTGAAGCTACAATTACAGCCAAAACCAAACTTGGAGGATAAATTATGATTTATTATCCTTATCTGCGGGGAAGAAGATATGATTTGTTGGCTCTAAAGGAATTATCTGAGCGAGGAGAGATTGGTCCAAATATTATTCCAATTATTGAACCAGTAAGGGACTCCAAGGAGTTACAAGAAACGGTACAAATAATAATTAAAAATCGACAGCCTTTTAGTGTAGTAGCTAATCCACAAGTGAGTGTCTATGGATTGAATGATACAAAACTTTATCCACTGCCTGAGGTTAATAAGTTGGATTTTTTTCATCCAAGTGCAATTCTGGCGGCGGATTTTAGTAGTGATTTTCTTAAAACTGTGGATAAACAAGAATCTTTATTGATAGCTAAAAATTATGAGTTGTTAAAAGTTTATCAAAACAGTCAATTGTTGAAACATGTGGACAAAGTGTTAATACCTGATGAGGCAAGGATACATAAATTTACAGCTAATAAATCTGTTTTATTGGCTGATCCGTTGACCTTTGTTAAACATGTCGAAGATTACTCTGAATTAACAGATGAATTTTTTGAACCAGCTTATTGGTATCAGCAAGTAGGAGGTTATGATGGATATAGTGATTATTCGATGGTTGGACATGTTTATTTTGATAAAGGGATGCCTTCGAGAGCAATTGCTCTACATTTAATCTATGTAACTGCTGATGGAAGTTTAAGAATTCATCATTTTGTATCTGATAGTAATGAAAAAATGAGTGGTCAAAAAGAAAAGTTTTTTGAAGCACTTAATAAAATGGTTATTTGGTGTGAAGAAAATATCAATGGCCTGAACGCAACTCCAGCGTTAAAGGAATTGCTGAAGTATAATAATCAAGACAAGTTCCCTGGATTGGGAATGGTTAAGAAATTGTCATTAATGCACCATTTTCAACTGATGAATCGTTTGTTAAATTTGGATATTAAATAAGGTTAATTAGTGAAAAGTCATGTCTTCAAAACAAGAATAAAATATAGTTTTTTCCTCTAAAACAAACAACTCTAGTAATCGTAAGTTGATTACTAGAGTTGTTTGTTTTAATATATTGGGTTACCACCAAAGTTTTATCAAGGCTTGTGTTCCATCATCACCAAGATTTTTCTCATTTACTAACCTTTCATAGAGTTTTTTAGCTTGTTTAGTAGCTGGTAAATCAAGATGCATTTTTTCGCTTTCATCAAGAGCTATACGCAAGTCTTTAAGAAAATGTTTGGAATAGAATCCGGGTTCGAAATCATTGTTTAGAATACGTGGACCGTAGTTTTCTAAGCTCCAGTTATCACCACCGCCACCTTCAACGGTTTCAAGTACCGATTGTAAATCAAGTCCAGCCGCTTTAGCATAAACAAACATTTCAGTTAAACCAGTCATTGTTCCGGCAATCATGATTTGGTTAGCCATTTTAGCATGTTGACCTGATCCGAAGGTTCCAAAATAATGGTTATTTTTGCCGATGATTTTAAAAATTGGTTGTAATGTTTCATAGGCTTGTTTGGAGCCACCGACCATAATAGTTAATTTACCATCTCGAGCCCCAACATCTCCACCAGAGACTGGTGCATCAATTGACTCGACACCAATTTCTTCAGCTTTTTGACCAATTTTCTTAGCAAGTGTGGGAGTGCTTGTTGTCATATCGACTATTACTTTACCAGAGCTTAGTCCAGCAAAGATACCATTCTCTTTGAAATAAACATCTTCCACGTCTTGTGGAAAACCAACCATGGTAAAGATAATATCAGAATTTTTGGCTACGTCTTTAGGGGTCGAGTACCATTTGGCACCCTTAGCAATTAGTGGTTCAGCTTTTGATTCTGTTCTTGTATAAATATCAACATTATAATTAGCGTTTAATAAATTATTGATAATTCCGCTACCCATAACACCTGTACCAATGAAACCAATTTTTTGCATGATAAATCCTCCAATCACTGAATTAATTATATTATACGAAATATCTTGCTATTAATAATATGCTTAGGCTATTTTTTTATAGAACTTGTTTGCTATAATGCTTGTAATATAGAGAATTAGAGGAGGTGGACGTCATGAAATTCATCAAAGATTATTATAAAAGTATTTTGGCAGCATTATTTTACGGGGTAACATCGGCTTTAGGTATTCAGTTACTTTTACAACCGGCCAAACTCTATACTAGTGGTGTAACGGGTGCGTCGCAGTTAATCGTTAACTTGTTAGAAGAATTTGCGCATATGAGTACACCTGTTTATCTTTGGTATGCTTTACTTAATTTGCCATTGGTAATTTTATCGTGGTTTAAATTAGGAAAGAAGTTCACGATTCTGTCCATTATCTCAGTTGTATCAGCCTCCTTCTTCATTTTGATTATACCGCTATATCCGATTACTAAAGATCCCTTGCTATCAGCTGTTTTCGGTGGTATTTTAACAGGCGCTGGTGTAGGAGTATGTTTTCGTTATGGATTTTCTACTGGTGGAACTGATATTATTGCTTTAATCGTTCAGCGGAATACGGGAAGATCAGTTGGACAAATAAGTTTTGTAATTAATGCAATTATTATTACAATAGCTGGTTTCTCATTTGGATGGGAGTTGGCTCTTTATACAATTATTTCAATATATATAACAACCGTTGTAATTGATAAAATGTATATTCAACAACAAAAAATCACTGTTACAGTTTATACACATAAAATTGATGAAATTTCTCAAGAATTACTCAAGTCGCTTAATCGAGGATTAACGTTAGATTACCATCTCAAAGGGGCTTATTCTGGTGAAGAAATTGGTTCTATTACAATGGTATTGACTAAGTACCAATTATTCTTTGCTAGAAAGGTGATCATGGGCGTTGATCCAGAAGCGTTCATTAATATTCAACCAACGATGTCTATTTCGGGTAAATTTAATGATAACTGATATCTAGATTTATCATTAGCCAGACATATACAATAATCCAAATATGACTATAAATAACACCTGTTTTTGAATCTAAAACCCCTGCAAATCGTATTATACTAATGATATGAAGTGACAAGGAGATTTTTAATATGAAAACTATTATTTACGCTCATCCTTATGCAGGTAGCTTCAATCATGAAATTATGAATAGATTATCGAATTATTTTTCAATTAATGATGAAGAATTTGAGATAATTGATTTATATGCTGATGATTTCGATCCAATAATGACTGAAAAGGATTTGCAATTGCATAGTCAGGGTAAGACTAGTGATGACTTGGTAAAAAAATATCAGAGGAGAATATCAGGATCAAATGAATTGATTTTTATTTTTCCAATTTGGTGGCAGAGCATGCCAGCTATTCTTAAAGGTTTTTTGGATAAAGTGATGTTAAGTGGCTTTGCTTATGATGAGTCAAAAGGTTGGAAAGGATTGTTATCTTATATTAAGAAGGTAACAGTTATAACGACATCTACGGTGACCAAAGAGTATTTAATTGATCATAGTGGCGATCCTATTCAAGCAGTTTTTATCAATCGTACGTTAAATGATATGGGAATCTTACCTCAGAAAGTTAATTGGATTCATTTTGGTGAGGTCAATACGACAAGTGATTCAAAGCGCAATCAATTTTTAGATGAGCTTCCAGATTTGTATCTAAATAAAGTAAGTAGCCATTCAAATTTATGATGGCTATTTTTTTTGTTGGACGATTCGTTTTGAATGTCTTAATATCAATAACATTTTTTTGATATATGATATTATGACAAAATGAGGGTAAGGGGTTATGCATAGAAAAAAATCTAAAAGAATATACTATTTTCAATTTATTTTTGTAATATTTTCGGCATTTTTAACAGGATATATTTTAAATATCAGTCAAACAAAATCATTTGAACAAACTAATCTATATCTTTTTCAAGCATATGTGGTTCAATATTTGATTACGGTTTTAATATTGGTACTGCTTTATTTGGCTATGTATGCAATTATTAATCGGTTCTTTTATGCTAGTGCGGTATATTATGTTTTCTTTTCAATATATGCAGTAGCCAATCTTTTGAAAATGAAATATCGTTCCGAACCAATCCTGCCAACTGATTTGCTGTTTTTAACTAATACCAAAGAGTTATTGACAATGGTTACTTTCAGGGTTGTTTTATTGGTTATTCTAGCAATTATATTAATTGTGGCGATTTTTGTTTCTTTGGAAAAAATCTTTTCTGTAGAGTTGTTGAGATTTAAACCTATTACAAGAATAGTTTTAATATGCTTAGGAATTGTTAGCATTGGGAGTTTTTATAATGTAAATGAAGAAGGTTCTGTTATAAATAAAGTAATGACGGCATCGGGGTATTCTAATTTCACACCCAATATTAGTATGACTGCTAGTGTCAGTGGCCCTTTATTAACATTTTTGGGAAATATGCATGTTAAAGTCATGGATGAACCGAGCGGATATAGTGAAGCGTCAATGAATAAACTGGTTAAAAAATATCGAACAGTCGCAGACCAGATTAATCAAGATCGTCCCAACAAAGATCTGAATAAACAGACTTTGATTTTTGTTTTAAGTGAGAGTTTTGCTAATCCCGACCGAGTTCCCAATGTAAAAATGAATCAAGATGCGTCCCCAAATATAAATAATATTAAGTCCAACAATACCTCCGGTCTAATGCTGAGTTCTGGCTATGGTGGTGGAACGGCCAATATGGAATATATGGCATTTACTGGTTTGGCGTTCAATCAATTTTCGAGGTCATTGCAATCTCCTTATACACAGTTGGTTATCAAACAAAAACATCCTGTGAATATTGTTAATAATTTTGAAAATGCAACTGCTTTACATCCCTATTACAGTAATTTTTATAGCCGAGATACTGTCTATCCAAAGTTAGGATTTCAAACTTTTAAAAGCATTGATTCTAAAGGAAGGTTGGCTTTAAAACATAAGAGCAAACTTGAGACAAGTGAATATGTCAGCGATGAAGCTTCATATGAAGATACTTTGAATCAAGTTAATCAAAACAAATCAGGTCAGTTTATTAGTTTAGTAACGATGCAAAACCACATGCCATATAATGTTATGTATTCTGATAATCAATTTATTTATAAAGGTCATGCTGCCAGCATCCCTCAACAGGTTGCTAATTATGCTAAGGGAATTAATTATACTGATCAAGCAACTCAAGATTTTTTGGATAAAATAGATCAGGTTGATAAACCGATCACAGTAGTTTGGTATGGAGACCATCTGCCAGGTTTATATGATAAAAATTCATTGTACAAATATAATGTGGTTGAACATGAAACTGATTATTTTATTTACAGTAACAAATATGCTTTGGAACATAATTATGGAACGCAAAAAATTGATGATAACACGGCCGTAACTGATCCTAACGGATTTATTCCTTTAGCCCTCAAGCAAATGAAGCAAAAGGTTACTCCATATTATGCCTTGTTAACAAGGGTGCAAGAGGAGCTACCAGCGATGGCTAAAAATAGTTATGGTAAAAGTGAGAGCTTATATGTCAATTTAGATAGCAAGGAAATATCATTTAAACAATTGACTAAGAAACAAAAGCAATTGATACATGACTATAAATTAGTACAGTATGATTTAACCGCAGGAAAAAATTATAGTAAGCCGTATATTAATAAGTAGAGCAAGAAATAAATCGGGTTTTTGATCTTTGAAAACATTTTCATTTTAATGACCTACATAATGGGGTGTACACTTAAACTATTCACTTACAAAAAATGGGGATGACATTAAGTTTTGAATTTAAAGGGTTTTCTATATATATTGATACCAACGTTCTTATTTAGCTCAATGGAAATTGCGCTAAAGATTGCTGGAGGACAGTTTAATCCAATCGAATTGAATTTCGTACGTTTCTTAATTGGAGGGCTGGCCTTATTACCATTTACGATTCTTTACCTTAAAAAGAACCATGTTCAAATATCTAAATCAGGTTGGGGTCGCATTGCTTTAACGGGCTTTGTTATTGTCGTGTTGAGTATGACGTTATATCAATTATCTATTGGTATGACTAAGGCTTCTGTTATTGCAATTATGTTGAGCGCTAATCCGATTTTTGGTTTGATTATTGGTTTTGTATTCCTCAAAGAAAAATTATCAAGAACTAATGTTTTAGCTTTGGTTTTAACATTAGTTGGTTTGCTGATTATTATTAATCCATTCCATCTATCAGGTGCAATGGGAATTATGTTGGGATTGTTATCATCAATTATTTTTGGTATTTATGGTGTTATGTCACGTGTTAATGGAAACAAAATTGGTTTGAATGGTTTATCGATGACCTGTCTAGCTTTTCTATTCGGTGCTAGTGAATTAGGTATTTTAATGGGTATCAGCCATATCCCAGCTGTTGCTAAAGCTATTCCAAGTAGTTACTCTGAATTTGCTAACATTCCTTTCTTTAAAGGAATCACGGTTCAGACGTTACCATTGATTCTTTACATTTCAGTGCTTGTTACCGGTGTGGCTTTTGGATTGTACTTTGTTTCAATGGAAAAAGTTGGTATTTTACAAGCCTCATTGATTTTCTTGGTAAAACCAGCTTTGGCACCAGTTTTGGCCTTGGTTGTTTTGGGCGAAGCAATGACTGCTAATACTATTTTTGGTATTGTGGTTATTCTGTTAGGTTCATTGATTACACTCATGGGTGAAAAGATTGCATATAGTGTTATGGCAATTTTTAGACGAAATAATCCTGAGGCACATCAAGAGGTCGATGAACTAGAAATTGTTAAAGATAAAATTGAAAATAGTGAACTTGCTAAACATCGTAGAGCCACTGAAGAGGCTGTTCGCGAGTCACTAGAGAGCAAGAGACATGAAGCTCCATCTGAAGATTAAAGTAGCAATGAAAAGAAGATTTAGTGACTATTAAGTGGTCACTAAATCTTCTTTTTTTACAAAGTATGCATAATTTTATTTTTTTTATCAGAGTTGAGCTATTATAAAGGTAACGTTTTCAAATGAGGAGGTTCTTAAATGGAGAGTTTGATAAAAGTTGGTAATACTGAAGTAACTAGCAAGAAATTAGGCTTAGGAACTAATAAGGTTGGCGGGCATAATCTGTTCAAAGGTTTAAAAGATGAAGACGGGTATGCAGTCGTCAAAGAGGCTATTGATAACGGGATTACTACACTAGATACAGCTTATATGTATGGTGTTGGTAGGTCTGAGGAAATTATCGGTGATGTAATCCAAGATTATGATAGAAGCAAATTAGTTATTGCTACAAAAGCTGCTCAAGATCCAAATAATGATTTAAAAAATAATAACAATCCAGAATTTTTGAAAAAGACTGTTGATGATGCTTTGAAACGTTTGAAAACAGATTATATTGATATTTTTTATATTCATTTTCCTGATGAAAAAACACCTAAGAATGAATCAGTTGCAGCTTTGAATGAATTGAAGAAGAGTGGAAAGATCAGAGCCATTGGAGTTTCTAACTTTTCGCTTGATCAAATTAAAGAAGCAAATAAAGATGGTTTAGTAGATATTGTTGAAGATAATTATAGTCTATTGCATCGTGATGCAGAAAAAGAATTATTTCCATATTTAAGAAAGAATAATATTTCTTTTGTACCATATTTCCCACTAGCATCTGGTCTTTTAACTGGTAAATATAGTAGTGCTGATGTTAAGAAATTTGATCAATATACTCCAGAGCAATTTAACAGTATTTTAAATTCAATTGATAAGGTTAGAAAGATTGCTAATAAGTATGAGGCAACGGTTGCTCAGGTTATTTTGGCTTGGTATATGAAGAATCCTGATATTTCTATCGTCATTCCCGGAGCTAGAAAGCCTGAACAAGTTGATCAAAATGTTAAAGCATTGAATATCGATCTAGGAAATACTGATTATCATACAATTGATGAAGCATTTTCTGATTTTGAATAGATTTTAGAGAGGGAGAAAAAATTATGTCAAAAAAGGTAGTAATTTTTGGAGCCAATGGATTCTTGGGCAGCGAATTTGCCAAGGCATTTATCGAAAATGGAGATACAGTAACTAGTGTTTCAAGAACCGGAGAACCATTGGGAAATGAGGCATGGCATAAAGAAGTTGATTGGAAGATCGGTAATGCGTTATCAAAGGGATTTTGGCACGAATATCTAAAAGATGCTGATGTCGTTGTTGATACAATTGGAGAGTATAAGGAACAACCTAATGAAAATTTGACCTTTGAAAAGGTTAATTATCAAAGTGCATTGAATATCGCTGATGCAGCCGAAGAAAATAAGGTTCCTGTTTTTGTTTATATTTCAGCGGATGATATTCCTGGAGCTAATAAGCGCTATATTCAATCTAAACGTGATGCAGAGGATAATTTGAATAAGCGTAGTTTCAGAACTGTTATCATGCGTCCAACAACAATGGTAACAAGCGATGATAAGGTTGATACAACTGCTAAGTATCATAGTATTACGGTTGATATGGTTGCCTTAGTTGGAATTGATGCCGTAGAGAATTCCAAAGAGAATGTAACTTTAGGAATTTCAGAAATTGATAATGATGAAGTAAATGAATAGCTTTAGTTGGTTAATTTAAATAAGTCCGTGTTGAATAT
>NZ_NIPR01000014.1 GCF_002872255.1 Companilactobacillus nuruki
AGAACACCCTTAATTAATTGTGTTTGTTTCATATAGTCACTTCCAACTAAGTTGTTTTACTACATAGATAGAATAACAAATGCTCACTAAGTTGTAAAGCAACTTAGTGAGCATTTGTTATTGATTAGACTAGATATTTATCGGTGAAATTATAATGTTGATAACTTCATTTAACTTCCAATATCGAGGAGGGTAATGTTCGTACCTTCGTCGCAAGCGACTACCACGTATCAGAGTGGACTTTCATCATCAAATTAGTGTCCGCCGGGCGCAATTCAAAAAAACTCACTAACTTAAATAGGTTAGTGAGATCTTTTTGATAGTATTATAAAGTGTGCTTTCTTGTTAAACGTACTTTATAAAAAGTTTAATCCTAACGTGAATAAAGTACATTTTTGAACAAAAATTTTTTACTTACCCAAATTCTATTAAGCAAAATACTTCTCAGCAATGGTCTTATAAATTTCAATATATTGTAAATAATCATCTTCGAAGACAAATTCATTAATTTGATGGGCGCTTTCATTACCAGGACCAGCAACGACTACATCTAGTTTAGGATTTGCTTGAACAAATTTAGAAGCGTCTGTACCACCAGGTGCACCAACTGTTAAGATGTTAACTCCTAAGACATTTTTGTAACTATCGCGTACGAGCTTCATAAACTTAGAATCAATATCAGTCTTAACGGGCCAGTTACTGCTTGAGACTTTCAACTCTAAGTTCATTTTTGGATCAGCTTGGTTAAGTTCATTAACGATAGACTGTAGATCAGAAATAATTTGGTCATTGCTTACTTCTGGGATGGTTCTAATTTTGGCTGTTAGTTCAGCATAGTCAGGAATGGTATTATCTTGGTCACCAGCATTCATAATGGTAACAGCTGGCTTGGTCGTTCCTAAGACGTCATCTTCGACTTTGATTAATTCCTTAAAGTAATCATTTTGTTTATTATAATAAGTAATCAAATTATCAAGGGCATTAATTCCAACCTCAGGCATTGAACTGTGAGCGGCCTTACCATGGGAAATAACTTTATATGAGACGGAACCCTTATGAGCACAAAAAGCTGCAATTCTAGTTTCTGGTTTAGCACCATTGGTTTCAATCAAACCGCTGTGTACTAATTTTTCAAGGACCAATTGTGATGAAGAGTTACTTGGTTCACCGACCACTAAAGCACTAAGATCGTCAGCATAACCTTCTTTAGATAACTTTTCAGCTCCAGCTTCACCTAATTCTTCACTAACTGTAGCGATAAATTTAATATTTCCTTTAAAGCTAGGATCTTCGTTCAATTCGATCAAAGCGATGGCAAGTCCGGCAAGTCCACCTTTCATATCAGATGATCCACGTCCAAAAATTTTACCATCAATATGTTTAGGATTAAATGGTCCATAATTCCAGGCATCATCATTGACTGTGGCAACGACATCTTCGTGACCAGTAAATCCAAGAATAGGGCCGTCACCTTTTTTAATGGTAGCAATTAAGTTATAACGATTATCATCAAACTTGTTTAGTTCACTTTCAATACCATTTTTAGCAAAAAGATCCTTTAAATAATTAGCAACCTTTTCCTCTTCACCATTGACTGTTTCTAGCTTAATCAAATCGTCCAGAATGCTAAGTCTTTGTGCTTTATCCATTTTTACTCCTCCAAGATAATGTATAATGTCATTAATAGGTTTAACTATTCTTATTCTAGTATTTTTTAATCAAAATTAACATCGAAAGGTTAAGAAAAATGAATTTATTGATGAAAATAGACCGATGGTTAGGGATTTTATTATTGGTAGTTGCAGTTTTAGGATTTTTTTTCCATTGGTTCAGTCGTAGTAACATAATTTCCGCTTTGATTGCTGGAGCAGTATTGTTATTGATCTCAGCAACAGCTGATATAGATAGGCCGAATAAAAGAAAATAAGCTATGTTACATGCGACAATCATCGTATATAACATAGCTTATATAATTAGTTTACTTTTTTACGTCCCTCAGGAGTATATTTGTTGTTTTGATGTTTATGATACAGATAATAGATTACACCAATAATTGCCAAGATTACGATTAGTGGCAAAATTATATGGATGAAGAATGAGAATAAAAGCAGGGCAATGAAGAATCCCAAAACGTATTTCCAAATGTTATTCATTTATTTCTCCTTTTTTATTTGTGTCTTAATTCTATTCAAAATTACCATTAAGTCAAGAAAAAGACATTTTGATTGACTTAAATTAGTAAAGCAGTTAGTATAGTCAACAGTCGCTACCTCTAATACAATATTCGGAACATAAAGGAGGCGTGAATAATATGAAATATAGAATTCTTTTAGATCTTAAAGATCAATTATTCACAGCAGTTGATGTTAATGATAGCAATAACTTTGGTAACGGTACAACCATTGAAAAAGCTATCAGCAATTTAAAGAACAACAATAAAGCTGCATAGATATTATTAATTTGCCAATAACTTCGGTTATTGGCTTTTTTTATTCCGGATTGTCAACGGCAAAATCACCAAAGGTAGCATTAACGGCCTTGGCTAAGTCATGGGGTTCAACTAGAATAGATTGACCAACCTTTCCGGCGGAGACAATAATTTTTTCTGACCTTTCAGCTTCGTTATCGAAGTAAATTGGATAATTATGTAAGGAATGGATTCCAACAGGACTATTAGCACCGTGTTCAAAACCACTAGTTTTAATCAAATCCTTTAATGGAACCATACCAACTTTTTTATTACCGGATAATTTGGCAAGCATTTTATAGCTCAAGTGTTTATCTAAGGGCAACATACCAACTAATGGACCGGTCTTGTTCCCAGTTAGTACAAGGGTTTTATAGATCTTGTAGCCATCGCGTGTATTTTTGTTTGTGACTAACTCTTGAGTGTCACCGTCAGCCGCAGTTTCAAAAGTCATTGGAACATAACTTACTTTCTCTTTATCAAGTATCTTTTCAACTAATGTTTTTTGTATTTTTTTCTTTTTGCTCATTTTTACCAACCTCTAAAACTTACTTATTATATAATAACAAAGCTAATAAATTTTAAAAGTAAGAGGTATTAACAGTTAGTAAAATTATTTTTAATTTTTCAGGCATATTTTCAGTCTACTGTTATATAATAAATTAGCGGTACAACAGGATAAGGAGCGATTATTATAATGAGTCTTTTCAAAAAGCACGAAGAAGATCCTGCCAAGAATGATTTTAGTAAGATTTCTCAAGAAATTAAGAATAGCCCTAAAAAATTGTCTGAGGCTCAAAAGTTATTTAAGGATAACGAATCTTTAAGAAAAAAAGTTGCTGATAGAAAGGAACAATCTACTGATAATAAGTAGATTGTTCCTTTTTTTGTGTTGTTTTTAATAAAGAAATGTTAAAGAAATATAAATTATATACTTGATTGTATATACAGTCGTGAGTATACTATTTTATGAAATCGATTACAAAGGGGTGTAAAGATGACATATGCAATGATTGGTACTTGGAGAATGGCCTATGAAGGACTTTGTAAAGGAATTGATCTTTTAAAAGATAGTGGTACTAGTGCTGATGCTGTAGAAACTTCTATTAAGGAAGTAGAGGACTATCCTTTCTTTAAATCCGTTGGTTATGGTGGCCTTCCGAATCAAAATGGTCTTGTCGAAATGGATTCGGCATTTATGAATGGCGATACATTTGCAGTTGGAGCGGTTATGGGGATAAGTGATGTAAAGAACCCTATTTCGGTTGCTAGAAGTTTGAGCCATGATCATTTCAACAGCGTGTTAGTTGGCAATGGAGCAACAGAGTATGCCACTCAAAATGGCTTTGAAAGAAAGAATATGTTGACTGAGCGTGCTCAAAAGATTTGGAGAAAACGTAAACGTGAAATTGAAGAGAAAAATCTTTCTCCTTATGACGGTCACGATACTGTCGGTATGGTTAGTTTGGATCAAAGCGGATCAATAAGTGTTGGGACGTCTACATCAGGTTTATTTATGAAAAAGCCTGGGCGTACTGGTGATTCAGCATTAGTTGGCGATGGATTTTATGCTGATAGTGAGATTGGTGGGGCCGCTGCAACAGGTTTAGGCGAGGATATTATGAAGGGATGTCTTTGCTATGAAATCGTTCGTTTAATGGGGACTGGTCTTAGTCCCCAAGATGCCTGTGATAAAGCGGTTTATCCTTTTGTTAAAAAGTTGAAAGAACGTTATGGAAAGATTGGTGAGTTTTCACTTGTTGCTTTGAATAAAGAAGGTCAATGGGGTGTTGCTACTAACGTTGAATTCACTTTTGCAGTTGGAACTGAAGATAGTAAGCCAGCAATTTATATAGCTTTTCCAGGTGAAAATGATACAACCAAGATCGATCCGATCACTCAAGAATGGTTAGATGCATATTCAAAGAGAATTAAGGCACCAATTGATTAAAGAGGAATGAATTATGAAATATTTGTACAGTGAGATTGCTGATAAATTAGAAGAATCAATTAAAAAGGGGGAGTATGGCACACATCAGAAATTGCCATCAGAAAATGATTTATCATTTCAATATGAGACTACCCGCTTAACTATTCGTAAAGCAATTTCGGAGTTAGAAAAACGTCAGGTGGTTGTAAAAGATCGAAATAAGGGAACTTTTGCATTAGCACCTGAAACCAAAATATCAAGTGGTATTAATGGATTAGTAGGGTTTACTGAAGCTGCTGAACGTAGAAACCTTCCAGCAGAAACAAAACTTTTGGATTTAGAAGATGTAAAAGAAATTCCCAAACAGGTTCAAGAACAATTGCAAGTTACTAAGAATGCAAGTTTTTGGAAAATTGAACGTTTACGTTTGATTGATAATGAACCGATGACTCATGAGAAGATTTATATTCAAAAAAAATTTGTACCTGATTTAAATGGGGAAAACGCAACAGGTTCATTATTTAAATTAATTGAAACTAATGTTGCCATTGCCTATGCCAGTCAGGAACTAGAATCAGTTATTTTGGATGGTGAAATTGGAAGACTTTTGCATGCTAAAGAACATATGCCGGGATTTTTGGCATATACGACCTCATATTCGGTAAACGGGTATCCGGTGCTTTATGATGAGTCGTATTATCGTTCCGATAAATATACTTTCCATAATATTTTGTACCGAAATCACTAACTTGGAGGTAACAGTATGAAAGTTATTATCTTATTAGATCAGATTCAATCAGGTTTAGGTGGCAAAGAAAAGGCCGACACCGCTCTTGGTGGCAAAAAACTAGCCATGGGTGCTGCCGATACGATCGATAAAACGTTGAAGAAACAAGATTCTTCAGTTATGGCAACATTCTTTTGTGGAACTGAATATTATGAACAGAATAAAGAAGAAGTCACTGGTAAAATAACTCGAATGTGTCAAAAAATGCAACCAGATATTTTGCTTGTAGGCCCAACATATGATTATGCGGATTTCGCCAGAATGGCCTGCGAAATAGGTTATGCGGTGGAAACAAATTCAGATATTCCGGTAGTCGCAATGGTCGCGAAGGAAAAAAATTCCGATACGGTCGCTCAGTTCAAAGATAAATTAAACATTATTAAGATGCCTAAAAAGGGCGGAACTGGATTAGCTGATTCAATTGATCATGGAATAGAGTTGTGCAATAAGAAAGTAAAGAAAGAAGATACTGATGATTTTGTAAAACAATATTGTTTTTAATTAGGAGATGAGCTTAATGCAGAAGAAATTTGAGCAAGTTTTAATGCCAGTGGCTACTAAATTAGCCAATAATGTAGTTCTGAGATCATTACGTGATGGTTTTTTGATTATTACGCCATTAATTATTGTTACATCAATTTTTTTGTTAATTGGTAATTTTCCAATTCCAGGTTGGGCGGATTTTTGGTCTGGGGTTTTAGGTCCAAAGTGGTCTGAATGGTTTAGTGCTGTTTCTGATTCTGTTTTTAGTTTTACTGGACTCTTAGCATGTTTTGGTATTTCGTATGCTTATGGTAAGAATCGGGGTTTACAAGCTGTACATGCGAGTGCAGTAGCAATTGTTTCTTTTTTAATTATGACACCAACAACAGTTAAAGTTGGGAAGACAACACTAGGTGCAGTTCAAACTATTTATTTAGGACCTAATGGTATTTTCTTAGGACTATTTACAGCTTTAGTTAGTGTTGAGCTTTATCGTTTTGCAATTAAGCGAAACTGGACAATTAAGATGCCAGATGGTGTTCCACCAGCTGTTAGTGAATCATTTGATGCTTTGTTGCCAAGTGCTTTTGTTATTTTGTTCTTTTTCTTAATTAGAATCATTTTCAGCTTGACTGAGTTTAATACTGCTTATAATTTTATTTATACAATGCTTCAGGCACCTCTAAAGAATGTTGGTAATTCTTTGCCATCAGTCTTGTTATATAATTTCTTAGCATCACTTTTATGGTGTTTTGGTATTAATGGACCAACTATTACTAATAGTGTTTGGTCACCAATTTTCTTTGTTTTAACGCAAGATAATTTAAAAGCTTTCCAAAGTGGTGCTAAATTACCACATATTTATACACAGCAATTTATTGATATTTTTACAACCTATGGTGGTGGAGGTAGTACACTTTCACTTTTAATAGTTATGTTGTTCGTATGTAAGTCAAAACGAATTAAGGAATTAGGTAAATTAGCAATCGTTCCAGGTATTTTTGGTATTAATGAACCAATTATTTTCGGGTTACCAGTCGTTTTAAATCCAATTATTGCAATTCCATTTATCATAGTGCCAGTCTTAAATACATTGATCTCAGGATTTGTATTTTCAATGCATTGGATTCCATATACTAATGGGGTTATGTTGCCATGGACAACACCACCTTTGATTTCTGGATGGCTTTCTACCGGTAGTTGGACTGGGTCTGTACTGCAGCTTTTTGAGTTGATATTAGGAGTTTTGCTTTATTATCCATTTGTTAAGATGCTCGATAAGCAATACTTAAATGAAGAATCTGCAGCGGCAGAATTGGATGATGTAGATATTGATTTTAGCGATATTTAAAATGACAAATAAGGGATGAATGAATTGAAAAAAATCAGATCGGATTTTCAAGAGTTATTTGATCAATCAAAAGATGAATTTATAACAGATTTTCGTAAATTAGTTCAAATACCTAGTGTTAATGGAAATAAAACTTTTGAAGCACCATTTGGTATTGGCCCCAAAAGAGCGCTAGAATATTTGCTTGAATTATCATCAAAATTAGGCTTTAGAACTGGTCAAGTTGCAAATTGTGTTGGTTGGGCTGAATATGGCCCCGAAGATGGCGATTATTTTGGAGTTTTAGGACATTCAGATGTGGTTGATGTAGTTGATGACTGGACGATGTCACCATTTGATTTAACTCTAAAAGATGATTATTTCTATGGTAGAGGTGTACTAGATAATAAGGGACCACTTCTGGCTTCGCTGTTTGCACTTTATTTGATAAAGAAACAAAATATTTCATTGAAAAAACGCGTTCGGATTATGTTTGGTACCGATGAAGAGATGGGCAGTAGGGATATTCCTTATTTTTTGAAAAAGGAAAAACCACCATATGCTGGTTTTACGCCTGATTGCAAGTTTCCAATTGTTTATGGAGAGCGTGGAATTGTCGATTTGACTGTTACTAAATCAATAACCGATGGATCATTAGAAGAAATTGATGAACTAGGTGGTGTTTTTGATCGTAGTTTTTTACCTGATTATGCGTTTGTAACGATTAATGATAAAAAAACAGATTTTCATGGTAAAAAAGCACCTAGCAATGCTCCAGATATGGCAGATAATGTGTTACCAAAATTGATTAAATGTTGTAGCTCACTAAATGGTCAAACGGGTGAATTATTTGAATGGCTTAATAAAAAAATAGCTAATCAGTATAATGGTGAGAATTTAGGACTAGATTTTCATGATGATGATTCAGGAGAGTTACAGCTTTCACTTTATTCGATTAAAATAATTGATGATGAGATCAATTTTAGTTTGTCAATGCGTTATCCGGTAACGTTTACTGAGAAAACAATTCTTGATCAATTAAATAGTCAATTTATTGATGGGATGACTCTTACAATTAATCGTAGTTTTCCTTCAACAGTTAAAGATAAGAATTTGGATTATATGCATAGGTTTTCCAAGATATATCAAGATGATACTGGATTAGATGGGACACCTGTTACTACGACAGGGGCAACTTATGCTCGTGAGATGCCAAACATCGTAGCCTTTGGACCATCTTTTCCAGGACAAAAAGGAATCGCTCATAAAGGTGATGAATGGCTCAAATACAGTGATTGGCAAATGATGATGCAAATTTATTATGATTGTTTGTTAGATGAGCTAGGCTAAGAATTGGACGAAAAGGGAATTTTAGGACTATCTTATATTAGAGCATTACTTAAATTGATTTTATAATTTAAGTAATGCTTTTTTAATGGGTTCAGATATATAAAATAATATTTGAATAATTTTTATTATTTTTGAAATTATCACTATTATTATAAACTAATACTATTAATAATTATTTTCGTATGATATAGTATTAAGAAAGGAACGAGGTGTAAGTATTTATGACAGCAAAAACAAATAAATATCGTATTTTAGAAACTAATGTTTTATTAGAAAGATTCGTTACTTATAATGAGGTGTTCACTGAATACTTTAAGACGATAAAGATTATTGAACGAGGTGAAGCCTTAAGGTATGAAACTTATGCACGTTTAACGGATAATTATATTTCTAATATCAAACGTTTCATCAAGTTATGTAATTCTTATATAACAAAATATAATCTTGAGAACAGCATGGTTGCCGAAAGAATGAACAATTACTTTATAGATCTGATTAATGCTATTGGTTGCTTGGACGTGAAGCATAATTCCATTGATTATTCAAGACTAGAGAATGCCAAGTCTAGAATCAGAGCTCGCCAAGATGAATTTGTTGATTCGATCAATATTTTAATTAATTAGTTAAATAAAGACGGTAACGTCTTTTTTTTATGTCCAATTTTTAGTAATCTTATTAATAATGGAGGAACGTTTATGATTTGGAAAAAAATAACTGTAGCGATTCCGAATGATTTCGATCCAGAAATCATTTCTGATATATTTATGCGCATCGGTGCTAACGGAACCGAAATGGTTGATGATGAAGATACGTCTGTTAAAACAAAAATTAATTCTTATTTTGATGAAAATAATTATAATGAAAAGATTGTAAATGATTTGAAGGATCGGTTGAAACAATTACCAGAATTTGGTTTTGATATAACTGGCGTCGAAGTTTCGGTTGATGAATTGGATGATAGTAGTTGGGAGAATGAATGGAAGCAATACTACCATCCTATGAAAATCAGTCGCTATTTAACCGTTGTTCCCAATTGGGTTAATTATCAACCGACACATGATGATGAACATATTATTGTTATGGACCCGGGAAAATCCTTTGGTACTGGAACACATCCGACAACGTATTCTTGTATGCAAGCTTTAGAGCTGATCTTAGGAGATGCAAATTCGTTATATGATGTTGGAACCGGTTCAGGTATTCTGTCAATTCAGGCACGTCAATTAGGTGTTAAAAATATCAAAGCTTTTGATCTTGATCCTGAAGCTGTAAGTGCAGCCAAAGAAAATATTCAATTAAATCCTGGTTGTGAAGATATTGAGGTTTTTGAAAATTCACTTTTAGATGGAGTAGATGGCAAGGTAGATGTAATTGTTGCTAATATTTTGGCAGATGTGATTGAACAATTTATTCCTGATATTGACAAACATTTAAATGTGAATGGGTTTGTAGTATTGTCAGGTATTATTAATGAGAAGGAAGCATTAATAACTAAAAAAATGACAGAAATTGGATTCATAGTTTTGGAAGCCTTTCATCTAAAAGGCTGGTCAACTTTAATTTGTAGAAGAAAAGAAGAGTACGAGGCAGAAGATGGAGCAATACTTCGTTAATAAAGTTATTGAAAATAATAGATTCGTAATAGAGGATTCTGAAACTTTTAAACATGTCGCTAAGGTTTTGCGTCATAAACCTGGGGATGTGATTTATTTAGTCGATCCTGAACAGAATTTATTTACAGCTACAATTGAACGAATAACTGACGATAAGATTGAGACAAGTGTTAATAAATTAGCAACACCTAGTACCGAATTGCCAATAGATGTAACAATTGCATGTTCTTTGTCAAAAAAAGATAAGATTGAATGGATCACACAAAAATCGACCGAATTAGGTGCTAAAAAGATTATTTTCTTTAGTTCTAAGTATTCAATTATGACTTGGAAGAAGAATGTTATTGAAAAAAAACTCATTCGTTTACAGGAAATAGCTAAAAACGCAGCACAGCAGTCAAAAAGACGAATCGTTCCCCAAGTTGTTTATGTCAATAAATTAACGGACCTAGTTGACCACAAAGCTCAGTCCAATCTAGTTGCATATGAGGAGTCAGCTAAACAAGGAGAAATAAGCCTTCTCGCCCAAACATTGAATCAGAATCCTAACTCAATTCTTTGTGCATTTGGTCCCGAAGGTGGATTTGCACCAGATGAAATTAATTTTTTAAATAAAAGTGACTTTTTGTCGGTTGGATTGGGACCTAGAATTATGCGAGCAGAAACAGCACCCATGTACTTCTTATCAGTGCTATCATATAAATACGAACTAACTGTAAAATGAGGAACAGATTGTGAAAAATATTTGGAAAAAAGTTGAAGCATCAAAAACAACTTATATTACTTTGATTTCTATTGTTTTGGTATTTATTATGCCAATTTTGTTTAATCTCTTTCATTTGGGAAGAACAAATCGAATTATCTGGTTATTCTTTATTATTAATATTTTCTTTGCTGGATTTATTGGTTGGTTTTCAAGAAAGTATCATTTGTCGTTTTATAATTTAGTTATTTTTCCGGTTATATTTGTTATTAGTGTTTTTGTCAAATATGGTCGTTATGGTTACTTTTTAGCTGGGATATATCTGGTTTTGAGTATTCTAATATATTTCTTATTTGAGAAAGAAAAATAATTGTAATTTAATGTCAAAGTAATCATAATAATATGTAAAATAAAAAGGCACTCAATGAGTGCTTTTTATTGTAACGGGGTGAATATTTCTATGAAAAAAATTAAAGATTATACTCCAGAAGAAGTTCTCGATATATGTCGAGAATACATGAATGATGAACATGTCGAGTTCGTTAATAAAGCCTATAATTTTGCGGCTTATGTTCACAAGGAGCAAAAGCGTGCCACTGGTGAACCATATATTATTCACCCAACTCAAGTAGCGCAAATATTGGCTTCGTTGAGAATGGATCCATACACAGTTGCTGCTGGCTATTTACACGATGTAGTAGAAGATACCAATATTACCTTAGGGGATGTTAAAGAACTTTTTGGTGATCAAGTAGCTACTATTGTTGATGGTGTGACTAAGATCAGTAAGTACAAATATCATTCACACCAAGAACTATTGGCGGAAAATCATCGTAAGATGCTTTTGGCAACCGCTAAAGATTTGCGTGTGATCATGGTTAAACTAGCTGATCGTTTGCACAATATGAGAACTCTGAAGGCATTACGTCCGGATAAGCAACGTCGTATTGCTACTGAAACTTTGGAAATTTATGCCCCATTGGCTGATCGTTTAGGTATCAGTAAGATCAAATGGGAGTTGGAAGATTTATCGTTACATTATATTAATCCTCAACAATATTATCGAATCGTGCATTTGATGAATAGCAAACGTGATCAACGTGAAGCTTATATTGCTGAAGCAATTGATTACATTAAGAAAAATGTCGATGCTTTGGGTATCAAATACGATATCTATGGTCGTCCTAAACACATATATTCTATTTATAAAAAGATGCGTGATAAGCATAAACAATTTTCAGAATTATATGATTTATTAGCAATCAGAATTGTGGTTGATTCTGTAAAGGATTGTTATGCCGTCTTAGGTTCAATTCATTCAAAGTGGAAACCAATTCCTGGCCGTTTTAAGGATTATATTGCGGTTCCTAAAGCCAATGGATATCAATCGTTGCATACAACCATTATTGGGCCTGGTGGTCAACCACTTGAGGTTCAAATTAGAACTTTCGAAATGCACCAAGTTGCTGAATATGGTGTTGCTGCTCATTGGGCTTATAAAGAAGGCAATTTCGATGGTGTACAATTAGACGATAATGAACAAAAAATTGATGTCTTCCGTGAAATACTTGAATTACAGGAGAACTCTGATAATGCATCAGATTTCATGAAGTCAGTCAAAGGCGAAATTTTTAATGATCGAGTTTATGTATTTACTCCTAATGGCGAGGTCATTGAATTACCAAAGGGTGCAGTAACATTGGATTTTGCCTATCAAGTCCATACTGAGGTTGGTAATCATTCAATTGGTGCCAAAATTAATGGCAGAATGGTTCCTTTGAATTATCAGTTGAAGAATGGCGATATAGTCGAGATGCTGACCAATTCTAATTCTCAACCAAGCCGTGATTGGGTTAATGTCGTTTATACGGCTAGAGCAAGAAACAAGATTAAACGTTATTTCCGAACTAAAGATCGTGAAGAAAATATTGTTCTTGGTCGAGAATCAATTGAAAATGAACTGAAGAATCGTTCACTTTCGGGTAAGAAGTATCTTGATAAAAAGCATTTAGAGATAGCTATGAAAATCTTCAATTACACCGAGCCTGATGAACTGTTTAATGCAGTAGGTTATGGTGAATTGTCACCAATTAACGTAGTTCATAAGTTGGTAAGTGAAGATCCCGATCGTAAAAAGGAAGCCGAGAAAAAAGAACTCGAAGATCAGGTTATCACTGATACTGATGATAAAGCTGCAAAAACACCAACCGATAGTCCTAAATTGCAAAAAGAACGTAATAATGCCAATAACAGTATTTCTGTTCAAGGAATCGATAATTTATTGATTCGCTTGGCTAAGTGCTGTAATCCGATTCCTGGAGATGATATTGTTGGATATATTACAAAGGGACGAGGATTAACAATTCATCGTGCTGATTGTCCTAATGTTCAAAGTGAAGAGGCAAAAAGCCGTTTTATTGATGTTGACTGGGATAATGTTACTAAAGAGAAACGTTATACAGCAGAATTGGATGTCTATGCTTTTAATCGTAATGGATTGATTAATGAAGTATTACAGGTTATCAATACCAATACTAATACGCTCAATAATGTCATTGGACGTCTTGATAAAGAAAAAATGGCCATTATTCATGTAAGTATCGGCGTTAATAACAAAGAGCACTTGGATAATATTATTTCTAAATTAAAGAATATTCCAAATGTCTACGAAATTAAAAGGACGGTAGCGTAATAGATGAAAGTTGTGATTCAACGAGTATCTAATGCCAAAGTTACTGTAGATGATAAAACCCTTGGTCAGATTGATCAGGGATTTTGTTTGTTAGTCGCCTTTGCAGACGAAGATACTGATGAAACTTTGGAGTACATGGCACGAAAAATTGCTAATATGAGAGTCTTTTCAGATGAAGATGACAAAATGAATTTATCTATTCAAGATATTGGTGGTAAAATTCTATCAATTTCGCAATTTACATTGTATGCTGATACTAAACATGGAAATCGACCAAGCTTTATTGGAGCGGGTAATTTTGAAATATCTAGTAAAAAATATGATCAATTTAATGATTTATTACGTGGTCGTGGCTTGATTGTTGAGACTGGAGAATTTGGCGCTGATATGCAAGTATCATTGACAAATGATGGACCAGTTACTATTTTAATGGAGAGATGATTATGAAAAGTATTGTTTGGGACTTTGATGACACTATTGCCAATAGTTATTCAGGGATTGTTTCAGCTACACAAAAATCTCTACGTGAAAATTTTGGCATTAGTCTATCGAAAGATACTATTTTTAAGGAAGCAAAAAAGACTTCAATAAGAAAGTTTGTAACTGAAATTTTAAATAATGAAGAAAATGTTGACCAAGCAGTTAAGATTTTTTATGTTTCTTATTTTCGTTATGAGAAAGAATATCACGATAAAATTACTTTGATGCCACATATTAAAAATGTGTTGGAGTTTTGTAAAGAAAAGGGCTATGAGCAGTTTATAGTAACTCATCGTGATCAATCAATTTACGACTTGGTAAGATCATTAGGAATTGCAAACTATTTTACAGAGGTCGTTAGTGTCGCTGATAATCATAAACGAAAACCTGATCCTGAAATGCTTAATTACTTAATAGATAAATATAAATTAACAGCTAATGAACTTTGGACTATTGGAGATCGTCAAATTGACCTAGATTTTGGTAAGAATGTTGGTGCACAAACAATTCTTCTAAATAGTGATAATGTTGATTTTGCTTATGACTACAAGGTTAGTGATGTACTAGAAATCGAAGAGATACTTTAATGGATAATAATATGGAAAAGAAACTAGAAAAGTTAACATATGATCAAATTGTGGCTATACATTTAGCAATTGAAGATGATGAGGAAATTACTTTCAGTGAAAAGCGTCTTCAAAGCGATGTTGAATTTATTAATCAGTTTGATGATTTAAATGTTTATTTGACGCATTTGTTCTGTACCATCATTTGTGACGATATTTTTGAAAAATATAATATGCAAACGGCTATTGCAACAATGGACTTTTTCTTGCGCCGTAATGGTTATTGCCTGGATTTAGAAAATGATATGGAAAAAGATACCATTATGGGATTAGTCAAAACAATTAAGGACAGCCGTGAATTGAAAAAAACTGAGATTAATTATATACAATCTCGTTTAGCGGATTGTATTCATCCATATAAGGGGAATTAGCCCACAGAAATTAAGTACTACAAAAAATAGGATCATATCAGACAAAAATTGTTTGATATGGTCCTATTAATATTCTATTTTATAGATTCCACAGTAAGGAATAACTGTTTCACCAGTCATTTGCGCAATTACACCACCATGAGTAACACAGGCAATACAATCATATTTATTCTTGTATTGATCTAAGACAGAATCTACACGATGTTTAACTTCATCTTTAGTTTCGAAATCAAGAGATGAGTGATGTGTTTCATTAAGATAATCATTATAGGCCTGTTGAACTTGTTTATCAGTTGGTTTTTGTGTACCTGATTTGTCAGGACGCCATTCGTGTAATAATAATTCAACCTGAGTTGGTATTTGTTTGTATTTTAAAATTTCTTGAGCAGTTTGCATAGTACGAGTATATGGGGAAATTAATAATAACTGGACTTCATTAAAAATGGGATCTTGAGCTGCTTTCTCAGCAATTTCTATCCCTTTAGGAGTTAATCGGGTTAGATCTCTAGCCAATCCGGTATAACCTGCTTTATCAACCTGAGAGAAATCAGGTTCGGAATGTCTGATTAAATACACTTTCATTATTAAGCCTCCGTATAGTTTATACTATAACAAAATAGAAATAAAAAAATCGATTTAGCAATCACTTTAAAGTGTTCGTTAAATCGATTCTTGTTTGGGTTATTTGAAATACTCCTTTAAACCATTAGTTATATCTTTAGCAACTTCCTGTTTGTAAGAATCAGAATCAATGTATTTATAGTCAGATTTAGAATTAATGTAACCTAATTCAATCAAAACGGATGGCTGACTATTGTAATGAAGAACATATAAATCTTTTTGGGCTGTTCCACGATTTCCAATAGACAAACTCTTAAGTTGGCTATTGAGATCAGTTGCTAATTCACCATCTTTATTCTTGTTGTAATAGTAGGTCGTGACTCCAGAAGCTGCATTCGCCTGAGGAGTTGAATCAAAGTGCAAACTTATGAAAGCATCTGCTTGTATTTTGCTGGATAGTCTGGCTCTATCTCCAAGTGACTTACTATCATCTCCAGATCTAGTCATTACGACTCTAGCACCAGTTTGTTCAAGTTGCTGTTTAATAGCCTTAGCATATGCAAGAGTGAAGTTCTTTTCATAGGTGCTCTTTTTGGACTCAGCTCCAGAATCATCACCACCATGTCCAGGATCAATGACGATTGTTGCCTCCGATATATTAGTAGCGGCTGATTTGACAGCACTCTTAGTACCAGAAATCGTAACAACCCAACTGGCAACATAACCAACAGAACCGTCTGAGTCACGAACTTTATACCATTTTCCAGTCTTGCTTAAATAATCAAATTGCTTGCCAACCTTAACGGTTTTAATAACTCGACCGTCTTGGCTAGGCTCGATTCTCAATTTGGTATTTGGCTGTGTAATGGTAACTTTTTTTATACTGTCATCACTAGAAGTATTAGAATTATTAGTTGATCCAGAAGTTTCTTGAGTACCTTGAATGAAGTTGGACTTGACCCAACCGGCAGTTCCGTTATAAAGAATTTGGGTCCAATCTTGTTCTTGATACATTATAGTGACCTTTTGTGACTGCTCAATCGTACCCAAAACATTACTGTTAGCATCAGCACTCTTAAAAACAGTCGTATTAGGGACTTTTACAATTCCAACTTTATTGGTTGCCGAACTGACATCGGTGTTATCGATCAACCAGCTGGCAACCCAGCCAATTTTGTCTCCGGATAATCTAACTTGATACCATTTGTTTTTTTCAGCTAAGATGGCTAATTTGTCACCTTTTTTTACTTGACCCATATTGGCGTAGGCCAGTCCAGGACCAACACGAACATTGACAGAATCAGATTGAACAATTACGGCATTGGCGCTGGCTAATGCAACGGTTGACCAACTTGACAGAGCAAGTAACAACAAAATGGCAACAAGAATTCGGTTCTTCATAAAAAATTTAATAATTTTTTTCATTTCACTGATTCCTTTGTTGTCTAAATACCGACATTCTATATGTATATATTACTTAATTAAGAAGAAACTTGAAAGAATAGAATACAAATTTATTAAGAAAGTTTGTGTTTATGGAACCTTTGTTCGTATAAAAAGCGAAAAACATTGGTTTTGAAGTTAAAATATAGTTATTTCAACAAATTTTACGAAGTTACTTATCCAGAACATGATGTATATTGTTATTGATTAATTAAAACAAATATTTTGAGAGAACTTGACTTTTGGCCTTATTTTGGATAGTTTATAACTATATTCGTAATCAAATAAGTCGTTTTACAGAGAATCTGGGTGCTGAGAGCAGATAACGATTGATTGTGTGACTTTTTAATCGTTTGGCAGGCGTTAACTGCAGCAAAAAAACTAGGTGGTACCGTGCAAAATGCACCCTTGTCTTATTTGGACAAGGGTGTTTTTTATTAAGGAGGATTTTATGCGTTATCAAAAACCAAAGGGAACAATGGATATTTTGCCAGGAGATTCAGAAAAGTGGCAATATGTTGAATCTATTGCTCAGGATACTTTTAACAAGTATCGTTTTTCAGAAATTAGAACGCCTATTTTTGAATCATACGAGGTCTTTGAAAGATCATCAGGTGACACATCTGATATTGTTTCAAAGGAAATGTATGATTTCAAGGATAAAGGGGATCGACACATTGCACTAAGACCCGAAGGAACGGCCGGAGTTGTTCGTGCATACGTTGAAAATAAACTCTATGGACCAGAACATATCAAACCCTATAAAGTTTGGTATAAGGGACCAATGTTTAGATATGAACGACCTCAATCAGGTCGTCAGCGTCAGTTCCATCAAATTGGTGTTGAGGCATTCGGTTCTGATTCACCTGAATTAGATGCTGAAATTATTTCAGTAGGTTTAGAGTTCTTGAATCGTTTAGGAATTAAAAATCTAAAAGTAGCCTTGAATTCTTTAGGGGATCCGGAATCGCGGGCAGCTTATCATAAAGCCTTGGTAGATTATTTCACACCCTTTAAAGATCAATTAAGTGATGATTCAAAAGTTCGTTTGGAAAAAAATCCATTACGTATTCTTGATAGTAAAGATTCTAATGATAAGAAAATCGTTGCTAATGCTCCTTCAATTTTGGATTACCTAAATGAAGCTTCTAAGAAGAGATTTGAATATCTTCAATCATTGTTAGATGATTTAAATATTAATTATGAAGTTGATTCAACTATGGTTCGTGGATTGGATTACTATAATCACACAATTTTTGAATTTATGGTAACTGATCCAGCGTTTGATAACAAAGAAATAACCGTTTTGGCTGGTGGCCGCTACAATGGACTTGTTGAAGAACTTGGCGGTCCAGAAACTCCTGGTATTGGTTTTGGCCTTGGTGTTGAACGTTTGATGCTATTGTTAAAGGATGAAGATATCCCAAACCAATCAAATTTGGATGTTTACTTGGTTACAATTGGTGAAAAGGCAGAACGTGCTTCAGTTAAAATATTATCAAGTTTACGCAGAGCAGGATTTGTTGCAGATAAAGATTATTTGCAAAGAAAGATTAAGGCACAATTTAAGACAGCTAATAATTTGAACGCAAAATACACTATAACAATTGGTGATACAGAACTGGAAAACGATACAGCTAATGTTAAAAATATGGCAACAGGGGATCAAGTTAGTGTATCGTTAGAAAACTTAGCCGAAGAATTGAAAAAAATCGAGGGATAAACATGGAAGAAAGAACAGATTATTGTGGCAACATTACTGAAGAGTATGTTGGTAAGAAAGTCTCTTTAGATGGATGGGTACAACGACGCCGTGATTTAGGTGGTTTAATTTTTGTTGACCTTAGAGATTATAAGGGAATTGTACAATTAGTTTTTAATACTGATAACCAAGAGGCACTTGATATTGCTGAAACATTACGTTCAGAATATGTTGTGAATGTTTTGGGTACCGTAAGATTACGTGGCGAAGGTGCTACTAATGATGAAATGACAACAGGTAAGGTTGAGGTTGTTGTTGAAAAGGTTGAGGTGCTCAACAAATCAATTACACCACCATTTGAAATTAAGGATGGTATTGATTCATCAGAAGAAACAAAACTAAAGTATCGTTATCTTGATCTTCGTAGACCCGAAATGCAAAAGGCTATCAGAACTCGTGCCCAAATCAAACATTCAGTTAATGAGTATTTATATGATAACGGATTTATTGATATTGAAACACCTAATCTAACACCATCGACACCAGAAGGTGCTCGTGATTATCTTGTTCCATCACGTGTTTATCCAGGACGTTTCTTCGCTCTTCCTCAATCACCACAATTATTCAAACAATTGTTGATGGTCGGTGGATTTGATCGTTATTTCCAACTAGCACATTGTTTCCGTGATGAAGATCTTCGTGGAGATCGTCAACCAGAATTTACACAGATTGATATCGAAACTTCATTTATGAGCAAGGAAGAAATTCAAACTGTTACTGAAGGACTTATTGCTCGTGTTATGAAGGATGAAAAGGGAATTGATGTTAAAACACCATTCCCAAGAATCGAATGGGACGATGCTATGGCTCGTTTTGGTTCAGATAAACCCGATGTACGTTTCGGCATGGAATTGCAGGACTTGTCAGAAACGTTTAAAGATAGTGGATTCAAAGTCTTTAAAGGTGCTATTGATGATGGTGGCCAGGTTAAGGCTATCGTCGTTAAGGGTGGAGCTGACAAGTATTCAAGAAAAAATATCGAGGCTTATCAAGAATATATCAAGCGTTTTGGTGCTAAAGGTCTTGCATGGACTAAGTACAATGACAATGAGCTTACAGGTGGCGTTGCTAAGTTTATCAAGGATCAAGAAGCTGAACTTGTTGAAAAACTTGGTCTAGAAAATGATGACTTATTACTTTTCGTAGCCTCAAACAAAAAGATCGTTGCCGATTCACTTGGCTACTTGAGAAAGGCTATTGCTAAAGAACAACACTTGTATGATCCAAATGAATTTGCTTTCATTTGGGTTGTTAACTGGCCATTGTTTGAGTATGACGAAGGAATCCAACGTTGGACGGCCGCTCATCATCCATTTACAATGCCAAATGAGGAAGATGTTCATTATCTAAATGATGGTGAAGATCCTCATAAAGCATATGCTCAAAGTTATGATATTGTTCTTAATGGTTATGAACTTGGTGGTGGATCAATTCGTATTCATGATTACAAGATTCAAGAAAAGATGCTTAAAGCTTTGGACTTTACTAAAGAAAAAGCATATGAACAATTTGGTTTCTTACTAGATGCTTTGCAATATGGTTGTCCTCCACATGGTGGTTTGGCTATTGGCTTGGATCGCTTTGCAATGTTGCTTTCAGGCAAAGATAACATTCGTGATGTGATTGCATTCCCTAAGAATTCAAATGCTACTGAACCAATGACACATGCACCACTTGAGGTTGCTAAACAACAATTGGATGATCTTGGAATTGAAGTAAGTAAAAAAGATTAGTTAAATATAAATAAGAGGCCAACCTATGATTATGGGTTGGCTCTTTTTTTGTAAAAGAAAATTATCGGTAGAGTATAGGGGCAAAATTAGTTTTGTGGAAACTATAGTTCTCAATAGAAAATATGATTATTAAAAAAACATTAAAAAATAATTTAAATTGTGTAAAATTCAAGCTCTGAAAAGATTGTGCCTGTAATTGTCTGAGCAAATTGGTAGATTTAATACTTCGGAAGTTTATACTAGAACTATACCTTGAGAAGGAGTGATTCTATGTCAAATGAATATAAAAAGGATTTAACCAATCTGACTGAAGAGGAATTGGAGGTCACTCAAAACGCTGCCACTGAGCGTCCATTTAGTGGTAAATATGATGATTTTTATAAGAAGGGTATTTACGTTGATGTAACTAGTGGCGAGCCATTATTTTCATCAGCAAAAAAATATGATGCTGGTTGTGGCTGGCCTTCATTTAGTGAACCAATTGCTAAGTTGAAAGAAAAGCGTGACACTCGTTTGAGTCGTGAAAGAACTGAGGTTAGAAGTGGTAGTGCCGATTCCCATTTGGGACATGTTTTCACGGATGGACCTGAAGAATTGGGTGGTTTAAGATACTGTATTAATTCTGCTGCCTTGAAATTTGTTCCTTATGATGAAATGGATCAAAAAGGATATTCCGATTATAAAAAATATGTCGAAGATGGAGATGCTGAATAAATGAAAAAGGAAACTGCAATTTTTGCTGGAGGTTGTTTCTGGTGTATGGTTAAACCATTTGACGAACAACCAGGAATTATCTCGGTTGTATCGGGTTACTGTGGAGGTCATGTGGCCAATCCAACTTATGAGCAAGTTTGTACTGAAACTACTGGGCATGCTGAATCAGTTGAAATTACTTATGATGCTGATGTTATCTCATATAAGGATCTAGTTGAAATATATTGGCAAATAGCTGATCCAACTGATGCTATGGGACAATTTCAAGATCGTGGCGATAGTTATCGTCCAATAATTTTTTATGCCAATGAAGAGCAAAAGAAAATAGCAGAGAATTCAAAGAGAAATCTTGCTGAATCAGGAATATTCGATGATCCAATCGTAACTGAGATTCAACCAGCTACGACATTTTATCCTGCTGAAGATTACCATCAAGATTTCTATAAGAAGAATCCTGAACGTTTTGAACTTGAAGAAAGTGGCGGACGTGCCGAATTTATTAAAAAACATCGGAAATAAGCTGAAATTTCCTTGTTTTGTGCTACTATGTTTAGGTAGTTTAAGACAATTAGGAGAAATTTTAGTATGGGTGAATTAGATAAGCTGATCGAAAGGCATCAGAACTTATCCAAAATTTCAACAGCATTTATATATTCAATTGCTGTATCAATTGCGGTTAACATGTTTTGGACACCTGGTGGGATTTATGGTTCAGGTGTTACAGGTGCTGCACAATTGGTATCAACGATTTCGCATCGATGGTTGCCGTTTAATATTTCGACAGCTGTTATGTATTTTGCATTAAATGCGCCATTATTTGTTTTATCATGGCGAAAGATCGATCACAAATTTACCATTTTTACAGTAATTGCGGTTGCTTTAGCCAGTATGATGATGCACTTGCTACCACCTGTGAAGATTACGGCTGATCCTTTAGTCTGTGCAATCTTTGGTGCGGTGGCTAATGGTTTCGGTACAGGAATGTCATTGAGAAACGGGATTTCTACCGGTGGTATCGATATTTTGGGAATTATTTTACGTAAGAAAACCGGTAAGAGCGTTGGAACTATTAACATTATTTTTAATGTTTTTATTGTTGCATGTGCAGGCTTCTTATTTGGTTGGGTACATGCACTATATAGTGCTGTAAGTATTTTTATCAACGGACAAGTTATTGATATGATTTATAATAAGGATCAAAAATTACAAGTTATGATCGTAACCTCCAAACCTAAAAATGTTATTACTCAGATTCAAAATGAAATGAGACGCGGTATTACTATTGTTCACGATGCTGAGGGCGCATATAAGCATGAGGAAAAAACTATTCTCTTTACAGTTATTTCTCGTTCAGAATTACATGATTTAGGAACTGCAATGTCTCTGTCTGACCCGCATGCTTTTGTTAGTGTTACTGACACTGTAAAAGTTATGGGACGATTCTATCAGGCACACATTTATTAAAAACAAACACGCTTAGAATTCGAATTAAGTTGAATGGCACTAGTAAAATCATATTTTGATTTTACTAGTGCCATTCTTTTAAGCAAAATTAAATTGTATTTTTTTCTTAAACTGGATTAAGCAATATAAAGTTAAAGAAAAATTGACTATGTTACAATTGAAGGAGTTTTGATATATTTTAAACTTTTAAGGAGTGTTTTTGATGATAATAGGTTCTCATGTTGCTATGAAGGCTCCTAACATGTTAGTAGGATCGGCTAAAGAAGCACATAGCTATAATGCAAATGCAATGATGATTTTTACTGGTGCACCTCAAAATACTCGTCGAAAAGATATTTCTGAGATGAATATTGAAGAGGGACAACGTTTATTGAAACTTTATGGCATTGACCACATAATTGGCCATGCACCATATATTATTAATTTAGGAAACACAATCAAACCAGAGAATTTATCTTTTGGTATTTCCTTTATACATGATGAGATTAAACGAGCTGATGCTCTAGGTATTGAAGCTTTGAGTTTTCATCCTGGAGCGCATCTTAAACAAGGTCCAGATGTAGCACTCAAACAAATAGGACAAGCTTTGAATGAGGCTATTGATCCTAATCAAAAAGTTTCGATTGCAATTGAAACAATGGCGGGTAAGGGGACTGAGGTTGGAACTAGTTTTGAACAAATTGCTGAGATTTTTAATAATTGTCAGAAAAATGATAAGTTATCTGTCACAATGGATACTTGTCATATGAGCGATGCGGGTTATGATATTAAGAATGATTTTGATGGTGTTTTAAATGAGTTTGATCATATTATTGGCTTGGATAAATTATCTGTAATTCATTTAAATGACTCGAAAAATGAACCCGGTTCACATAAAGATCGTCATGAAGATATTGGTTTTGGAACAATTGGTTTTGATGCTTTAAGCTATGTGGCTCATCACCCACAATTAGAAAATGTCCCTAAGATTATGGAAACACCTTATGTTAAAAAGAATGATGATGACAAAAAGGGGATAGCCCCTTATAAACTAGAAATTGAAATGCTACGTAATAATGAATTCGATCCCGATATGAAAGAAAAATTGATTCAAGAATAGAATCTATCCAAATAAAAAATGCTAATTCAGGCCCCGATAGGCTGAACTAGCATTTTTAAGTTAATATATTCTATTTTTGGTAACCATTAAAATTAAGTTTTTCCATAATTATAGCGGCAGTTTCTTCAATTGAACGATCGGCAACATTAATTACCGGACAGCCAAGTTCGTTGTAAATTTCATTAGAATAATCTAATTCTTTTTTTATTTCGTTTTCATCGGAATAAGTAGTATCAGGATCTAATCCATAAGCAATCATTCTTTGACGACGAATTTTAAGAAGAACGTTCATATCATTAGTGAGTCCGATGATCTTTTTCTTATCAACGTCCCATATTTGCTCTGGGAGGTTAGTTGTTGGTCCCAATGGTAAATTAGCCACCTTAATGTTTTTATTAGCTAAATAGAGCGAGAGGGGTGTTTTCGAGGTTCTAGAGATTCCCAATAAAACCAAATCAGCATCCAATAATCCCTTAGGATTTTGACCATCATCATTGGTAATCGTGAATTCCATGGCTGAAATCATATCAAAGTAATTTTTATCTAACTCATGAAGTAATCCTTTTTTACGAATTGGTTCTTGGTGAGTCATTTGTGAGAATGTCCCAATGATTGGATTCAGTATGTCATAATAGACAATACCATTATCTTGACAAAACTCATTGATTATTTGACAGATTTCTTTTGAGACAATTGTGTGTAAAACGACTGCTTTTTTAGCTTTTGCCTGTTCTAGGACCTTATTTAGCTGTTCATCTTTTTTTATAAAGGGATATTTGGTATAAGTAGTATCCATTTCCGGAAATTGAATAAATGCCGCTCTAGCAACACGTAGAGCGGTTTCTCCAACTCCATCTGATAAAACAAAAACGTCTAAATTCTGTTTCATAATAAATTCCTCCAAAAAAATGTAAAAAATTATTTGAACTATGTCTTCTTTTTGTTATAATAACATATGAACTGCAAGAGCAATAGTACAGTTACGTTAGAAATCGGAAGGAGGGATTATCATATGGCAAAAACCGTCGTTCGTGAAAACGAGTCGCTTGATGATGCTCTTCGTCGATTCAAACGTTCCGTTTCAAAGAGTGGTACTCTTCAAGAATATAGAAAACGTGAGTTTTACGAAAAGCCAAGTGTCAAGAGAAAGTTGAAGTCTGAGGCTGCTCGTAAGCGCAATAAGAAACGTCGTTAATAGATAGTTTCTAAAGGTTAAAACATTTATGTTTTAACCTTTTTTTTGTCAAAAAAATCGCTTAATGTGCTATCATTCAAAGTAATACAGGAGGTTTTTTGTTTATTGGCAGAAAAAGTTGAACAAATAAAAGAAAGCATTCAAATCAAGAATCCTCAAAATGCTGTTAACCTCTTTGGTGTAAATGACAGCAATTTGCATTTAATTGAGGAAGGTCTTGACGTTCAAATTCATGCTTTTGGTGATCGCTTGGATGTAACAGGGATTGAAGAAAATGTTAACAAGGCCCTGTTGCTTTTGAAGAAATTAATTGAATTAACGCAAACAGGCATTAGTTTGGGTTCTGCTGACATTGTTAGCGGATTGAAAATGCAGGAACGCGGGACGTTGGATTATTTTGGCGATCTTTATAAAGATGAATTGATAAAAGATTTCAGTGGCAAACCAGTAAGGGTAAGAAACTTTGGCCAACGTCAATATGTTAATGCCATTAATCATAATGATATTACTTTTGGAATTGGACCAGCTGGTACTGGTAAAACATACTTAGCAGTTGTTATGGCAGTTGCTGCTTTGAAACAGGGAACAGTTCAAAGAATAATCCTGACTCGTCCAGCTGTTGAAGCAGGTGAAAGTTTGGGATTTTTACCTGGTGACTTAAAGGAAAAGGTTGATCCTTATATGAGACCTATCTACGATGCCCTATACGCTATTTTAGGATCAGATCACACTAGCAGGCTTTTAGAGCGTGGAGTGATCGAGGTTGCTCCTTTGGCGTATATGAGAGGTAGAACTTTGGATGAAGCCTTTGTAATCTTAGATGAAGCTCAGAATACAACACGTGAACAAATGAAGATGTTCTTAACACGTTTAGGTTTCGGGTCTAAGATGATTGTAAACGGAGATATTTCACAGATCGATTTACCAGGGCATACTCGTAGTGGTTTGGTTCAAGCGCAAGCCATTTTGAAAAATTTACCACATGTTGAGTTCGTTAACTTTAGTTCAGCTGATGTTGTTAGACATCCGGTTGTAGCTGAAATTATTGATGCTTATGATGTATCAGACAAAAATGAAAAATAATTACTGGGGATTATTATGGACTTAGAAATTTATAACGATGATAATTTAATTGATCAAGATCGTGAGAATTGGGTTAAGGATATTGTTCAATTTACTTTTAATAAGTTGGATTTGAAAGATAATACGCAATTATCAATCCATTTTGTTACTAAAGATAAAATCCATGAAATTAATAAAGAATATCGTGATACCGATCGAGCTACTGATGTTATTAGCTTTGCTATTAACGATGGCGAGGATTCGTTAGATTACTTAGAAGAACAAATTCCTGACTTGCCAGTTGATTTGGGCGACTTGTTCATAAGTGTTGAGATTGTTGATGAACATGCCAAGGATTATGAACATTCTTTTGATCGTGAACTTGGATATACGATTGTTCATGGTATCTTGCATCTAAACGGTTATGATCACATCAAACCTGATGAAGAAAAGGTCATGATTGGTTTACAAGAAAAAATTCTTAGCGCATATGGCTTAGAGAAATAAATGAAAAGAATATGAAGGCAAAAGGCTTCATATTCTTTTTTTTAAACAATCTCTTGTATTATAATTGTTAATTGAGATATATAAAAAGGGAGACTGAGCTAGTGGAAATTAACGAAAAGCAATTATTTGATGTTGCTAACAAGGCAATGGAAAATGCCTATGTTCCTTATTCGCATTATAGAGTGGGAGCAGCTATTTTATGTAATGATGGCAAGATTTATTCAGGCGTTAATGTTGAAAACGCATCGTATGGATTAACAAATTGTGCTGAAAGAACAGCTATTTTTAAGGCCATTTCAGAGGGCGCAAAAAGGGTTCTGGCTATTGTTATTGTTAATGGAACGGATATCAAATCTAAGCCTTGTGGAGCTTGTCGTCAGGTCATGGGAGAATTCATGGATTCAGACGATGTTGTTTTTTTAGCTAATCAAAAGAATGACTTCAAAGAATATACTTTTAAGGAAATTTTGCCACTAGCATTCAGTGATAAGGACATGGATTAATTATGGACAATAAAAATTATAAATCAGGCTTTGTAGCCATTATAGGACGACCAAATGTTGGTAAATCAACATTTATGAATCGTATTATTAAAGAACAAATTGCTATCACATCACCAAAACCACAAACAACGCGTAATAAGATTCAAGGTATTTTTACCGATGATAAACGTCAGATTATTTTCTTAGATACGCCTGGTATTCACAAACCACATAATGATTTGGACCAATACATGGATAAGGCTGCTATCTCAGCACTTAAAGAAGTTGATGCTGTTTTATTCATGACTGAAGCTGGTGAGAAGTCAGGCCCTGGAGATAAATTTATCATTGAAGAATTGAAGAAAGTCAAGGCACCAGTGTTCTTGATTCTTAACAAAATAGATTTAATCAATCCTGATGAAATTGCACCACAAATTGACGAGTACAAAGATTTAATGGATTTCGCAGAGGTTATTCCTATCTCTGCTTCACTAGGGATTAATGTTGATGACTTGATGGATACTTTAACAAAAGATTTACCAGAAGGTCCAAAATATTACGATGATGATCAAATTACCGATCATCCCGAATATTTCATTGTTGGAGAATTGATCCGTGAAAAGATTCTGGAATCAACACGTGATGAAATTCCTCATTCAATCGCTGTAGTAGTAGAATCGATGAATCAACGTAGTGAAGCTGGGAAACTTCAGGTTGAAGCCTATATCTATGTCGAACGTGACAGCCAAAAGCCAATTGTTATTGGACGCGGCGGTTCAATGTTAAAAGACATTGGTATTGGTTCCCGAATCAAGATAGAACATTTACTTGGCGAGAAAATCAATCTAAAACTTTGGGTTCGTGTTAAGAAAAATTGGCGTGATGATCCAGCATTCTTAGCAAGTGCTGGTTACTCAACAAAGGATTTGAATAATTAATGGCACAAACGTCAACTAATTTTTTTGGAATCGTAGTTAGACGTCAACGTTATAAGGAACGGGATGCTTTAGTCACAATTTTGACTAGAGATTATGGTTTCAAAACCTTTTTAGTTCGAGGTACACAGACAGCAAAGTCAAAAATATCTGGTTCAGTGATAACTTTTTCCTATGGTGAATACTCAGGAATTATCAAGGAAGATGGATTATCCTATTTGAATTCGGCCTCCGACATCAAACAATTTGATGAAATTGTTCAAGATATTGAATTAAATGCTTATGCAACTTTTTTATTTGATTTATATCATGAGGCTTTTATCGATGATCCAGTGCCGGATACATGGTATCGAATGCTTTTTAAAGCCTTGTTGTACATTGAAAATGGCTATGATGCTCAGATCATCGTTAATATCATGCAAATGAAATTATTAGTTGCTTTTGGTGTTTCGCCCAATATGGATTCTTGTGTAATTGGTGGTGAGACGGAGGGAGTCTTTGATTTCTCAGTTTTACTTGGTGGAATCATCTGTTCAAAGCACTTTGATAATGATATTCATCGGTTACATATTCCTAAACGAATTGTTTACTTTTTACGGTTGTTTAGTAAAATAAGTTTCGACCAAGTAGGTAAGATTGAAATTAAAGAAAATAATAAAGACTTGATTCAACATGCTATCGATGCTATCTATTTAGGTACAGTTGGTTATTATCCTAAGAGTAAAACTTTCATCGACAAGATGAAGCGAGTTCGCTTTTAGCTAATTGACAACTGACACAAAAATGGTTATATTGATTATTGTTGAAACAGCGACGAAGAATAGTGAAAGCTTCGATTAGATTTATGGCGATTTATTTAATTAGAATATAAAAGTGCAGGACATAAGTCCTGAATTAGGGTGGAACCGCGAATACTCGTCCCTTGCAGAAAGTGCCTAAGTGTACACTGCAAGGGATTTTTTTGTTCCATTCGAAGGGAGAAAAAATGGTAAAGAAATTAAATGTTCAAAATATGATTCTCACACTTCAGAGATTCTGGGGTGATAAAGGTTGTATGTTAATGCAAGCTTATGATACTGAAAAGGGTGCCGGAACAATGAGTCCATATACGTTCTTACGTGCTATTGGACCAGAACCTTGGAACGCAGCTTACGTGGAACCATCAAGACGTCCAGCTGATGGCCGTTATGGTGAAAATCCTAATCGTTTGTATCAACATCATCAATTCCAAGTTGTTATGAAACCAGCTCCAGAAAACATTCAAGAGTATTATCTGGACTCATTACGTGCTTTGGGAATTGAACCTTTGGAACATGATATTCGTTTCGTTGAAGATAACTGGGAGAATCCATCAATGGGTTGTGCCGGTGTTGGTTGGGAAGTTTGGCTTGATGGAATGGAAGTTTCTCAATTCACATATTTCCAACAAGTAGGTGGTTTACAATGTCATCCAACGACGAGTGAGATTACTTATGGTGTTGAACGTCTGGCTTCATATATTCAAGATGTAAATTCAGTTTATGACCTAGAGTGGGGCGACGGTGTTTTATATGGGGATATCTTCAAGGAACCAGAATATGAACATTCAAAATATTCATTTGAAGAAAGTAATCAAGACATGTTGTTCAAATTTTTTGATGAATATGAAAAAGAAGCAAATCGTTTAATGGATCTAGGATTAGTTCATCCAGCTTATGATTATATTTTAAAATGTTCGCATACATTTAACTTGTTAGATGCACGTGGAGCCGTTTCTGTTACTGAACGTGCAGCATTTTTGTCACGTATCAGAAAGATGGCTCATAAGGTAGCTAAGGCCTTTGTTGAAGAAAGAGAGAAGCTGGGATTCCCACTTTTAGCAAATAGCGAAGCAGTAAAGGAGAATGGAAATGACTAAAAATTATTTATTAGAAATTGGATTGGAAGAAATGCCAGCTCATGTTGTAACTAAGAGTGTTAACCAATTTGCCCAAAAAGCTGAGAAGTTTCTTAAAGAAAATCGTATTTCTTTCGATTCAATCGAAAAGTTTTCTACTCCTAGACGCTTAACTATTTTGGTTAAGGGAATTGCTGAAAAACAAACTGATATTGATGTCAAGGCTAAAGGTCCTTCAAAGAAAATTGCTCAAGATGCTGATGGGAACTGGACTAAAGCAGCACAAGGATTTGCTCGTGGCCAGGGGATGACGGCTGATGACATTTTCTTTGAGGAATTAAAAGGCGTTGAGTACGCTTATATTCAAAAACATGAAGATGGTCAAAAAGTAGAAACTGTTTTGACACATATGGATGAGGTTATTAAGTCAATTACATTCCCAACAAGAATGCGTTGGGGTTCATATGATTTTGAATATATTCGTCCAATTCATTGGTTGGTTTCATTACTTGATGATAAAGAAGTACCTGTAAAGATATTGGATATTGAATCAGGTCGTATGACTCGTGGTCATAGATTCTTAGGCGAAGATATTGAAATTGATGATGCTAAGAATTATATTGAGAAATTGAGAACTGAATTTGTAATTGTTGATGCTAAAGAACGTAAACAGATTATCTCAGATCAAATTGACAAGATTTCAAAGGATAATAATTGGGATATCGATGTTGACCCAGATTTACTTGAAGAAGTTAACAACCTAGTTGAGTTCCCAACAACCTTCTTCGGCTCGTTTGATAAGAAATATTTGGAGATTCCTGAGGAAGTTCTTATTACTTCAATGAAAGATAATCAAAGATATTTCTATGTTCGTGACCAAGATGGCAAACTTGCTCCATACTTCATTGGTGTTAGAAATGGTAATACTGAGCATATTGAAAATGTTATTCGCGGTAATGAAAAAGTTCTTGTAGCTCGCTTAGAGGATGCTGATTTCTTCTTCAAAGAAGATCAAAAGAAAACAATTGCTGATTATGTTGAGAAACTTAAGACAGTTAACTTCCACGTTAAGATCGGTACGATGTATGAGAAAATGGCTCGTGTTCATCAAATTGCTGATCATTTGGCAGATTTGTTTAATTTCTCAGATACAGAAAGGAAAGATTTGTTACGTGCCAGTGATATTTATAAATTTGATCTAGTAACAAGTATGGTTGATGAATTCCCAGAGTTACAAGGTGTCATGGGTGAAAAGTATGCTGAGATTATGGGCGAAACACAATCTGTTTCTCAAGCTGTTCGTGAACACTATATGCCAATTTCAGCTGAAGGTTCATTGCCTGAAACTAAAGTTGGTGCTGCTTTGGCAATTGCCGACAAAATTGATTCATTAATAACATTCTATGCTGTTGATTTGATTCCTAGTGGTTCAAATGATCCATATGCACTGCGCCGTCAAGCCTATGGTGTCATTAGAATTTTGGATCAATATCAATGGTCATTGAATCTTGAAGATTTACAAGATTATCTAAAAACTAATTTAACGGTGCCTGCTAAGTTGGACTTGGGTAAGAATGAAAAGGCCATCAGTGATTTTATGATTGACCGTGTTCGTCAATTGTTAAATCAAAAAGGTATCAGAAACGATATTATTGATGCAGTCGCTTCAGGTTCAAATATTGATCCAATTGCTATGATTGATGTTGCTCAAGTTCTTCAAAACCATATTGATGACGATGACTTCAAGGTTGTTATGGAAGCACTTGGTAGAATTGCCAACTTATCTAAGAAGGCTAAGTTTGGTTACTCAGATGACTTGACAGTTGATGGGTCATTGTTTGAAAATCCTTCTGAATCTCAACTGAAAGAACAAGTTGAACAAATTAACGATGACAGTGCAGACGAATTATTTAAACAATTGGCTGCAATGCGTCCAGTAATTGATTCGTATTTTGATGAAAATATGATTATGGCTAAAGATGAAAAAATCAAGAATAACAGATTAACTCAATTGGTTATGGCTAATCATTTGATTGCTAGACTTGGTGATTTGTCTAAGATCGTTACTAAGTAGAAATATAAATTATAATAAAAAATACCTAGAATAATTGAAAACAATTGTTCTAGGTATTTTTTTACTTGGTTTTCATCATGCGACATTTTAGCTAAGTATTCCAATATTAGGCAAAAGAGGTAAAATAAAATCAATTTTAAGAGTAAATAACGTGACTTCTATATGAAACCGTGTATAATAAATATTTGACAAGTGGCTAGTGGTCCCAGTTTGCACTTTTTGTGGGAGCACTTTTTTATTTCAGTGCCACTGGTACAATGGTTTAACATGTTTGTTTTTTATAAATAGATGTGTTAGATTATGTTTCTTCGGTTGATAAACGTATGAGGAGGTGACGGCCATGGCAACGAGAATTCCTCAGGAGTTCATTGATGAAGTTACCTCGAAGACAAATATTGTCGATGTTATTAGTAAATATGTACAACTAAAAAAATCTGGTAAAAATTTGTTTGGACTTTGCCCGTTTCATGAAGAACGAACTCCATCGTTTTCAGTAGCAGAGGACAAACAAATTTTTCATTGTTTTAGTTGTGGTCGTGGTGGAAATGTTTATAAATTCATTATGGAGATGGAAAACAAAACTTTCCCAGAAGCTGTAATTGAAGTTGCTCAAATGGGCAATATTTCTGTACCTGACCAATATGAGGCTCGTAATGAACAATATCAAAATTCTGATAGTCAAACATTGTTAAAAATGTATTCAGATGCGGCTAAGCTATATAGCCATATTCTGATGAAGACTGAAAATGGTACTCCAGCTTTGAAATATCTGAGAAATCGTGACCTTGAAGATGATTTGATTCAGACTTTTGGTATTGGCTATGCACCTAATAATAACAATTTGTTGTTACAATTCTTTAAAGACCGTGATATTAGTGAAGAAATTCTAAGAAAATCAGGATTATTCGCTGAAAATCAGGAAGGAGAATTATTTGATCGTTTTCGTGATCGAGTAATGATTCCTATCACTGATGAGTCTGGAAATATCATTGCTTTTTCAGGACGTATTTTGGATAAAGAGGCTTCTACGGCTAAATATCTTAATAGTCCTGAAACCGAAATTTTCAATAAGGGTAAAACACTATTCAATCTGAATAATGCAAAGAGAGAGATTCGGGAAAAGGGCAATGTAATTCTTTTTGAAGGATTTATGGATGTTATTAGTGCATATAAGGCTGGAGTTACTAATGGTGTAGCGTCAATGGGTACAAGTTTGACGGACCAACAACTCTATGTTTTGAGTCGGTTGACTAATAAGATTAATGTTTGTTATGACGGCGACGATCCTGGTGTTGAGGCGACTTATCGAGCATTAACTCAGTTAACTGACGAACGTTTTAATTATGGCGTAATCAGTATTCCAGATAAAAAGGACCCTGATGAATATATTAGAAGTGAAGGTCCTGAGAAGTTTCAAAGTTTAACAAATAATGGTGTTCAAACGCCTATTGCTTTTATTTTGAATTATTTTAAGCGTAATTATAACTTAAATAATGAGCATGATCAGTTAGAGTTTTTGAATCAGTCATTGCAAGAAATAGTTAAGTTACAGTCACCAGTGGAAATCGATATGTATGTTGGTAAAGTTGCTGATGAGATGCATGTTTCAAAAGATGCTATCAATAAGGAATTAGATTCCTTAAGACGCCAACAAGAGATTCAAAAACCAGCTAACAATTATAAAGACGTCCAGCAAAAAACTTTAGAAAAAACTACTTCGAGTGTACGACAAAAGTATGGTCGTTTAGAGAAATCGGAACGCTTCTTATTATATTGGGCGATTAATTATCCAGAGATTAGAATTAATCTTAAAGGTAATGGTTTTCGCTTTGTTCATCAGAATTATCAGCGTATTTTTGATTCATTATTATCATATGTTGAACAGCAGGATTTGAATGAAGAAGAGATAAATATTTCTGATTTTATGAATTTGCTGACGGATGATGACAAGAATCTATTGGCTGAACTTGAAATGATGAATATGCCAGAAGAATATACTGACCAAGAAATTGATGATTATATTAATAATGTTAAAAATTCTAGTTTAGAAGATCAACTGGAAGAAATTCAAGAACAGCTTAAGAAGGCGGCGATGGTTGGTGACAATCAGTTACAGTTACAATTAACTCAAAAGTTGATTGATGTAAGAAGAATCCTTAGCAATTAAGTATACTGGAGGAATAATATATATGGCAGCTACTAAGAAACCAGCAGTATCAAAAGAATTAAAAGCAGCAACAAAGAAATTAATTAAAGATCTTAAAAAGACCGGAAAAATCACTGAAGACGATCTTCAAGAAAAAATTATCAAGCCTTATAAACTTAAGGGTGATGCATTAACTAATTTTGTTAGTGAACTTGAAGATGTTGGTATTGGTGTTGTTGATGACAAGGGCAATCCAAGTAAACTTGCACTTCTAAAGGAAAAGAAAGAAGAAAGCAAGTCTAAAAAGAACGATACCACCGCACCAACTGATATTAAGGTAAATGATCCTGTTCGTATGTATCTTAAGGAAATTGGTCGTGTTCCATTGCTTAATGCTCAACAAGAAGTTGATTTAGCTTTGAAAATTGAACAGGGTGATGAAGAGGCTAAGCAAAAATTAGCCGAAGCTAACTTGCGTTTGGTTGTTTCAATTGCTAAGAGATATGTTGGACGTGGCATGCAGTTCTTGGATCTAATTCAAGAAGGTAATATGGGTCTAATGAAGGCTGTTGAAAAGTTTGATTATCGACTAGGATTTAAGTTCTCAACTTATGCAACATGGTGGATCAGACAGGCCATTACTCGTGCCATTGCTGATCAAGCTAGAACTATTCGTATCCCAGTTCATATGGTCGAAACAATTAATAAATTGATCAGAATTCAACGTCAATTGTTACAAGATTTGGGTCGTGAACCTCTTCCCGAAGAAATTGGTGCTGAAATGGATATGCCTACGGGCAAGGTTCGTGATATATTGAAGATTGCTCAAGAACCAGTTTCATTGGAAACACCTATTGGTGAAGAGGATGATTCTCATCTTGGCGATTTCATTGAAGATTCTGATGCAACTAGTCCTGAGGATCATGCATCATATGAATTGTTGAAAGAACAATTGGAAAATGTTTTGGATACATTAACTGATCGTGAAGAAAATGTTTTACGTTTGCGTTTTGGTCTAGATGATGGTCGTACTAGAACACTTGAGGAAGTTGGTAAAGTCTTCGGTGTTACTCGTGAAAGAATCCGTCAGATTGAAGCCAAGGCCTTGAGAAAGCTACGTCACCCATCAAGATCTAAGCAACTTAAAGATTTTCTTGAATAATGAATGGCTTATAATCAGTAAGGCTGCCCGAAAGGGTAGCCTTTTTTATATTTGGTAGATATCTTGAAAGTTTAAGGAGTAAGTAATGACTGTAAAAATTGGAGTAATTTTAGGAACGGTTAGAACAAATTCATTGGGAATGAAGATATTCCAATATTTGGAAAACACTTTTTTTGATAATGAGGAAACTGAATATACCTGGATACCATTAAAAGACTATTCGTTACCATTTTATGATCATGAAGAAATACCTCTTGGTGGTCATATCAATGAATTGAATAATAATGAGGTCAAATGGTTAGATACATTAAAACAACAGGATGGTTATATTATTTTATCGCCAGAGTATGATCATTCAATTAGCGGCGTTTTAAAGAATGCTTTGGACTTTGTTGGCCTTGAAGTTGATCATAAACCAGTTCAAATTATTACATACTCGTATTATTCAGACGGAGGGGTATTGGCCGCTAATGCAATTGTTCCCATTCTACAAATGTTAAAGATGATAGTTTTGCCGACGCCAGTTTTGTTATGGGATGCGGATACTAATTTTACTCAGGGTGGCTTGGATATGCTCGTTAAAAATAGTATTCATTTTGAAAAACGCCTACATGAGGCCTTTAGTGATATTGAATTTTATAGTAAGGTTTTGAAACAAAATCCATTTTTGAACAAGAAATAAAAATGTAAGTGTAGAAAAATCGGACAAAAATTTCAATATGTTTCTGAAAAAGAAGCTTTTTTATTTATATTTTTTCATAATTTGATTTACAATTAATATATCTATTTTTTGGAGGATGTTATGTTAGATAAAAAGATTTACGACGAAATATTTTCACGCTCTTTTACTATTCCAATTAAAGTTGTTTTTTGGGATGGCAAAGAAAAAAGTTATGGACCAGAGGGAAAGTCTGATATAACTATAAAGTTTAATGAAAAGGTTCCAATTTCAGATGTTGTTAAACATGCTACTTTAACGTTAGGTGAAGCATACATGGACAAAAAGATTGAGATCGAAGGTTCAATTCAAAAATTGATTACTTCAGCATATACTCAATCTGATAGTTTTATGTCTAGTTTGAAATTAAAGAAGTATATTCCTAAGTTCAGCCATACTGAAGAAGGAAATAAAAAAGAGATCCAAGAACATTATGATATTGGTAATGATTTCTACAAGTTATGGCTTGATGATACAATGACTTACTCATGTGCTTATTTTAGAACTCCTGAGGACACATTAGAACAGGCCCAAATGAATAAAGTTCATCATATTTTAAATAAACTCAATACTAAACCTGGCGAAACTATTCTTGATATCGGTTGTGGTTGGGGAACTATGATGTTCACCGCTGCTAAGGAGTATGGCCTGAAGGCTAAGGGTGTTACTCTTAGTCAAGAGCAATATGATTATGTTAATCAAAAGATTCAAGATGAAAATTTAGGAGACCAAATGGAGGTTATGCTAGAGGATTATCGTGAAGTTAGCGAAAAATTTGATCATGTTGTTTCCGTCGGTATGTTTGAGCATGTTGGTAAGGAAAACCTACCTGGTTATTTTGAAACCGTTAAAAAGCTTCTAAAACAAGATGGTAATGCATTAATTCATGGTATTACAGGTCAACATTATGGTGTTGGTGTTGATGCATGGTTGGTTAAATATATTTTCCCAGGTGGTTATATTCCTGATGTTAAAGAAAACGTTGGTCATATTTTAGATGCAGGTTTGCAAATTGATGATCTTGAACCATTACGTCGTCATTATCAAAAGACCGTTGAAATTTGGGATCGTAACTTCCATAAGGTTGAAGACAAAGTTGATGAAATGTATGGAGAAAGATTTGTTCGTATGTGGGACTTGTATCTTCAAGCCTGTGCTGCATCATTTGAAAGTGGTAACATTGATGTAATACAGTTCTTATTGACAAATGGACCTAGTGGTACAGCAATGCCAATGACACGTGAATATATGACAGACTTAGATAAAAAGACTGCGGAATAGAGGTTAAAGTGACTTTACTTTCGAAGAGATTACAAGCCGTTTACCAAATGGTTGATGAAAATACTAGGGTGGCTGATATTGGTTCAGATCACGCTTATTTACCGGTGGAATTGATAGAAGAGAATATTGCTAATTATGCTATTGCCGGAGAGGTTGCAGTAGGACCAATGTCCCGTTCTAAAAAAGACGTAGAAAAGTTTGGACTCAGTAAAAAAATTGATGTCAGACTTGGAGATGGACTAGCCGTTATTAAAGAAGCTGACAGGATTGATACCGTTACAATTGCAGGGATGGGTGGAATTCTTATTCAAAGCATTTTGACCCGTGCAACGTTAGAACAATTGAGTAATGTAAAAACTTTGATATTGCAACCTAATATTGGTGAACCGTTAGTGCGTCATTGGTTGGTAGATAATAGTTTTGTTATTGTTGATGAAGACATTGTTGAAGAAGATCATCATGTTTATGAAATTATTAAGGCAGAAAAAACAAACAATATTGCTAATTTGACTGAACCAGAATTTTTGATGGGCCCAATTTTAATGCAAAAGAAAACACCAACCTTTGTCTCTAAATGGCAGCATAAACTTAATAGCTATCAAAAAGCTGTAAGTAATATGCAAAATGCCAAACAGATCGATCAAACAAAGATTGATGTTATGAAACAATATATTAAATATATTGAGGAGATACTATAATGGTTAAAGTTCAAGATATTATCAATCAAATTGAAGAGATTGCTCCATTATCAATTAAAATGGACGGTGATCCCACGGGTTTTCAATTGGGAAATCGTCAGCAAAATGTCAAACGTTTGATGACGACTTTAGACGTTCGTCCCAACGTGGTTGCTGAGGCTATTGATAAGAATATTGATTTGATCGTTGCTCATCATCCATTGATGTTTCATGCAGCACATAATTTAGATCTTAATTCACCTCAAAATAAAATGTATCGTGATTTGTTATCGAATAATATTTCTGTCTATGCTAGCCATACTAATATCGATAAGGCACATAATGGCATGAATGATTGGTTAATGGAAGAATTAGGACTACAAAATATTCATTTTCTAGACGAGGACGATGACTATTCTATTGGTCGTATGGGTGAGTTAGATAAACCAATGGATCTAGTGGATTTTGCTAAAAAAGTTCGTGACTCCTTTGGTTTGGCTAATTTACGTTATGTTAAATCAGATCTAGGACAACCAGTCAAAAGAATTGCTGTTATCGGTGGAGATGCGGGTAAGTTTTATCCTGAAGTTTTGAGGGCAGGAGTAGACACATTTATTACTGGGGATGTATATTATCATACTGCACATGATATGATGGCTAATGGTCTAAATGTTATTGATCCAGGTCACCATGTAGAAGCAGTCTTTATAAAACAAATGGCAAATATTTTAAATGATTGGAAAAAATCTAATAAAATAGATATAGATATAGTACAATCAGAAGTAGATACTGAACCATATAATTTTTTATAGGGAGTGCATAAAAATGGCAATAAAGTATGAAAAATTGATTCCTCGTTTCTTGGGATATGTAAAACAAAATACTCGTTCAGATGAATATTCGACAACAGTTCCTTCTACGGAAAGACAAACGATTTTTCTAAAGAAACTTGCTGAAGAATTAAAAGAAATTGGTATGAAAGATGTCAAGATTCGTAAAGTTGATTCATATTTGACAGCAGAATTGCCTTCAAATATTGACTATGATGTGCCTGTTTTGGGATTGATTTCGCATGTTGATACAGCAGATTTTAATTCAGAAGATATTAAGCCTAAAATTATTGAGAATTATGACGGTAAGAGTGTTATTAAATTAGATGAAGCTGGTCAATATACTTTGGATCCAGCAGTTTTCCCTTCATTAACTAAATATGCTGGTCAAACTTTAATAACAACTAGCGGTGATACGTTGTTAGGATCTGATGATAAGTCCGGCGTAGCCGAGATTATAACCGTTATGGAATATTTGATTAATCATCCAGAAGTTAAACATGGCAAAATTAAAATTGGACTTGGCCCGGATGAAGAAATTGGTACAGGTGCTAAAAAATTTGATGTTAAAGATTTTGGTGCCGATTTTGCATATACAGTTGATGGTGGCCCTGTTGGACAATTAGAATATGAGACCTTTAGTGCTGCTGGTTTGAAAGTTCATATTACTGGTAAAGATGTCCATCCTTCAGGTGCGAAGGGAATTATGATTAACTCAATATTGATTGCTAATGAGTTCCAGAATGCTTTGCCAGCTGATGAGGTACCAGAGAAAACCGAAGGTCGTGAGGGATTCTTCCTATTATGTGATGAACAAGGAACAATTGATCATACCGATATGTCATATATCATTCGTGATTTCGAACGTGATGGTTTGGAAGCTCGTAAGAATAAAGTTATTGAAATCGTTAAGATGCTAAATGATAAGTATGGTGAAGGTACTGTCACTATTGATATGGGTGATCAATATTATAATATGTATGAAATTATGAAGGATCACATGGAAGTAGTTAAGATTGCCGAACAAGCTATGAGGAATCTTGGCATTGAACCGGATGAAGCACCGGTTCGTGGTGGTACTGATGGTTCAACAATTTCCTTTATGGGCTTGCCAACACCTAACTTATTTGCAGGTGGTGAGAATATGCATGGTCGTTTTGAATATGTTTCAGAACAAGCTATGGAGAAGGCCGCTGATGTAGTATTGGAAATTATTAAATTAAACAGTGAAAAGAAATAATTAGAATATTAAAGTAAATAGAGCTAGTAATTGTTTTTTGATTACTAGCTCTATTTATTTTAAGTAAAAACTAAATACTTTTCCGAAAAAACGTATCAATATAAATGTTTTACGAAAACATAAAAACAAACATCTAACCAACTCTTAACTAAACATTATAAGGGAATAAAAATACAATTCATCAATATATTACTTTATACCGGTAATGGAAACTTAAAGATAAGCTAGCACAGAGTCACAGCTAGCTTACTATTATTAGTAACCAATAAAAAATAGACGTGTTGATTATGAAGACATCTGTTATATCAATAGACAATTTAGTTTATAAACGTGAAATCACCTGAATAACGTTTTAAAATCAAGTTGGGTATTGTTTATTAATAAAAAGCAAAATAGTTAAAACAAAGACAATCAGTCAATAGAAAAACCTAGGCTAGTGATTGATAGTTGAATATGATCTTATGAAATAACACTCTAATTGATATTTGTCTACATATATATATAAAGTAGATGAATAAGTCAAAAGGAGTGTTTTTTATGTTAAAGAATAAAAATATTGAAGATAAAGAGTTCAAGATAGGTTATGTGCGTGTATCTAGTTCAGATGAACGTCAAAAATTAGGCTATGAGGCTCAAAAGAGGATACTTGCAGACAATAATATTGATTCTATATATAGTGAAAAAATAAGTGGGCGTAAAGATAATCGACCCGAGTTTAAAAAGGCCTTAGCATATTGTAAAAGATTATCTAGTCAAAGCTATAAGGTCACATTTGTTGTGGTTAAACTGGACAGAATCTCTCGTAAGATGTCTTCATTGCTCAACATATTGGAAGACTTAAAGTCTAATAATATAGCGTTTAAATCTATAAAAGATGATATTGATACGTCAACTCCAACCGGAATACTGATGATGCAATTGTTAGCCATGTTTAGTGAATTTGAAGTAAATACATTACGCGAGCGTACTAAGGAAGGGCTTCGCCAAGCAAAATTAGATGGCAAGGTACTTGGACGACCAGCTCTAGATGATAAAACTAAAAATAAGATTGCAAATTTATATTGCAACCCTGATATTACGGTTAAGCAAGTTGCAATTCAATGTAATGTTTCAGAACGTACTGTATATAAAATTGCGAAACAAAGGAAATTATCCAGATTATTTATAAAAGGGACTTCCTTTCATGATTAGACTGATGTTATACTGTTTACATAAAAATGATGATATTTTATGTACTGAACGACCGTTTTGTTCAGTACATAATCAAAAAAATAAAATTAATACAAAGCATTGGTATAACTGTATTCGTACAAGTTGTGTCAGTGCTTTTTTGTTGTCTGTGGATGACGGTCGTTTTACTCATACACATCATTACATAAAGATGGAGGAATACTAATTTAAGGATATTTATATAAGATTTATTTTATGATTTTGACTTTTTAGGGGGAAAAATGAGTTTTAAGAGAAAATTACTATATGCTACCTTATTTGCTTCAAGCTGTCTCATTTCTACAACTGCTGTGGTAAAGGCCGATACGACTGCTGATAATGCCGATATTATTAGTCAAAGCAGCGCTGAAAGTAATCAACAAGCTCAATCAAGTAATGCTGTTGAAAAGAATACAGGTACCGATGTAGATAATGCAGGTAAGATTGATGATTCGACCAATAATGTTATTCAAGATAACCTTCAATCTACTCAAGTAACACAAGATGCAAGTCAAGCAACTACACAACAAGAACAATCGAGCCATAGCGATGTTTCTGCTGACGGTGTTTATTCAGTTGCTAATATTACATATTTATACGATGCAAATGGTACTCAAATTTCTAATAGAGCACTTGGACCAAATACAGACTGGTATACCGACCAATTACATACACTAAATGATGGTTTTTCATATTATCATGTTGCAACAAATGAATACGCTAGGTCATCCGATGGTACTTACATACCTTATGTTCAATCATATTCTGGTAATGCCACGGTAGTTTATCAAAAGGGGTCTAGTATCCATGATTTTCAAGGCTATGGTAATAAAGCAACATATTTAGGTAATGATTTACCAACTGGTAGTAGTTGGAAAGTAGATAATCACGCTAATATTGGTGGCAAGGAATGGTACGAAATTGGTAACAATACATGGGTGCCACAGGATTATGTTGTTATCAATGGTGGTCAATATAAAGATGCTGATTGGATTTCAGGTGTGCCTTTGATTGCACAAAGGCCAGAGTTACCCAATGGTTGTGAAATTACGGCTGTAACAATGATGTTGCAATACGCTGGTGCTAATGTAAATAAGATGCAATTGGCTTACGAGATGCCAAGAAGTAGTAATCCTGAATATGGATATATTGGTCAACCTTGGGACTCAACTGGTATAACAATTTTTCCAAATGCCTTGATGCATTTAGTTGAAAGGTATGCGGGTTCTGCTAAGGATTTAACTGGTCAAGGATTCGATGCTATTAAATATCAAATTAATCTTGGTCATCCAGTGGTGACTTGGAATACACTTTATGGTTTTCCATATCATGCTTTAGTAGTAACAGGTTATGACCAAAATTATGTTTATTACAACGATTGTTGGGCTAATCAAACTCTTCAAATGGGAATTAATCAATTTATAAATAATTGGAACACGCAAAATAGACGTGCAATAAGTTATTAGGGGACGGACAAATGAAGATAAGAACTAAATATGCAGTTATGTGTGGATTTGCTTTAACGATGTTTCTTGCTACACAACAAACTGTAAAAGCTGATACGGCAACTGATTCTCAACAAGTAGAAAATGTTTCTACTACAAATGAAGGCGACAATACCGCAGTGTCACAAGCAACTGCATCAAATGATGGCGCTCAGGCCGTTTCAACACAAGACAGTACAGATACTAATAAACAAAATAACGCTGAAGTGAGTCAAGATGCTAATACTCAAGCTGATTCAACTACATCAAATATTGAACAAATAAAGGGCGTTGTCGTAACTCATAATCAAGCTATGACTTATCTATATGCACAAGATGGTACGCAAATTGCCAATCGTGGTCTAGGCGCAAATACTCCATGGGTCACTGACCAGAAACTTTCATTGAATGGTTCTACTTATTATCGAGTTGCTACTAATGAATTTGCCGATAGTAATGATGTAAGTATGCAATATGGTAGTACGGCAGATGGCGTTGTTCGAGTAAAACAAGATGGTGCTGTTAATTATTCAAGGACTGAGCAAGGATTTATCAGAAGTGGTCAGCCTAATTTTGATGCCAACTCAACTTGGAAATATAACCGTACTGATAATATGGATGGTTTAACGTAAGCACCTAATAACCGACCGTCTATGATTTAGGCGGAATTCGAATTATGATTATCTCATCAAACATATTGGTGAGGTATTTTTTTATGGAAAATCAACCTGAAATCGTGAAGGTCAATGTCCCTAAGGC
>NZ_NIPR01000015.1 GCF_002872255.1 Companilactobacillus nuruki
TTAATCGTGTTTTTATTTATTGGAATTAATCTTCATTAATTGATTGTAAGTAAACCAATCGATCGGTTGAAACCTGTTCATTAAGGGCTTGTCCCAATTCTCGGCTAATTTGTTTATTTGTGATTTGATCTTGAATATAATTATATTCTTGTTGAAAGGCGGCGATGAGCATCTTGTTTTGTTCGTCGATAAAATCTTGCTCCCCCAAAAGCTGGCGATGTCTTTGATCATATGCCGTTCGAACAATGGCAATTTCTCGAGTGTGTGTTTGTTGTAATTGTTCGTTTAAATAATTGATTACGGTTGGGTAAGTATTTTCATCAATACTTTTTAATTGATCTAATGTCAATTGTTTTTTTGTGGTTGCTTCATCCTGACTAAGTGAGCGCCAATTATTACGTTGTTGGCGGATGGCCTGCCGTCTTTTTCGGGATGCTTTAGTCAGCGAAAAAGTTTTGATTAAATTGAATCGTAGAAATAAAAATCCCCGTTGCCAACTAGATTTTTGATAACGGATTAAAGTATTCTCTGCTGCTCGCATATATAATTGGGCAATAGCTAATGTGATTTGCTGATCTTGCAACATTTTAGTAACAATATCATGCTCTATTTCAAAGCAATGATCAAACAATTTTGTTAATCTATCCCGATTGATTTTAGGTTGAGCCACTCGTTGACCATCTAGAACGTTGACGATTTGACTAGCATTAACTGAATCTCCATATTGAGTTGCAATCATTTCGATTGCATCGTTTACCATGTCATTCTTGGCCGCTGTTAATTCGATATTAGTAAATTTAGGCTGTCTTTGTGGCAGTAGCAAAGGTAATACTATAGTAGGAACAAGTAGGCTAATCAATATTATGATTGAAGCGATAAAAATTATTTCATTTCGGAAGGGAACAATATGACCATTAAGAGTGTAAGGAAGGGAAAAGGCCATTGCTAATGTAATAGTTCCATGAACTCCACTGAGCGCAATAATTAGACTCTTTTGATTACGTTCATGCATACTTGTAGCGAATAGTTGAGCAAAATTAAATCTAGTCCACAAATAACGTAAGGCAGTCATGATAAGATATAGAATTACTGCTAATCCAAATAGTGTAGGGAGCTTTGTCCCGTTTGATTGACGATATAAATCAATTGCGACTTGGGGTAATGAGAGACCAAGCAATACAAAAACAATTCCATTTAGAGTGTTAGCAACAACTGACCAGGTACTATTCAATACTATTTGAAGCCTAGAACTGGTTAAACGTAAGCGATTTTGTTGTATTCCGTGAAGTAGGCCAGTAACTACTACTGCCAAAATTCCAGAAACATTAACTGCTTCTGCAACAAAATAGACAGCAAATGGCGTCAACAAGGTAATTGGCACCATTACAGAAGGTGCATCGACATTAAGAGTAATAAGTTTTAACCGAAGACTTACAATAACTGTACCAAGGATTAAACCAACTAATAATCCGCCAAAGAATACATAAAGAAAATTACCAATACCATTCCAAACAGAGAACTGCCCCGTAGCAACCGTCGCAATAGCTAAATTTAAGGCTACGATTCCAGAAGCATCATTGAAGAGCGATTCATTCTCTAAGGTGTTCATAACGTCTGAAGGAACTAATATATTACTTGTAATTGAAGTCACGGCAACGGCATCGGTTGGTGTTATGATAGCCCCTAAAGCTAAAGCTAGAGCTAGAGAAAGGCTTGGAAGTAATAGATGGGCAATATTTCCAACAATCAGAATAGAAATAATGGCCAAACCGACTGCTAATGAGAGAGTTGTTCCCGATTGGCGCGTGAGTCGACCTGGACTTGTATTTTGACCGTCATTAAACATTAAAACTGAAATAATGGCAAACATGAAGATTTCTGGTTCTAAATGAAAATTACGGTAAACTGGTAAAAGAGTAAGCAAAAGTCCCATACCAATTTGTAAAAAAGCTACGGGGACAATGTTTAATCGATAATGAATAAGATTAGCGATAATAGCGGCTACTACTAATAATAAAAGTAAAAAAACTGTATTCATAATTTGATTCTCTCCAAAAAATTCATTTAAATTCTTCTAGAAGATTAACATGATATCTACTTCAGAAAAATAGGAAGGGGGTTCTCAAGTTTGAGAAATCTCTTCCTTTTTTTATAAAATATTTATTATCTAGAGTTTAAGTTTTAATCACTGACAACGATCAATGATTTAATAACTTTTCTATCAGTCATCGCTTTATAGGCATCATTAATATGATCTAAATCAAAACTCTTTGTAAAGACTAGTCCGGGATTAATCTCGCCATCCAAAACCGCTTTTAAAAGTAATTCTTTATCATAGGTAGAAACAGATGCTGGTCCACCAGCAAGACTAATATTGTTGCCAAATGGTGTAGAAACATCCATTTTACCAGTATGGGGAAGGCCAACACGACCAACGACTGCACCTGGACGACCAACTTTTAAAGCAGTTTCAGTCGATAGTTCTGTTCCCACACATTCAAGAACAGCATCAGCACCAGAATTGTTAGTCAATCTAAGAATTTCTTTGATACCTTCATCTCCACGAACAGCTACGTTGTCTGTTGCACCAAATTTCTCAGCTAATAGTCTACGATCTTCATGACGACTAGTAGAAATAATCTTTTTAGCACCTAACATTTTGGCAGCAATAATACCACATAATCCAACAGCACCATCACCCATGACGACCACCGTATCACCAGCTTTGACGTTGCTTACACGGGCGGCGTGGAAACCGGTAGCCATAACATCAGCTAGCGTTAATAGCGATTTGAGCATTCCTTCCGAATAGTCGCTAGGTTGACCAGGAACTTTAATGAGAGCCCATTGACCATGTTGGAAACGTACATATTCAGCTTGATTACCATTACTAAAGTTGTCAGTATGTGATTGGCAATCGCCATCAAATCCGGCTAAGCAAGCGGGACAATGTCCACATCCATGTGTAAATGGAGCAATGACAAAATCACCAGGTTTAACGGTAGTAATTTCATCCCCAACAGCTTCAACAATACCGATAGCCTCGTGACCCGAATTTTCTGAATTTTCTTTTTTATCTTCTAAACCGCGGTAGGCCCAAAGGTCAGAACCACAAACACAGGCACGAATAACCTTAATAATAACATCATCAGGAGCTTGAACAGTTGGTTTTTGAATGTCTTCAATCTTCATTTGACCAACTTTTTCAAAAATAGCTTTTTTCATGCATTCTTCCTCTTTTCAGTCTTATTAACTAAATTATAGCGATTAAATGTAATAAAGTAACTAATCTATTATAAATATTCAAGAATTTGATCTAATGTTTCAACCATTTTTGTTGGTCTAATATTTGTAGTTGGTTCATCATTAGGTCTATTTACCCAAATTGAAGGCCAACCTAATTTATCAGCGGGGATAATATCGCTGGAGTAGCCTTGTGCAATGTGCCAATGGTTATCTGGAGTCAATCCATATTCATTTTTAATTGTATTAAAAAAGTGCAAATCGGGTTTGTAAGAATGTACATCTTCAGCAGTCCAAATATCCACTGGAACTTCTAAGGATTTTGCATTGGCATCGATGATATCCCATGATGAATTGGACATGAGAATCAATTTATATCCTCGATTTATCAGTTCACCGAGCGTATCTACTACTTCAGAAAAGGGTTCCAAAGCACGCTGAGCCGCTAGTACGTTAATGTAATATTTTTCAAATTGATGATTTAAATTGAATTTATAGTCTAGATGTAATAGATTATTTCTGGTTAAAATTGAATAATCGATATAGGGATGTAGATTATCACGATTATCCTGATATTGAATGAATAGTTTACGTGCTAACTGAGGATCAACTCCAATTTTTTCGGCAACAGCCTCTATTTCATCATAAGTACCCTCTTCTTGTAGGAGAGTACCATAGCAATCAAAAGTTAAATATTTTTGCATAAAATCAGCTTCTTTTTTATAAAGTTTATGATTAAACTTATCATATCATTTTGTAAGAGAAAAAGAGAATAGGGAAAAGATTGTTTATACGATTAGCAATTAATATATTAAAATAAAGCTATATTGACCCATGTTTAATTTCGTCAATATAGCTTTATTTGTGTAATAGCAACATAAAATTCATTCGAGAATCTAAACTATCCAATCAAAAACCTTATTAATATTTTCTGACCAAGTATTCCATGAATGGTCTCCTTGAACAGGTATCCAAGTATATCTGTTTTTGGCATGTATAGATAGGAAGTTCTTGAACATTACATTGTCTTCATGCATAAAATCTTCATCTCCGCAAAGAGTCAAAATTTCTTGTTGAGGTTGCCGCTTGTTAAAAATATTAATTAGTTGATTCTTGGCAACTTTTTCGGGACTATTGAAAATAGCATCGAATGTATCCTTTGGCATTGGACTTTTGGGGTTATCACGAAAGTGTTCAATATCAGTAATTGGCGATAATGCAGCAACTTTGCTGAATTTATCATCATTAAGAAAAGCTATTTTTAATGCTCCGTACCCACCCATACTAGAACCTACGATGTAATTCTTTGATCGTTGTGTAGAAATAGGAAGCAAATTTTGCATTTTAGGGATAAATTCATCAATAAAGTAGGAATAGTAGGGGATAAAATTCGAATCAGAATAAAACGAATTTCTTGCCTCAGGCATGATAATTGCCACATCATATTTGCGTGCAATTTGTTCAATGTTTACATGCCGTCCCCAGGCAGTATCATCACCAGTATAACCATGAAGTAGCCAAACAACAGAATAATCATCCCTACCTGTATCTGGTAAGACAACCGTTGTTTTAAAATAAGTATGCAGATAATTTGTTCGGTAGCTAAGTTTCATTAATACCATAATGTAAGCCTCGATATTGTTATATTCAAACAAATAATAACAAAATGATTTTAAAAGTCCAATAAAAATGTGATTTATTTATGCTCATATTGATATTTTTTAAAGTATAAATAATTAATATATAGTTGAAGAGTATCTGTTAGATCATGTAGATTCAAATCAAAGTATTCTGAAATATTATTTAGGCGATAATTTGTAGTATTGCGATGAACGTTTAATGAATGTGATGTCTCAGTCACATTACCATTATGTTTAAAGTAACAATCAAGCGTTTCTAATAATTCTAATCCAGATTTGGTTTTTTGAAGGTTTTTAAAAACGCTTAAAGCCTTTAATGAATGTAGATTGCTTTCTAGTAAATGATTTAAGAAACTTATTTGATGATAGTAATAAACATTTTCTAACTGTAATTCTTGACTGACATTGATCGTACTTTGAGCTTGTTGTACAGCTTGCTTCAGATTACGGTTTTTATTACTGATACCAATGGTCAAGTTATTCTCTTGGCAATATTTTAAATAGTGCAACATATCACTTTCATTTTTGGCAATGATTAATTGTTGTTCAGGAGTTTGACAAAAAGAAAAATCATTAGAGTTAATGGTTAATCCGCGTAAATACTTGGTTAGGATAATAACGGCGTAGCGTTTGAGCCTTAGATCAATGTTTAAAGATTGAGCTCGTAATACTAAATTATCATCAGTCAATGCGTCTTCGGCATTAGCCCATTGGTAAAGAAAATGATTCAAGGTTTCTTTATGTTGATTTTCAATTTGAGTATTGTGAATCTGCGAAATTAATAATTCAGTAGATATTTTTAACAACGATGCTAATGGTGTTACTTTTTTAGGGTCGCCGGTAATACCAATTACACCAATAGTTTGACCATTGAACTCAACTGGGATGTTGACCCCTGGTTGACCGAATTTTCCATAGGATTCAATCATTGGCTTAGTCTTACCACTTTGAATTGTGTCGATAGCACCAATATGAAGGGTATTGATTCTTGCCTTGTTGCCACTGGCAATAATATATCCTTTTTCATTCATCATATTGATATTGTAAGGCACACTTTCCATCATTTTATCAACAATTGATTGTGCCAGATTTGGGTCTAATTTCATATTTATCGTCCTCAGTTTTTGAGTTTCATGAAAAAGTAAAATCAATGATTTGTGCATATAAATATTTTACAATAATTTGTTACTATAAAACATTGATTTATCAAGGAAAAAATATTACCTTTGATATAAAATACAATAATTTTTGTGCATTTGTACATTGATTAAATAAATTTATCACGGTATCATACATTCGTTAGTTAATTGTTAAATATTTAACAATTAAAAAAGCATATTGAGGAAGGATGTATTTGTAGGATGGTTATTGCTTGGTGGGCAGCTCTATTGGGGTTGTTATTAGCAATTGGATTGATTTTATTTCGAGTTAATCCAATCTATGCTTTGATTTTTGGTGCCATAGTTGGTTGTTTATTGGGAGGAATGTCACTATCTCAGACGACTGATACAATTGTCAAAGGAAGTTCTGGTGTTATGGGGACAATTATTCGAGTAATTGCCGCTGGAGTTTTGGCCGGGGTCATGATGGAGTCCGGTGCGGCTAACGTAATTGCCTCTAATATTGTTAATCATTTTAGTGATCGTTTAGCAATTTTAGCTTTAGCATTATCAACAATGGTACTAACTGGAGTTGGAATCTTCATTCCAGTTGCAGTATTGATTGTTGCTCCAATCGCATTAGAGGTTGGACAAAAAATGCATTACAGTAGACTTTCCTTGTTGGTTGCTTTATCAGGTGGTGGTAAAGCAGGAAATATTATTTCACCTAATCCCAATACAATTGCAGCTGCTAAAGGTTTCAATGTTAATTTGTCACAAGTTATGGTTGCAGATTTTATTCCAGCAGTTGTTGGTTTGGTTGTGACAGTTATTTTAGCCACATTGATTAAGAACAAGGGTAATTTTGTTCCAGAAACAGAAAAGTTTGAATCAAAGAACCAAACAGATTTACCAAGTTTGAAGGCAGCAATCGTTACACCATTGGTAGCGATTGTATTACTTTTGATCACACCGATTGGTGATATTTTAGGAATTAAATCCTTGGCATCATTTAACTTAGATGCTATGTATATTTTGCCGATTGCTGGATTAATTGGAACTTTTGCAATGGGTCAAAGAAAAAAGTTCTTAGAGTATATGACTAAAGGATTGGCTAAGATGACTGATGTTGTTTTGATTTTGATCGGTGCTGGTGCCATTGCTGGTCTAGTTGGAGCCTCCAATTTGCCACAAAAGGTAGTTGAGATTGTTCAAACGTCAGGAGTTTCAGGAACATTCTTAGCCCCAATTGCTGGTATTCTAATGGCTGCGGCTACTGCTTCGACATCAACTGGTGTAATTTTGGCTTCTAATTCATTTAGTAAGTCAATCATGTCATTTGGAATATCTGGTACAGGTGCAGCTGCTATGGTTCATACTGGAGCCACAGTAATTGATCAATTGCCACATGGTAATTACTTCCATGTGACTGCTAAGGCAGTAAATATGAGCTTTAAAGAAAGAATGACAGTTGTCTTTTGGGAAATGTTGGTTGGACTTTCAATGACAATTGTTGCAACACTGATGTATGGAAACTTGTTCTAGAGGTGGAATATTATGAAAATTGTTTTAGCCCCAGATTCATATAAAAATTCATTGACAGCCAAAGAAGTTGCTGAATCAATGCGCAGAGGTTTTGAAAAAGTTTATCCTGACGCCGAGTATCTCAATGTACCTATGGCAGATGGCGGTGAGGGAACAGTTCAGTCGTTGGTTGATGCTAAAGATGGAAAAATAGTTACTGAAACAGTTACTAATCCCTTGGGAAAACCAACACAAGCACACTATGGACTGATAGATGAAGATGTCGCTGTGATTGAAATGGCTGAAGCCAGTGGAATCCAATATATTAATCAATTTACTCAAAATCCTTATATTACAACTACTTTTGGTACTGGACAATTAATGAGATCAGCTATCAAAAATGGTGCTAAAACAATCATCATTGGTATTGGTGGTTCAGCAACAAATGATGGTGGAGCAGGTATGGCGCAAGCTTTGGGTGCTCATCTATTGGATGAAAATAATGAAGAACTACAATATGGCGGTGCCATGTTAGCCAAACTAGAAAAAATTGATATTTCAGAAATGATGCCAGAATTGAAAGATGTCAAGGTTATTATTGCTTCAGATGTTACTAATCCTCTAACTGGACCCAATGGTGCTAGCCATGTCTTTGGACCACAAAAGGGTGCTAGTGATGAAATGGTGGAGTTTTTGGATGATGCTTTAAGCCATTACGCTAGAATTATTAAACGTGATCTTCAAAAAGACTTAGAAACAACACCTGGTGCTGGTGCTGCAGGTGGACTTGGAGCTGGTTTATTAGCCTTTACAAATTCCCAAATGCGTTCGGGGGTCGATATTGTGATTGATTACACTGGTCTCAAAGAAAAGGTTCAAGATGCCGATATAGTTGTAACTGGTGAGGGACAGATTGATTTTCAAACTAAATTTGGTAAAACTCCGATCGGAGTGGCTAAAGCCACTAAAGCAGTTAATCCTAAAACAACAGTAATAGCCATTGCAGGTTCAGTTGGAGAAAAAATTTCAGAACTTTATCCATTAGGAATCGATGCAATCTTTACTTGTGTTCCAGGTGTTGAAGAATTGTCTAAAGCTATTCAGGACACTGATAAGAACTTACAACAAGTTAGCGAAAATATAGCCCGTTTAATTAAAAATACAAAATAAAAGAACATAATTAGATTATAAATATTAAAATAGTTTTAGTTGATCAAAATAAATAGTCTGTATTGATTATCAATCATGCTTGAGAAAAACATGGTTGATTTCAATACAGACTATTTTTAGTATATTTAAGAATTTAGAATAGAACTATTTATACTCATGCCTATTCAAAATATTAGCTTTATTAGTCCTAGGCAAAATAAGTTGTGTCTTTTTTCTTCATATATAGGGTAGGATAAGGATTACCTGAATCATCAAGCTCCGTACGTTTATATATTTCAAATCCCATATGTTGATAAAATCCGACAGCTTGTGGGTTTTGTTCATTGACGGTCAATTGATTAACATTATAATTTTCAATACCATAAGTAATAAGCTTTTTACCAATTCCTTGACCACGTTGGTCCGCTGAAACAAATAACATTTCTAGTTCATTTTTGTCTATCCCCATAAAGGCCACATAAGTTTGTTGTTCGTTTTGAACAACAATTAGTTCAGGAACATTCATTATTATTTGGGGTAAAGATTTTTTAAAGTTTTCAATAGCATTATCAGATAGAAAAGAATGTGTGGCACGTACGGAACTTTCCCAAATGATGATTAATTGTTCAATTAATTCGTTGGTTCTCTCATGTACGCTAATAATTTTCAATTTAATTCTCCATAATTAATAAAAATTTTCCTTTAAGTATAGCATATTCATATTTGTAGAATTTAAGTAAATGTTATATGGTCTACTTGTTAAAATATTTCTGAAATTAAAAGGAGGACTTAAATGAAGGTATGGAAGGGATTAAATATCTTTTGGTCGATTGTATTTATTATTGGATTTGTTTGGATTTTAATTCGCAAAACTGATGGCGCTGGTGTTGTTCAGAATTCTGAAATAAGAATGATTAACTTACTAGTATTAGTTATTGCAGTTATCCTTGTTGGAATATGTCAGTTAGCAATACGTTATTTTATAAAAAAATCTTCAAATTAAAAGCCAAATTACTATTATTAAAAACTTAAATTGATGACTTGTTAGGAATTCTACATCTAAGTTATACTCCCTTTGTAGTTGGAGAATTTGAAAAAATTAGACTGATTCACTTGTCAATGAAACCATTTTTGCGAGATACTTGAGGTGCGAAAGTTTTATATCTCGGGGGTAATGTGATTTGAATAATGAAATCAAATATATCATGGATGAGTTAACGGTTATCTATGGTTTTTATCAAGATAAGTTTAGTTTAAAAAGAATTAAAAGTTATGTACTAAGTATGCCGGAAGGTTCCCGAATCGTTAATGTCCAACCAGGACAGGTATCAATTTATGAGCATATGGTTACTTTACCGATTGCTGATTTTAATGATAAGACTGATTCTATTAGTTTGTTGCAATTGAGTCATACCATGGTCAATGAACGTAAACCACTTGATCTGGATGATGATGCTGAAAGAATTTGTGAATTAGTAAATCGTTTAATTTCTTTAGTTGCACCTAAGGATTAAAAAATACCCGTTACCAACCGCAGATTGTTGGTAACGGGTATTTTATTATCTATTTGAGGAGGATTGAATGGTTTTCAAATGTTCAAATAGTTTGAAATTATATGATATTAATAACTTGCATAAGAATAGGCACAACGATAACGAATAAAACAGTTGAGGTTGTAACTAAGTTAGTTGCATATTCAACATCACCATGTGATTGACCAACTAGGATAGGCAATACAGCAAGTCCAGGAGCAGCTGATTGAATGATGAATGAACTTGATTCAAGAGCAGGCATTGTTGAACCAGACATTGATTGACCAACTAAGATAATACTGATCATGATGATTGGAGCTACAACGAATCTACCAAGTAAGGCCAAGATTGTATCACGGTCAAATTTGATTGATTTCAAACCAGCATCGGCCAAAATAATACCAATGTAGATAAGTGACATAGGTGTAACAATTCCACCAACCATATCAAGGGTCTTATCGATCCAAGCTGGAACAGGAATAGCTAGAAGCAAGAAGACTAATGAAACTAAGAAACCAACAAGTGGAGCAGGTAGTAACTTCTTCCAGTTAAAGTCTTCCTTCTTATTGCCCTTTTGAACAGTTGGATCATCATTAGAAATGAAGAAGATACCAACGGCCCAAGTTGAAACAGTGTTCATAACATAGTAGATAAGGAAGTATGGCAAACTCTTAGTACCAAACAAAGCCATATTCAAAGGTAAACCGATAAAAATTGTATTAGCGTTAACAAACATATTAATGAATGTACCACGACGGCCCTTTCTAATACGGAAGACCTTTGTTAAGAGCCAAGCCACAATATAGCCAATTGTAAAACTGGCAAAAGTAAAGATTAAACCACCAGATAAACTGGCTAATTTATCACGATTTAAATATTTAAGAACTGAAACAAAGATTGAAGCTGGTAAAGCAACTTTCATAATGATAAATGAAATGTTACCTTTAAATTCATCGCCTAAACGGCCAGAGCCTCTTAACCAATACCCCAAGGCAATAACAAGAACGATTTCAGCAACACTTTCAAGTGAAGTAATAAATGCTTCCATGAATAAAATTCCCCTTTATTTGACAAAATTTACTTAATTAATATTTAGGTTCCCACTTTAGATCAGCAACAGCTTTTTTAGCATCAGTCGCATTTGAAAGCTTTTCATCAATAGCTTGTTGAGCAACACCAACGGCAACTGTCATACTAAATTCGTCTAGTTTTGAAACTGGAGGAAGAACAGCGGCACCTGGTTGTGTAGGATCAACAATACCACCTAGTGAATGAGCAGCTTTATTAATCATGCCGTCTGATAGCAACTTGGCATTAACAGCCATTGAACCAAGACCAAGACCAGGATAAACCAAAGCATTGTTAGCTTGACCAATATGATATGTAACACCATTATATTCAACAGGTTCAACCGGAATACCAGTAGCAATTAAGGCTTTACCATTGGTCCATTTCAAAAGATCTTCAGCCTTAGCTTCAGCAAGTTTTGTAGGATTTGATAATGGGAAGATAATAGGACGTTCTGTATGAGCAGCCATTTCCTTGATAATTGGTTCTGTAAATGTACCAGGTTGTGTTGATGTACCAACTAAGATTGTTGGATGAACAGCTTTAACTACAGCTTCTAAGTTTGTTAGTTCATCAGCATTACTGAATTCACTACGTTGTCTTGTGAATGGTTTTTGTTCAGGTGTTAGATCTTCTGTATCGTCGAACAATAGTCCTTGCTTATCAACTAAGTAGAAGTGTTTCTTTGCTTCTTCTTCAGAAAGTCCTTCCTCGACCATAGCATCAAAAATTCTCTTAGTAATACCAGCACCAGCAGTACCAGCACCAAATGACATGTAAACTTGATCAGTAAGTTTTTCTTTAGAAATATTCAAAGCTCCAAGAATACCAGCTAATGTAATAATACCTGTACCTTGAATATCATCATTAAATGTAAGAATTTGGTCTTTGTACTTGTTTAAGATATTAGCAGCATTACTACGACCAAAGTCTTCAAAGTGCAAATACATATTAGGGAATAAGTCTTCAGCGGTTTCAACGAATTTATCGACAAAATTGTAATATTTGTCGCCTGTAACACGTTGATGATGATTTCCCATATATAGATCGTCAGCAAGTAATTCTTTTCTGTTAGTACCAACATCAAGAACGACTGGGAGAACAGATTTAGGATCAACACCGGCAGCAGCTGTGTAAACCATCAATTTACCAACAGAGATGTCAACACCTTGAACACCCCAATCACCAATACCAAGAATTCCTTCACCATCAGTAACAACGATCAATTTGATGTCGCGACCCTTAGCAGCATTTTGCAAAGCAGCTTTGATATCTTCAGGTTCATCGATTGATAAGAATGCAGCATTTTGTGGGTCTAAGAAGAAATGACTGTAATTTTCGATCGTGTCAGCAATAGTTGGGTCATAAACAACTGGCATGAATTCGTTAACGTGTTCACTGAATAATTTGTAGAATAATGTAACGTTTTCGTTGAACAAATCCATCAAATACATTCTTTTAGCTAAGAATGTTTCCTTAGCGTTGTAATTTTCGTAAGCTTGTTCCACTTGTTGATCCAAAGTTTGAACAAAAGGTGGCAATAAACCTTCGATTTTGTTTTCTTTTCTTTCTTCCTTAGTAAAGGCAGTACCTTTGTTTAAGAAATGATTATTTAATAAATCTAATCCTTCAGACTTCATAAAATGAAACCTCCTAATTAATATAATTTATTTAAAAAATATCTCTGAATTAACATTCGAACAGTACTATATACCCCTATAAAAAATATAGTCAAATATGTTATCATTAATAAATAATATTTATAGGTGAGAGAATGAACTTAAAAGATTATCAATATTTTAAAAAATTATCTGAATTAAAGAATTTTTCTGATACAGCTAATTTCTTTGGTGTTAGTCAACCAACCATCACTTATTCATTGAAGCGGCTTGAGGATTCATATGGATTATCGTTGGTAAAACGAAAAAGTTATGCCAATTCTTTGTCGTTGACATACGCCGGGGAACAATTGTTGACACACATTGATCGAATCCTTCGAGAAAATGATTTGATAAGTGTTGATATGGACCGAATAAAACGGGAAAAGATCGTTATGGGATGGCCTCCAATTATTACTAACTATGTAATCCCTAAAGTATTTGAACCCTTGCGGGATGAAGATTTATTAAAATCAATCGAACCAATATCTGATGGTTCAAAAGAATTGTTAGAAAAGTTGGTTAATGGGGAAATTGATTTGTCATTCTTAGGGACGACTGTGTTACCTCAAGAGAACCACTTGGATTATCAATTAATTAAAGAACATCATTTTAAATTTATCGCTTCAAAGAATCGTGATATTTCCCACATCACCTCGATTGCTGATTTATTTAAAGAGGATTTTATTTCCTTAAGTGAAAGTTCAGTACATAGTCAGGTTTTACGTCATATTACGGAACATTACAACGTCACCCCGAAGACAATGTTTCAAACAGACGACTATAAATTGATGTTAAATTTAGTTAGAGCAGATAAAGGAATTAGTTTTGTGGCTGAGACTGCCTTTCAAGACGTTCCAGGTATTCAAGTTATTGATATTGACATACAACTTCCGTCTTTTTTTATTCTGTTTGTTTACCGTCATAATATGGTCGGCAATGAAACATTGGCAAAACTAATGCATATTTTTAAAAACATATAGATGGCTGATGGAATACATATAATAGGAAATTGTATTTCAATGCGATTGTAACTTTTATTGTATTATTATTACATTATTGTCATTTTTTAGTTCTTGAACATTGCCTTTTTTGCGAATAAATTATTATCTGAATAACGTTTCGTAACTATGGAAGGGTTAACAAATCGAAATAAATAGGTTATTTTACAAAAATATGTTGTTTTTTAAAAAATAGCTGATTTTAAATTTGAATGTGATATTATTAATAATCGAAGGGGAGATAAATCCTACATTTCCTCTTTCTTGATAATTTCATGATAATAATGGTTAAAATACTATTGTCGATTTAATGGTGGTTCCTCCCTGAGCTACCATTTTTTTGTACCCAAATTATTAGTATGACTGTTAAAACTTTGTTACATCAATAATCCGACAATTTTCTATGGTATAATTTTTAGTATTAAGCCGTTTAGGAGTTTTTAGTATGAATTACAACGAGAGTCAACAAAAAGAAATTGCACAATATGCACTTGAGCATGATAACAATTACAAGGCTACTGGTAAGAAGTATGGAATTTCGTATCAACAAGTGGCCGCTTGGGTAAGAAAGTATAAAAAAACTGAAACCAACGCTAAATCAACACCTACTAAAAAAACTCAAGAAAAGAAAACACAATCTCAAACTAAACAAGCAGGGGCGCTAGATGTTTTAAGTCGAAAAGATCCTGTTTTGGAAGCTCAATTGCAAGAAGTAAAAAAACGTTTAGGACTGTTATAAAATGAAACAAATAATTTTTGTTTGCTTAGGAAATATTTGTCGCTCGCCAATGGCCGAGATGATAATGCAAAATCTAATAACAAATCAAAATTTAAATTCACAAATTCAAGTAAAATCTTGTGCGACATCAACCTACGAGATTGGAAATTCTCCTCATCCGGGGACAATAGCAGAGCTAAAAGAACATAATATTCCTATTATTGAGCATTATGCTAGACAGATAACTTTAAGCGATTTTGAGCAAGCAGATATTATTATTGGTATGGATCAACAGAATATTATTGATTTAAAACAAATGGCACCTGTAGAATATCGTAATAAGATTTATTTAGCTTATGAAGCAATAGGAAAAAAATTGGAAGTTCAAGATCCGTGGTATGATCATAAATTTGATCGAACCTATCAACAATTGAATGAATTGTTGCCAATATGGTTAGAAAAAATAATGAATTAGAATATATACTCAATTTTCGGGTAAAAAAGGCACTTGTTCTAGTAACTATTAAAATAGTTGCTAGAACAAGTGCCTTTTAGTTTATTTAATTATTCCTTGGCAGTACGAATTACGTATGAGTCTAAAAGAATCCGACTGATGACTTGTAGAGGTAAGCGAGATCTAACTTCGTAATCAGGGAAGTATGATGTTTGAGACTTAAAACCTAATAAGGTCATTTCCGAATATTGGTTGATCGAACCAGTTTCATTGGTAGTGATTGTTATAGTACTAACACCATTTTCGAAGGCATTTTTAGCCCCTGCGACCAATTCTTTAGTCTCGCCATTTAGTGTAATCAAAATAACTAGATCTTCACGTTTGATTCGTTTACTTAAAGTCACAATGATATTAGGATCAGAACTCATAATGCAATTTTTACCTAAGAGTTGCAACTTTACTAACATCTCTTGAGCAATAAACTCTGAAAAACCTCGAGCAAAAATATAAATATCTGAGGATTTTTTTATTTTTTGGATAGCATCTTCAATTGATCCAACATTTAACATGCTAAGAGTATTATCAACTTCATATTTATTTTTAAAGATAGCTTGCTTAATATCATGGTCAACTTTTTCAAGATTTTGATATTGTACATTGTTTTTAGTTTTTGAAATTAGTTGTTGTCGAAAATCAGTATAACCAGAATAACCTTTTTTCTTCATAGTTCTAACAATAGTTGCCGTAGAAACATTTGCATCTTCACTTAGTTTGACAATTGAAAGATTGGGAATATCAGTCAAATTTTCTTGGATATAATTCCAGAGAAAACTTTCGGAAGAACTTAACTTGTTTGTCATTGAATCATCCTATTTTGTAATTTATTTTTCAATATTTTTAACTTATTCAATAATTATGAAAACATTTACATCATAACACAAGCTATTATATATATAAGAAATCAAGAAGGGGCTAAATAATAATGATTTATACATGTACATTAAATCCAGCAATAGATTTATTCATTGAAACGCCTCACCTAAAGCCAGAGGTTGTTAATCGAACTAATAGTTACGATATTCAACCAAATGGTAAGGGAGTAAATGTTTCTTTTATTCTAAAACATTTAGGTGTAAAAAATACAGCTCTTGGCGTTGGGGGAGGTTTTACAAGCGACTTTATTGAAGAATCATTGAGAAAAAAGGGTATTGAAACTGATTTCACACATATCGATGGAATTTCTCGAATAAATGTATTTACACGTGTCGTAGATACTGATACTGAGTATAAACAAGTTAATAATGGTCCTGAGGTTAACGAAAAAAAAGTTCAAGAATTTTTAAATAAAGTTGCTAAGTTGAAATCTGGCGATAAATTAGTAGTATCTGGTAGTTTTTCCAGAGGAATCAAACCTAATATTATTGTTGAAATAGCTCAAATGGCTGAGAAGCAAAACTTTGATTTATTGATTGATACTAGTTATAACGAAGTTCTTGATGCTATTAAATATCATCCATTTTTATTAAAGCCTAATGATGAGGAATTGTTATCTTGGTTTGGCGAGAATGACAGTCATGATTTATCAACCTTGATTAAATATTCTAAAAAATTGTTAGATGAAGGTGCACAAAGAATTTTACTTTCAATTGGTAGTAAAGGCGCCTTATATGTGGATGAAAAACAAGTCGTTTTTGGTAATGCACCCAAGATTAAAGTTGTTAATACTGCTTGTTCTGGAGATACAATGCTTGGAACATTTATTGCTGGTATTGAACAGGGGATGACCGTAGCCGATAACTTACAAAGAAGTATAGCTGCTGCTAGTTCAACGGCTGCTAGTTCGGGATTAACTAATTTTGAAGACGTTTCAGAATTAATGCAACAAATTAAAATTGAAAAAATGGAGGGATAGTTATGGCAAAATATCAAATTATTGCTGCAACCGGCTGTCCAACGGGAATTGCCCATACATATATGGCACAAGAAGCGTTGGAAGAAGCTGCTAAGAAACGTGGAATTTCCATCAAAGTTGAAACACACGGACAATCAGGAGTAGAACATGCCTTTACTCAAAATGAGATTGATCAAGCAGATGGTGTCATTATAGCTGCTGATAAGGATGTTGATATTGATCGTTTCGATGGTAAACGTCTGATTAATGTTTCTGTTACTAAAGGAATGAAAGAACCAGATCAATTAATTGACAAGATTTTAAACGATAAAAATGTTCCCGTATATCATAGTGCTGGTGGAGCTAAGTCAAACAGTTCTGAAGAAGCTGAATTAAGTGGTTCATTTTGGCATAAATTATATGTATATTTAATGAATGGTGTTTCACACATGTTACCATTAGTTGTTGCTGGTGGTGTTTTGACAGCGGTATCATTTTTCTGGGGAATTAATTCGGCTGATCCTAAGAGTGCCGAATACAATGCAATTGCTGCCTTGTTAAATACCATTGGTGGTTTTGCTATGAATCTGATGGTACCAGTACTTTGTGCTTATATTGCTGAAGCAATTGGTAAGAGAACAGGTTTGGTATTAGGATTCGTAACCGGAATGATTGCTTATACTAATGGAACAGGTTTCTTAGGTGGAATTCTTGGTGGATTCCTTGCTGGATACGTAGCTGTATTATTAGCTAAGTTATTTAAATCTTTACCAAAATCTCTTGATGGATTAAAATCAATTTTTATTTTTCCCGTACTTGGGGTTCTAATTTCAGGTACGATCATGTGGTATCTGTCAGTTCCAATGAAAGATCTTAATCAAGGTATGATGTCATTCTTGAAGAGTATGGAAAACTCTAGTCCAATTCTTTTGGGATTGATTGTAGGAATTATGTGTGCCGCTGATATGGGTGGTCCTATTAATAAAGCCGCATATTTAACTGGTACAGCTTTATTAGCACAAGGAAATTATTACTTTATGGCCGGAGTTTCTGCAGCATGTATTGCACCACCATTAGCAACTGGATTTGCAGTTCTCTTTAATAAAAAAGCATATACAGCTAAGGAGCGTAGTGCAGGATATGTTAATTTCTTATTAGGTTCAACACATATTACTGAAGGTGCTATTCCATTTGCCGCAAAGAATCCGCTTTTGAATTTGCCATCATTTATGGTTGGATCAGCAATTGCTGCTATTCTAACTTATATGACAAGAATTTCGGTTCCTGCACCACATGGTGGTTTCATTGTTTTACCATTAGTTAATAAACCATTGCTTTGGGTATTGTGGATAGTTATTGGTGCTTTAGTTTCAGGATTTCTACTTTCTATCATTGCTGGACGTCAAAGCAAACATGATACAGTTGCGGCTACACCTGTTGGTAATGTGGTCGTTAATGATAATAGTGATGATGAAGAGTTGTCGAATGAAAATGATCTAAGCGAAATCTTAAACGAAGATAATATTGCCTTAGATGTTAAGGTTTCATCACGAGATGAATTATTACAATATTTAGCTAACTTTTCTAAAAAATTAAATTATACAACTGATCCAGATGCAGTTTACAAAAAATATTTAGCACGTGAGGCTGAAAGCTCAACGGGAATGGAAAAGGGAATAGCCATTCCTCACGCACAAGATAAATCAATCCAAGGATCAGCTATGTTGATTGCAAAATTAGCTAAACCAATCGAATGGAAGACTTTTGATAATCAACCTGTTGATATAGTTATTTCGTTCTTGATTCCAGATGAGGATAACGGTAGTAATCACCTTGAATATCTATCAAGCACCTCTAAATTATTAATGCATGAAGATTTTGTTGAATCATTGCGTAACGCAAAAACAAAAGCTGAAATTTTAAATCTTTTTAAAAATTAATTTCTAAGCCGTAAAATTATACAAATAATTTTACGGCTTTTTTATCTAAAAAAGGTATCATAAAGACAGATAACTATTTTCATATGGAGGCTAAAAATGTCGTTTTGGAATAAAGTTCAAAATATTTTTAATGGCAAAGTAAGCCAGAATAGGCAAAAGGTTGTGGTTGTTAAAGATAGTAATGTATCTACTCTTCAGGCACATATTGATAAAATTGACAACTTTTCAGAAGTTTTATCACAGGATGATATTATTTTGGATGTTAATATTGATAGTCAGGATGGATTATTGAAATATTTGGCTAATTTAGCAAAGAAATCTGGAATTGTTTCGGATGCGGAGTCTCTTTATGGTAAATATCTATTACGGGAATCCCAGGCATCAACTAATCTGTCTGACAGAGTAGCTATGCCACACGTTCAAGACGAAAATGTTTTAGTAATGAAGATGCTGATAGTACGTTTATCAAAGCCGATTACTTGGGGAAATGGCAAAAAAATCAAATTGATTATTTCTTTGTTAACGCCGAAAACAGAGAATAATTTTGAACATGTTAGCTATTTGGCGGGTATTACAACAAAACTATTGAAAAATAATTTTGTTGATGAGTTATTGATAAGTGATTCGAAAGATATCCTTAAATTATTTAATCAATCTTAAGATTAAAAAGGGTAATTATAATGAGATGAATGATAATGATATACTTGAATATATATTAATTAATAAGAACATTGGAGGGATTGTTTGATTAGTCAGTTAAGTGTTCTTACGGTAGTAATTAGATTACTGGTGTCAGTTATATTTGCCGGTATCATTGGAATTGATCGAGCATATAAACATCGACCTGCCGGATTAAGAACACATGTTTTAGTTTGTTTAGGTGCTTGTATTATTGCAATGATTCAACAGAATATTGGATTTAACGCTTTGGAAATGGCGCGACAATATCCTCAATTGAAGGGTGTTTTGAGAGCTGATGATGCACGTCTAATTGCACAGGTTGTTAGTGGAATTGGTTTTTTAGGTGCTGGAACAATAATTGTTGAACATCATTCAATCAGAGGATTAACAACTGCGGCAAGTCTTTGGGTTGTGGCATGTATTGGGCTGGCTGTTGGTATGGGCGACTATATAATTGCAATAGCAGGATTCTTGGTGGTGTATGCAGTGTTAGGATTTTTAAAGAAAATAATTCGGATCAGTCCCGTACGTAAGTTGAAAATTGAGTATGTTCATAAGATCGATACTAAGAAATTCATTGATGATTATTTTAGAAAGAATGATATTACTGTCGAAGGTGTACGCTTTAGCGTCATAAAACGTGATGATCAGAAGGTTTATACCAATGTTTATTCGATCGATTTCGGTAAAAGTCTAGATTATGTCGATATTGTTGAAGGATTATCAATGAATGACAATATCATTAAAGTTGAAACAATAAATGTCTAAGATACTCTTAAATAGCTATTTAGGGGTATTTTTTATTGGGTAATTAATAGAATTTTATTTAAATAATTAAGTGGCGTAATTCAATTGAAATTTGTCTATACCTTTGGTATCTTGAGATTATTGGGGGAATTAAATGATAAAAAATTTACCGACTAGATTCTTTATCGTCTTCTTGTGTACACTTATCGTACCGATAATTTATATTCTTTCACCAAGAGATATAAGTAGCATTTTTGAAACAAAGATTATTTGGATAGATAAATCTAAACAAAGATCAATTGATGAATTTAATAGTACTGAACGAAAGCATTATTCATATGTTTCGTTTGATAATCTGTATGATAATACGGGGTTATACTATGGATCTCGAATTTTTCAAATTGGTCATATTCAGAATGTTGACTTGAGTGAAAAGTATTTGCTAGTGGCATTAGATGATAATGATGAGTCTAGAACGATAAAATTGAAATATAATCTATCGAATTTTGCTCGTGGGGGCGTCAAACTACAGGAAAATGAGCCAATTAAGTTTTATGGGCGAGTTTTAACCACCGATAGTTATGTTAATGAAAGAGGTCGTAATATTGATCGACCAGTGATATCAGCCGATTTCATACAAACTAAGCTGGATAAACGAGGAAATAATTATGGCACTATTTAATGGTCTTTTAGATAACTTCTTTGAGTATTTAATGTATCAAGAGTTAACAGAATGTAAGCACCTAATAACCGACCGTCTATGATTTAGGCGGAATTCGAATTATGATTATCTCATCAAACATATTGGTGAGGTATTTTTTTATGGAAAATCAACCTGAAATCGTGAAGGTCAATGTCCCTAAGGCTTTAAGCGAAGCTAAGCCGTCAGTACCCAGTCGGGCGCTTCATATT
>NZ_NIPR01000017.1 GCF_002872255.1 Companilactobacillus nuruki
TATTAGGTGCTTACGGTTTAACTTACTATCAAATAGCAACAAATACTTGGTTAAACAGTAATGATGCTACTACAACACCTGCTTATCAAAATCCAAATGGTTGGCTACAAATTCAAAATACTCAAATCCAACCTTCAGGCGGTGCGGTAGGTTATGACCTATATAACGGTGTTGAGGGTATCAAAACTTATCTAGTTAGAAAGTATTTTGGTTATTCTAATGCCCATACAATTTATGATGGTTCTGTAGCAGCCAGTGTTAGAGCATTGCAATCACGCAAAGGATTACCAGTTACTGGAATAGTTGATTTAAAAACTTGGGAAGCAATGGGATTTGTCGAAAGTTCATGGTATGGAATTGATTCATACGTTGCACCATTGCAAACGAGTATCACAAGTACACGTTCTGACCATATTGAGGCAATGATTAATCAGGCTTACAAATACCTAGGCCAACCATGGATTTCTGGAGCGGCTAGTTCACCTGAATATGGTGTTGATTGTTCTGGATTAGTCACACAAGCACTTTATGCATCAGGTATCGATTCCTCGCCAATTTCTAATATTCAACATGCCCAACCAGGTCATGAATGGAATAGTCGTGACTACTGGGCTGATGCAAGAATTCCACAAGTTAGCTTTAATGACCGTCAACGTGGAGATTTGATTTTCTTCGCTGATCCATCAACTGGAGTTGTTTGGCATGTAGGTATTTTATTAGATGCAAATACAATGATTGAATCATGGCCATATGCTGTTCAAGTGCATTCAATATATGGTAACCGTGGAACTATTGTCGGTGTAAAGCGTGTCTTTGCATAATAGAAAACATTTTAATAAAAGTAGTCATGTCAAAAATAAGGACGATACAAAGATTGGTTTGATTTATATAGATTGTATCTTCGTTTTAGGTCTTACAATTGTTTACTTTATGTTTGGTTTTTTAGAACAAAATTTGGATTATGTAATCTTAATTGTTTCAACACTAATAATAGCTATTTGTTATAAATGGCGGTTATAAAAGGATATTCAAAGCGGAATTAATATTGTTTTACTCGTCTATAGAAGATTTGAGCTTTGAAGGGATCGATAACCTTGGGCCATTGGGAACCGGGCTGAGTTTTTCAAAGGATGACGGTAAGGGCGAATATATTTTAGCTATTATTTAGTAAAGGTTAAATATATATGTTATCTGGAGGATATGGATTTTAGGTGTTTAAGTAAAGCACTTGAGGACAAAACTTATCGTGTCAGTAGATTAATCTACTGATACGATTTTTTATACCAATCAAAAAAATATACCAATTAAGGTACGATTCTTAGAAATAAGTCTCACCAACGCGATTTGAATCAGATTCCCAATTTTTAGGGTACTTCACTCAGTTATAAGATAACCTTTTTACCTTTTATTTTACAATTTAATTGAGATAATCGAGACCGGAATCTACTAAGTATGATCAATTCGACCGTACGAAACTTTGTTAATTTGTAAAAGTCTGGTAAAGTAAAAGAGTTAGATTAACTCTGATTAATTGACATAAACGTTAATTTAGAACTATTTATAAAGAAAATGCATGTTGAAACCATGCATTAATAATAGGAGAAATATTATGCCATTAGTACATATCGATTTAATTGCAGGAAGATCTGAAGAACAACTTCGAGGCATGGTCAAAGATGTTACCGATGCTATTGTTAAAAACACCGGTGCACCAGCAGAACATGTTCATGTAGTTTTAAATGAAATGGAAAAAGAACACTATGCCGTTGGTGGAATTTTAAAAAGTGATGAAGACTAAAGCCGCAAGGCTTTTTTTATTGGAGATGTTTTAATGTTAGAATCGGTTTTTCCAGACAAAGAGTTAACTAAAGAACAACAAATCATTTTTAATCAAATACTGAACTTTAGTGAAAAGAATTTAATTAAAAATCAAAAAGCGGTCTTTCAATTGAATGGAGATGCTGGAACTGGTAAAAGTGTTATTTTGACCAAACTGTTTTTGGAAATTGAGAAAATGGCTAAGGATAACCAAACCGATAATTATTTTTTAGTGAATCATCCGGAATTATTAAAGGTTTATCAAGAGAACGCTGTTCAATTTTCGGAATTACGAAAGAATCGTTTTCTACGACCAACAACTTTTATTAATAGATTAAATAAGAATCAAAAGAAAGCCGATATTGTTGTTATTGACGAGGCTCATTTATTATTAAGTGAAAGTGATAACTATAATAATTTTATACAAAAGAATCAATTGGAAGAAATTATCAAATTGAGTCGTGTTGTGATTTTAGTTTTTGACGAAAGACAAGTTTTGAAGTTAAAAAGTTATTGGTCTCAGAAGTTTTTGAATAATATTATTCAAAAACAACGAGTAAATTATGATCATGCAACTTTAAAGACACAAATGAGAATGCAAGCCCCGTCTAATATAATTAAATGGATTGATGATTTAACGGAAAGATTGGTATTAGGATCTGTAGAGCAAGGGTCAAAAGGATATTTAACAAATAGGGAATCATATGATTTTCGTATTTATCAAGATGCTGAATCGATGTATCAGCAATTAAAATTAATGAATACTAAATACGGAGAATCAAGAATCGTATCAACAGCAGATTATCCTTCAACATTAGATGGAAAGAAACACTTTGTTAATGAAGGTGAGTTCCATTTACCTTGGGATCAATATAATTATTCAAACGTTACTTGGGCACAAAAGCCGGAGACTATCAATGAAATTGGGTCAATTTATACTGTTCAAGGTTTTGATTTAAATTATGTGGCAATCATTATAGGACCATCAATTAAATATGCAGGTAATGGTAAAATTGCTGTTGATTTAACTAAATATGAAGATAGGGAAGCCTTCAAAAATAGACATGAAAATGATATTTCTAATTTGGAGCTTTCTAAAGAAAAAATTATTCTTAATTCGATGAATGTATTGCTTAAAAGGGGAATCAAAGGTTGTTTTGTTTATTTCCATGATCAAAGAATTTATGATTATTTGATTAAAGGAAAATAAGGTTACATAACAATAATTAAAACAAGTTGTGTACAATGTAATCAAAAACTAGAACATAGTAATTAAATCTGTATTTCTTTATAAAAAATGATTTAATTACTATTTTTAAATAATAATTAAGTATAATCAAACTATTACTAACTTTGTTCAGAATAATATAGGCGGTATTATTTCAACTAATTTTGAAGATCCTATGAGTGTACATGTACCACTAGTATTATTTGATAGTGGTTTAATTAATGATAATCAAATAAGGGTCAATAGTGATAATTTTCGTGGTGGACAGTTAGCAGCTAAAGCATTGGTTGATGGAGGCGCAAAAAAAATTATTATTGAACATGGGGCATATCAGTTTTTGAATCTAAAGGAAAGACTTGATGGTGCAACTAGTTTTTTGAATGAACGGAATATTCAGTATAAGCTTTTTGAAGTTAGTGATTTTACTTATGAGACTGCTCAACTTGATTCTGTTAAATTATTGAATCAATTCAATGATTTTGATGGTATTATAGCTGCCAATGACATTCATGCATCTTGTTTACTTGAAAATGCACGAAAACATGGTCTGGAGAGCCCCAAAGATTTTCAATTAATAGGTTATGATAATAGTTATATTAGTGAGTTAACAAATCCCGGTATTTCATCCATTTCTCAAGAACCTGAAAACATGGGACAAATGACAGCTAGATTGTTATTAGCTGCAATTGATAATAGTCCAGTTAAGTCATCGACCGTAATCCCTGTGGAATATATTAAAAGATCAACCAGCAGATAACAAAAATGCGCATGGCCTTTATTTCCCATAGGCTATGTGCATTTTTCTATTTTTCGAAATAAAAAAGCTATAACCAATAGGTTATAGCCACCAGGGTAAACTACAAATATTGCTTTATTGATGTAGTTTAATATATTCCAAAACAGTCTTTGTTTCTTCTGCGGTGGGTTCATAGTCACCTGATTTTAAATTATGAACACGTTCCACTGATAAATGACTTTCAAAAGCAAACTGTGTATCTGTCATATCTTTAGTTTTTTCGTACTGAATTATCATTTCAGCAATATTTGGTTTATCCATAAAAATACCTCCAATAAGTTATCTAAAACTTTCTAAAAGATTGCCCATCTGTTCAATGGCCAGTAACGCCACTTGACCTCACCAATAATACTGTTCTTATTGATGAATCCAATTATACGACTGTCCTTGGAAACTGTTCTATGATCTCCCATTACAAAGTAAGTTCCAGCAGGAACTTTATTAGTCTTTTTGACTTTACTTAATAAAGAGCTGTTGGCTCCATAGCGACTTTGCCATTCAGGAGAGTTCTTAGCTAAAGTACTCAAAGTGAAATTATACGTATAGCTGTAAGGTTTACCCGCGTAAAGACTAGTATCTGGTTCTTTTACTTTATCGCCTGCCTTGAGGAAATCCTCTTTGAATAGTTTGCCGTTAACATAAATCTTATTATTCTTAGAAACTACTGTGTCTCCCGGTAGACCAATGATTCTCTTAATATAAAATGATCCAGGCTCATCTGGAGCCTTCAAAACAATTACATCGCCACGAGAAAGGTTAGAATGTCTCGTAGCTATGACCTTATCCCCATTTTCAAAGGTCGGCTGCATTGAAGGTCCTGAAACTTTATCATTTGATAGCACAAACTTGAACCCTAAAAAGAAAACTGCGTAGATAGCAATGGTTAGGGCAATTGTTTGTAACCAAAACTGCCAGCCGCTTTCTTCTTTTTGAGGCTGTCGTCTTTTGTTATTTTCTGCCATATTTCACCTCGTACATGTTCTAACTAAGATATTACACTTTTTCGAAATTATTGGAAATGATTGTATTATTTTCATCATCAAAATTTAACAGAATGTTAAATAACGGGCTATTATAAGGCAGACAAGGTGTATAACTTTATGTTTTTTAATAATTCTAGTAATATGATTCTCGAAATAGACATAAATATATCGGTAGTTTTCTGGGAGAAGAGTATGAATTATATAGATGGATTAAGAATGGATACTAATAATTTGCCAAATGGAATGGTTTTTAATGCTCGAATTAAATTTATGGAACGTGTTTGTGAAGTGCTATCTAATAATGAATTGCCTAAATATCACTTTCCACAAATCCAATTAAGTGAAAAAGAGATAACTGCTTTTATGGAACAGAATATTCAATTGAATGAAATTGAATTTCAAACTATGTCAGCTCATTTGGAAAAATTTGATCGCAATTTGGGAGACTTTAGAAGTTATCTGCAAACTCGATTTGGGTATTGGGCCACAATTACTCAAGATTTTGTTGCTTCATTGGTTGAGGAATTTCCAAAACAAAGCTTTTTGGAGTTAATGGCTGGTAATGGTTATCTTTCTAAGGGATTAAGAGATCTTGGTGTAGATACGTATTGTACCGATGATTTGAGTTGGGCCAAATATAATCAGACCGGTAATCTCAAAATGACATCTATTGAATCCTTAGACGCACTCTCAGCCTTAGAGAAATATGGCTCTCATGTGGACAATGTTATTTTGGCTTGGAGTCCTGATCGTGAGGATATCGATTTAAAGATTTTGAAAAAGATTCGTCAAATGAATGTTAATTTTTTAATCATTGGTGAAAAGTATGGTGCTACTAATAGTAAGGAATTTTGGGATGCAGCTGAGTTGATTGACGATCCTAGAATTGAAAAAATTAATCAATCATATTCCCATTATGATTTAGTTCATGATCAACTATATCTAGTTAAATAAGGCAAAATGTGTTATCAATTATTAGTTTAATTGATAACACATTTTAATTTAAGGAAAATTATTTTTTATTTATTTTATAAATTCAAATTTGTTTCAGTCTTGGTTGTTGTTTAGTGTAAAATGAGATAGCAGTAAGACAAATTTATAGGTGATTTTTTATGAAAAAGATAATTTCAAGTATTGTTATTTTCCTAGTAGTACTTCTAACCGGAGTCGCTATTTCGAAAAGTGATTCCATCAAATATAACAATACAATGAACCGTTTAGGTATGAGCGACGATGCTATCGTACTACAAACAAAATCAAAGAAAAATTTGGTTACAGCTGTTAAAGATTTAAACAACAAGAAAAAAATAGCTAGTTATCAAATTATTTTCTTTGAAAAGAGAAATAGTGATATCGGATATATTTACAGTCATAATAAGATCAATAAGTTACCAATAACAACAGGTCGATATTTTTCTTTGGATGACTTTACATCACAGATTCCCTTCGCTGTACAGGGGAAGACATCTGATCTTAAAGCTTACAAACCTCAGAGTCAAACTTACTTGAAGGTAGATAATAGATATATTTCTGTAATTGGAAATATTGGTTTTGACGGCGCAGATATCTTAAACGCACAGACTTTGGTCTCTTTGTCGCCTAATCAACCTAAATCTAAATATCATTTGAATCAGGTCACTACTGTAATAGATGGCAGAGCAGTTTCCAATCGTGAGAGTCTCAATAAAATCAAACGAGTGTTACATGTTAAATCAACGCATAAATACGTACCGCAAACTGATGATTTTACTAATGTTGAAACAAGCAATAATGGAGAACTATATCTGGTTGGAATTGTTTTGTTATTTTTCTTAATCGTAGCAGTTGATTTTTATATTTTGATACCGCTAAAATACGATTTATCTAGATCAAATTTGACAGGTGATTTAAAAAATAACTATCGGAATGGATTAATGATTCGCTACTTGATCTATACTTTAGTTCCGTACGTGGTCGCCTTTGCAGTGGTAAAATGGCGCATCGTAATCATTAGTCATAGTACCTTTAATTTGTTTATGACCATCTCAGTTATTATCACAATTTTAATTGGATTGTCGCAAATATTCTTTGTTAAACGGAGTGAGTAATTGAATGAAAGTCGATTTAAGTGAAGACTTTAAAACAAAATATCGAGATCTGATGGGGGAACGAGCTGAGAAACTATTTTCAGCAATTGAAAATGATAGTCAAGAAGCTTTTCGTTTGAACCCGTTAAAGCCCGATTATAAAAATGTTTCATATTCGTTGGATAATCCGATTGAATATAGTCCCATTGGTTTCTTTGGAAATATTAATGGTAATTCAATTGATCATTTGTCCGGTTATGTTTATAGCCAAGAACCCAGTGCAATGTATGTTACAGAAATTTTGAATCCAACTGAAAATGATAAAGTTTTAGATCTTTGTGCTGCTCCAGGCAGTAAAACAACCTACATTGCTTCAAAAATGGACTCACAGGGGCTTCTAGTAAGTAATGAGATAAATGATAAGAGGGCGCGAGTTTTATCCTCTAATATCGAAAGAATGGGAATTAAAAATACCATTGTTACTAACAATTCCCCTAAAGACTTTGAAAAGAAATTTAATAACTTTTTTGATAAGGTTTTAATTGATGCGCCATGTTCGGGAGAGGGAATGTTTAGAAAGGATCCTGAGTCAGTCAAATATTGGTCTTTGGATTATGTTGAGCAATGTGCTAACCGCCAACGCCATATTTTGGATTCTGCATATAAATTATTGAATAAGGGCGGAGCGATGGTATATTCGACTTGTACCTTTTCACCTGAAGAGAATGAACAAAATGTCGCTTGGTTTTTAAAACAGTATCCTGATATGCATCTAGTGCCTGTAAAAAAATATTCTGGTATGGAAGATGCCAAGCCTGAGTGGGGTGATAATAACCCTGAATTGGTGAAGGCTTTAAGAATGTTCCCTGATAAGTTTAACGGTGAAGGGCATTTTATGTGTAAATTGATTAAAGACGGTGATCCCGAGGAAAATAAGGAACGTCAAATCAATGACGGTTTAAAAAAAGAGGACTTTGGATTTGTTCAGAAGTTTTCTAAAGCAAATTTGACTGGTTTGGAAAAAATTAACTGGTTAAAAATTAGTGACTTTCTATATCAAGCCGCTAGCCTGGACAATCGTTTTAAGGGATTGCATATTTTAAGAAACGGCTTAAAATTGGGAGAGTTCAAAAAAAATAGGTTTGAGCCCGATATCGCTTGGATACTAGCACTCAAACCTGATGAATTAAAAACGATTTATGAATTGAACCAACAACAATTTGAACGGTATTTACATGGTGAATCAGTTATTTTAAATGATCAACCTGATTTTGATAATAAATGGATTGGGTTATCTTATCAAAATAAACTTTTCAGTTGGGGTCGTTATAGTAATAGACAAATAAAAAACGTCTATCCAAAGGGATTAAGACGTTAAAGTTTAATATTACGTTGTTTTATATAATTAGTTAAGCTGCCATCAAGAATGATGGGGGCTTTTTTTATATCAGTAATTGTTTTAGCACCAATAGCGGCCATAATAATTTGTAATTGTTTAGTGAATTGATCAAAGAAGATTTTTGTTTCTTCGAGGGAAGTTTTTTGCAAATGATGCAAAACTAAACCTGACATTCCCACAGCATTTGCACCTAAACGAATGGCCTTAATAACGTCCATTGGGGTTCTAATTCCGCCAGAAGCAAGGACGGTCATTTTTTTCTGATAGGGAATTGATTCTAATAGGGCTTCGACAGTTGACAAGGACAATTGGTCTAAATAAGTTAAATCCAATTCATGGTTACGTTCACTTTCTATTTGAGCAAAGTCTGTTCCACCTGAACCAGAAATATCGACAAATTTAACTCCAACGTTGTAAAGGTCGGCTAAGTTATTTTGAGAAATCCCAAAACCAACTTCTTTAACTATGACGGGTACTTTTATTGATTTAACAATATCTTTTATATTATCAAGCCAAAAGAATTCTTTATCACCCTCAGGCATTGCTAATTCTTGAAGATTGTTCAAGTGAATTTGTAATGCATCAGCGTTTACCATATCGACAGCTGTCTTGGCCTGCTCTGCATTAGCCTTAGCAGAAACGTTACTTATCACGATACCATTTGGATTATTTTCTCTGAGAACCTTAAATGATGTCTCAGTTTCAGGTAGGCGTAAAGCAACTCCCATAGAACCACTTGAAACTGGAATATTCAATTCTTTAGCCAGCGTAGCTAATTGAGAATTGAAACGAGCTGACTGTCGTGATCCTCCAGTGATTGCATTAAAATAAATGGGCATTGAAATTTTTCTTCCAAGAAAGCTGGTTGAAAGATCAATATCCTTAAGACTTAACTCAGGTAAAGCATCATGTAAAAGGCGAACTTTATCAAAGTCAGCGGATGCTTTATCAGTAAAGAATTTTTCGGCTAAGAAGAGATGTTCAACCTTGCGTTGAATTTGTGGATCTTGTTTAGGCATGGGCAATCATTTCTCCAATTTTTAAAGTCAGTGGGGTAATGCCAACTTGACGCCACTCTTTTTTAAGTTCATTTATATCAAGTGTTTTATCGCTGAGAACAATACCGCAATCTCCACCACCAGCGCCAGAGGTTTTAGCAGAACCACCAAGATTTTCGGCAATATCACAGAGCTTAGTAAGTAATTCAGTTTCAATATGAACATCACTAAAGTCAGCCAAATCTAGCAATAAATTACGATATTTACTAAAAGTCTCTTTGATTAATTCTGAATTACTAGTTTTAAAACCGTCAATTAGTTTTTCAACATTTAGCCGACTTGATTTCAAAAAGTTTTGATATTTTTCGACCTTTTGAGCCTTAGTCAGAGCAATTCGATCAACTAGAATCGAGGTTGAAGCAGGTGAACCTGTCCAGCCAACGGTCAATTCAAGATCCTCTGGTAATTGTAATGTTTGGATTTTTAATTGAGGCCAATCAAGCGATAGGATTTCAGTGATACTATGATTTCTGATCATATTAAAAATCCAATTACGATCTGGTGAATAATAGGCAACTATTCCTCCAAAAGCACTGGCAGCGATATCTCCCAAGCTGCCATTACCTTGAACTGATAAATGAGAAATGGCTGAGATTTTATAAATATCCATTGCAGTCAAATCAAGATTATAAAAATCTCCTAGGGTCTTTACAACTGCAACTGTAACAGCGGCAGAAGAACCCAAGCCATATTTCTTTCCATCTTGAGAATCTAATTCACTTGTTACCAATAAATCGTAATAATTTAGTTTAACGTCTCGTTCAAGAGCATATTTTTCAACGAAACTGATAGCTGCCAGAATATATTGTAATTGACTTTCAGAATCGTCAAAGACAAGCTCTGTGCCTTGACGATTCCAGTGAATCAATTCTTTATTCAAATTCTTTGACTGAATCGTACCGCCATTTTCCGACTTATTAACCGTTACAGTAACGTATTTGTTTACTGATGTTAATACGGCAGGAAAACCTGTCTCCACAACAGCGTATTCTCCAGCTAAATATAGTTTTCCAGGTGCTTTTCCTGTAGACAAAAATATCATACCTTTCAATTTATATCAGATGTATTGGATACCTGAACCGATGCCGGCAATGACGGTAGTTACATTTGATAGTTGTTGTTCGATGTATGTTTGAACCTTTGGTAAAGAATCTTTCGTACATAAAATCTTGACATTTGGACCAGCATCAATTGTAGCATAGGCAAAGATACCTTTTTGACGCAATTCTTGAACAAGGTGAATAATTTGAATGGTCTCTGGTTCAAAGTATGTAAACGAAGGATTGGCCGAAAGAGTCAATGCATGCATACTCATTGCATTATGTTCGGAAATTTCACCAATTTTTTGTACATCTTTTTTAGCAATTGCTTGCTTAATTTCTTTAATCTCTGAAGCCACTAGTGTAACCCAGTTTGGATAAAAAGGGGAGCTTTTTACGCTATTTTCCATACCAACGGTTGAAGAAATCTTTTTACTTTGTTTGTTAATTACAACCGATAATAACGTTAAATCAATTGTAGGTGTTTCGTCAATAGGCACGGCAAAAGAGGACTCGTTGTCTTCGCCAGCAATCCATTCCACAAAACCGCCGTAGACTGATCGACTAGCTGAGCCTGAGCCGTTTCTAGCTAAAATTGATAATTGTTTTCGATCAAGATTCAATTGTTTGGTCTCATTAATAGCTCCTGCTAATGCTGCAAATCCTGAAGCGGAAGAAGCAAAACCTGCTGAGGTAGGAACATGATTAACTGTATCAATTTGAAAATGATCACTAAAACCATAAAAATCTCTCACAGTATCAAGATAGTTACGGATACGTTGGCTCTTCTTGTCATCCAATAATTTTTCGTTTAAATAGATTACGTCAGAGTTGTTACCAATAACGGTTGCTCTTGTGTCAGTATAAAAAAGATTCAACGTTAATGACAAACTATTAGTAAAAGGCAGTTTTAATTGTTTGTTTTTTTTACCCCAATATTTTATTAAGGCAATATTTGTGTAAGCTCTAGCAGTTTTAGTCAAAATCAGAATCCTCCGCATAAATTGATAAAGGTTGAATCCATGTTTGTTCGGCTCCATTTTTTATAAGAGCTTTTTGAATCATTTGAGCATTTTTCAAGTTATGAGCTAAACAGATAATACAGCCTCCACGGCCACCACCAGTGATTTTGCTACCCAATGAGCCAGCATGATTAGCGGCTTCAATAAGCTTATCTGTTTTGGGAATAGCCAGGTTCAATTTAGTTAATATTTCATTAGCTAATGAAAAAACTAAACCTAATTGTTTGAGATTACCTTTAATTAAATAATCGCTTGCTTGAGTAGCATAGTCACCAAGTTGTTTTAAATAAGACCCTATCATGTCAGGATTCTCATCATACATTTTTTTTACATCAGCAACGGTTTCTTTAGTTCTTCCTTTGACTCCTGAATCACCAATTACGATAAATCCCTCTGAATTAAAACTAAAATGCTTAGGAGCTTCATTTTTACCAAATTTGATAGGATATTCTGAGCTTACCGTCAAGGCATCCAAACCACTAGCTTTACCATGAGTAACTGTTTCCGATTTATTAACATAATCTAATAATGTTTGATGATCTAATTCGACCTTGAAAAGATCAAAAAAAGCTCGTGTGATTGCTGCGGCGATTGCTGCGGAAGATCCCATTCCACGTTCAATAGGTAACCCACTATCGATGCTAATTGTATATAGGATGTGTTGAAGATTAAGCTTTTTATCTAAAAGATTAATTAAATATTTTACGCCTGATAATGATTCAGGTATTTCTTCGATTCTTCCAGCATAGTACTTGGAAATTAATAAACTATCTTGGCTCTGTTTTATTTTAACGATGACAGGTGTACTAAGCAAAGGGATTGCAAAAGCAGGGTAGCCATAAACTACCGCATGTTCTCCCATAATAATAGTTTTCCCGTGACTTTTTCCGATTCCTTTAAGCACATGCTCACCTCAATTTCTCTAAGACTCTATTTTATACATCTATTAAGATGATTTCCACTTTATAACTACTAACTATGATAGAATTTTGGGCGGGTGAAGAAAAATGACATTAAATTTTGTATTAGGTAAAAACCAATTGGATCATCATAAAGAAGTGATGACATTGTTCGATCAGGATTACCAAAAAGATCCGAATGGACAATTTTTCTTTTTGGTACCAAATCATATTAAATTTGAATCAGAAGTAAATATTCTTAAGCATTTTAATACTAATGATAAAAAACTCATTGCCACGCATAACGTTCAAACATTTTCGTTTTCACGTTTGGCTTGGTATTTTTTGCGTGATAGTAAGGATTATAATTTAGAAACCTTAACTCAAACTAAAGCTGCTATGATACTGAAAAATATTGTAACGAATCAGCAAAATGAATTGAAGGTTTTTAAGCACATGATCGATAAACCCGGCTTTATCGATCAGATGATTACACAATTTCAAGAGTTTATTGATGGACAGGTTCAACCTGATGATATTGAAAATGTTCTACAAAGTGATAATGATGTTTTTGCCGATAAAATAAAAGATTTAAACCTAATTTATAGCAGTTATCTGAATGCAATTCAAAATTATAATACTAATGATGTTCAATTAGATGCCTTAGCACAGTTTCTAAATGAAAAACCTGATACGTCTCATTATCATTTTTATATTGAAGGATTCTCAACTTTTACCGCTACAGAAATGAATTTGGTTAAATCAATGATAATCAATAGTAATGATTTGATTTTGTCTTTAGTTTTAGAAAATAATTCACTTGACTCAACGGATGCAACTGATTTTTATTACCGACCAGCAAAAACGTATCAACAATTACTTGATTTTGCTAATAGTCAAAAATTACCGTCTAAGAATTATTTTGCCAAAGATCTTAGAATCAACAACGATTTAATCAAGATTGAAGATTATTGGATTCAAAGTAATGAAGGCAAAATACCCAAAAATTCAAAGGGACATTTAAACGATCAAAGTACAGTTCAAGTTTGGAAAAGTACTGATAAGCAAACTGAGGTCTCAGCTGTTGGCGGATATATTCGGAGAATGGTTGCCCGCCAGAATTATCGCTATAAAGACTTTTTAATAGTTTCTAGAAATTTATCGGAGTACAGTTCATTTATTGAGTCATTTATGGAGAATAATGAAATACCTTATTTTATTGATCTACAAAAGAAAATGGCAAATCATCCCTTTAAGAGACTAATAGATTTATTATTTGCTCTAAAGAATGGTATGCAAGAAGACGATGTAATCAGTTTGTTGAGGACAGAATTATTGATACCGGATGAATTTAAAGACGATATTATTGGATTTAGACAAGCTGTAGACTTAACTGAAAACTATGCTTTAGCTCATGGAATAGGTCAAAGATCTTGGTTAGGTGGAGAATTTAAACCTATGGTTAAATTAGACCCTGAAGTGGATCAGATCAAGATAAATGAATTTGAACAAATCAATCTTATTAAAAATTATGTAAAGAACGTATATTCTCAATTAAAAAGATTTTGGGACGAAAAAAGCAATTCGATTGATAGTGTCAGTTTTTTGTATAGCTTTCTAACTGAAAAGCATGTTTTCGATGTTTTACTAAGATGGCAAAAGCAAGCTACCGAAGATAATAATTTGACTTTGGCAAATCAGCCTGAACAGATTATAAATCTTTTTAATCAAATCCTTGATGAGTACATATCAATATTTGGTGACGAAAAATTTAAAGCTGAAGATTTTATTAGTATATTGGATGCTGCTTTTGAAAATGCCACATATTCTCAAATTCCTTCAACTCTAGATGCGGTAAGTATTTCTGAAATTGGTATGATTCAACCCAATAATCGTAAAATAACTATCATTTTAGGTGCTACATCTAGTAATATGCCAGGTGCTACTGTATCAAATAACTTGGTAACGGATGATGAACGAGGTTATTTAAATGATAATTTAAACGATGGTAAGTATTTACCTGAATCTGATGAAGTGGTTAACAATGCTGAACCGTTTTTACATGATTTAATTTTTACAACTGGATCAGATAAGTTGATTTTTACTTATCCTAATCTCTCTGAAGACGGCAAACAGCAAGAACTCTCAAGTTATGTTAAAAGGATTGTTGATTACTTTGATTTGGCTATTCAAGACAAGCTGGCCAATCCTGCCAGTGATGATGTTGAAGCCAATGATATTTTAGAATATGTCAGTTCTAAAGCGGCAACTTTGAATTATTTAATTCGCGTTATGCGTTCGGGACTGGATAAAAACGAAAAAATTCCAAATGGTTGGGAATATATCAAGAACCAATTAATCAAGGAAAAGCCACAAGAAACTAATTTAGCGTTGACATCATTAAACTATGACAATATACCGCATGATTTGAATCCGGAAACTGTTGCTGATTTATATGGAAAGAATATTAATGTTTCTATTTCACAGCTTGAAACTTTTTATATGAATCAATACGAATACTTTTTACGCTATGGATTACGCTTATTTCCACGTCAGCTTTTTGAAATAACTCCAGCTCAAACGGGATCGATTTTCCATGCTGTTTTGGATGGAATGGTTAAAAAAATGAATGGCGAGGGAACAAGTTTTAAAGATTATGCTGGCAAGGATGAAGAGATTAAAATAATTGTAGACGAATTGTTCAATCAGCAATTGCAAGATCCAATTAATATGATTTTTGATGCTTCTAGCCGGATGCGTTATATTTCATCAAAAATTAAAAGTACTTTGGTCCAATTGATCAAAAATATGGCAGTTCAAGGAACGCGAAGTAATTTTGTTCCGAAAAAGTCTGAGGTTAAATTTGGTAGATTTGAAGGCAAAGAAGATATACCAAGACTATCCTATCCGTTAACAGATGGACATTTAATTAATGTTAGGGGAAAAATAGATCGAATTGATGAGATGCTTTTGGACGATGAAAAAGCATTTTTGACAATCATTGATTATAAATCTAGTTCAAGAATATTTGACTACAATCAATTTTTAGAAGGATTGACAATGCAAATGCCAACATATTTGCAAGCTCTAGATAACAGCTTGGATTTATTTGACGTCAATGGAGTTGAGCCTAAACTTGGAGCGGCTGTTTATGAACATATTAGCAATCCATTTTTGAATTTAGAGAAGAACATGCAAGAAGACCAATTAAGAAAGAAACTTCTCAGTAAATATAAGCTGGAAGGAATTTTGTTGGATGATTCTGATTTATTGGAGAACTTTGATACAGAAGCTCGAACTAAGGCCGGAAAATTCTCTAAGGTTTCTCCAGTAGCCAACTTTAGAAATGATATTGTCTCTGAAGAAGAACTAAATGACATCCTTAAATATAATCAGAAAAAAATTATTGAAGCTGGTGAAACAATCTATTCTGGAAAACTTAAACTTAATCCATACCGATATAAGAAAATAACTGGTTTGCAATATAGTGATTATCGTCCTATTTTTGAATTTGATGCAATGCTCAAAAGTAATGAATATCATGATATTACTGAATATGGTAAAGCAATGGTCATTAAAATGATTGATAAGGAAATTAATCAGGAGGGAGGACAAAATGCCTGAATGGACAAAAGATCAGTTAAAAGCGATTGATCATCGCAATCATAATATTTTAGTATCAGCTGCCGCAGGTTCAGGAAAAACGACCATTCTAATTGAAAGGATTCTCAAGGAACTTAAAGGAAACGGTCCGAATGGTCGTGAGAACATTGATAATCTTTTAGTTGCCACTTTTACCGAAGCAGCCGCTGCAGAAATGAAAGATCGCTTACTAAGTAAACTAAAAGATGCTGTAAATGAAGAAAATGATCCTGAGTTAAAAAAACATCTTCAAAAACAGATTTTTAAAATTCCTATGGCTAATATCAGTACCTTGCATGCTTTTTGTTTGAGTGTTATTAAAAAATTCTATTATGTAATTGATTTAGATCCCAATTTTAGATTATTGAGTGATGAAACCGAAAAATCGATTTTACAAGAACAGGCATATGATGATATTAGAAATGACTTCTATGATTATCCCGATGGTGGTTTTTTACAATTAACTGATAATTTTTCGGATGATCGTTCAGATGATGGTTTAAAAGATGTGGTCTTTAAGCTGTATGATTTTGCTATTACTAATGCTAATACCAATGAATGGTTGGATTCCTTGGTAAAACCATATCAATTTAATGATAGTTTTACAGAATCAACCTTTTATAAAAACAAATTCTTACCTCAAATAAAACAACAAATTTCGGAAATGCTTCAATCGATTGATAAAGCTATCGATTTAGCAAGCATGGATTTAGGGGCTAGTGTTTTTTTAGATCAATTACAAGAAGTGAAACAAGTTTGGTCTGAATTTGAACAATCATTAGCCGTAAATAGTTATGATAAGATTCGTGAATTCATTGGTGATTTCAAGATAAAGTCTCGAAAAGCTAAATTATCCAAAGATGAAGATCCTGATAAAACAATTGCCAATCAAGTTGAGAAACTACGTGATAATTTTAAGAGTCAATGTAAGAGTTTATATAATTCTTATTTTGTTAAATCAGAATCTGAAGTAAATGAAGCTTTGATTGAGGCTCAAACATTAATCAGCGAATTAGTAAAAGTTGAACGAAAGTTCATGGAACACTTTAATGAATTAAAATTAAATCGACACGTTGTTGATTTTAATGATCTAGAACATTTAACTGTGGCGATCCTACAGGGAGATGTTGATGGTCGGAAAATTGCCCAAGAGTACTATCAGAATAAGTTTCATGAATTAATGATTGACGAGTATCAAGACACCAATGCCATGCAAGAAAGTATTGTTAATCTTTTGCATTCTGATAATAATTATTTGTTTATGGTTGGCGATATCAAGCAGTCTATTTATGGTTTCCGCCAAGCCAAACCAAGCTTGTTTACTGAAAAGTATGAGCGTTATCAAAATCCTGACAATGATGATGAATTAATCAAATTGTCCAAAAACTTCCGCTCTTCTGAAGAAGTTGATAACTTTGTTAATCAAATTTTCACAAGAATTTTTGATAAAAAAATTGGTGATATTGATTATGATGCCGAATCACAATTAGTTACTGGGACAGATTTTCCTGACAATGTTGATAAACAAAATGAGCTGACGATTTTTGTTCCTGAAAGCGTCAATGATGATTCTAACTTAGATGATGATGAGAGTATTACCAAACGGCAGACTTTAATTAATGCTGCTGCACAACGGATTCAAGAATTAATAGCCAGTGGTTTTAAAATTTATGATAGTAAAATTAAAGATTCACAAAAACAGATCAGAAGATTAAAATATTCTGATATTGCAATCATTTCCAGAACCAAAGAGAATAATACGGATATTATTTCTAATTTTTCCAAAGTTAATATTCCAGTAATGGTTACAGATGCTCAGAATTACTTCCAAACAACAGAATTACAAATTATGATGTCGATGTTAAACATTGTTGATAATCCGTATCAAGATATTCCTTTAGTTGCAGTGTTACGTTCACCTATTATTCGGTTAAATGAAGAACAATTAGCTCAAATTAGATTGATTGATAAACATAATTCATACTATACGGCCTTACAAAAATATATTGTTAGTGAAAACAAGGATAAAGAACTTCAGAAACAACTCAAAGCGTTTTTAGCTCAATTAGAAACGTATCGAGATTTTGCTAATAAAAATAGTATTGCACGTTTAATTTGGAAAATATATCAAGAAACTGGTTTATTAGAATATGTATCAGGTATGCCAGGTGGTAAACAAAGAGCTGCCAATTTACATGCTTTGTATCAACGAGCTGATGCTTACGAAGAAAATAACTTTAAAGGTTTACATCAATTTATTGGATTTATTAAGCATATGCAAGATCTTGATAAAGATTTATCTCAACCAAACAGTATAGAAGCTAATGATGATACTGTCAGGGTAATGACTGTCCACGCATCAAAAGGACTTGAATTTCCAATTGTTATCTATTTAGATATGGCTAAGCATTTTAATATGCAAGATGTGATCAGCCAAACTGTTTTTGACGATAATGGAATCGGAATAACGGTCAAGAATAATGAAACACGCTTGCAATATAAAACTATACAAAGAGGAATTATTAGTCAGAAAAAGAAAATAGCTACTTTTTCTGAAGAAATGAGACTTTTGTATGTTGTTCTAACAAGGGCCAAACAGAAACTGATTATGTTTGGTTACGCCAAATCTCAAGATGATCTTTTGAAATTGTGGCGGGATGTTCCTCAAGAAGGATTAATTGATGAAACTACTAGGTTAAAAGCTAATACCTTCCAGGATCTTGTGGGGATTAGTACTATGTCGGGTATTGATCAAGACGGTGATTTTACTAAAAACAGAGTAGCGTACAACAAAGATTGTCAACTAAGATTTGAAATTCTACCAGCTGAAGCGGTCAATATTGATACTAATAAAAAATCTATCAATGCCAGAAATAATGAATCAGTCAATAATCTGTTCAAAGAATCTGTTAATGATATTTTAGATATGGAATATAGATACCAGGAGTCGGTAAACACAACCGCTTATCAATCTGTTTCAGAAATCAAAGGGTTGTTTGCTGATCCCGATGATGAACAGATGGCGGAGGATTTACTAGAAGATACATCTCGTTATAATCTGGGATCTTTTCCTAAGCCACAATTTTTAACTAAAACCAATAAAATTACAAATGCTGAAATAGGTAGCGCAACGCATTTAGTTCTACAGAAAATTGCAATTGATAAAACCCCTGAAGAAAATAATTTTAAAGAATTAATTGAGCAAATGGTTAACGAAAAATTATTGACTCCTGAATTGGCTGAAAAAATTGATTTAGAGGGTTTGACAAAACTTTATCAAAGCAATCTTGGTCAAATAATTGTCAATAATCATGAAAATGTAAGCCGTGAATACACGTGCTCAGTTTTAATGCCCGCAGAAAAACTATTTAAAAAGGTCACTAAAGACTATTCTGTTAACGATAAAATCTTGGTTCATGGTATTATTGATGGTGTGATTGAATTGGAACATGGAATAATTATTTTTGACTACAAAACTGATCATGTTACAGCCGAAAATAAAGCAGAATTAATTTCTAAGTATTCTGGACAAGTCAATTTATATGCAGAGGCTATTTCTGCGATTAAAAATAAACCCGTAGTGGGTAAATATCTTTATTTTTTGAAAATCAACGAAGCAATTGATTTACAAGAAAAATAAAAGGTGAGAGGTGAAAGATTTGAAAAACTCTTACGCTGTTGTTGATTTAGAGACTACCAATTCAAATTGGCATGACAACGGGCGTATAATTCAATTCGGCTGTGCCCTTATCGAAAATGGTGAAATTACACATATTTATGATCAAAAGATCAATCCCAAGGTACCAATTCCTAATAGAATCACGGCCTTAACAGGTCTAAGTGATAAAGATGTTAAAGATTCACCAACATTTGAAGAAGTTGCACCTGATATTTTTAAACTTTTAAAAAATCGAGTTTTTATTGCACATAATGTGAATTTTGATTTGACCTTTTTAAATCGTGAACTTAAACGTATCGGAATGAATCAACTTAATGTCAAAGCTATCGATACTGTTGAATTATCGCAGATTCTCTTTCCAACTATAAGCAGTTATAAACTACAAGATCTAACGCATTATTTGAGCATCGTTCATAAAAATCCGCATAGTGCAAATAGTGATGCACATGTAACAGCAGAATTATTTTTGATTATTTTAAAAAGGATTCAACAATTACCATTAGAAACATTACGTTTGTTAGCAAAGTTTGGTAAGAATACCCTTCGAGAAACAGATCTGGTTTTTAAAACAATTCTCGATGAACGTGAAAAGAAATCAAGGACAGAGGTTCTACCGGCTTATTTATACGAACGTAACGGCCTAGTCTTACGCAAAAAAGATTATCACGTGAGTGAACAAATCGATCATTCAACTAAATATCCGATGTCTCGTGAAGCTAAGAAAAAATTATTGGATGGTGTCCTTGATTATCGGGTCAATCAGTCACAACTGATGGATAACATCTATAAAACTAGCCAGCATCGAGATAAAACAAAAAAATGGAATTTGATCGAGGCTCCCACAGGGGCGGGTAAAACCTTAGGCTATTTACTGCCATTGTCATATTTGGTCAATAATGATCAAAAATTAGTTATTGCGACAACAACGAAAGTTTTACAGCAGCAAATAGTTGAACAATCTATCCCTTTATTAAACCAAGTTACAGGTAATAATTTTCATGCTGAGGTAGTAAAGAGTAGTTATAATTTCATTGATTTGGATAGATTCTACGAGGCCCTAGACAATTACCGTTTACACAGTCATACAGCTATTTTAAAAATGAAAATTATTGTTTGGCTGACAATGACTACCACAGGTGATTTAAGTGAATTACATTTGACGAATTATAATAGTCCCATTTTTAGTATTATTAGACATCGTGGTGAACCAAAAGAAAATACTATCTTTAGTAATGATGATTTTTGGTTATATCAGCAAAATAGATATTTGGAGTCAAAGATTTTAGTTACTAATCAATCATTTCTATCTAGACATTTGGATAGTCCATATTGGGGTGGAAATTCTTATCTGGTAGTTGATGAGGCCAATCATTTTGCAAGCAGCCTTAGAGATGCCAGTTCACCTACGATTGATTTTTTACAATTGAATGAATATGTTAAAAAAATTAGTGACATTTTGTATCAAAATCGAGTTACTTTAAGATATGCTTTCACTGAGGTAACAACACAGCTTTGGAATTATCAAGATCTTCAAGGGATGGAAACGCACTTTCAAGCAGTTGACGAATTGATGGAACGCTTGGAATATAATATTTTTGGTCATTATGTCAAAAATAAGATTCATTTCAAAGACCGTGAGAACTTTATCTCAATCTTGGACAGTAGCAATGAATTTGGTAAAAATAATAATTTATTACTAGAATTATTATCAGATTTAATTGTAGAGTTGTCTTTGATTTCAAATCGAGTAGAAACTTTATTTGATCAATATAACTTTCAAAAAAACTTCATCTCTGTTGAATTGTCTAGAGTTATTTCTAATTTAACAATAGAAAATAGTAAGCTAGCTACGGTTGTCAAGAATTTGGACGAACTATTGCAGGCCTTACAAACGACCAATAATAAGTTTGGTATTCAGATTGATATGCGTGATTATTATGATCCTAAAACTCTTAAATTAAGCTGGCGGCAATATGATATTCAAACTTTGATTGAAGAAACTACTGATCGTTTTAGTCAGATTTTTGCTATTGGAGCAGCAATAACTATTCAAAAGGATTTCTCTCATTTTATTCTGGATACTCAATTGAATCAAAATCAGATTAATCAGATGGTTATTTTGCCAGATGCCAATAGTATTTCTAAAAATAGTAAAATTTATTTACCAGCTAATCTTCCAGATATTCAAAGCTTAACTAGTGATCAATATTTCGATATGGTAACATCATATATCGTTGACGTATTAGATAATTTAGATCATCAAACGATGATTTTATTTAATTCTTTAAATACTTTAAGTAAGGTCTATGAACGTTTGATGGATACCGATGTTAAGGAAAAATGGGAAATCCTGGCACAGGGCGTTACTGGATCTAATGAAAAGATAAAGAAACGTTTTGCTATCGGTCAACGTTCGGTTCTTTTAGGTGCAAATTCTTTTTGGGAAGGGGTCGATTTTCCTAAAAAAGTTCTTGAAATCCTAATTGTGACAAGGATTCCCTTTGAATCTCCTGAACAACCAGATGTTAGAATTAAGCAAGATATTCTAAAGCAACAGGATATGAACGTCTTCAAAGTGGACTCTTTACCAAATGCCATTTTACAATTACGTCAAGGTTTAGGTCGACTCATTAGAACTCCAAATGATCGTGGAGTAATTCTTTTATTAGATAATCGTATTTTGACTAAAAGTTATGGTAAAACAATTTTGGATTCTTTACCAAAAGGTTTACCAGTTATCAATGAAGATATGGATTTGATTAAAAAAGATATAAATGAGTTTTTGAATTAGTTAAATTATTGCTATACTATTTTTGTTAGTTAAAAAAAGGACGTATTATGAATAGAAGCACAAAAATTTTATTAACCATTTCTCTAATTGCATTAGCAATAGTTTCGGCGTTAACTTATTTGAATCTTTCTTTTGCACCCTATTCAAGTGCTAAGTCACAGGCTAATGATATTGCCAAGGAGAAGGCCGGAATTGTTCAACCAGATTATTTTGGCAATTATACTCGGCAAAAACAATATTATGCCGTTGGTGGTTTGACTAAGGGTCAGAAGTACCGCTACATAATTATTAATGCTAAAAGTGGTAAAACGGATATTATCAACAAAAATAATGCCCCAATTCGACAAAGTGTGATCGATGGTGTCGCTCAAAGATACAATGCCAAAAAGATCTTACATATCAATCTGGGTCTATATAAGAGTAAACCCACTTGGGAGGTTACCTTCCAAAAAAAGAACGGTAGCATTGGCTATAATTTAGTTGATTTTAGAACCGGCAAAAGTGTTCAAATTATTAACAATATTTAAAAATTTTTTCTTAAAAAAAGTCGAGACCAATAATTTCTCGGGCTTTTTTTATTCACTGGAGTAATCAATATGAATGACGAATTATTTAATGTTTTTATTAATGGTGGAAATACTAGTATTAGCAACATTATTTTAAAAAATTATCATCGTTTAGGAATGACTGAAAAGGATTTGATTGTTTATTTAGCACTGCTAATGTACGCTCAAAAGGGCAATACTTTCCCGATGGCAAAGGACCTAGCTAGTGATACTGGTATGGATGAAGCCAGTATTTATGAAATTATTCAAGGTATGATCAAGTTAGGAATCATTGAGTTAAAAACAGTTATGGATCATCATCAACAAAGAGATATTTATTCTCTGACACCAATTTACCATCGTATCAAAAATCTATTGGATCAAGATAGTCGTTCTAGTCAACAGAATAAATTGATGTCAGAAACGGAAGAACTTTTTAAAAAGGTTGAAGTTGAGTTTGGTCGTCCACTGTCACCAATTGAACAGGAACAAATTCATCAATGGATTGAAGATGATCATTACAGTATTGAATTAATTGATCTATCTTTGCGTGAGGCTGTTTTAAATCAGGCCTATTCGTTGAAATATATGGATCGTATTTTAATTAGCTGGGAAAAGAGTAATATTAAGTCAGCGGAACAACTCCAAGATCGCCGAAAGAAGCTGGGATATTAGATGTTAAAAGATGAACAAATTGTCTGGGCAATTCACCAGATGGAAGAAGAAATTGGACCAGTCGGTCCTTCATTGGATGGAAGAACTCCATTTCAATACTTAATATCAGTTATTTTAAGCGCACAGGCGACAGATGTCTCTGTTAATAAAGTTACGCCGATCCTTTTTGGAAAATACCCCGAACCTAAGGATTTGATGAATGCTGATATAAATGATGTTGAAGACATAATCAAAAGCGTCGGATTATTTCATAATAAAGCCAAAAATATCATTAAAACGGCTGGAATTGTCCATAAAGAACTAAACGATGTTGTCCCTGAAACACGAAAGGGGATTATGGCATTACCAGGTGCAGGAAGAAAAACTGCGAATGTAGTTTTGAGTGATGTTTTCGATCAACCAACCTTTGCGGTTGATACACATGTATCAGCTATTTCTAAACGATTACACTTTGTTGAACAAACAGCCAGTCCTTTGCAAGTTGAAAACAAAATAGTTAGTGTAATGCCACCTGAAGAGTTACATAGGGCTCATCATACAATGATTGAGTATGGACGGAAGTACTCTATGAAACTTGACCCTTCTAAAGAGACAAATCAATTAATTATTGAATGTGATAAATTAAATTGTGCTAACGAAGCATAAAAAAGATAGACTCCCGAATTTAGAGAGTCTATCTTTTTTATAAAGCAAATTTTTCAATTGCCAAACCGACACCGCTATGATTATTATCTTTGGTAATATAATCGGCAATATCCTTGACCCTAGGTTGAGCATTTTCCATTGCAACACCCATACCTGCTAGTTTAATCATTGAAATATCATTATCCATATCCCCAATGGCCATGACCTGTTGTAAATCTATTTTTAGATAATCTGCTAATCTCTTTACACTTTGTCCTTTGTTTATATCTTTAGGAAAGATTTCTAAATATTCATTGCCAGTTTTTACTACAAAATAGTTCTTATCAAATGTGTAGTGTAACAGTTTTTCAGTTGATTCCATTTTAGAAATATCAACGTGCATTAAAATTTTAACTATTTCTGATTGTGATCCATTCTCCATCCATTCTTTATAAGTTGCATAAGTAGTTCCATTTGTATCAATAAGGTAAGCACCTAATAACTGACCGTATTGAAAAATAAAAAATCATCCGTACTCTCATTTGAGAATGCGGATGATTTTGTGTGTTCATTTATGCGGCGATTTTTTGATTATCTTCGTTAGTCGTTTTCAATCGTGATGATTTAAAGTTCCACGGTAAATAGGCTTCTAGTTCCTCTGGTTTCAAGAATGTTGGAAGCTGTGAGATATTTTTTAATAAAAATGTTAAATACTCAGCCGGATTAATTCTATTGGCCTTCGCTGATTCGATCAGCGTCATCACAAATTGACTTGGCTTTT
>NZ_NIPR01000018.1 GCF_002872255.1 Companilactobacillus nuruki
CGGAATATTTTTTTGTGCTAAAGACTGATTAACACTTGTTGCCCAATTATGCCGCCACTCATTAATTTTTTCCTTTTTATCCCAATCAACCAACCAAATTTTTCTTTGTTTTGGAAACCCGCTTTTGGTTAAAAGTTGCTTGCCATTTTCATCTTTAATGTACTGCGTCTTTGCTTTTAATCCCCAACTACCATCGGGATTAAATGGGCGATTGGTTAACATCACATGTGCATGCGGATTGTCTGGGTGATCGCGATGAATTGCTACGTCAGCTACCATACCTTGATCGACAAAATTTTCTTGCACATATTTTGCCAGTAATTCTTTCTGTTCGGATTCACTTAATTCTACCGGTAAAGCCACGTTAAATTCTTTTGCATAACGTGAGTTTGATTTACGATCGTTCTTTTCAACTTCATTCCATAATTTTTCTCGATCACTGGCCCATTCTGGTGCATTTTTTGGGGTTAAAATAAAGCTTTCTGGCATAACCGAACGCGCATAAAAATAGCTTAGTCCTTCTTTTTGATCGAATAACTTTTCACCACTTCGATAAGCAGATCCAGCAATGGCACTACGTCCTTTACCAGCACTAATATTTTGAAAACTCATGTGAAAAATTGCCATGTTAGTCACCGTCTTCCTTTGATTCTATGAGTTTGACTTTGTTGTCGCCAACGGCGACTTCTAATACAGGATTTTGGGTCTAGCACAACATAGAATTTATTCTATGTGTAAGTGCGCATTGACCTCGTTTCACTCGTCCTGCTGATTCCCATAAATTTACTTATAGTGTATGCATTCCGCTTCGCTATTTCAACTTTTATACTTTGACTTAACGTTTCCTATATGATATAGTTTCGGTGATTATTTCTAATATGATTTGAGAGATCGTTATGTCTAAAAGTAACTTAGAAAAACAAGAAGCTAAATTAAAAGCCCTTAATCAAAAAATTAAGGACGAAAAAAATAAGATTGAACAACGTCTAGGTAAACAAATCATCAGTCAAGCCAATTTAGATTATGCTAATTTGTCTAACGATCAGATTAAGCTTTTAGCTAAGCAATTTTCTGAATTTTTAAAGGTAAAGTCCGTAGATCATTAGCCATACGAGATGGGGAAATTCCATGTCTAATCAATATGAAAAACTAGTCGAGCAGCAAGCGCGTTTAAAACAAAAAATTGATCGGGAAGATTTTAAATTACGACAATCTAAATACTATGAAAATCGGCAAGCCCGCAAAGCCCGTTCTCGCCGATTAATTCAAAAAGGGGCTTTATTAGAAAAGTACTTTCAAGCTAATAACCTCTCGGTCGAACAAACCGAAGAACTTTTAAAAACATTTGCTGACTATGTTAACGCCCATAAACCGGATAAATTAAAAAACGATCAACCTAATAACTAGGCCGATCGTTTTTATTTTCAGGATTGTTTTTTGGCTTAATTTCTGGATTGTGTTTAGCAAAGTCTTTTAACTGTTTTTGAATTCTTTGTGCTTCCTTTTACTTGATCGCTGTTGAATTATCTTTTGACCCTTACCTCTTCTTTTTGATTTTAGGTCAAGCATAAAATCAGAAATTTTATTTTGATCTAGCTTACTTAAATGACCGATTTCTTTAAAGTTTAAACCGGCTTTGGGAAGGCGATAAATATTACCAAGATCGACCCAGGAAGGTTTCTTCAACCCAGCGGATTGCCAATCTTGAATCGGATAATATTGTTGCTTGATATAAGCCGACTTCTTTTCATACTGACTAGTAATTTTAAAAGCCTCGACCTTCTGTTCTGATACCCGACGAATTAAAACTGGCCGAGACTTGCCACCGTTAGTTTCTACAAAACTAACGTATAGGCTGACTAAGTCATTAGTCCTCATCTGGATCGTTGAGCCAATCAGCGACCTCTTTAGCGTCTTTGAACTCGGTGACTGGTGTCCCTTCGGTCGCCTTTAAAAAGCGTAAATTAGCTCTTTCTTCTTCGCTTAAAGACGCATTAAAAGGTAAAGCACCATTAGCAACAATCCGCTTGTAAAACATGTTAATGGCCGTGGTTGGATTTAAGCCCAATTCGCTTAAAATTGCTTCGGTATCATCGGCTAAATCTTTATCAATCTTGACTTGGACCCGTTTCTTTTCTTTAACTGCCATGATTGTCTCATCTCCTTTCTTTTACTACTACCATTATACTACCTTTTGAGTACCTTATCAATAGATAAAGCCTTGGCCTCAAATCACTTGAGCTTGGCGTTGATCTAAAGGCCGAACTTTTGAGCTGGTTAGCCTGGTTAGCTCTGACACTCATTTAAAAGCCCCTATTCTTCTGTTTAAGCCATTTAACTCTAGCTTAAGTAAGTATAAATTAGGTTAGTAAGTCTTAAAATCGCTTAGAAAGGATTTTGTAGCCTTTTAGGGCTAGTAGTACAACCCACTGTTATCGTTGTCGGCCGGCTTTTCTTCTTCGGGGTGTTTGGCCGCATATTCTCTAGCCGCTTGTTTATTCCACCAAACGCCAAATAGGTTTTGCATGGTGCCGTATAAGTAGTTCTCAACATTCTTGATGTGCTTCTCATTACTTCTCAGGGCGTTAAAGTAGCGTCTCAAGGCTTTAGTCATTAAAGGTTTCAGTTCCTCATCATCAAGTGGGATTATGACACCAATATCTTTGTGATCTTTCTCAACTCGGTACTTAGCATTTAAGATAATGCCAATGAAGCGCCGCATTTGTTGCGGAGTGCGGCACCAAAAACTGAGCAGCTGAATGGCTTCGGGTTCTAAGAAGACTTCCCAGCCACTTTCTGAATCCGTTAAGAACTCATCAGCATGTTTTACTAAATCCCGATTTTGGATTTCTATTTCAGCTGGTGAAAAGTTAGCTGTGGAAAAATTTAACTTTTGAGTATCTATCTTGTATCTATCTTTATCTTTTTCTTTAGGTTATTTATATAGATTAACTGCACTTTTTGCAGTTCCGCTTGTAGCAAGGGTTTGAGACACTTTTGGACTATCTTCACCGCGTAAATAGACATCGGTTGCTTTCACATCGAGCTTGGACAGATATAAGCGATTCGGTTCATTCTTTTTTGTTTTTGGGTTAAAGCCCAGTTGTTTTTGCATCAGCAAATGAGCGGATTCGAGTTCTTTTTTAATTTTGACGACTTTTTGATTATGGCAAGGCAAATTACAAGTTTAATCCGAACAAGCCCGGAATCTTTCAATGGCAGTCTGTTGATGATGTATTTTTAATGGTCGTTGATTAATTAGTTCAAGTGCTGCTAGGATCTCATCAGTCGTTACTTGGCTAAAATTGGTCTTTTTCGGGAAGAACCAGCGTAACCGTCTATTAAAATATTCATTGGAACCTCGCTCCCATGGTGAATATGGATGGCAAAAATAAACTTTGATCTGATAATCCTGTTCTAAGGCCTGACCACCAAACTAACAATACCCTCACACAGCAACAAGCCTATTCTAGATATATACCTATGGCAATTGATAGCAGCACTTTTCACCCCGTTCTTCTTCTCGTCTCCATTCCTCACGGTGGCTCTGAATCACCACTCACCGCTTGTATCTCAGTTAAAGTACCAACTGTTGGCTCATAAACATTTTTGCTTACAGTTGGCATTAGTGTCGTTAAATACCCTGTCCACGCTTGACTTTGAGCCTGACGGCTCACCATAGCCGACTTAAATAACATGGTCACCGTCGTCAATAAAGTTGGCTGGTTACCACGCTGCACCCGCTTCAATTGCGAAGTTGCTTGTAGTTGCTTCATAACCCGATTCAAACTCGCCGGAGAAATCCCTAATTCAGCTTGAATTTGACGCGTTGACATGGCAACCGAAGCGGCAGAACCACCCATTCGATTAATCAATGCAAGCACATCGTTACGCCATTCGTGGGCATGACTGTATTGTCGTTCGGCACGCGGCTTAGCAAATTTATGCCAGCCAATCCCAGCAACAACTTTACCTGAAAAATTAGGCACCCATTGATCCAATAGTCCTTGAACATAACTCAGTGCTGCCCCCCGATAGTTACCTGAATAGGCGTCTCTCACGCACTGTACAACTTCGTGATCGGCCAACGGATCATGTAGATTTGAATTGAAGACGTCAAGCACGTCTCTCGCACGTTGTTGCGAGATTTTTGACTGATACATCGCTAAAGCTAACGTCAAAACTGTGTTGTGACGGGCTAAACCTTGACCTGATTTGACTGTTGTCACTTTCAATAAGGCTTTAAACCAAGCTTGGTCAACCTGCCGACCTTCATCTGGGGCTAGAGAAATCACCTGTCGTTTATCCGGCTTCGTAACCGGAACTTGGGCAGCATAATATTGTGACCACTTCATCAGAGCGCTCACCTGGACCAACATATGTGCATCAAAAAAGACTAGATTGTCTTGACGGGGAATTCGAAAAATTCCAAAGTTATTGCAGCCGACATCGACCCCCGCCACTCGTTTTTGAATCCACTGCCGCACAAAACTCGACATTTTTTGGGCTGCTTTTAAGACTGGAAACTGACCGCGTGTTTTCCGCAAAAACATAGGCTGATCAAAAACGTAGTAGATATGGAATCCCTTCGTAGTCCGCAAAATCATCGTGGGAATGAATAATTCAGCAACGGTTACGGCCCCCAAGACCTCTTGCTCACGCGCGTCTCGTTCTTGTGCGTCGGCAAAATCAATATCAACGACCAAGGTATTAATCTGAGCTAAGTTAGCTTCCCGGTGTCCCCGAACACTCGACCGATTTTGCGTATAGCCAAGCCAGCTGAATGTATTGGGCGTCCAGTGAGTCATACGATCGGCGATGGCGTCAAGTGCTTCAAAAGAGGTGATAACCACACCATGTGCTTTTTGCATTGAATCTTTACTGCTGAAGAGCGCAATGGCCCCTTTTTTTGTAGGAGTTTCCATCACTTGTCCGGCAATATTAGAACGACTATTTTTAACTTTATAGGTATGTAATGAATCGTGTAATACCAGCTTTTGTGCAGTCTGAACCGTCTTTAAATCGTACATGGTGAGCTCACCTCCTTTCAAAATAAACACCTAAGTTAGCTTAATAGAAATGACATAGAAACCGAAAAAGCGCAGACAAAAAAGCAACTTAGCGTTATGCCAAGTTGCTTAAGGTGGACGTAGTCCGACTACCCCCGAATAAACTTTTAAATTTTTAAATTACCGCCTACGGATCTAATTAACTAGATCCAGTGAATTTGCACAGAAGTCGCTCACCACACGTGTCCCCTTTGTTTTTACCCGGCAGCTTGTCCCCTACCGTTTTGAAATCACACCATTCTCGACATCTTACCATTTTGCTGGTATAATCTCTTTAGTTGAATGAAAAAGATTTTTTTGTCGAGTGCTTCCCAATTGCCGTTGGGTGGCGCTTTTCTTTTATTTAAGGTAACCATACACCATAACAAAGAAAATGTAAACAAAAACATCAAAAGTATACTTTTGATGTTTTTTAGTATATTAATCCACAAATCCACGAGTATACTAATGTAAAAGTAT
>NZ_NIPR01000019.1 GCF_002872255.1 Companilactobacillus nuruki
TCTGTGTTCGGCATGGGAACAGGTGTATCCTTCTCACTATCGCCACCACACTATTTTCGCTCGTACCTTCAAAACTAGATATTAAGACAATGAATTAATTGTACTACTAAAAACTGCTGTAAACTCTTACTCGATTAAGTCCTCGATCTATTAGTACTGCTCAGCTCCATGTATCGCTACACTTCCACCCGCAGCCTATCTACGTCATAATCTCTAACGGATCTTACTTCCATAAAGGAATGGGAAATCTCATCTCGAGGGGGGCTTCACACTTAGATGCTTTCAGCGTTTATCCCGTCCATACGTAGCTACCCAGCGATGCGCCTGGCGGCACAACTGGTACACCAGAGGTATGTCCATCCCGGTCCTCTCGTACTAAGGACAGCTCCTCTCAAATTTCCTACGCCCGCGACGGATAGGGACCGAACTGTCTCACGACGTTCTGAACCCAGCTCGCGTACCGCTTTAATGGGCGAACAGCCCAACCCTTGGGACCGACTACAGCCCCAGGATGCGATGAGCCGACATCGAGGTGCCAAACCTCCCCGTCGATGTGAACTCTTGGGGGAGATAAGCCTGTTATCCCCAGGGTAGCTTTTATCCGTTGAGCGATGGCCCTTCCATATGGTACCACCGGATCACTAACTCCGACTTTCGTCCCTGCTCGACTTGTCAGTCTCGCAGTCAAGCTCGCTTATACGTTTACACTCTGCGAATGATTTCCAACCATTCTGAGCGAACCTTTGAGCGCCTCCGTTACATTTTAGGAGGCGACCGCCCCAGTCAAACTGCCCACCAGACACTGTCCCCCACCGCGCTAAGCGGCGTGGGTTAGAGTTTTCATATAACAAGGGTAGTATCCCACCAACGCCTCCTTCGAAACTAGCGTTCCGAAATCAATGGCTCCTACCTATCCTGTACATGTCACACAAAAACTCAATATCAAGCTACAGTAAAGCTCCATGGGGTCTTTCCGTCCTGTCGCGGGTAACCCGCATCTTCACGGGTATTATAATTTCACCGAGTCTCTCGTTGAGACAGTGCCCAAATCATTACGCCTTTCGTGCGGGTCGGAACTTACCCGACAAGGAATTTCGCTACCTTAGGACCGTTATAGTTACGGCCGCCGTTTACTGGGGCTTCAATTCTCAGCTTCGCAAAAGCTAACTGATCCTCTTAACCTTCCAGCACCGGGCAGGCGTCAGCCCATATACGTCATCTTACGATTTAGCATAGACCTGTGTTTTTGATAAACAGTTGTTTGGGCCTATTCACTGCGGCTGGCTGTTACACCAGCACCCCTTCTCCCGAAGTTACGGGGTCATTTTGCCGAGTTCCTTAACGAGAGTTCACTCGCTGACCTTAGGATACTCTCCTCGACTACCTGTGTCGGTTTGCGGTACGGGTAGTTTATTTCTAACTAGAAACTTTTCTCGGCAGTGTGAGTTACTGTGCTTCGCTACTAAAATTTCACTCCCCATCACAGCTTGTCCTTAAAGATATAAGCATTTGACTCATATCAAGACTTACTGCTTGGACGCGCATATCCATCAGCGCGCACACATCATCCTCCTGCGTCCTTCCATCGTTCAAACAAAATAAACTAGTACGGGAATATCAACCCGTTATCCATCGATTACACCTCTCGGTCTCATCTTAGGCCCCGACTAACCCTGGGAGGACGAGCCTTCCCCAGGAAACCTTAGTCTTTCGGCCGACCAGATTCTCACTGGTCTTTCGTTACTCATACCGGCATTCTCACTTCTAATCACTCCACTGCTCCTCACGGTACAGCTTCAATGCAATTACAACGCTCTCCTACCACGTGTCTTACGACACATCCACAGTTTCGGTATCATGCTTAGCCCCGGTACATTTTCGGCGCAGAATCACTCGACTAGTGAGCTATTACGCACTCTTTGAATGAATGGCTGCTTCTAAGCCAACATCCTAGTTGTCTATGCGTTTCCACATCCTTTTCCACTTAGCATGAATTTTGGGACCTTAACTGGTGATCTGGGCTGTTTCCCTTTCGACGGTGGATCTTATCACTCATCGTCTGACTCCCGGGTATAGATCAATGGTATTCGGAGTTTATCTGAATTCAGTAACCCAAGACGGGCCCCTAGTCCAAACAGTGCTCTACCTCCACGATCCTAATCCCCGAGGCTAACCCTAAAGCTATTTCGGAGAGAACCAGCTATCTCCAAGTTCGTTTGGAATTTCACCGCTACCCACAACTCATCCCAGCATTTTTCAACATACACGGGTTCGGTCCTCCAATGCGTTTTACCGCATCTTCAACCTGGTCATGGGTAGGTCACTTGGTTTCGGGTCTACATCAACATACTTAGACGCCCTATTCAGACTCGCTTTCGCTACGGCTCCGACTTTTCATCTTAACCTTGCATGTTAACGTAACTCGCCGGTTCATTCTACAAAAGGCACGCGATCACCCATAAACGGGCTCTCACTACTTGTAGGCACATGGTTTCAGGATCTATTTCACTCCGCTTCCGCGGTACTTTTCACCTTTCCCTCACGGTACTGGTTCACTATCGGTCACTAGTTAGTATTTAGCCTTGGGAGATGGTCCTCCCAGATTCCGACGGAGTTTCTCGTGTTCCGCCGTACTCAGGATACTGAATGGAGTGGGTCAGATTTCGTTTACGAGGCTTTCACTCTCTTTGGCCAAGCTTTCCAACTTGTTCAACTATCATTACCTTTTGTTCTCACAACATCAGTCCTACAACCCTAAAGAGCAAGCTCTTTAGTTTGGGCTATTCCCGTTTCGCTCGCCGCTACTCAGGGAATCGAATTTTCTTTCTCTTCCTGCAACTACTTAGATGTTTCAGTTCATTGCGTGTTCCTCTTGATTGCTATGTATTCACAAACAAGTAAATATCCATTACGATATTTGGGTTCCCCCATTCGGAAATCCCCGGATCAAAGCTTACTTACAGCTCCCCGAGGCGTATCGTCGTTAGTTACGTCCTTCATCGGCTACTAGTGCCAAGGCATCCACCATGCGCCCTTTATAACTTAATCTTTAAAACTTGACAAAATATGGAAATACATCCACTTTTATCGCGCAGTTTTCGGTGTTTCAATTAATTCATTAATTCTTAATATCCAGTTTTCAA
>NZ_NIPR01000002.1 GCF_002872255.1 Companilactobacillus nuruki
GAAGCGCCAGAGGTGTAGAAGAGAAAGAACGGAACATGGCGTACGCCAACGGCGTAAAGGTGACCAAAGATCCAAAGAGAATCAATATTTGGGGCGATCAATTGAACAGCGTCCCATGATGATTAATCAACGTAATCGCATCGGCGATTTTGAACTAGATACAGTCGTTGGTCCTCGTGGGCATAGTAAGGCAGTTTTATTAACTTTAATCGATCGAAAATCACGGTTCCTTTGGGCATACCGGTTAAAAGATCGGACGACAGCGACTGTTAATGAAGCACTAACTAACTTCCTAACCACTTTTAATGATCCGGTGCACAGCTTTGCTGTGGACCGTGGCACTGAGTTTAGTGGGCTAGTATCACTTGAATCACAATATGGTATTAAGACCTATTACTGTCATACTTATACTCCAGCTGAACGTGGTAGTAATGAACGCTTTAATCGGAATTTACGTTATTTTTATCCTAAAGGGACTCGTTTTGAGCACATTAGTGCTCAAGATTTAACGACGACGTTACTCCAAATTAACCAGCGACCGCTTAAAATACTCGACTGGCAAACACCGTATCAGGTTATGCTGACAAATTTGTCCAAAAATTCGGATTAAATTTGCAATCTACCTTGTCAAGAATTATTGTTTGGGACGAGTTAATGGACTATACTTTCTTCATACATGCTTTATTAAGCTGGGGTTTTTATGTATATAAATAACATTATATTGTATATATTCGGAGGACGAAGTGGAATCAGAACAAAATATTAGTATGATGCAGATCGTAGGCATCTTACGCAAACATATAAAAGCAATTTTCGGGACAACTATTGTTGTTACTTTGGCAGCGATTTTTGTTACCTTTTTCATTATGACACCAAAATATAGCGCTACTACACAAATTTTGGTCAATCGTAAATTATCAGAGGACATGCAGTCGGCACAGTTCCAGCAGGTTCAGGCTGATGTTCAGATGATCAGTACTTATAAGGATATTATTACTAGTCCTACTGTTTTAAAAGATGTTAATAAGAAAGTTAGCAGCTATCCTGGTTATCCAGGTTCTATGGGAGCATTGAAAGGATCACTATCGATTAGTAATTCTCAAAATTCTCAAGTGTTTTCAGTAACAGCTAAATCTACAGATGCTGGCACAGCGGCAGCAATTGCCAATATGACAGCTAAGGTTTTTAAGAAAAAGGTTGTTAAAATTATGAGTGTTAACAATGTTTCAATTGTCTCTGAAGCTGAAACGAATACTAAACCTGTCAGTCCTAGAAAGACTTTGAACGTTTTGGTTGGTATTGTTTTAGGGTTGATTTTAGGTGTTGCATTAGCATTTGTTCGTGAAATAACTGATAGAACAGTTACAACGGAGAATTTCTTAACAGATGATTTAGGGCTAACTAGTTTAGGCACAGTTAGTGAAATTGATCAAAAAGACATTGAAAGATTCGTTGAACATAAGAAAGTTCAATCTAAGTTGAGTATTAATAAATCATCAAGAAATCATAGAAGGGTCTAGGGAATAAAATGGCATTATTTAAGAAGAAAACTACAAAGTTAGATAATTATAGTTTGAAAAATGGTGTTGGCTTGGTTACTTATTATGACCCTACCAGTACGATTTCAGAACAATTTAATACGATTAGAACTAATATCCAATTTTCATCTGTAGATAAAAAATTAAATTCAATTTTATTCACTTCATCTGCTCCATATGAAGGTAAGTCTACAGTAAGTAATAATGTTGCAGTAACTTGGGCTAAACAAGGTGAAACGGTTGTGTTAGTTGATGCCGATCTTCGTCGTCCGACAATTCATAAAACTTTTAATGTAAGTAATAGGGTCGGACTTTCAAGTTACTTATTGGGAAATGCTTCATTTGAGGATGTCGTTCAACCAACAATGGTTAAAAATTTATTCGTTATTACTAGTGGGCCGATTCCGCCTAATCCCTCAGAATTATTAGGTAGTATGAGAACTAAGGACTTAATCAATCGCCTTGAGGACAAATTTGGACTATTAATAATGGATGCTCCACCTGCTAATTCGGTTACTGATGCGCAAGTTCTTGCTACTCAAGTAGATGGTGTCGTAATGGTTGTGCCTCAAGGAATTGCTGAAAAAGCTGGGGTTGCACATGCTAAACAATTATTAGATACAGTTCATGCTAATATCTTGGGTGTAATTATGAATCGTGTCACAAAAGAAAAGTCACAAGGCTATTATGGTGGATACTATGGTGGTTATTATGGAGCTGAGAAAGAGAAATGAAATTAATTGATTTGCATTGCCACATATTGCCAGGCGTTGATGATGGTTCCAAAGATATGCAAATGTCATTAGATTTGGCTAAGGCAGCTGTAGATCAAGGAATTACCAATAGTTTGGTAACTCCTCACCATATGGATGGGGAATACACTAATCACAAACAAGATGTGATCAGAAAGACTAATGAATTTCAAAAAGCTTTAGATAATGCGGGAATACCGTTGAGTGTGTTTGCTAGTCAAGAAGTTCATCTAACAGGGGAACTAATGGATGCCATTGCTAAAGATGATATTCTGTCCATGGATGAAACTAATCGTTATATATTGTTAGAGATGCCAAATGATGGTATTCCTGAGTATACAGCGGATATGATTTTTGATTTAACTACCCGTGGTATAACGCCGGTTATTGCCCATCCAGAGCGTAATCAAGGGATTCAAGAAGATCCTGATAAATTATATGAGTTCGTTAAAATGGGATGTTTAACACAATTGACAAGTAGTAGTTATCTTGGTGTGTTTGGTAAGAAGGTCCAAACACTTACTGAAGAAATTATTAAAGCTAATTTAGGATTTGTTTTTTCATCCGATGCCCATAATTTTAAGGGGCGTAGGTATTTAATGAAAGAGGCCTTTGAGAAATTAGAAAAAGAAGAGGGACTTCGTAAGGCTCAATTGTTTAATCTTAACGCAAGGAACATTATCAATGGTGATGACGTTGGTGATACAGATTTTGTTAAGATATCTTCATTACCTAAAAAGAGAAAGAAATTTTGGCTATTTTAGTAAAAAAACAGTGTTTTTAGTGGGGATTTAATATGGAATATTTTGATGGTAAACGGGATAATACGACAATTAACCTTGAATATCAGGATAAAAGATATATTTATCGTATTTTTAAAAGAACTTTTGACTTTGTTGCAAGCTTATTTGGATTAATTATTTTATCACCTTTATTTCTAATTGTTGCAATTGCAATAAAAGTGGAAGACCCAAAAGGACCAGTATTTTATTCACAAGTTCGTTTTGGTAAGAAGCAAAGCCCATTTAAAATGTATAAATTTCGTTCGATGATTGTTGATGCGGATAAACATTTGAAAGAATTACTGAGTGAAAATGAAGTTGATGGTGCTATGTTTAAAATGAAAGAAGATCCTCGTGTAACTAAAGTGGGACATTTTATTAGAAAGTATAGTATCGATGAACTTCCACAGTTAGTAAATGTTTTATTGGGAAATATGAGTTTGGTTGGTCCAAGACCACCATTGCCTCGCGAAGTTGCAGAATATACAGAGTATGATAAGCAGAGATTGGCGGTAAAACCTGGATGCACAGGCTTATGGCAAATTAGTGGACGTAATGATGTAGGATTTTCAGAAATGGTTGAATTGGATTTGAGCTATATAAATAAGCGAAGTATCATGCTTGACTTAAGCATATTGATAAAAACCGTTGCGGTTTTTATTAAACCTAACGGTGCATACTAAGATAAGCAGATTGATTTATGGAAGGAATATTCAATGAAAATATGTTTAGTAGGTTCTAGCGGAGGGCATCTCATAATTTGGTCAGTTGGATGTTGACTGATAAGTGGTTACCGGCTGTTCCATATATGCAAATTGCATGTATATTTTTGGCGCTATATCCAATTAATATAGTTAATCTTCAGGCAATATTGGCTGTGGGGAAGAGTAGTATATATTTAAGGCTTAATATTATTAAAAAAGGAATTGGATTTATTACAATTATTTCAAGTATTCCGTTTGGTCCGTATGCAATGGCTTCAAGTGATATTCTTGTTGGCGTTTTAGCAATATTAACGAATGTTTCTGCCAATAAAAAATTATTTGGTTATTCTTTCTATAGAACTAGGTAAAGATTGCATACCTAATGCAATTATGTCCCTGATTATGTTTTTCAGTGTTCATATTGTTGAATTACTTTATCAAGGGATTTCTAGTACCTTTGGTATATTATGTATCCAGATATTAGTTAGAGGAGGAGTTTATTATGCAGCATCGTCGAAAAAAGCATGCGTTGAGAAACGTTTTTCTATCAGTTATTTTATTGATAGTTTTGGGTGGAGCAGCTTATGGCATGACTAAATATCGTAGTGTTAAAAATTCAGTTAATAATTCTTTCACGCCATCTGGTGTGACTAAAGAACGTAATGTGAGTGGGCAATTAAAGAATAAGAAGCCAATTTCAATTCTTCTAATGGGAACTGATACCGGTGCGTTGGGACGTGATTACAAAGGTCGTACGGATAGTATGATGGTAATTACATTAAATCCAAGTGAAAACAAAACAACAGTAACAAGTATTCCACGTGATACTGCTGTCAATATACCTGGTTATAAGTCGGTTTCACCAGCTAAAATTAATGCGGCATATTCTTACGGTCAAACTAAGACAGCAATTAAAACCGTTCAAAAACTTTTGAATATTCCAATTGATTTTTACGCACTTATTAATATGGGTGGTATGGAAAAGGTTATTAATCAAGCTAATGGTGTTGATGTAACACCAACCTTAAGTTTTAAGTATGAAGGATTCTCATTTACAAAAGGTGAAAAGACTCATATGAATGGCAAGAAGGCTTTAGCATATTCACGTATGCGTTATGATGATCCACAAGGTGATTATGGACGTCAAACTCGTCAACGAGCTGTACTTACTGCTTTGGTACATAAGAGTAGTTCAGTATCTACGTTATTAAACCAAAGCTTTATTAACTCATTATCTGATCAAACACAAACTGATTTGACATTCGATGAATTAACTGCCCTTGCTAAGGATTATAATTCAGTTAGAAAACATACTTCAGAGACTCATTTGCAAGGTAATGGAGAAGAAGTTGCAAAACAAAGTATGGAAGTTATGAAGGAATCCGAATTACAACGAGTTACAAACTTTATTCGTGAGAATTTAGATTTGCCACATGCTAAGACAGGTAATATTCAGTTTAAGCCTTCTACACAAAGTTCAACAACAACTAAGTCGGTTCAAGATATCAATAATATTGGTTCACAACGTTCAACCACGGGAACATCCAATAAGAATAGTACTGGAACAAACAGTGGTTCTGGTATAAGCAATAGTGGATATTCTAACTCAGGTTATTAATTAAATATCAAGAGCGGTATAAAAATGTAGGAAAATGACGGTTAAAATGGTCCTTTGTCAAATAGTATTGATGAATAGTTTTTGTATGGAAGGCAACCTCATGTAGGTTGTCTTTTTTTATGCACAAATGAGTCTTATTCTCTTGAGAAAATGGTCAAGATTTCTAAATCCATAACTGATACGTTTGAGTTTTTTTATCTTTCCAATGGTCTCTTCAAGAGGACCATTGGATTATGACATTGTACAACTATTCTTTATATAATTTAAATTCTTAGGTAACGTTGAAATAGATGTATCCATAGCGATGCCAATTAGACTTGAGTGCTTTATACAAACGGGAATGTTTATCATTTATTTTTTTAAGACAACTGATTCTAACTTGATCCAATGCCCGGCTATATAGCTGAACTATATGAAATCTATTAACTATTATTTGAGCATTGGGAAAAATTTTATGAATGACCGACTGGTAATTAGCGTTCAAATCAATAGAGACAGTCTTAACTGCTTGTCGTTCTGACAAGCTATAATTTTTTATAAAGTGTTCAATAATTGTTTTAGACAGTCGATCATGAATCAACTCAATTAGATGATGATGTTTGTGTATCAATAGCTATAAAAGTAAATATACCGTTAACTGAACGAAATTCATCAAAACACAAGTTTTCTGGAAGGCAATCACATCTATTTGATAATTTGATATTGTCATATAAGATTCTGCTTACTGTATTTACTGATACTCCGATGATTTTAGCAATTGATGTTAAAGTGAAGGATTCCTTGGCCATAGCGAATGTTCTGTTTTGAACTTGTTTAGTCATAGTATGATTTTTGATTAATAAATCACTGTGAGCACCACAGGTGCTAGCACAGTTCTTACAAATATATTGAGTATCAAATGATACTCAATACCGTCCTTGACTGAAACATTACTCATATTATTGTCTTTATATCGAGTGCACATAGTATAGAATTGTCTTGAGACATTATTATTTTCTCCATGTTTGATTGGGTTTAGTCGCTTAAATCTTAACATGGGAACAGTGATGTTCTTTTTTTATTTTCTAGAGATTAAAAAACTGGTATTGATTATTCATCAATACCAGAAAGTTAATAATTAAATATTATTAGAGCTAGTAAATGAGTAAATGAAATTTACTCATTTACTAGCTCTTTTCGTGTTGTTGAAAGATTCTATCCAGCTTTTTGGACGTGATGAGGACGGTTATGGTAACTACGATTATCAATTAACGAGTTATGATTCAAATGGAAAACCTCATCCAGCCAAATTTACTGGTACGACAAGCTTAAATATTGGCGAATTATTTGAGAAAAGAAGAGATTTTTTATTATAAGTTGCGCAACAAATTGATTAATGACTTCATGGCGTGATATAATTGCATTTGCAAAGAGTGAGTAACTTATAGATACACCAAAACCCCCAACGAGTGGAAGTCGTTGAGGGTTTTTTAGTGGGCTAAATTGCCTTTTCCTTTTACTTGCGGTTTTTCCGTTTTAGCCAATCGGTAAACCAAGCGGTTACTAAGCCGACTACAAGTGGGGCAAAAAGTGAGTTAAACAAATAGATACACCCCCAATCCGTTGCAGGATTGTAAGGCAACTTTCTTATTTTATCATAGCCAACTCAAAAAAAATCCAGTTTTTATATTATAAGAGAAGAAGTAAGTGAACTTCAAAATAAGAAACAGAGAGAATCTTTTATGATAAAAATCTTTATTATATCGATTTTACTGTTT
>NZ_NIPR01000020.1 GCF_002872255.1 Companilactobacillus nuruki
TTGATGAGATAATCATAATTCGAATTCCGCCTAAATCATAGACGGTCGGTTATTAGGTGCTTACGGACAATGTCTCAATATTAATAAAACGTGTTAATAAAGACGCATTCTTATTTCTAGTTCTAAATTTGCCGATAACTGCTGCAAGTTTATTATCAGAGAGCAATTCGGACACTAAAATTCTCAAAGCAGGTGCTTCTGGAGTATTATCGGCATCGTAAATTGAAATTATACTACCCTTAGCTGATTTCAAACCGATGTTTAAAGCATTCGATTTTCCCTTACCACCATTGGTCTTATCAGTATTAATAACTTTCAAACGAGTACTAGTAAACTCATCTTGTAAATTTTTTAATAAATCCGCTGAATTGTCACTAGAATTATCATTAATGACGATCACTTCATATCTATCCTGTGGATAATCAAAACTTAATAGCGAAAGTACTGTCTTTACGATAACAATTCCTTCATTATGAGCTGGCACCAAAATTGAAACAAATGGAGGATCATCTGGCAATTCTGGTGTTGGCTTAGATGCTTGTTTTAAATACCAAGTATAACCAGCAATTGTCAAAATAAGGTTAATAACTAACGTTCCCCAAATTGAAATAATAGCAATCAATAGAAAAAAATCTAAAACTGAAATACTTACACCCCCTACCGTTTAAACATATTCTTATAGATTTGACGACCAAGCAAAGCAAAAATAATTAAGATAACTAAAACAATTGCAAAGAAAATCATTAAAATGCTACCTTGCAAGTGAAAGTAATTACTGAATAAAGCTTTTGGCTTTGTGGCATAAATAGGAATATTATTCGTATTCTTAGTCTCTTGAATATTTTCTTTTTTACCATTCATATAATACTCGCCATGTTTATAAGACATGATCGATGTTCCTGTAGTAACATTTGTACTTAAATTAATTGGATCAAACCAATTCAATTGTAAATTATTTATTTCTTGTTCTAAACTATGTAATTTTGTTACAGAGTCTGGTAGAGAAACTGTTAATGCCGTTGGAACCTCAAAACTCGTTCCATAAGTCAATTTAACTTTATTTAAGGAAGCGATCGGCATAGCATAAAAACTCTTTTTAAACGCTATGGAATCATTATCCTTTTTAACATAAATAACTCTTTTATTAGGTAACAGAATCAGATTATCAGCTTTTTTTAAAGCATTATTCCGCAAAACCTTATCTTGATTCCAGTAACCAGAAGAACTTATCCCAATAGGATAAACATTTTCTCTTGCCAAGCTAACCATATAACTTGTAATGATTTGATTCAATTCAGTCCCACTACCTACTGGAGGTGAAGGAAAACCAACTATAGGCATCCGTGAAAAAATTACTCCACCACGATTTTGAATACTATTCAATACCGTTGTATATTTTGTAAATGCCCTCATCTGTGTATTTTTGCTTACCGAACTAGCACTAACCGCAAATGGAATTTCTTTTCGATAACAATATAAACTCAAGGCATCTAAGACCTTTAAGTTACTATAAGGAGTTACATTGGTGATTGTTAACATCGGTTGATTTTTACTACTTCGATTAAACAATTGAGCTATCATCTGAATAGCAGCTAAAGAACTCAAACCATTTGAATTAAAATAAGGCAGGTACCCATTTTTCCCATTAATAACACCATATGGGTACGTTTTTTGATCTTTTTCTTGTGTTGACAATGTACCAACTGTTTGAACCTGATCGGACAAATTATCTAATACCATAACCGTCTCACTAAAGGGTAATATCTGCTCATCATGATTTATTTTTAAAATAAATTGTTCTTGATAGACCTTCTTAATATTTCCACCTAATTGGGTAGCCTCATTAGCTGTTAAATTGTTTCCGATGTGTAATCTTACACCATTAAATTCATCCCGATCATGAATAAAATTCTTATTAACCAATCCAACTTGGCGCCAATTTATCATTGTGATCACGCCAGTATAATGATTTAGCATTCCAGTTTTATATTTATCTTGTGAAATAGTCTTAACGGGTAAATTCATACTAGTCAAAGACCTTTGTAAGGCATCAATCTTTTTCTGACTTTTCTCAACATTATTCTCAGAATCATAAACCAATAGAATTTTATCCTTATCAACTGCAGCCTGAGTATTTATTGGATTTATTATAAAATTTAAACCCGCACTAAATAATAGAGACAATAAAATTATTAGAAATCTATTCTTCATCATTTTCACCATCCTCTACTACGGTATTCCATAAGCGATGATGTAAAATATCCGATATAAATAAAATAATGGTTAAATCTAAGGTAATTGGAACAATGAATTGATGTTTGGCTAAATCTGCCTCACCCGCTGCCAATACTGAAATAATAGGAATAAAAATAATAATTGTAACTAGTCCAAAGACCAACAAAAATCTAATTACACCCTGATAACGATGTTTACGAAAATCCAAATAACAACTGATTGCATAAACAATTGTATAACCAAAAGCATATAAACAAATAAATCCATATTTATTTGGAAAGAAAGTTCCTACATAAGTACTATATAATTCAAAGTATTTTACATGCTCTTTTGGCTTGTGACCAGTATTTCTAGTGTAATTTCCAACCGCTTTAACTTGGGTTACCATGATGTCTTGAGTTGACACATTTAATAAACTTATAAATTGTTTGGGATTTTGTATATAGTATTTAATCAGCCATCCCATACCTGTTTTATTAATAAGATGCTTCTCGACATACTTACTACTGGGTCGGACTGTGTCATAAGTTTTAGGATAGTATTCTTGCATTCTCATCAAGGAATACTGCGAATCAACACCAGCTTTAGATAACTTTTTACCCGGGTCATCTGTTTCCATTAAGACACCATGCGTAAAGGATTGATACTGATTAACATTATTAAATTCTTTATTTATTTTACTATATGTAAAAGCTCCAGCAAAAATTAACGCAACAATTCCTGCAAAGATTGCAAAACGTCGTGCCCTAAAATTAGGTAGAAACATCAGACCAACCGCAACTACTGAAAAAGTCAAAGCCAAAGGTGCATTCTGCTGTTTAATAGTTAATAAAAATAATGTACTGCCAAAAAACAATAAAATCATCGGCCATCTTTTTTTATAACAATCACGTGATATAGCCAAAATTGAGGAAAAAGAATATAGCATAACAATATACATTCCCGGTTCTGCAAAGAAAGAATTGAAATACAACGTAAAAGAAGAATCTGCAAAGATAAACACTATCAACAGAGCTACCACGTAACTCCGAATTCTTCGATAAGGAAATACCAAAGACTTAGTCAAAAGATAAATAGCCCCTAAAAAGAATACGTAGTAAATGATTGCTAGAAAACGAATATCAAAAATCGTTTTACTATAAAAAAGTTTATTTAAAAAAACCGCAAACTTAACAATAACTGCTTGTGACGTAAAAACGGGCACAGAGTTTTCATTATAATACTGATAGATTCCAAATTTAGGAATAACATAATTTAAAAATTGGCTATAATTAGTCGGTAGTCGATAAATTCCATTGCTGTTCATAGCCCGATAGAAATCCCCATTATCGGCTAAACCATGTATTGGTGGAATAAACAATAAGATTCCACTAATCATGGCCGCTAAAATCATTGCCATCATGGCTGGGGAAATATACTTTTGAAATTTATTGAACCATATATTAATGTATTTATTCAAAACTTATTTCCTTAATATTTTGATGAGACTAGACCAAGTAAATTGTTAAACGAATATGCTTGTTTTTGTCTCTTGATGCCCAAAGCACCATAAATTGGTGAGCTTTTATCTTCTACCTGTGATCTCCACATCACATTCATAGTGTAATGATACATTTTTTCATCTTTATTTTTTGCAAATATCATTGCTGCCAAGGCATAACTACCAGAAGATTGATTTTTATCTATTGCCGCCCCGTCAATTGAATAACTATTATATAATTTGTGTTCTTTAACTTGTCGTGCCAACCAATTTAAGGTAACTTTTTTACACTTACCCACCTCTGATAAATGCAAAATTGTTTCTAACGCTTCAGAAGTATTCAAATCTTTGTCGCTATATGCTCCACTTTGCCAAGAATAACTTGAAGCATAAAGTGGGAACGCATCTCCTAGATAGCCTCTTTGAACCATTTTAACTTGATTTTGATAGTATTTTTTATCTTGCTTAGAATCAGATTCAAAATACTTCAACGTTAGAAAATCATAATAGGCTAGAGAACTATCTGAACTAGCCCTTTTTGCCTTCACGTCATAAAAATCGGTCAATCTTCCTTTTTTTATAACATTACTTTTCAACATTGTGAATCGTTTTGCGGCTTCATAACGATACTTACTATTGCCAGTTGCTTCATAATACATCTGTAAAGAACGTATGATCCGCAAGTCATCAAGCGTTGCATTAACATTTGACTTTTTATTATTTTGAGGATTATACAAATAACTAAATTGACTCCCCTGATCAAAAGTCTTCTTTGTAACCTTATAGAATTCCCTAAATTCTTTATATTTATGCTCATAAACTAAATATTCCAGCCAAAATCCAGAGGACTCAGATAACATATCATGTCCAACGGCTGTGCCTTGATTTTTACTTGTTATATTCAAATAATTTGTATAGATTCCCTTGTTCGTAACCATTTTCTTCTCAAAGAATTGATAAAGTTTTTTCTCTTGAACATTATAGTTGCCGTAAGTATCCGACATAATAAAATTACTATCTTTATTTGCCGGTAACTCTACCTTATTTTCTTTATGGCAGCCTGAAACTATTAAAATAGGAAAAATCAATAACACCAAAAACAATTTCTTCATATTTCTTAAATCCCCTCAATATGATTGTTCAGCTATAAATTATATTATACTCTCTATTTTAATTCTTCATTTTATTAGAAATAATAAAAAATATTCTTTAAGTACCCATAAATTAATATTATTAGTTCAAATAATCTTTTTTGATTTATAATTTTGCTATACTTATAATTAAGGAGGCGGTATTCATGACACTAAATATCAATTTAGTAAATGGTCGTAGTATTCATATAACTGAAGAAACATATATCATTGCTTGGAAATATCAATCATCTGTTATGGCAAGTAATGATGATAATTATTACCTTGATTGTATTTTCAAAGGTGGCTTTGAAGATGGTAAAGTCACTGAAGATGATGAAGAAAACAAGCTTGAAGGATTAATCAGTGCTGCTGATTGGATTACGATCGGCAAAGATAACCACAATTCATTGAAAACATCCGCCATTTTAAGTATTACTAGAGACTAAAAAAGGGCCGCAACTAAGTTGCGACCCTTTTATGCTCTCTGGGGGGAAAGCAGTAATCTGAATTTTGATTACGCCAAATATTAACATTTAAGAACCGTAATTTCCAGAAAAAAGTTTGGATAAAAAAATTTAGTTATTCATGAACTGATTTGCTTTTGAAGCTGCTTCCAATGTATCGCAGAAATCTTCCAAACCGTCTTCTGTTCCAGCTTCACATGCTGCTTCAAAATACTTAACTTTATGATCCAATTTTTCTAAATATTGCTGAGATTGGGCTATTTGTCTAATAACCTCTGCTCGTTGACGCTTAAACATTGCTAAACGTTGCTCTAATGTACAATTTCCCTTCATGGACATATTAACAAATTCGCGAATCTCCCTTAAAGACATTCCAGTTTCCTTTAAACAAGAAATTAATTCAATAAAATCCATATCATTTTCTGTAAACTCACGACGTCCATTATTCCCACGATGAACAAAGGGCATTAAACTCTCTTTATCATAATAACGTAAAGTATAGCTAGAAAGTCCCGTTTTATCTGCTACTTCCCCAATTGAATATATCATAGCAGCATCCCCTTTTTGATAGATTATTATAAGTATACTCGCTGAATCCGCTATTTGTAAAAAAATCCCCAACAATTCAAATTTGAATTGTTGGGGATTAATACCTCAAAAATTTAAATATAATTAATTTTAATATTGAGACATGTATGTATCTCTTTCCCATTGTGAAACTGTTTGTTGATATCTTGCCCATTCGGCATTTTTAGCAGCAAAGAAACTATTCGTTAAGCCCTTACCTAAGGATTGTTGAACATACTCATCCTTACGCAATGCTTTCAATGAGTTATGAAGAGTTGAAGGAAGATCGACGATTCCAGCATCACGACGTTTATCCTCTGACATTTCATAAATATTATCTTTTACTTCTGGCATCAAATCATAATTACTTTCGATTCCATCAAGACCTGCATCCAAAATACATGCAATAGCCAAATATGGATTAGTTGTTGGATCAACAGATCTCATTTCAATTCGTTTTGATTTACCCTTTGCAGCAGGTACACGAACTAATGGTGAACGGTTTTTACTTGACCAAGCAATATATGTAGGAGCTTCATATCCTGGCACTAAACGCTTATATGAATTAACAGTTGGATTATTAACAGCAGTCAAAGCACGAGCATGCTTTAAAATACCACTTAAAAATTGTTTTGCTGTATCTGACAACATATCGTTTTCATCATCAAAGATGTTATCTTCACCCTTGAATAAGGACATATTAATGTGCATCCCCGAGCCATTAATACCTTGAACAGGTTTTGGCATAAAGGTAGCATATAATCCATGTTCCTTAGCAATTGTTTTAACAACTAACTTGAAAGTTTCTATACTATCAGCAGCTTCAAGTGCATCTTGATATTTAAAATCAATTTCCTGTTGTCCAGGAGCGACCTCATGGTGACTAGCTTCAACTTCAAAGCCCATCTTCTCAAGTCCTAGAACAATATCTTTACGAACATTAACACCTAAATCAACGGGTGAAAAATCAAAATAACTTCCGTCATCATTCAAATGTAAAGTTGGATTACCATGTTCATTTCTGTTGAACAAGAAGAATTCTGGTTCTGGTCCAATGTTGAAATGCGTATATCCCATGTCATGCATTTTCTTGATGATTCTCTTTAAGTTAACACGTGGATCACCTTCAAATGGTGTACCATCCGTCTTATAAATATCACAAATCAAACGAGCCACACGTCCATGTTCTTCACCCCATGGGAAAATTAACCATGTTGACAAATCGGGATGCAATAACATATCACTCTCTTCAATACGTGTAAAACCATCGATTGATGAACCATCAAAGGTAATCTTATTTGCCAAGACCTTATCTAATTGAGAAACAGGAACTTCCACATTCTTAATGATTCCGTTAATATCTGTAAACATTAAACAGATAAACTCAACGTTTTCATCCTTAACCATTTTTGTAATATCTTCTGCAGTATAATTGTGCACTTTTTACCACTCCTATTGGATATACCGATTTTTTTGAGGTCACTAATAAACGTTATTAATATGCCGTTCTATTAATAATATGATGATAATACCAATTACAAATGTTAGTGTCAAATCTTTTCATAACATTTTCAATAATTTCACCATTTAATACTGAAATTATTATATAAGAAAATTTTATCACAGTGAACAACAATAATAACAATTTAAATTTGACATTTTTACTATTACCATGTAAATTAAAGGTACGAACGAAAATGTGTATAAAAATAATAATTGTTCGTAATTAATGGAGTGGATAATAAAATGCAAGTTTTTGATTATGAAGATATTCAACTAATTCCGAATAAATGTATTGTTGATAGCCGATCAGAATGTGACACAAGTATTAAATTTGGACCAAAGACATTCAAAATTCCCGTTGTTCCAGCCAATATGCAAACTATCATTGACGAGACTTTAGCAGAAAAATTAGCTGCCAATGATTATTTTTACGTTATGCACCGTTTTGAGCCGGAAAAAAGAATCGATTTTATTAAAGATATGAATCGTAAAAAACTATTTACTTCTATTAGTGTTGGTATAAAAGAAGAAGAATTTAATTTCATCGATCAACTAGTGGCAGAAAATCTAAAGCCCGACTACATTACCATTGATGTTGCACATGGTCACAGTGATCGTGTAATTGAAATGATCAAATACATTAAAAATAATTTACCTAATTCATTTTTAATTGCTGGTAATGTTGGTACTCCTGAAGCTGTCCGTGAATTAGAAAACGCGGGCGCCGATGCAACAAAAGTTGGAATCGGACCAGGTAAGGTTTGTATTACCAAATTAAAAACGGGCTTTGGTACTGGAGGTTGGCAATTAGCCGCTATTAGATTATGTGCTAAGGCTGCTAGCAAACCTATTATCGCCGATGGCGGTGTTAGAAATGATGGCGATATTGCTAAATCAATTCGTTTTGGAGCAGATATGGTCATGATTGGTTCCTTACTTGCTGGGCACAATGAATCACCTGGTAAAGTAATAGAAAAAGATGGTCAAAAGTATAAAGCATATTTTGGTTCTGCCTCACAATATCAAAAAGGCGAATACAAAAATGTTGAGGGTAAAAGAATGCTGATTCCTTATAAGGGTGAAATCAAAGATACCTTAAATGAAATGCAACAAGACCTGCAATCATCTATTTCATATGCTGGTGGCAAAGATCTTAAATCCCTACGCAAAGTTGACTATGTTATCGTTAAAAATTCTATTTATAACGGAGATGTTTATTAAAATAAAAAAAAAGAAGCTGACGACTGGGTGTTCGTCAGCTTCTTTTTTATGAATGGGATAGTTCATGTTCAATTTGATAAGAATCAGTTGTCCATCAAACAACTTTTATAACTATCAAATTTACCATTACTGTAACACATTAACTGATAATTAAAAAGTATGAAAACTTTTCAGATAAAAAAGATTTTTTCTAATTATTTATTTGCCTTGCTGTAAAATGATGTATCCCTTTATTACGTTCTTCAAATCCTTCTGTTTTACTTACAATAAAGCGAGGACGATTATTAACTTGATCCAACACTCGGCCCAGATAACTTCCAAGAATACCAATGGATAACATCAATAATCCTAGGGTAAATAATAGAATTGTTACACCAACAGACGCAACATTGTAATTGCCGCTAGCAATTAAATATCCTAAAGTAAAAACTCCACTAACCAATGGAACAACTGAAAAAATATTAACAAATTGTAATGGCTTCATTGAAAAAGATGTAATTCCATCTAATGCTAATTTAACCATCTTTGAAAGTGGATATTTAGTTTCACCAGCAATTCTTTCTTGGCGATGATATTGAACACTTGTTTGTTTAAATCCAATCCAAGTAACTTGACCTCTAACGAAGGGATCTTGCTCGTGTAGTTTCAAAAGCTGGTGTACAGCTTTACGATCCATTAAACGAAAATCTCCTGTATCTAAAGGCATATCAATTGTAGCTAATTTTTTAAAGGTACGATAAAAAATTTTGGCAGTGAATTTTTTGAAGATAGTTTCACCATCTCTTTGCATTCTCTTACCATAAACTATCTCATAGCCTTCATTCCACTTTTCAATCATTTGGGGGATAACCTCCGGAGGGTCCTGCAGATCGGCATCCATCACAACTACTGCATCCCCTTTCGTATACTGGAGACCGGCAGTTATTGCCAATTGATGTCCAAAGTTTCTAGAAAATTCGACTAGTTTAATATTGTCATGTTGATCAATAGCTCGATTAATAATTGCAACGGACTTATCTGTTGACCCATCATCAACGAAAACCAATTCATAATTTTCTTCTTGTTGTTCAACATAATTAAGCAAAGTATCAATCGTGGCCTGAATACCAGCTTCTTCATTAAAGACTGGTAAAACAATTGAAATTAATTGATTTTTCATAATAACATTCCTTTCAGCAACTATTTATAAATACTTGACAGATCGTATAAGGTTCCTGATTGACCAGGGCCACCCATACCACCGCCCATTGATTGTGATCCAGACTTAGCTGACTTCTTCATCTTTTTAAGTTGAGCCTTAGTTAATTTCTTCTTTGTTCCACTTGGAGCTTTATTTGAGGCTGGAGCTCCTCCGGCATTATTTTGGGCCTTACTGCCGCTTGGTGCTTTTCCACCAGATGGAGCACTACTTGAACTACCACTTGGTTTTGCTGGTGGGGTTGAATTTGAAGAAGAACCAGGAGCTTGACTACTTGGAGCAGCCGTACTTGATTTCTGCTTAGAAGCTACTGTAACAGAACTTGAAGCGTTTGTTTGTGTATTGCTACTGTTACTTAATTTAACTTTCTTAGCGTGTTTTTTAATCCAACTGACAATCTCATTATTGGAACCGCCCGTCTTACCGCCTGAGTAGTAATACTTAACTTTTCCTTCTTTAACAAGTTTCTTAAATTGTTTAAGCGATATGGCTTTATCGGTTCCATTGAAACCACCCATAGCCATTACGGCCTTGCCGGTTTTAATAATATATGGAGCAGCTGTACTTGAATCATCTGTTGCAAACAAGTATTCAGCATTGCCTTGATGTTTTTTAAGATATTTAAGTAGCGTTGAATCAATCTGGAAATCACCCATGCCTCCTTCGCCACCACCTGCTGAAAGCAAACTTGGTCCAGCACTTGGAATCCCATCACTAGAACCGGCTAAAGTTGGTGTTAATGACCACCACGTTGGAGCCAGCATTACAATTATTAAAGCCACAATAGGCCAAACACGTTTATTTCTCAATTTAATAGCGATCCATGGTAATACAAACAATGGAATTGAAATTATTATTCCAGCGACTAATAAAATCCAAGCTAAGGTCTGGTAATAATCCATTAGATACCACGCTTGTAAAACACTTGTGGTTAAAATCGAAATTGGCAACAACATTGCCCACATTGATTTCTCACGCCATTGTTTAATCATAGTATAAATGCCAATACCAGCTAAGACAGCCATTGCTGGTGCCAACATGATCGTATAATATGGATGGAAGAAACTAGCGACTGAGAAGAATCCCGCTACTGGAACCAACCAGCCAACCCAAAGCCAAAGATCTTTTCTTTGCTCATTAAGGGCATACCATTTTTTCTTAGGGTCACGATAATATGCATAACTGGAAATTAATCCAAAGACAGCAATTAACATTACCCAACTAATTTGTGGTCCTAATTCTTTTTGAAACAATCTAAATGGTCCAGCAGTACCAATATTGAAAGCACCACCGCCTCCAGTGGCATTACCAGCACCGCCTTTAGTTCCACCAGGTTGACCTTTCATTGAAGGTGCACCATTTTTTGAACCAGTTGGTTTAGTTGGAGGGTTCCCTGAGGCAGACTTTTTAGTTCCATTGGGTGGAGTTGGGGCATTGCTTGATGATTTAGTTCCACTTGGTTTTTTAGAGCTACTACCTGATGGCGGTGTCATCGACTTACTACTCTTCTTTGAAGATCCCATTCCTGGGAAAGCCCCGCCTGTACCAGTAGTTTGTCCAAGTAAACGCTGAGTACCATTGTATCCAAAAGCAAGTTCTAGAGCTGAGTTAGTTTCTGAACCACCCTCATATGGCCGATTTGATGAATTTGTCATATCAATCGACAATGGCCAAATTAAAGTAAAAACTGCCAGAAATACTGTAGCAATGGATAAATGAAGCAATTTCTTATTCCATTTGAAGTTGGCAGCTATCCAATAATACAAATAAAGAGCTGGTAGAACCATAAATGCTTGTAGCATTTTAATATTGAATGAAAAACCAATTAAGGCAAATCCAATCCATAAATAACGTTGCTGTTTATTATCAACGGCTTTTTGAACGAACCAAAATGATAATAGCAGGAAAAATACTAAGGTTGCATCCATATTGTTAGTTCTGGAATCTGCAACGACAATTGGTGTTAAAGTCATTACTAAAGCAGCAATTCGAGCAGGTATTCTACCGAATTTTTTTGCTACCATATTATAGATTAGATAAACTGAACCAATCCCAAAGAGAATCGATGGTAAAACAACGCTCCATCCATATACTCCGAAGATTTTGGCACTAATTGTCATAAACCAGAGTGCAACTGGTGGTTTATCAACTGTAATAAATCCCGCTGGATCGAAACTGGCATACCAGAAGTTTTTAAAACTCTTAGTCATACTGACAATAGCAGCGGTATAAAAATTATTGGCCTCTCCTGCTTCCCAAATGTTCCAGGCATACAAGAAAGCTGCTAAAATTAAAATAGCAATTAACCAATAATCATATTTAATAGTTCTTAATTTATTAAAAAAATTACTTTTTTCGTTTTTCTGAACACGACTTGGTTCTTTTGATTCCATCATTTATCTTCTCCTATCCTTAAATAGCTATATTTACAAAGAAACAAATGATCGAATAAACTAAAATCGAAATTAAAATCGGTTTTAACTGTAAATTATTTTTCATCTGTTCAAATTCCTTTCTTAACGACAAGGACCAGATTAGCCAAACTAACTTAAATTAAGCTTAAATCAAAAAATATGTTTTATAATTATGATTAGAAATTAATAAGGAGAGTACAATGCCAAATAATATTAGAATCCTAGTAGTTGAAGATGATGAAAACTTAGCTAACAATATTGCTTCGTTCTTATCAGACTTTTCAGAAGTTGATATTGAAAATGACGGTCTAAGCGGTAAGTTTGCGGCAAGTGAAGACGTTTATGATTTAATTATTTTAGATATTATGCTTCCAGAAATGAACGGTTATGATGTTTTAAAAAATATTCGGGATGATAAAATCAATACTCCAGTTTTGATTTTGACGGCTAAAGCCGAAATAGATGATAAAATTCATGGCTTTAACTTAGGTGCTGACGACTATTTAACAAAACCCTTCCATCGTGAGGAATTACAAGTAAGAGTTAAAGCTCTCTTGAAAAGAAGCGGTGCCCTTGCAGATGATTCAGTTCTAAAAATTAGAAATCTTGAGGTTAATTTAAATAGCCATGATATTATTGCTAACAGCGAACAAGTTGCACTGAATGGCAAAGAATACGACTTATTAGTATATTTATTACAAAATAAAAATACTATCTTAACCAAGGATCAAATCTTTGAAAGAATTTGGGGATTTGATTCCGATACATCTATCACTGTCGTTGAAGTATACATGAGTAATCTACGAAAAAAATTGCGTCCTTCTGAAAATGACAGTCTAATTAAAACTATTAGAAATGTTGGGTATATTTTTCAAGATGACACAGAAAACTAGACAAAGTAAAATTACCCGTCGCCAGCAATTTAAACTGTTTCTTTCTATCATGGTATCTTTCGCTGTTCTCTTTTTAACCTTGGGAATAATTATCTTTAACCTCTTTCAATCATCGACTTATCGTAGTATCGATAAGGACATCCGTAATCAAGTCGTTTCAATTAAGAAACAACCTAATATGGCAAAAAAGGAAATTGATCCTGATCCTCATGATCCCGATGGTCAAAATAAAAAACCAGACCCCAAAGCTCCTTTTCAAGCTTCTATTCTGGTTTTTGATGATCAAGGTAAATTACTTAATAAATCCAGTTTAGGTAATCGCTATTCAGTTTTGAAAAATATAAAGTTAAACAAAAGAAATATCAATGTTAAACAAACTTTAGTTGTTAAAAATATGAACTTTCGTTCCATGCTAATAAAAGTATCTAAAAAAAATAATAACCCTATGTATGCTGGTCATTACGTTTTGATTATGCAAAACATTGATACACAAATCCAGGCCATCGAAAATTTTGAAAAAATATTAATAATTACCTTCTTTATCTTCTGGGTCATTGCCTTGGTAGTTTCCTATTTCCTATCTAGGATCAATATGTTGCCTATTATGAAGTCTTGGAAGCAGCAGACTGAATTCGTTAATGATGCTGCACATGAACTAAGAACACCATTAACAATTATTCAAGGTAAATTAGAATATATGTTAACCAAGCCCAATAAAACTATTATTGATGAAGCCGAGGCAATTTCCGTTTCACTTGATGAAGTTAATCGTCTAAATTCATTAACAAATAATCTGTTGGTTTTAGCTCGTTCCGATTCCGCCACGACTCAATCAAACTTTGAATTAACCACCCCTGATTTCTTTTTAAAAGATCCAATTGAGCCATTCAAAGATATCATCAATTCACAGTCAAAAGTTTTTCAGATTAATCTTTTACATAAACCAGTGCTTAACTTAGATCGCGATAAGATCAAACAATTATTGATTATTCTATTAGATAATGCCACTAAATATACACCCCAAAATGGCACTATTAAAATCTACGATCAAATCGAAGGTTCCAAATATCAATTCATTATTTCTGACACTGGAGTGGGCGTTGCTGATAATGACAAAAAGAAAATTTTTGGTCGCTTTTATCGTGTTGACAAATCCAGAAACACTAATAGTGGTGGACATGGATTAGGCTTGGCAATTGCTAAACAAATCGTTGAGCTCCATCATGGAAATATTTTTGTACGTGATAACTTGCCACATGGTAGCGAATTCGTAGTCGAGTTACCTATTAAGCGAAACCATTAATTAATTCAGACTTTTTTCTTAAACTAATTTATAATATAAACATAAATTAGTTGATGGAGAGGTTCTTATGGACAAAGAAAAGATTCAAGATTATTGGTTTAATTTTTTAAGAGATAAAAATTCACTTTATTATCCATTAGGAGACATTACCAGCTTCGGTGGTGATCCACAATTGTTAGCTAAACTAGTTTACGATGGTACTAAAACCGCTACCTCCTCATCATATGATCTTTATAAACCAAATGAATATATGCCTCAAGTTGGTGATTACAATATCATTCTAGATGGTAACGAAGATCCAATCTGTATTACTAAAACACTGGTTACCGAGGTAATTCCCTTTGATCAAGTCAGTGCTGAACATGCCTATCACGAGGGAGAAGGAGATCGTACCTTAGAATATTGGCGTCAAATACACGAAGATTTCTTTAAAAAAGAATATCAAGAAGCTGGCAAAGAATTTAATAATCAAATTCCTTGTCTATGTGAAGTTTTTGAACGAATATATTAAATACGAAAATAAGGCCTAGTGATTATTTTTAACCACTAGGCCCTATTTTTTCTACTCATGAGTTGAATACATTATTAATAATTTTTAGTTCTCTTTATTCTTTTCATCCAAAGAATCTGAAATCTTCTTCAAATACATAACCATTTCATCTTCCTTAGTATCTTCTGGTTCTGGTTCCTCTTCACGACTTTTAATAACCTTGTTCATAACCTTTACCAATAAGAACACTACAAAAGCAATGATCAAGAAATTGATGATTGATTCTATAAAAGTACCATACTTAAACGTTGCATCACCAACTTTAAAAACCAAATTAGTCAAGTCTATTTTTCCCAAAAACAAACCAATTAATGGATTAATAAGATTTGATACCAATGATTGAACAATTGCTGTAAAAGCAGCCCCCATGATAACACCAACTGCTAAGTCCATTACATTACCACGGCTTATAAAATCTTTAAATTCTTTTATCATATTCCCAATCTCCTAAATTCTTTCTATCTTTAATTATGAACGTTTTCAGGTATCTTATGCAAATTTTTTGTAATTAAAAAATAGACATATAGTACTAACCTTTCTTTTAGATTATTTTAATTTATAATTTAGGAGAAAGGCCGTGAAAAAATGAATAATTTTGATATGTATAAAATGATCCTTGAAATTCTTGCTGAAAAAAATCCTCAAGATTTTCAAGAATTATTAGACGACTCTCAACGTTATCAAACCGTTAAAGACTATATAGCCAGTGATAACATTAATCAGTTTTTAATTCAAGACATGCAAAAAATGACAATTCAAATGATTAATGATGGTCTGATTTCTGGAATAATTAGTCCTTTAAAATACGTTACTTTGATTAAATTAAATGGTTTGACTATACTTGGTTTTCAATATTTAAAAAAACTTCGCCAAAGGAATATTAAAAGTAAGCTAGAAGACATCTTAAAGGAGAAAAGCACTCCTATAACTGCTGAGTCATTGACTAAAGTACTTTCTGAGTTAGTTTTTCAAGAATAATTTTTTGACATAAAAAAAACCTCCGTTAGATTTCTCCAACATGAGAGGTTCATTACGACAACATAATTTAATCTTTAATTAATAGTTATTATGCACCTACTACGGGAATCCATTCATTAGTTGCAATCTGTGTATATGATACTCCATCGGGCATATCGATTATTTTACCTGATTTCCAAAGACCTATTGGCAAAATCTTTCCAGTGTCATTCATAGAATATGTTTTATAATCTAAGCTATAAACTTTAGTAGGTTCTTTTGTTCCCTGTGTGTCACCATTTTCAGTATTATAAACAGTAGCAACATTTTGTTTAGAAACCCACTCATTAGTAGCTACTCTTAACATAGTCTTATTTCCACTTACATTACTATTGTTGAAGGCAGTTTGATCAAATTTCCAATCCGTATTCGCACCAAGAGCTCGATTTGTGACTAACGAAAAATTGAATAAATCAGTTCCATTCATATCTTGATTACCCTTTGCCAAAACTCGTTCAACCTTATATGTATGAACATAGTCAGGAACTGCACTAGCTTGAACATTAGTAGCACTAAATTCAATAAATGAAGTCAATGCCAAAGCTGAAATTAGTCCTACTTTTATAATTTTTTTCATAATATATAATCCCCCAGACTTATTTATAGTTAATTATACTTCTTTCCACCTGAAAGTACACATCCGTAAAGAGGCCAGTCATAATTGACTAACTGCTACAATGATTCCGTATAAATGCTCTACTGTGTCTATTTAAAGTCTATACTGTCACGTTTGATAAGGTTTTACTAAAGAACAGATACTTCATATAGAGCTGTAAAAATCTTCGATGAATAAATTAAAGGACAATCTGAATATTTTTATAAAAAACTATGCCGTCCCTTTGAATCTTGTATTTAGAAATTGGTATTGTGCTCTTACCTTTTTACTCACTGGCTTAGCCTATTATATATATCGCCGAATTGGATATGTAAACCCTGAAATGACGTTGAAAATATATTCTCATTCGATGGAAAAAAGTATTAACGATGAAAATTCAAAAATAAATAGTTTATTCAGTTAGAGTATTCACGATTTGTGAACACTTTTTTATTGTGCAAAATGCTGTGCAAAACGTTTTGCATTTATATAAAATTAAAGAAAAATAAAAAGAGACTAAAACCAATATTATCAATGGTTTTAGTCTCTTTTGAAATTATATGAAACTATCTGAATACCGCTGGTGGGATTCGAACCCATACCTAGAAAACTAGACAGCGACCTGAACACTGCGCGTCTGCCAATTCCGCCACAGCGGCATATCAATACAAATAATCCCTAAATTAGATTACAATTAAAATGATACTACAAATGGAGGCCATTGTAATGAAAAATATTAGTAAAAATGTTCTAACTCAGGTTATCAAACCAAGAAATCCTGAATCTTACAAAGGCAATTATGGAAAAGTTTTAATAATAGCTGGTTCTACTCTCTTCGGTGGGGCAGCCATTCTTTGCAGCAGTGCTGCCATCGCCTCAGGTGCCGGTCTGGTTACTGTTGCGACCACTCCAGAAAAATTCACCGCTTTAAATGTCAAAATTCCTGAAGCAATGACACTTGATTATCATCATAAAAAAGAATTATTAAATGCTATCCATAATAATTCCGTCATAGCAATTGGACCTGGTCTTGGTACCTCAAGCATAGCCAAGGGATTAGTCAAGACAGTTCTTGAAAACACTACCGCCAAACAAACAGTCATCTTCGATGCTTCCGCCCTTACCGTTATTGCTGAGGAAAAATTTATATTGGACACCCCATCTAATATAATCATGACTCCTCATCAAGGAGAATGGCAACGGTTATCAAACTTAGATATTCCTAACCAAACCGTTGCCAATAATCTTCAAAAACTTCAAGAATTAAATTCTAAGTCAGTCCTAGTACTAAAAAAACATTTCTCTGAAATCTACTATCAGGACCAAATTTTAAAAATAGCAGCTGGAAACCCTGGAATGGCAACTGGTGGTATGGGCGATACATTGACTGGTATTATTGCAGGCTTTGTAGGTCAATTTGGATATTCGGTCCAAACAATTTCGGCGGCTTTACTAATTCACAGCACAATTGCTGATAAAATAAATCAAAAAGAATATGTTGTTTTGCCAACTAAAGTAATCGATAAACTGCCCAAGTATATGTCTAAATACAGTTCAAGGAGTAGTAAATAACTTTGAAAAAAATTATCGACGTGAATCTGGATCAAGATAGACTACTGATCGACAGCAATATTACTTACGCTCAGGTACCCGGTTGGCTCCACCAAACTACTAGAGATCTCCATCTTTCGATAATCCGACATGATAAAAGGTTTGATGAAAAAAAATTTCCAGTTATCTTTTGGTTCTCTGGTGGTGCCTGGATGGATATTGATTACAATATCCACCTAGCCAATTTAATTGACTATGCGAGAAAAGGGTTTGTAATCGTTGATGTTGAATATCGAGATAGTAATAAAGTTCGTTTTCCCGGTCAATTACAAGATGTTAAAGCAGCAATTCGTTACATCAAAAGTCAATCAGAAAAATATCAAATTGACACTAAAAAAATAATCGCTATGGGTGAATCAGCCGGAGGATACTTAGCAACGATGTTAGGAGTAACCAATGGCATTGAAAAATTTGATGTTGGTCAAAATTTAAACTATTCGAGCAATATCAATCTTGTTGTTACTTGGTCTGGCGTAGTCGACCCCTTGACTACTATGCAGAGCACCCTAAATGATACTCATGATCTTATTTATCAAAATTTCTTAGGTAAAAAGCCAGACCAAGCTCCTACATTAAATAAGCGTGCTAATCCATTGGAATACATTAATTCACAGACCGTTCCTTTCTTTATCCTTCATGGGACTGAAGATTCAATTGTTCCCCTAATCAATGCTGACAGGCTTAACAATAAATTATCTGATAATAATATTCCGACAGAATTTATCGTCGTACGCGATGCCAAACATATGGACCCCAGATTTTGGCAACCACGAATAACTAATTTAGTAACTGAGTTCATTTCTCAATACATCTAGAAAAATAATTTGTTTTATTCAAAAAAGAAGCTAGCAATCAAAATTGATTACTAGCTCATTTTTAACTTTCGTGTTAATATTTTTTGTATTTTTATCTAATATTAAAAATTCTTCTAATTCTTTCGACACGTACTCCCAAAATTTTATCAGCCAATGATGTCTTCAAAACCAAGTAACCATAAACTACACCACCGAGACCTGCTTCTAATATCAAAACTACCACACTGATAATTCGATCTGAGTTACCCACAAAATGGAAAACAATGAAATTAACAATCATGACTGAAATAAACATAATCAATGAGAATAAAATAATTCCACTGATACGACGCGAAATTCTTCCGGTATCAAACGGATAAACGGAATGTAATTCACGTAACATTAACCAGCAAACAACCGCCATACCAATACTTGTTGCCACCAAAGGACCAAACTCATGGAATAACCAAATCATTGGTAGTTGTGCTACCACCTTAACAATGAATCCATAAACAAAATATTTAATTGCCAATCTATTACGATATAACGCCTGTAAAACAGCCGACAAAACTGTGAATAATCCCAGTAGAATTGAAATAACTGACGAAAATTGTAACATCAAAACTCCCAAGGAATCATAACGATAAAATGTTGTCCACAATGGTTGTGCAACTGCATACATTCCTAATGAAGCGGGAATCATAATGAAGAAAAACAATTCCAAAGTATTAGAAATCTGATCTTCGATATCTTCTTTATTTCCTTTAGAATATAATCCGGAAAGAATTGGAACTGCTGTCACAGCCATTGCTGTTGAAAGAGAAACAATGATCATGATTAACTTATTAGCTTGAAAACCAAATAATGAATAGTAATTATCCAATTGTGCGCCAGTTGCATTCACAAATAATCTCATGAATTGATTAAATGTCGATTGATCATATAAATTGAAGAAAGTAATCCCTGCATCTAAAATAATAAATGGAACAGCTTGTTCAAAAATTTCTTTAGTAAAATTATTCTCATTTACATCAGCAACTGGTTGACCGTTACGTGATAATCGCCTCAGTTTCGGCAATCGACGCAATAAAGCCAATATTAGAATCCCAATTGCAACTGCAGCACCTATAAAAGCGGCAAATGTTGATTGAACAACAGCATTAATATAGCTACCTTTATTGACAACCATGATAATATACGTTGCTATCAACATATAAATAACACGAGCAATTTGCTCAATAAATTGAGAAATAGCTGAAGGCGCCATGTCAGAATATCCTTGAAGATACCCTCTCAGGATACTAAGAATTGGAATTATCAAAACTGCAACCGCCAATGACTTAATAACAGGAATACTTCTAGGATCTCCATCTGTAAATAAAGTTGCTAATACTGGAGCACCAAAATACATCACTGCACCAAATATAACTCCCATAAAGGTCATTATCTTAAGGCCATGTTTAAATAACTTATTACCAGTTGAATATTGATCCAAAGCATTGTAATGTGAGATTTGTTTCGAAATTGCACCTGGAATACCTGCAGTCGAAATAATCAAAAATAAACTATAAATATTGTAGCCTTTAGCAAATAACGCATTAGCAGCTGGATAATAAGAACCCATCCAAGCCATCCATGGGATAATATATATTGCTCCCAAAATACGTGAAAAGATACTACCAGCCGTCATCCAAGCTGATCCTCGTAGCATAGTATCTTGCGAGGAATCCTCAGGGTCCATTACTGGCATAACCTCTTCCTCAGCACGGTTATTATTTCCGCTCAAAACATGCACCACCTTAAAAACTGTCCATTTAATTATAGCAAAGTTCTCTTCCTAAAAATTTTAAATTACACTTAAATTCGCTAAAAAGCAAATTTATTTCTAAAAAATAGATTTACTTTGCAAAATAAAGGATTTGTAAAATACTCTTCCAAATAAGAAATTCTTGTTAAGAGTACTTAAAAATAAAAACTCACTCAAAACACTCCGTTTTACGTAATTATTCGTTAATTTTCTTCATATAATATATTATTTTAGACGTAATTATCTAAATATCTTTAATATCAAAAAGAGCTTCGGAATAATTCCGAAGCTCTTTTATTATTTAACAACAATATTAACAATTTTATTAGGAATTACAATAACCTTAACAATCTTCTTATCACCAATAAATTTTTGAACCTTTTCATCATCTGTAGCAAGTTTTTCTAAATCTTCTTTTGACGTTCCATTAGCAACTTCAACTTTATCCCTTAACTTACCATTTACTTGAATAATAATTTCAACTGTATCTGAAACTAATTTACTTTCATCATATGTTGGCCATTTTGCATATGAAATAGATTCAGTATGTCCGAATTTACTCCAAAGTTCTTCCATCATGTGCGGCGCAATTGGAGCCAACAATTGAACTATTCCATCAGCATAGGTCTTAGGCATATGATCAACCTTGTGAGCTTCATTAACAAAGACCATCATTTGTGAGATAGCAGTATTAAAATGCAAAGCATCAAAATCTTCAGTTACCTTTTTGACGGTTTCGTTATAAACTTTATCAAGTTTACCATCATTGGTATCAGTCAAATAGTCTTCTTTAATAGTACTATAATCATCATCATTGACAAACAAATTCCATACACGATCTAAGAACTTAGAAGAACCTGAAAGTCCATTTTCAGACCAGGCAATTGAAGCATCTAATGGTCCCATAAACATTTCATAAGTTCTCAACGTATCTGCACCATATGAATCAACAACATCATCAGGATTAACAACATTACCCTTTGATTTAGACATTTTTTCATGACCTTTTCCAAGGATCATACCTTGATTAAAGAGTTTTTGGAATGGTTCCTTAGTTGGAACAACGCCTAAATCGTACAGTACTTTATGCCAGAATCTTGCATACAACAAGTGCAACACAGCATGTTCTGCTCCACCAATATAAAGATCAACTGGCAACCATTGTTTCAATAGGTCATAATCAGCCAATTCTTTGTCATTATGTGGGTCGATATATCTCAAGTAGTACCATGATGAACCAGCCCATTGTGGCATAGTATTAGTTTCACGACGACCTTTACGTCCATTCTTATCAACCACATTTACCCAATCTGTCAAGTTTGCTAATGGGCTTTCGCCGGTACCCGATGGTTTAATATCTGAATCTTCAGGCAACTTCAATGGTAATTCATCCTCTGGTACTAATGAAGTTGTGCCATCTTCCCAATGAATAACAGGAATTGGTTCACCCCAATATCTTTGACGAGAGAAGACCCAATCACGAAGACGATAATTAACTTTCTTTTCACCGATACCCTTATCCTCTAGGTATTCAACTGCGTGATTTATAGCATCTTCTTTATTCAATCCGTCTAAGAAATCTGAATTAATATGTTTTCCATCACCTGTAATAGCACCAGATTCAAGATCACCTTCAATAACTTGTGTCATTGGTAGATGGAATTTTATAGCAAAAGCAAAATCACGATCATCATGAGCAGGTACTGCCATAACAGCACCCGTTCCGTATGTAACCAGAACATAGTCAGAAATCCAAATTGGAATTCTCTTGCCATTTACCGGGTTAATTGCATAAGCACCCGTGAAAACACCAGTTTTTTCATCATTCAAATCCGTTCTATCAAGATCTGATTTATGAGAAACTTCTTCTTTATAAGCAGCAACGGCTTCTTTTTGTTCTGAAGTCGTAATCTTATCAACTAGCTTATGTTCTGGAGCAAGTGTCATGTATTCAACACCAAAAATAGTATCAGGTCTTGTAGTAAAGACATTGATTTTATCATCAGAATCAGCAACTGGGAAAGTAATCTGAGCACCAACTGAGCGTCCAATCCAGTTTCTTTGCATTTCTTTAATACTTTCTGGCCAGTCAATATCGTCTAGGTCATCTAAAAGTCTGTCCGCATAGGCAGTTATCTTTAACATCCATTGACGCATTGGTTTTCTAACAACGGGAAAACCACCACGTTCAGTCTTGCCATCAATGATCTCTTCGTTTGCAACAACGGTACCCAGATCAGGTGACCAATTAACTAATGTTTCGGACTCATAAGCCAAGCCCTTTTTATACATTTGTTCAAAGATCCATTGAGTCCATTTATAAAACTTAGGATCAGTAGTTTGAACTTCACGATCCCAATCATATGAAAAACCAAGAGAGTTAATTTGACGTTTAAAGTTTTGAATATTTTTTTCTGTGAAATCTGCTGGTGTATGACCAGTATTTAATGCATATTGTTCAGCTGGTAATCCAAAAGCATCAAATCCCATTGGATGTAATACATTATACCCTTGAGCACGTTTCATTCTGGCAATAATATCAGTTGCTGTATATCCTTCAGGATGTCCAACGTGAAGACCTTGACCTGATGGATATGGGAACATATCCAAAGCATAAAAGTTCTTTTTACTTGGATCATTTGTTGTTTTAAAAGTATCGTTTTCTTTCCAATACTTTTGCCATTTCTTTTCTACAGTATTGTGATTGTACATATTTTTCCTCCTATACAAAAAAAGTCCTATGATTATATATTAATCATAGGACGAGTTATCGCGTTACCACCTAAGTTCCGTACTAAAGTACGACTCTTGAAATCCTTAACGAGGATAAAACGTAGTCACTTACTCAAGTTCGGCAACTATTATCAGTGGACGAGTTCGAAAATAAAAACCTACGCATTCACATCCCCATGCGCTTTCTGAAAAGTATTTTATTATCTACTACTTCCGTTGTTATATATCTTATACCATTAATGTTTGTCCGACAACCAATAAATCCGAATTTAGTCCATTTAATTGGCGGATATTATCAACTGTTGTACCAGCTTGTGAAGCAATAGAATCAATTGTATCACCACTTTGGACTGTAACTGAACTATTCTTACTATTACCTGAATTAGAATCATCATTACTGTAATCATTTTGAACACTAATTGTTGAAGAATCACTTTGATCATCTGATGCTACATATTTTTTGACACCATTACGTTCATCTTGAACAATAACTGGAGCTTGTTGAGTACCATAAGCATCGCCAACATTCCCAGTATCATTTGTACTCGTTGATGTATTCGACAAATTTGTCATTGATAATGGTTGACCATTTGAACCAATAACTTGAGTAACAATTAAAGTCTTACCAGGATAAATATAATTATCAGTTTTAAGATTATTCAAACTGGTCAAAGTATCTGTTGTAACATTAAACTTATCTGCAATTGATTGTAGAGTATCACCTTGTGCAACTGTATATGTTTGATCTTTATCAGTTGATGCAGTATCAAACTTAGTCAAGTCATACTTTTCAATAACACTATTCAATTTATCAGCATATGTGGTATCGGTAGCATAACGACCAGTTAAATACTTAGTAGCATCTTTGTAGGAACTGGTATTACTCTTCCAAGCACCCGCGTACATCTGCGAGTTGCCTGAAGTTCCGCCACGAAGTAAAGAAACATAATCTTCAAGAGATTCCTTGTAGGAAGGATACTTTCTAAAATCGGAACTTATCGAATAAAGACTACCTGTTCCGTCGTCTTCCTGTGTACCCATGTTAACTGATTCACCCTTATAATCACCTTTAATACCAAAAAGATTATAATTAGGTGAACTAGCAAGTCCACTTGTACCCCATCCACTTTCAACCATTGCTTGTGCAATCATTACTGAAGCGTACAAATCATTATTTGACGCTAACTTACGAGCTGAATTACCAATATAATCAATAAACTGCTCATCGCCAACCCCTGTTGAGCTAATGGGTGTAGTTGTAACTGCTGAATTTTGATTTAACAAATTGCTAACTGACAATGCATCAGCCTTAACGGGTGCTGGAGCAGAGATACTAGTAACTTCAGCTACAGCAGTGCCGACAAACATACTTGATCCTAGAATCGACATATTCTTACGTAAATTTGCGTTCTTACTTTTTTTATTATTTAATCTAGTCAATCGACTATCTTCGATTTTGCGTTCACGACGTGTCATAACCATAAATATCTGCTCTCCCTCAAAACCTTTATACTTTATTATATTTCTTAACAAAAACTTAAACAATAGAGAGATCAAAAAATATGAAAATATCTGAAAAAAAAATCATCTTTAATGTACTTTTATTGATAATATTCATCAGCTGGGGCATCAGTGTAGCCTCACATGCACCTTTTATTGGAACATTTGATTCAGCATTAATTGATCAAATTTATCATCACAACAACTCAAGCATCGACTTTTTCCGGATCATCACCGATATGGGCGATACTTTTCAAACTATTGTTGTAACCGCATTTATCTTTTTACTCTTAATTATTAAAAAATATTATTATGCTGGAATTTTCTTAGTCCTCAACAAAGTAGTAATTGCTGGTTTAAACAGTTTGATCAAAAATATTATCAAACGTCCACGTCCTAGCCATTTACATTATGTCTACGCTGGGGGATATAGCTTTCCCAGTGGACACTCTGCTAGTTCATTTGCCTTATATATTTCAATCTTAGTTATTAGTTTGTTTATTTTTAAGAAATTAAGTCTCAAAATAATCATCAGTACATTGTGTATTTCCATAGTTCTTTTAATTGGATATAGCCGTATTTTCTTAGGCGTTCACTATCCAAGTGATGTTCTTGGTGGCTATCTTTTAGCAGCCACCGTTTTAACTTTTAATACTCTATTATTCCGAGCCCAAAATCTTACGATTTTTCAACTCCAAGGCATTAAGAAGTAAGCCCAAAAATAATAATACAAGAGTTGCTACATAGATGTTGTGCAATCCTGAAAAAAGAATTTGTCTCATTTTGGGTAAAAGCTGATGTGGCAAGGAATTTGCTGTTTGCGGATCAATTAATTTGTTCATCATGTCAACGGTAATGTGCTTATTCTCAGCCGCACCTTTTGCTAAAGCCGTATTTAAAACAATTCCATAAACAGAGACCATCATTGATTGACCAATAGTTCTCAACAATGTATTAAAACTTGTAGCAACTCCAACATTTTCCGGCTCAACAACTGTCTGAGCAGTTACCGTCGTCGTTGTAATAGTTAGACCAAATCCTAATCCCGCAACTGCCGCCAACATACAGAAGTACCAGAATGGAGTTGTTGGATTAGCCAATAATAACAACACGTTTGCAATTGCTAAAAAGAAAAGACTGATGTAGATAACCCGGTTGGGTGCCATTTTTTTTATCAATGTTCCGGCCCAAAATGATCCAAAGATCCACACAATTGAACTTGGTGTGACTGCAAACCCTCCCATTGAAGGACTCAATCCCAAAATACCTTGCATCCAAGTTGGAATATATGCTTCAAAACCGATCAAAAATCCACTAACTAACAATGCCAAAACATTCTGAATTACAAAAGTTCTGTTTTTAAAAAGATCTAATGGCAATATTGGATCTTTTACACGTTTCTCAACTTTAATAAAAATAAATACCGAAATAATAGATACCAATACTAAACCAATTGGTAAAATAACCGCTGTACTACCTATATTTTGCAGAGCTAACATCAATGGCAACAACACTAAAACCAATAATACTGTTCCACCATAATCAATTTGTAATTTATCATGTTCTCTTTTTTCTTCTTTAAAGAAGATCCAAATCAAAGCGATTGTAATTAATCCTACAGGTAAGTTAATTAAGAATACCCAATGCCAGCTTAATTTTTCAACAATAAATCCACCCAGTAGTGGTGCAATGACCGCTGCTATCCCCCAAGCAGAACCATTAAAGCCTAATATTCTGGCTCGTTTTTCTAGCGGATAAATATCAGCAATAATTGTAAAAGTTAGGGGTTGAATGGCTCCTGAACCTATCCCCTGTACCACACGAGCCAAAATTAATGTCAACATCGAGTTTGACATCGCACAAAGCGTCGACCCGATGACAAAGATCACTAGTCCAATCATCAAAACTGGTTTTCTTCCTATAATATCAGACAATTTTCCATAAATTGGGGTTGCTACAGCCGTCATTAATAAATAGATCGAGAAAACCCAATTCATTAGGCTCACTCCATGTAAACTGCCAATAATCGTTGGCATCGCTGTTGATACGATAGTTCCCTCAATAGCAGTCATAAACGTTGCAATAAATACCGCAACTGTAACAATTGCCACATTTGATTGATTCTTTTGTGCCATTAATTAATTCCTCCCATAAAAAAAGAGACTTTCTCTAAAGATAAACTTTAAAGAACGCCTCTGTAATCACCGATTAAATTTTCAAGAAACTCTTAATATCATTAATTTTATCAAGTTGTTCCCATGGTAAATCGATATCTGTACGCCCGAAGTGACCATATGCGGCCGTCTTCTTATAAATTGGTCTTTGTAGATCAAGCATCTTAATGATACCTAGTGGTCGTAAATCAAAGAACTTATTAATAACTTGTTCAATTTGTTCTTCAGAAAAATCACTCGTACCAAAAGTATCAACGTGAACTGATACTGGTTTTGCTACACCAATGGCGTAAGCAATTTGAATTTCAACCTTTTCAGCAACACCTGCAGCTACTAAATTTTTAGCTATGTATCTAGCTGCATAACTTGCTGATCGGTCAACCTTAGTAGCATCCTTACCAGAGAAGGCACCACCACCGTGACGTGCAAAGCCACCATATGTATCTACAATAACTTTTCGTCCGGTAAGTCCAGAATCTCCTTCTGGACCTCCAATAACAAAACGACCAGTAGGATTAATTAAAATCTTTGTCTTGTCGTCCATCATATTTGCTGGAACTACTTCATCAATGACATATTTTTTAATGTCTTTTTGAACTTGTTCCAAACTAGCCTCAGCCTTATGTTGAGTACTTAAAACAATTGTATCTACACGAACTGGATGATCGTTTTCATCATATTCGATAGTTACTTGTGATTTAGCATCAGGCATTAAGTAATCAATTGTGCCATTTTTTCTGACTTCAGCCGTTTTTCTCATTAACTTATGAGCCAAAGAAATTGGCAATGGCATAAATTCCTTAGTTTCATTAGTGGCAAAGCCAAAAACAAAACCTTGATCACCAGCACCGATTTGATCCAATGGATCTTTATCATTGTTACCCCGTTCTTCAAGTGCATCATCAACACCCGCAGCGATATCAGGAGATTGTTCATCTAGTGCAACTAGTACGGCACAACTATTACCATTAAAGCCAGGATTTGATCCATCATAGCCAATATCAGTAATTGTTTTACGTACGACACTTTGAATATCAACATATGCAGATGTAGAAATTTCACCTACAACTAGAACTAAACCAGTTGTAACAGTTGTTTCGCAGGCAACACGCGCATCTTTATCCTTTGCTAAAATAGCATCGAGAATTGCATCACTTATTTGATCAGCAACTTTATCTGGATGTCCTTCTGAAACTGATTCAGAAGTAAATAAATAATTTTTTGACATATCTTTTCCACCTTTTCGGTTACAGGGCCTCTCCTTAAACAAAAAAAGGATCCCATCAGGAACCTCTTAATAGACTAACACAAAGTAAATTTATTTTCATGAAAAAACTTGGTTTGACGTTAATCTTTTTCTACATTAATATGTTTTTATACTCTATAAGGAGTCAATATGGATAAGTTAAAATCTAAAAAAATCGTATTAAGCATCATCGAATTTATCAGTTATCATATTTTTCCATTCATCTTTATTTTTATTCACGATCTAAATAACTATTCTTTACATGGTTTTTTGATCATCATGGTGGCCATGGTGGCTTTATATAAGGAATATATTTTAACCCTGAATCCTAATAAATACTTTCACATCTTATACAGTGGAATATATTTATTGTTGGCGGTTCTTTCATGGCGTTCCCTTAATTTGTTTGTAGTACTATTGATTTTCGTGCAGTTAGTCCTCTTATACACAGTCCGCTACCTACCCGATAATTACCAAAATCTGGTATCTCTAATTAAAGATTTTGTAGTTCCAAGTTTTATGTCAATTGCATTAGCTTTTACCTACATGCACTTCATTTCAGTAAATTTTGTCGTGCCATTGCTTCTAGTTAACCTGGCAACCGTATTGATAAACTATTTTGAAGGTAACAAATTCGACTATATTCAACTAGGTGCAATTTCGGCCCTGAGTATTATTTTATTCTTACTCAACTACATTAGTTTATGGACAACTCTAATCATTATTATCTTTGTCGTATCTATGTCACTATTAAAGAAATATCGTAATTTCTCACTACCCAATCTCTTTTATCGAGTGATTGGAAATTTGATTTTAATTATTTGATTAGACGTTCAGTATAATACTCATTAATCTTTAGTTGTTACGAAATAATCGAACTATAATGGCAACAAAAAGAATTGAAGTGATAATCATGAAAAATATTAATCGCTTTAAAATAGAAACCACTTTAACTATCTGGCTTCCGTTACTAGTCTCTTTGTTGTTCTGGAACAAAATTCCCAATCGCCTACCAACACATTTTAATGCTCAGTTTGTAGCTGACAGTTGGAGTTCCAAATTAGTGGCTATTACTACACTACCAATTATCTTAACAATAGCCCAATTGTTCTTAATTTTAGTTATTTCTAAGGACCCAAAGGAAGGAAATATTCATCCAAGGGTTCAAAAAATAGTTTTTCAATCATGCCTATTTTGTCAATAATAATTCTTCCAGTTATTATTCTCAAGGCATTAAATTTTTTCCCCACCTTGCTAGAAAATAGCTACTTTGATCTACTCTTCGGATTTCTTTTCATCATCCTTGGCCTAGTTTTAGGAAAAGTTCGTCCAAATTACACTGTTGGCATAAGACTTCCTTGGACTTTACATAGTGAACAAAATTGGAAAATGACTCATAAATTTGGTGAAAAGATATATATTGTTGGCGGGATAATTATGATTGTTAGTTCATTTGTACCGATGATATCTTTATTCACGCCTATTCTAATAATTGTTGCTTTAATACCATGTATTTATTCTTACTTGCTTTATAAAAAAGGTATTTGAAATCATCTCATATTTATGGGATGATTTTTTTGTACAAAAAAACACCTAATCGAAATTAGGTGTTTAACGTTTTTGGAATGGAGGATACAGGGATCGAACCTGTGACCTCCTGCTTGTAAGGCAGATGCTCTCCCAGCTGAGCTAATCCTCCAAAATGACCCGTACGAGATTTGAACTCATGTTACCGCCGTGAAAGGGCGGTGTCTTAACCACTTGACCAACGGGTCATAAATATTTATTATGTATTGCTCTCTTAAGCACAAGAAATATAATACAATATAAATAAAGATGGAGCAAGTCTTTTTTTTATTTTTTTGAACTTTTTTTCAAATTTAGGAGGATAATGAACTTTGAATGTGCAAAATTACTTTGAAAACGCAGAAACTATGGATTTGGCTAAAGATATGCTAGGACATACTTTTACATATAATTCGAATCAAGGAGAATTTTCAGGAATAATTGTGGAAACTGAAGCTTACCTTGGCCCAATTGATATGGCATCCCATAGTTATAATGGTCGTCACACCAAAGCTAATGATCCTTTATATCAGGCTGGTGGAACTATCTATATTTACTCAATTCACAGTTGGTTAGATATGGATATTAGTATTCAAAAAGCTGGCACTCCTAACGGGATTTTAATTAGAGCCTTACAACCACTTAAGGGTATAGAAAAAATGGAAATCAATCGTAACAAAACTGGCTTTGACGTTACTAATGGTCCTGCCAAATGGATGGCAGCTTTTGGTATCAAAAATAAAGATCTATCTGGAACAATGCTAAATAAAAATAATTTTTCGTTTTCAACAAAAAAAGTCCAAGCTCCCAAAAGTATTTTAGCGACACCTAGAATCGGTGTGAAAAATAAAGAGCCCTGGACTTCAAAAAATATGCGTTTTATCGTTGAAGGTAATCCCTACGTATCTAAGCTAGCCAAACGAGATATGAATCTAGAAACTTATGGCTGGTTATAATCGGTCGCTCCGAGCACGCAAAGCATACAAAATGGCGACTGTATCAACGACCTCTTGGAACAATGCCCCGATGATGGTTGGAATCAAACCAAAAGCAGCAATTATCATTAAAACTATACAAATAAAAATTCCTAACAACACCGCTTCACGGGCAATTTTCATCGTATCATGGGAAATTTTTACAACTGTGCTTACCTTGCTTAAATCATCTTGTAAAATAACTGCATCAGCTGATTCACTAGCTGCATTGGCACCTTTATATCCCATTGCAATACCTACATCGGCTAAAGCAAGAGCCGGAGCATCATTAACACCATCACCTACCATAATAGTTGGATGGTATTCTTTGTCCAAACCATTAATAATTTTAACCTTATCTGCTGGCAAACTTAGTGGGTAAGACTTAGTTATCCCTACTTCAGAGGCAACCATTTCGGTTGCTTCTTTTTTATCTCCAGAAATCATTAAAACATTCTTAATACCAAAGTCCTTCAATTTTTGAATCGTTGATTTAGCTTCAGGGCGAATCTGATCAAGTAAGCTATAAAAGCCAGCGTACTTATCATCAATTGAGATATAAACGCCCGATCCTTTTACATCATCTACTTTTTCATCAGTAACGAATTCACCCTGACCTACCTTGACTATATGTCCTTCAATCATCCCAATAATGCCTTGAGCCGTATACTCTTTTAAATCATCAGCTGAATATAATTGTAATCCAGCCTCTTTAGCATAATTAACAATTGCCTCCGCCATAACATGACTTGAATTTTGCTCAATTGAAGCTGCATAGGACATCACTGTTTCCTTATCAAAATCATTTCTCGTCTCAAATTGATCAACAACCAATTTTCCTTTGGTAATCGTTCCTGTTTTATCAAATGCTATTGTATTTGCAGAATTCAATTTTTCTAGAGCCGTTCCTGATTTGATAATAATCCCGTTTCTACTAGTTCGACTCATTCCTGATACAAATGCTATTGGAGCTGCCAAAATCAATGGACATGGTGATGCTACTACCAAAACCTGAGCGATTCTGACAGGATCTTTAGAAATATACCAGGCTATCCCAGCAATTATATAAGCAATTAAAGTAAACGGTACAGCGTATCGATCCGCCAAACGAACAAAATGCGCTGGATGCGTCTCTGATTCTTTAACTAATTTAACAATTGCTTGATATTCAGAATCAGCCGCAATCTTTTCAGCTCTGATTTTAAAAGGATTCTCTCCATTAATTGAACCAGACATAACGTGACTATCTTTTTGTATATTAACTGGAACTGATTCACCGGTTAGTGAAGATTCATCAAGCTCCGATTGTCCTTCAAAAACAATTCCATCAACTGGAACCTGTTCTTTAGGACGAATTAATAATTCATCACCCACCTTAACATCGTCAATATCAATATCTCTAATATGGCCATTGTCTTCAACTAAGTGCGCTTGTGATGGTGTATTATCCAATAACGACTTCAGTTCGCTTTTAGCCTTATTTGCAGCGTACTCTTCCAAAGTATCACCACCAGTTAACATCAAAAGTACGATCCAACCAGCCCAATACTGCCCCAAAACAATCGTTGCTACAATTGCGGTAATTGCTAACAAATCAATTCCAAAACTGCCTGACTTTAAAACTTTAATCATGTCAATAAACATAATTAATGCTAAAAGCAAACCGAGAATACTAATAATCAATTGGGCATAACCGGCCTGATGAAAACCAAATTGTAAAATTGTAGCTAATGCTCCAATTGTCAAAGTACTATATAGTTTAATCTTGTCTGAGTTCATAAAATCACAACCTTTGCGATATAATTTTACTTTTGAATCAAGTATACATTGTTATAAACAAAAATTGAAGGCTTAAATGGAATGATTCTTATTTAATTATCATTTTTAAAAGTTTTACAAAGTAACTATAAAAGTATACTTACTTGTTATTCAAATGAACTGATTTCTTTAGATATAAACCTATATAGATTTAATTATTACAAAATTAGATTTATTTGCGCAAATAAAAAACAACCATATCTTTATTGATATGGTTGTCACAAGCGTTTCATTTATCACTTGATAATACTATTTAACCAATTTATCCCAGATCACAACGCTATCACTAGCCAAAGACTTTGGTACATCAATGATTCTTTGATTAGAAGACCCCCTAAATTGTAACGTTAAGTCCTTTTTTCTAAGCAAAAATCTACCGTCAACTAATATATCAAGCATAGATAACATTTCTAACTTGTCATCTGATTCTTGCATTAGTTCATCCCACGAATAGCCTGTCCAAGACCAAATATCCTTAGTATGTCCAAATTCTTTTCTAATACGTTTACACAATGATAAACATACCTCAGTATTCAAAAAAGGTTCTCCACCCAAAAGGGTTAATCCTTGAACGTAGTCTTCGCTAAGATCCTTAATAATTTGATTTTCTAATTCTTTAGTATACGGCTTACCATACCTGAAATCTTGAGCTGCAACGTTATAACAACCTGGACATCTAAATAAACATCCAGAAACATATAGACTGCATCTAACACCTTCACCATCAACAAAATTAAATGGTTTATAATCAGCTATTCTTTTAAGACTGTGGTCCTTGCTTAGCCATTCTTTGGGAGTCGGATTGTTTGGCTCTCTCATATTTTGCCGCATTCTGAATCATCTCCGAATTCATATTCTTTTTACGTGATGCAATTTCAACGTGACGCCCATGGATCATAGGTCGTTGTTGTGGATTGCCTAAATAACCACAAGTTCTTTTAACAACGTCGCAAGTTTGTGGATTATGATTTCCACATTGTGGGCAAACGAATCCACGTGCGGTCGCATTAAATTCACCTTTGAAACCACACTCAAAACATTGATCAATTGACGTGTTTGTACCTAAATAACCGACATGATCATAGGCCCAATCCCACACTGCTTCCAGCGCCTTAGGATTTTGACGCAGATTTGGATATTCACAATAATGAATAAATCCACCTGAAGCATATCTAGGAAATACCTCTTCAAAACTCAATTTATTAAATGGTGTCGGATGTTTTCTAACATCATAATGAAAACTATTTGTATAATATTCTTTTTTGGTAATATCAGGTATTGACCCAAATTTCTTCAAATCGTCACGGCAAAATGTATCTGTTAAAGACTCAGCCGGTGTTGAATATAAACTATAGTGGTAGCCACTTTCCTTTGCCCACTGTTTGCATTTCTCATATAATGCTTTGGTAATAGTTTCAGCAAAGTCATGTGCCTCTTGACTATCTTCCCAATTATTACCAAAAAACTCTGTACATACCTCATATAAACCAATATATCCTAAAGAAACAGTTGCCCGTTCATTTTTAAATAATTCATCAACACTATCGGTCTTTTTGAGACGTTTCCCAAATGCACCATACATATAAAGCAATGGTGCATTTTCTGGTTTGGCCTGTTTAGTTCTTTCAATACGATATTCTAAAGCCATATGACAAATCTTCATTTTTTCTTCAAAGATTTGCCAGAAAAGATCCTTATCACCTTTCGATTCTAAAGCGATTCTCGGTAAGTTTACCGTTACAACGCCTAAATTCATTCGACCAGAATTAACTTCTTTGCCATTCTCATCCTTCCATCCTTGTAAAAATGAACGACATCCCATAGGAGTTTTAAAACTACCAGTTATTTCTTTGATTTTGTCATACATTAACAAATCCGGGTACATTCTCTTAGTAGAACATTCTAAAGCTAATTCTTTAATATCATAATTGGGGTCCTCTGGATTTAAATTAAGACCACGTTTTACTGTAAAAGTTAATTTGGGAAAAATAGCCGTACGGTGTTCCTTGCCTAAGCCTTTAATTCTAATTTTTAAAATTGATTTTTGTATTTCTTTTTCAATCCAACTAGTTCCTAGTCCAAAATTGATAGTCGTAAAGGGCGTTTGACCTTGAGATGAATAAAGAGTATTAATTTCATATTCTAGTGCTTGCATGGCATCATAAATATCTTTTTTCGTCTTTTCGCGGGCAAATGAATCTTGCTTATCTTCGTTAATCCATTTTTTGGCATCAGCTAGATGTTTTTTATAATTTATTTCTGCATAAGGTGCTAATAATTGATCAATTCTATTAGCTGAACAACCACCGTATTGTAATGAAGCTACATTAGCTATAATCTGTGACATTTGAGCAGTTGCAGTTTGAATTGATTTAGGTGATGATACCCACGCATTACCAATTTTAAAACCATTGCTCAACATTTCGTCAAAATCAATTAAACAACAATTTGTTTCAGGAGTTACTGGAGAGTAATCCAGATCATGCCAATGAATATCTCCTCTTAAATGCGCTTTAGCAACGATTTCTGGCAACATTTTAAGTCCCATAGCTCTACTGGCAACTCCCGCCTCTAAATCACGCTGTGTATTAAAAATATTACTATCTTTATTAGCATTCTCATGCACAACATCTTCATTACGATCAAAGAGTCGTTCAATATTTAATTGAACGTTAGTTGCCTTATCAAATCTTTCTCGATCTTTCTGATAATAATCTTCATAAACACTTGCTTGTTGTTCCATACCGTTTTCATTCAAGACACGATAAATAAGACTATGAATTTGCGCAGCTGGAATGATATCTAAATAGTTAAAATGTTGTACTAACTGATCAATCACTATCTTCTTCTGATCAGTATTCAAGTTTAACTTATCCAAAATAAATTCAATTTTATAAGGATAAAAACTTGTCTTAACTCCACTTCTCTTCTCCACCGGAATAGTAATTAATGTTTCCAATTTTGCAGTCATTAATAATCCTCCAAACTAAAATTCAAATAATCTCAATACTGATATTATTCTACAAAAAAATAACAAAAAAAATAAGGCTACCAAATACTACATGATGTGTTATATAACATATCAATACAATATATAGTAGTCTTATTTTAATTTTTTTAAAAACATCATTCCATCATATTCACAAATCGTCGTTATACTTACATCAAATCCTATTAGTTAAAACATATGTTCTTGTTCAAAATTTATATTCTAATTTAGATTTATAGCGTTGTAATGGCATAATTATTCTTCTTGTCGAGCAAAATAAAAAGTTATTACCGCATACAAAAAAACAATTGTGGTGATAAAAATATGAACTCCATAAAGTACCCCATTAGTTGGGCCATCAGTTATTTGATTATTAAAGAATCCTAAAGCATTTATCTTCATAAAATAACTAATAAAGTAAATTGTCGTCATATAAACTAGCTGTTGTGAAACATTTCCTACACTGGATAATTGATATTTAATTAAAAAAGCTCTTTCTGAATCAATATTACTGCTATTGTACAGATTATCGTTCAAAATACGATTATCAGCTCCAACAAATAATGAACATAAGAACAAACCAATAAAATAGGTATAGTTGAACAATGCCAAAACTAAGCCTAACAACAATAAAGGATAACGCAAAGATTTATATTTCTTATTGATTAATGGTCCTAATTGAAAACCAACCAGATAGATGGTATAAATCAACATCAAACTATTAAAGCCAAAACGAATTGTACTATCAAAAATGGCATAAAGCATAACATAATTCATTATCACACCACGATTAACAGCAACTAAACTAAGTGGAAATATTTTTTTATGAATATCTATTTGATAATAGGCTAAGAAAATGAAGAGAATAATTGAAACCAAACTAATAATCAGATCAAAAGAGTTAGAAACTGCTTTAAGTCTTGTATAGCGAATGATAAAAATCAGCATTACTAAACTGGCTAAGACTATTAAACTAAAAAATGAATTAATTTTGAATCTTGGTTTTTTCTCCATTCCCTGATAAAAGGTCAGTCGATGAGTAACCTGTAGGCCACCAACCATAGCTGCAAAAAAGAGTACTGCTAATAAAACAAATGATAGATTTAAAAATTTAGTTTTAGTAGCTATTAATTGAACTATCACTAAAATAATTAAAGTTAAAACTACTGATAATAAGTGCATCTTATTAAATTTGAACTCTTTATCTAGTTTTCCTCTAGATCGAACTGTTAAATAATAAGGCCAAATCCAACTTGAAGCCAGTCCTAAAAGAATACCACCGATCACTCCCATTGCTGGATTAGCAGCACCTAGAATACATAAAGAACCAATCACACCAAAAAGACTAGACATCGAAAGCATAGTTGATGCTGGCAATGTAATAAACGTCGTTAAAAGCATTCCTAAAGCCCTGAACGTATAAAGCATTAGAAAAGGCAATGCATATGTAAAAACATTTTTATTTTGGTTATACAATGTCAAACAGAAAAAATATGGTATTGCGACTCCAGCATTGGCCAAGAGATCTAAAACACCCTCGTTAAATATACTAATTATTCGCTTCATTTTTTTCCTCACCTAAAATTAACTATCTTTGAATATTCTAACAAAATTAAACAAAAAAATATGGAACACAGACCATTTTCTGCATTCCATATCAATTAATTTATATGTACTAAATTATCAGCTACCAATCTTTCAGCAATTTGAACCGTATTCCATGCAGCTCCTTTAAGTAAATTATCAGATACAACCCACATATTAAAAGCACCTGCATTTTCCAAATCCGGACGAATCCGACCTACAAATGTATCTCGACTACCAACAGCATTAATTGGTTGTGGATAAACTTGATGACTTGGATCATCTTGCAAAACAGCACCCGGTGCATCTTTTATTAACTGTTGAATCTGTTCTGTTGTGGCGGATTTATCATTTAATTCAATATAAATTGATTCTCCATGGCTAATCGGCACTGGTACTCTAACGCAAGTAGCAGTCACTTTAATTTCTGGGGAATTCATATCTCCCAGCATAATCTTCTTTGTTTCATGAATCATTTTCCATTCTTCATGAGAATAAAGATCATCTTCGAGAACATCGATCTGTGGTAACAAATTAAAAGCTAAAGGATAATGCTCTTTGTCACCTTTTGTTGGAAAAATATCAGCCTTCATTTCCTGTCCGTTTAAATAATCTTGAGCCTGTGAATATAATTCATTCAAAGCACTTTGTCCTGCTCCACTGGCAGCCTGATATGTAGAAACGATAATTTGTTTCAATCCAAATGCCTTTCGAATTGGTTCTAATGCTACCATCATTTGAATAGTTGAACAGTTGGGATTGGCAATAATTCCATGATGTTTATACAAAGCAGCCTCGTTAACTTCAGGTACAACTAGTGGAACATCCTCTTCCATTCGAAAAGCGCTGGTATTATCTACACAAACTGCACCACGTTTGACAGCTTCAGGCAAAAGTTTTTTCGATACTGCTCCACCAGCCGAAGCTAAAACTAAATCCACATTTTCAAATGATTCTGGCTTAGCCTCTTCGACAACAATATCTTGCCCCTTAAACTTTAATATCTTACCAGCTGAACGTACTGAAGCTAATAATTTAATTTTTTTAACAGGAATAGTTGATTGTTCTAATTGTTGAATTAATCGTGTTCCCACGGCACCTGTGGAACCTAAAATCGCTACTGTATACTCATTCATAAAATCCTCATCCCTTAATTAAAAATTTACAAATTCTCTGTAAAATCTCTTAAACGTTTCATTGCTGTTTTAATATCTTCCAATGAAGCTGCGTAAGAAATTCTAAAATATCCTTCGCCACCTTTACCAAAGGCTACGCCCGGAGTAACTCCAACAAGTCCCTCTTCAGCCAATTTATTAGCAAATTCAATAGAACTTAAACCAAGATTTTCAGGAATTTTGGAAAATGTATAAAATGCACCCTCTGGTAATTCTGTTTCATAACCCAAATCATTCAATTGTTCTACCAAATAATCACGGCGTTCTTGGTAAACTTTTCTCATTGCAATCGGATCATCAATTCCATTTTTCAAAGCCTCTTCGGCTGCAAATTGAGCCGGATTAGAAGGAGCTGTGACAGTAAAGGCGTGCATCTTATTAGCTTGTTCAACAAAATCCTTTGGGCCGGCAATGTAACCAATACGATAACCTGTCATAGCATGTGATTTTGATAAACCATTAATCAGGATAGTCTTACCAGGCATCAATTTAGCTAATGAATAATGTTTATGATCATATGTCAATTCAGCATATATCTCATCAGAAATAACAAACATATTTTTATCTTTCACTACATCAACAATTTCTTGGAGCTGATCTTTCGAATATACAAATCCAGTTGGATTACCAGGAAAATTCAACATCATTGCCTTTACCTTATCTGGACCTTCTTTTTGAATAACCTCCTCCAAGTGCTTACCCGTCATTTGAAAACCATCGGCTGTCGTATCAACTTGAATTGGAACTCCTCCCAGGATTTTTACAATAGGAATATATAACGCAAAGGTTGGTGTTGGAATAATAACTTTATCACCGGGATTAATAATTGCGGCTAAAGAATCAAAAATGGCTTCAGTAGCACCAATCGTTACAACAATTTCTGTTTCAGGATTATATTGAAGATCAAATTGTTTATCTAAATAACCAGAGATAGCTTCTCTTAAGCTTAAAAATCCCTTTTGGTCTGAATAATGTGATTCATTTTCTTTAATACTTTCTATTGCTGCATTTTTTACATGTTCGGGAACATCAAAGTTTGGTTCACCAAGTGTCAATTTAACTAGACCTGGAATCTTAGCAAACTTTTCAGCAAACTCTCTAATCATTGATCTACCCATAGGGGCTATTGTTTCATTTACTACATCTTTTACTGATGAATCTAATTCTGGCATTGTCTAACACTCCTTAAAATTAATAGTAGTTTAATTCTATAACAAATTTGCTCAAATTATTAGAGTTTTTGTAATTTTTTTAAATTATTTCTAAATTAATTTTTCCAAACCTACTATCAATTGATTCTTCCCCATCACTTCATGAACTGCTAATTTAACACCAGTCATAAAAGATTGACGATCAGTTGTACTTTGAGAAATAGTCAGTGTTTCACCAATACCACCAAAAATCACTTCTTCATCTGCAACAAATCCTGGCAATCTTAGTGCGTGGATCTTGGTTCCATGATAATCACCCCCACGCGTATTCATTGGATCATCACTACTATGTTGGATTTGGTCATTTCCTCTAGCTTCGTAAATCAGACGAGCGGTATTTAGAGCGGTTCCTGAAGGAGCATCTATTTTATCTTCATGATGCTTCTCAATAATTTCAGATTCTTTGAAATATTTGGCTGCTGTTTGGGCGAACTTCATCATTAAAACAGCTGATAAGCCAAAATTTGAAGCAATGATTCCACCTAAGTTTTTATCATCGGCCATTTTCTTTAAAATTGTTGTTTGTTCTTCACTCATACCACTAGTTCCAATCACAGGTCGAATTCCCTTTTCAATTGCAAATTTGGTATTATCAAAGACTGCACTAGGAATAGAAAAGTCTATCCAAATATCTGCCTTAAGATTAATATCTTCTAGTTTACTGAATATCTTCACATCATCAGGCAAACCATATGATTTAGGATCGAGATCATTAATAACTGGATTAAATCCCCCTACTAGTTGCATATCGGCAGAATCATTGATCATTTTGACCACTTTTTGTCCCATCGATCCATTAAAACCTGAAACTATTATTTTTATCATCCAAAGACTCCCTAAAGATCCAATATTTTAAATAAATTGTCCTGTTCATCATCATTTAAGGCCAATATAGGCAAACGACAACCACCAACGTTATATCCTAATCGATTTAAAGCTGCTTTAACTGGGGATGGCGATGGATACATAAACAAGGCGGCCATTTTTGGGGTTAATTTTCGCTGAATTTTTCCAGCAATTTGATAATTACCATCATCCAATGAACGATACATTTCACTCATTTCATTACCATAAATATGGGAAGCTACTGAAATTACACCATTTGCACCAATTACTTTGGCAAATAAGGCTTGTGCATCTTCACCACTGTAAACATCAAAATCATCAGCGGAATTCTCTACAATGTATTCAAGATCATCCATCGTATTACATTGTTTTACACCACAAATATTAGAATTCTTTGAAAGCTTGACGACTGTCTCCTTATCCATTAAAACGCCAGTACGGCCTGGAATATTATAAATCATCACTGGTAGCGGTGATTCTTGAGCAATTTTTTCGAAATGGGCAATCATTCCACGTTGGTTAGGCTTGTTGTAATAAGGTACTACTACTAAAGCCATGTCAATACCCTTTATCTGACTAACCTTATCAATAAAAGCAATTGTATTCGCTGTACTATTACTACCGACACCAGCAATAATTGGTACCCTGCTATCAACAATTTCAACAAACCTTCGATAAAGTTGTAATTTCTCGTCTTCTGTCAAAGTAGGAGTTTCACCAGTGGTTCCACCGATTACAAATCCCTTACTGCCAGTCGATAGCAAATGTTCGGTTAGCTTCTTTAGAGCCTCAAAATCAATTAATCCCTGCTTATCAAACGGTGTAATTATCGCCGTCATTAAATCAACGTTTTCAAACATTATGCTTCCTCCAAATTCATTCGATAATTCAAAAAACTAGTTACCGCATTAATTCCTTTTTCCATGGCCGCTTCATTTGGTAAAAAATCAGCAGAATGCAGAGCACCTTTACTTTCTACACCAAGCCAAAACATCGTTCCGGGGATCTTATTAATTAAGTATCCAAAATCCTCCCCTGTCATCTTAGGCTCAGTTTCTTCAAAAATAACATCTGGATCATTCTTCATATAATCAATAAATCTTTTTGTTAAGACAGGATCATTTTCTACTGGATAATACCCACCTTGGTCATATTCAACCTTAATTTGGCAATTGAAGGATTTCTCTAAACCACTAGCAATCTCTTTAATTCTTTCTCGAATAAACTCAATCATTTCTTGAGTCAATCCTCGAATGGTTCCTTCAATTCTAGCTTGACCAGCAATAACATTTCTAATTACGCCAGCTTCTAATTTTCCAAACGTAATTACTCCACACTTGATTGGGTCAATATTTCTTGAAATTATTATTTGAACCTGATTAATAAAGCTGGCCGCAATAACCACTGCATCATTTGCTAAATGAGGATAGGCCGCGTGACCACTTTTTCCAATAATTGTAATATTAACCTCAGTCGTTCCTGCAAATAAAGTACCGTTACGACATCCTATAACGCCGGTTTTCAAAAGTGGATTATCATGCAATCCATAAAACTCATCGATCTTGAACCTTCCATTAAAAGCTCCCCAGTCATAGGCCACCTTGCCACCACTCATAGTTTCTTCGGATGGCTGAAAAAAGAAAATCAAATTATCTTTGGGTTGGTTATTACTATAGTAATTGAGAATTCCTAACCCGACTGTTACATGAATATCATGCCCACAAGCATGCATTACGCCGGGATTAGTAGACATATAATCAGAATTATTTACTTCAGTCACAGGTAAAGCATCCATATCACAACGATAACCAATATTTCTAAGTGGGTCATATCCCTTAACTAACACCAACAGAGCAGTTGGTAATTCTGGTAGCTCTTTAATTTCCAAATTAGTTTGTGGAAATGAGGCAATTATTTTTTTGATATAATCATGAGTTTTAAACTCCTTCATGGACAACTCTGGGATTGAATGCAAGTGACGTCTAATCTTAATCAATTCATCATTAGATAAAATCATACTCACAACTTCCTTAAAGTACTTTCAATTCTTGTTTTATCAGTCGTCTTCTGATCCTTTACCTTCAATATTTTGGCAGGAATGCCCGCTACCACTGTTCCGGCAGCAACATCCTTGGTTACAACTGCTCCAGCTCCAATAACAGCATCATTACCAACTTGAACGCCTTCCAAAACTACTGCATTAGCACCAACCACAACATTATTGCCTATTCTTACAGGCTGGGCCGAAGCTGGTTCAACTACACCCGCCAAAACAGCATTGGCACCAATATGTGAATTTTCACCGACAATTGCACGACCACCTAAAACTGCCCCCATATCAATCATCGTCTTGGCACCAATTTCAGCACCAATATTGATCACGGCTCCCATCATAATAACAGCATTATCGCCAATCTCCACTTTGTCACGGATAATAGCTCCCGGTTCAATTCGAGCATTAATATTTTTAATATCAAGCATTGGTACACCTGTATTTTGACCAATTGTTTCTACATAATAATCAGTTAAATTATTTTGTTTCAATATCGGGTCGATAATCTTATAATCGCCAATAATAATTGCTAAATCATTACTTTTAAAAATCTTTATTTCTGAAGGAAAACTAATTTTAGAAGTATCCCCTTGTAAATAAACTTTTACAGGAGTTTCTTTCTGGGAGTTTCCTATATAATTAATAATTTCTTGTGCATCCATCTTTGTCATAAAATTTTCCTCCGATTAATAATCCAAATCTAAACTCGTTAAATCTTGATAGGTTTCACGTTTTACTACTAATTTATCTTGCCCATTTTCAACAAAAACAACTGCTGCTCTAGGATTTCGATTATAATTCATTGCCATTGAATACCCATATGCTCCAGTATCAAGCACCGCTAAAATATCACCTGGATTAGTATCAGGTACTCTTTGTTGATCGATTAAGATATCACCTGATTCACAATACTTACCAGCGATATGGACTGTTTGTGTTAACGGTTGATCCATCTTATTAGCAACTACTGCCTCGTATTTAGCTTGATATAAAGCTGGTCTGATATTATCACCCATGCCACCATCAACAGATAAATATGAGATTTTTTCTGGAATATCTTTTCTAGAACCAATAGTATAAAGAGTATACCCTGCTGGAGCTACAATTGATCGACCTGGTTCAATCCAAACCTCTGGAACATTATCACAAGCTTTCTTCAATTCATTCGCAATCTTTCCAATGAATTCATCAGCACTTATTGGATCATCATCTTTGGTATAACTGATTCCAAATCCACCACCAAGATTAATAACTTCAGGCCAATAGTTAAATTCCCTTTGAAAATGTTTTGCTAATTCGACCATTTTGTCTGCTAACATAGTAAAACCTTGTGTGCCAAAAATTTGTGAACCAATATGAGCATGTATTCCCTTTAAATGCATATTTGGATCATCAAGTACCTGTTTCATAGCTTTATCAGCTTGACCAGAACCAACATCAAAGCCGAACTTACTATCAGTCTGACCAGTTTGATCATATTTATGCGTATGAGCTGAAATTCCAGGCGTCAATCTCAACATAACATTTATTTTTTCATGATCGGTCTTTAAAATACGTGATAATAATTCAATTTCATAAAAATTATCTATAATAATAACTCCAACATGATTTTTAACCGCCATGACTAATTCCTCAAAGGTCTTGTTATTACCGTGGAAACTAATTTTGCTACTAGGAAAACCAGCCTGCAAAGCGGTATACAATTCTCCTCCAGAGACAACATCAATATGTACTGACTCTTGTTTCATAACTTGATAAATGGCTTTTATAGCGAAGGCTTTACTAGCATAACTAATTTGATATTTTAAATCATTATTTTCAAATGCAGATTTAAATTTTCTTATTTGACTACGGATTTCAGAGACGTCAAAAACATATAAAGGTGTTCCGTATTTTTTTGTCAATTCAATCGAATCAACTCCTCCAATAACTAAATGACCGTTGTTACTTACCAATTCATTTGCAATCATATTCTCTTCTCCTCCAAATAAAAAGACCTCTTTGCTTAAATAACAAAGAGATCCACGATTAATCTGCATCAATTTTGTCATAAGCTCAACGTGGCTGACAATTTAGCCACGACAGTCCGTATCCTCTTAGTAATACGTCCCAGCTTGCTGAATCCTGTAAAATTCAGTGCTTCGGCAATTTCCCCTTTTAATGAGTTCTAAGTTCTTACAGAAACTCCCTCATTTACTAATGTCAATTGCGACCTCTTTTGTTGGTACTAAGATTATAACAACACTCATTATTCGTCAAGTAATATTAATAATATTCTCATTTTCCCAATCAATTAAAATGTTTTTCTTGTCATAACAACAAAAAATGATACACTCATCATTAAAAACTATTTAATTTTAGAGGTGTAGTTGTTATGAAGGTCATCAAGTTTGGGGGAAGTTCCCTTGCCACAGGAGAACAATTTGAAAAGGTTATTAAGATTATAAAAGACGATTTTGAAAGAAAAGTCGTCGTTACCTCAGCCCCTGGTAAACGTTTTTCAGGTGATATAAAAGTTACTGATTTATTGATTGAATATGCTAACGCTGTTATTGAAAATGAAGACTACACGAATATAGTTAAAAAAATTATTAGTAGATACAAAGAAATAATTGACTATTTTAAATTAGATGATTCCGTTATTAACGTTTTAAAAGATAAAATAATAAAATTATCTCAAGATGATTTCACTGACGATGAACATCTTTTGGCTACTTTCAAAGCCCATGGTGAGTTATTGAATGCTATTGTTCTGAATGAAGTTCTTAATTCAAAGGGAATAAAATCAATCTTTATTGATCCAAAGGACGCTGGAATTATCGTCCATGGTAAACCCAATGATGCTGATATTTCCCCAGAAACTTATCTTAATCTTGAAAGCTTAAATATTCCAGATGACACTAAAGCCATTTTTCCAGGTTTCTTTGGATACAGTAAAGATGGATCAATTTTTACTTTCTCTCGTGGAGGATCCGATATCACTGGTGCTTTACTAAGCCAAGGACTACATGCCGACCTATATGAAAATTTTACAGATGTTGATGCAATTTATGTAGCCAATAATCATATTGTTAAACATCCTCAGGCAATTAAAAAAATGTCTTACCGTGAAATGAGAGAATTATCATATGCTGGATTTTCGGTATTTCAAGATGAGGCTATTATTCCAGCAGTCAAAGGACAAGTTCCCGTCAATGTTAAGAACACTAATAATCCTGAAGCCGAAGGCACTTTGATTGTTCCTGAACAATTTCTTTTCAACCCGGCTAATCAAATTACCGGTATTGCATGTTCCAAGCGATTCTCAGCGCTGTATATACATCGCTATCTCTTGAATAAAGAAGTCGGCTTCACTTTGAAACTGCTACAAATTTTTTATAAATATAATATCTCTTATGAACATATGCCTTCTGGTATTGACGATCTGACTGTAATCTTCGATCGTACCAAATTAGATAAAACAACTATCAAACATCTTTGCCATGACGTTAAAGAAGTGCTTCAGCCAGATTATTTGGAATGGATTGATGATTATGCCATTATTATGGTTGTCGGCGAAGGAATTGCTCATAACGTCAATACACTGGGGCAAATCATCGATTCCTTAACCGAGAATAATATCGCAATTCATATGATTAACCAAGGTGCCTCTCGCATTTCAATTATGATTGGAATTCAAGAAGCAGATGCAGATGATGCTGTTAGACAAATTTACAAAACATTTTTTAATTAAATTGAGGTGGACATATTGGCAAAATTTCTCAAAGTTCATGGTTCAGAAAACAAATTTTTTATTTTAGATCAAACATTACTAAAAAAAACATTAACCGATGATGAATTAAAAAGATTAGCAATTAATCTCTGCGAAAATACTCTTAATGGTGCTGACGGACTATTGGTAATTGACGTTAGCGAGAACTGCCTAGGAAAAATGCGTGTTATTAATGCTGATGGTAGCGAAGCAAAAATGTGTGGTAATGGCTTGCGGACAGTTAGTCGTTATTTATCCGAAAAGTATCAGCTTAATGAATTCAAAGTTGAGACAATGGAATCAGACCTTGCAGTTTCCAAGGCCCCCGACTTCTATGAAGGTGTTCCTGCTTTTAGTGTCGAAATATCCCCTATTTCTTTTAAAAAAGATGATCTTCCCTTTTCATACAAAAATATGAAGGAAATGATAAATCAGCTGGTACCAGAGTTTTTACCTGATCAAAGTTTTTCTGCTGTGGCAGTCCCTAATCCACATTTAATTAGTTTCGTACCAGAGGTTAGCAAATTAGAGTTAGGTGATCTTGGTCAAAAACTGAATGGGAAAAATGAATACTTTCCCGAAGGAGTTAACGTTAGTTTTAGTCAGATATTAGATACCAATAAAATTTTTGTTCAAACCTATGAACGTGGCGTTGGCTTCACCAATGCCTGTGGAACAGGTATGTCAGCAACTAGTTTAATCTTTGCACTCTTGCATCCCGATAAATTTGATCCTACTAAAGAAATAACTGTTTATAACCCTGGCGGCATGGTTAAAACGAAAGTGACTTTAAACTCCGATAAAGAATTGAGTAAATTGAGACTTATCGGAAATGCTACTTTCACCCATGAAATAGATATTGAAGAAACGGATCTTCACAATAATAACCTAAGAAATATCAATGTAGTAGAAACAAATGAAGAGAATGATTACAAAGCATTTGTAACATATATTTCAAAATAATTTTATACAAAAAAAAGACTTATGAGATGAACTCATAAGTCTTTTATATTAAAATGCGCCTAGTAGGAGTCGAACCTACAACCTTCTGATTCGTAGTCAGACACTCTATCCAATTGCGCTATAGGCGCATATCAATAACTCAACAAAAAATATTATATCATACATATTGTTTATCTGTATATATTTTTATTAATTAAAAGAAGAATAATTACACTAAAAAAGTCAAAAACATCAATCAACTTAAATAAAAAAGCAACAACATTGAGTTTATGCAGTGACCTTTTGATACAACACTAAAAACTTAAAATCAGAAAAGACCTCTACATCATTGATATAGAGGTCTTTTTACACTTTCGTACACTTGAGTACATTAATCCAAACGGAGAGTAGGGGGTTCGAACCCCTGATACAGGTCAATACCCGTATACATGATTTCCAATCATGCTCCTTCAACCACTCGGACAACTCTCCAAGATAAAAAAAAACTCCGGTTGTCAGACTCGAACTGACGACAACCTGATTAACAGTCAGGTGCTCTACCAACTGAGCTAAACCGGAATAATAACAGCGTGGCAGCTCCCTATCCTCGCGGGTAGTTTCCCACCAACTACTTTCGGCGCGGAGAAGCTTAACTTCTGTGTTCGGCATGGGAACAGGTGTATCCTTCTCACTATCGCCACCACACTATTTTCGCTCGTACCTTCAAAACTAGATATTAAGACAATGAATTAATTGTACTACTAAAAACTGCTGTAAACTCTTACTCGATTAAGTCCTCGATCTATTAGTACTGCTCAGCTCCATGTATCGCTACACTTCCACCCGCAGCCTATCTACGTCATAATCTCTAACGGATCTTACTTCCATAAAGGAATGGGAAATCTCATCTCGAGGAGTACTTCACACTTAACTTCCTTCAGCGTTTATCCCATCAATACTTCGATACCGAGCGATGAGCCTGCAGCCACAACTGACACCCACGCTGTCGCTCGATGACTCTTATAACCATCGCA
>NZ_NIPR01000021.1 GCF_002872255.1 Companilactobacillus nuruki
AAAATACCGATTTAATAACTATTATGGTAGTTATTAAATCGGTATTTTTTATTGTTCATAAATTAAATGTCTTTTAATTAATTGTTTTTCTTAGCAGGTTTCCAAACACCATAGATAACACCTGAAATTACAGCACCGATTAAAACAGCCAATAGGTAAAGTAAAGGTTTATTAGCAAGTGGTGTAACGAAGATACCACCGTGAGGAGCAGGAACATTAACGCCCCATAGTTGTGTCAAGCCACCACCGATGGCAGAACCGATAACACTTGATACGATAACATGCAACGGATCTCCGGCAGCAAATGGAATGGCACCTTCTGTAATAAATGATAAACCTAAGATGTAGTTTGAAAGACCAGCTTGTCTTTCTTGATCAGTAAACTTGTTTTTCCAGAATGTTGTTGCAATAGCAATTGCTAGAGGTGGAATCATACCACCAACCATAACAGCGGCCATCAAGGCACCATCATGAGTTGCTGTAAATGTACCAATAGCAAATGTATAAGCGGCTTTGTTGAAAGGACCACCCATATCGATGGACATCATACCACCAAGTAATGTACCTAAGATGACGGCATTACCAGTACCCATTGATTCTAGGAAATGAGTAATAGCGGCATTAACAACAGCGAAAACAGGATCAACGATAAAGTACATGATTGCTCCGGTTAATAGTAAACCAAGAACAGGGTAGATCAAAATGGTTTTTAGACCATCAAGAGTATGTGGTAATTTTTTAAGCCATCTCTTTAAGAAGACGATGACCCATCCAGCAATGAAACCAGCAAGAAGTCCACCGATGAAACCAGCAGGACTCTTAGAACTGACTACAGAAGCCGTAGCTTGTGAAGCCATATAACCACCAACAAAACCAGGTAGTAGGGCAGGACGATCACCAATTGAAACAGCGATATAAGCAGCTAGAACAGGAATTAAGAAACTAAAAGCATAATTACCAACATTATTGAAGAATAGGAACCATTGTGAATGTGCACCAACGGAATTTTCTAATAGGAATGAAATGGCCATTAGAATACCACCACCGACAACGAATGGAAGCATATTAGAAATACCATTCATTAAATCAGCATAGATTTTTGACCAAAGTGATTTCTTTTCGCCTGAATCAGCACTTTCTTCAACAGCACCACCCTCAGAATGGAAGACAGGGGCTTTTTGTTCAACAGCCAAGTTGATCAATTCCTCGGCCTTGTTGATACCGTCACTAACGGGACGATTTACGAGGTGTTTGCCATCAAATCTAGGCATGTCAACTTTTTTGTCAGCAGCGATGATAACACCATCAGCACGACTAATTTCACTAGCAGTTAATTTGTGCTTAACGCCTTCGGAACCGTTAGTCTCGACTTTGATGTCGACGCCCATTTTTTCGGCTTGTTCTTTTAAAGCGGCTTCAGCCATATAGGTATGTGCAATACCAGTTGGACAAGCTGTAACAGCAACAACGTAAGGTTTCTTTTCATCGTCGGAAGCTGAGGCAGCTGCTGCCTCTTTAGCTTTTTGCTTTTCTTCATCAGCTTTGTCTTTAGCTTCTTTTTCTTGCATAGCCTTATCAAATAATTCTTGAACCTCGTCTGCTGTTTTGGCAGCCTTTAAATTCTTAACTAGTTCAGGGTTAATTAATAATGATGATAAAGCGGCTAAGGCCTGCAAATGAAGATTGTCAGCACCATCTGGAGCAGCAATCATAAAGAATAGGTAAGCAGGTTGTCCGTCAAGTGATTGATAATCAATACCTTTGGCACTCTTAGCAAAAAGTACGGTAGCACGTTTAACGGCCTTGTCACGAGCATGAGGCATAGCGATACCATCACCAATACCAGTACTTGTTTGGGCTTCACGTTTTAGAATATCGGCCTTGTATAGTTCCTTGTCGTCAATGACACCGACTTGATAGTACTTATCAACCATTTCTTCAATGGCATCCTCTTTAGTAGTGGCTTTCAAGTCCATAATCATGGCGTCTTTTAGTAGTAGTTGTTTCAAATCCATTTTTAAAAGTCCCCCCTTAATTAAAGTTCAGTGATATTAATATTTTTGTAAACTTCGTCGATCTTTTCTTTAACCGCAATATCTTGGCTAAATGCAGTAGCTGATCCACAAGCAGCACCCATATGGAAACTTTCAATTGGATCCTTTGTTTCCATGAATGTTCCAGCAAAACCAGCAATCATTGAATCTCCAGCACCAACTGAGTTGATGACTGTTCCTTTAGGAGCATTTGCCTTATAGGCTTTGTCTTTAGTAACAAGTAAAGCTCCGTCTCCAGCCATAGAAACTAATACATGCTTAGCACCTTTGTCCAATAACTTTCTAGCGTAGTCAATGATCTCTTGTTCATTTTTGAAAGTAACATTGAAGAGATCGGCCAATTCATGGTGGTTAGGTTTAACAACTAATGGATGCAATGGCAATGTGTCAAGTAAAGCTTGACCAGTCGTATCAATAACAAATTCAGCACCTTGTTTTTGAATAGCCTCAGCAATATCTAAATAAAATTTTTGGTCTAAGTTTTTACAAAGGCTTCCAGCCATAATAACAATATCGCCTTTGCCAATGTTCTTTAGATTATCCATAAATGATTGTTTTTCATCATTTGTGATAGCAGGACCAACACCATTTATTTCAGTTTCTTCATTTTGATCAACAGCGTTAATTTTGACATTAATACGTGTGTCTTCTTTAACTTTAGTAAATGATGTTTTTAGATTATGTTGGGAAAGTAATTCTTCAAACATAGAACCAGTGGCACCACCAACGAATCCCAAGGCAGTTGAATCAATATCCAATTCCTTCATGATTCTAGAAACGTTGATTCCTTTACCACCGGGTAATTTGACATCACTAGATGTACGATTGACTTCTCCAGTATTCAAATTCTTCAATTGTAAAACATAATCAATTGAAGGGTTAACTGTAATTGTATAGATCAATTAAATTGCCTCCATTATTTTAGTATGTTTGCTTAAAACACTTGTTTCTTTCTCAGATAATTTGTTTGTTATCAATGGAACCTCATCCAAAGTAGCAAAACGACTAAAGCTAACTTGAGAAAACTTAGAATTATCAGAAAGAATGTACGATTGATTTGATTGTGCAATGGCTAAACTTTTAATAGCAGCTTCCTCTGGATCTGGAGTTGTATATCCAGCATCGACGGAGAATCCATTAGTACCAATAAAAGCACGGTCAAAATGATAGTTCTCTAAGGTTTGAATGATGTTTGCACCAACTAAAGCCTTAGTGGAAGATTTTAACTTACCACCAGGCAGGAAAGTATTGACATTATAGTCAGCCAACATTGAAGCATTATCGACACTGTTGGTAATGACTAGTAGATCTGTATGTTCAATAAGATATGGAATCATGAATTGAATAGTAGTTCCAGAATCAAGAAAAATTACTTCGTGATTTCTAACTAGATTAGCTGCTAGCTGACCGATCATTTTCTTTTCATTAATATGAACGGCAGCCTTTTGAGAAAGTGCTGGTTCTTCATGCAAAGAAATAACGTTTTGAGCACCGCCATGGATTCTTAATAACTTATGACAATTTTCCAGGTCTTGCAAATCTCGACGCAAGGTTGACTCGGATGCCCCAGTTAATGGAATCAAATCATGAAGTTTAACAATATTGTGTATTTTTAATTGCTCCAGGATAATTTGTTGTCTTTCTTCAGTAAGCACTTACATCACCTCGCAAGAAATATAATACAACCATATTCATTCAAAATCAATCATAAAATATCAAAATCTGTCAAAAACATTCAAAGATTAATTCGACTTTAATAAAAAACTGGACAATCTATACTAGTTCAAAGTATTATGAAGACTGTTTTTGTGCTAAAATTTAGGAATGATAATTATAGTTTAGAAAGGGGGATTTTAATGTTTGTAGATAACGTTAAAATCACCGTTAGATCCGGAAAGGGTGGCGATGGTGCAGTAGCCTTTCGTCACGAAAAATATGTTCCACTTGGTGGACCTTCCGGCGGTGATGGTGGTCGCGGTGGCGATATCATCTTAAAGGCTAATGAAGGTATGAATACTTTAATGGACTTTAGATATAAGAGAATTTTTAAGGCTGAACCTGGTCAAAATGGTCAGATTAAGGGGATGTATGGTCATAAGGCTGATCCCGTATACATCAAAGTTCCAACTGGTACCTCAGTTTATGATGAGGAAACTGGCCGATTGATTGGAGACTTAGTTGAAAACAATCAAGAATTAGTAGTAGCAAAAGGTGGCGACGGTGGTCGTGGAAATATTCACTTTGCTAATTCTAAGAATCAAGCACCAGAGGTTGCCGAAAATGGTGAACCTGGCCAAGAGAAGCATATTAAACTTGAATTAAAATTGATTGCTGATGTTGGTTTAGTAGGTTTTCCATCAGTTGGTAAATCCACATTATTATCAGTTGCAACCTCAGCTAAGCCTAAAATTGCGGCTTATCATTTTACAACTTTGTCACCAAATCTTGGTATGGTTAGATTAGATGATGGTCGTGATTTTGTTATTGCTGATTTGCCTGGATTAATTGAAGGTGCATCTAATGGTGTTGGATTAGGAATTCAATTCTTACGCCATGTCGAACGTACGCGGGTAATCTTGCATTTGGTTGACATGGACCCAAATAATGGTCGTGATCCTTATGAAGATTATTTGGCAATCAGAAAAGAATTGGGTAACTATGATGAGAATGTCTTAAGCCGTCCAGAGGTAATTGTACCTACTAAATTGGATGTCGAAGGTTCTGAAGAACGATTAGCAGAGTTTAAATCTAAATTACCAGAAGATGCTGATATATTCCCAATTTCTAGTATTCAACATACTGGTGTGAAGGCGTTATTGAATCATACCAGTGAAGTTCTATCGAAGGCTGAACCAATTCATTTTGATGTTCAAACAGATGAAACAAAAGAATATAATTATGAACCAGAGGCCAATGATTTTACTATTGAAAAGGATCCTGAGTATGAACATAGTTTTATTGTTCATGGTGCTAAGGTAGAACTACTTCTTCAAAGAACTAATTTGGATCATCAAGATGGAATTATGCGTTTTGCTAGACAACTTAAGTCTATGGGTATTGAAGATGCATTGATTGAGGCTGGAGCTGAGTCTGGAGATTCAGTAACAATCCTTGATTTCACTTTTGAATTTATTTAGGGGCAATAAGAATAATGGGTAAATCACCGAAAAGAAGATTTATTACTGGATTTGATGGACTACGTACTTTAGGGGTTATAGGTGTTATTATGTATCACTTAAATCCTAATGTTTTTTCTGGCGGATATTTGGGAGTACCAATATTTTTCCTTATATCAGGTTACTTAATCACAGATCATTTCTTTAATACTGTTGATTATGGTGGTTCATTCTCATTAAGTAATTTTTATGTGAAGAGAGTTAAGAGATTATATCCTGGAATGTTATTTGTACTGTTAGCATCTGGGGCATATATTGTCATGTTTTTAAAGGGTTTGTTGTATCATTTGGATCAAATCTTTGTGACAAATGTTTTAAATGTTTATAATTGGTGGCAAATTTTTAATGGTCAATCTTATTTTGAAAGATTTGCTAATAATGAATCACCATTTACACATTTATGGACTTTGTCTATTGAAGGTCAATTTTATATTGTTTGGCCAATTCTACTTATCTTGTTTGCTAAGTATGGCATTAAAAAGAGCCGTATTTTTGGCTTCGCTATGATTGTTTCAATTGCTTCGGCTATTTGGATGGCAATTTTATATAAGCCAGGCGTTGATCCAAGTAGAATTTATTACGGTACTGATACAAGATTATTTTCAATTCTTTTGGGATGCGGATTGGCTTTGATTTGGCCAGCCGAAAAACTAAAAGCTGGTTTAAGAAGAAATGATAAGCTCAAGTTAAATCTAGTTGGTTTATTGTCATTTGCTTTAATGTTATTGATGATTTTTACCATTAAAGATTCAGATCCATTCTTGTATCGTGGTGGAATGTTTATTTTTTCAGTGACAACATGTATCTTTATTGCTGTTGTGGCACATCCTGATTCTTTCTGGAATGGGATTTTGTCTAATAAAGTCTTTCATTATATAGGGACTAGAAGTTACGGATTGTACTTATATCAATTTCCAGTAATGATTTTCTTTGAATCAAAATTCAAAAATGTTGCTGATCATCCAATACTTTATCCAGTAATTGAAGTTGTTTTGATTGTTTTGATCACTGAATTCTCATTTAGATTTGTAGAACAACCACTAGCCCATGCAAAATGGAGTGATGTTAAGAACTTCTTCCACAGATCAAGTGGTGTTCAACGTATTTTGGCATTAGTTATTGCAATTATTTGTTTGACTGGCTCGTATGGGGTCGTTAAAGCAGTGAGTGCTCCTAAGCCAAATGTTAACCATAGTCAATTGGCTGATAAAATTACTAAGAATGAGAAAACTAATAAATTAAAGAAACAAAAGGCAATTGAGAATTTAAAGAAGTCCAAATCACAAAAGAATGCGACTGGTAAGATGTCAGCAGCTGATTATGCTCGTTATAAGAAAGCTGCCAAAGCACATCCAATCAATACTGAATTTGAAAAGTATGGTTTGTCACAGATTGACTTACAACGTTTGAAGGATGTTCCTTTAACTGCAGTCGGTGATTCCGTTATGGCTGACGGGTCTGATAATTTTATGAAATTATTTGATGATAAGAAAGTCATTATTGATGCTGCTGTCAGTCGTCAGATGGATGCCAGTGTTGATTTGTTACAGAATTATAAGGATCAAGGAGTTTTGGCTCCTAATGTTATGGTTGGTTTAGGAACTAATGGACCATTCAATTTACAACAAGTTGGACAAATTATGAATTTGGTTGGACCTCAGCGTCATGTTTATTGGATCAATGTTCATGTACCAACAAGACCATGGGAGAAGACAGTCAATGGTGTCTTATCTCAAGCTACAAAGAAGTATAAGAATCTAACAGTGATAGACTGGAATACATATTCAGCCGGTCACACAGACTGGTTCTATGATGATAACGTTCATCCAAATCCAGATGGTTCGATGTACTATACATCATTTGTTGCTAAAGAGATTTTGAAGTCATTAGATAAAAAATAGATAGGATTTTTTTATGGAATTAGAATTTTTAGGAACTGGTGCCGGAGTTCCATCAAAGAGTCGCAATGTTTCTAGCACTGCTTTAAAGATGTTAGATGAGCGTAATGAAGTATGGCTCTTTGACGTTGGCGAGGCTACACAACATCAAATTTTAAGAACAACGATCAAACCACGAAAGATCGCTAAGATTTTTATTACTCATTTACATGGTGACCATATTTTTGGTTTACCTGGGTTATTGTCTAGTCGCTCTAATCAAGGTGGAAACTCACCTCTAGAGATTTATGGTCCGGTTGGTATAAAAGAGTACGTGGAAACATCGTTGAAGGTTACAGGAAGTAAACTGAGTTATCAGATTAAATATATTGAGTTAAAAAATGATGGCGAAGTGTTTAATGATAAAACTTATAGTGTATATGCTGGAAAATTGAAGCATCGTGTAACTTGTTTTGGATACCGAATTGTTGAGAAACCTCGTCCCGGAGAATTGTTAGTTGATAAGTTGGCTGACTACCATATCCCAAATGGACCGATTTTTGGTCAATTGAAAGCAGGTCAGTTGGTGACTCTAGCCGATGGCACAAAACTTGATGGTAAGGACTTTATTGGACCAGATAAACCGAGTGAAATTGTAACAATTATTTCGGATACACGTTATACTCCAGAGATTGATAAACTTTCTCAGGATGCTGATGTGATTGTTCACGAATCGACTTTTTCCAATGATGAAAAAAAGTTGGCATATAATTACTTCCATTCAACTGCCACTCAAGCGGCTGAGGTAGCTAAACGTTGCCATGCCAAAGGGTTGATTTTGACCCATATATCAGCTAGATATACAGGTAGAGGGGCCTTGATTTTGAAAAAAGAGGCTCAGAAGATTTTTAAGAATACTAAAGTGGCTAGTGATTTCGACTTATATGAAATACCCTTTAAGTAGGAAAAGAGGATAAAGATGGCTAATTTATTGAATCAAACGGTTATTGTAACTGGTGCATCTTCAGGTATTGGTAAAGATGTTGCTATCAACGCAGCTAAATGTGGTGCCAATTTGATTTTAATTGCTCGTAATGAGGATAATTTATTACAAGTTAAGAATGAATGCATCCGTGTTGGGGCCGAGAATGCTCACCATGAGTATTTAAGCGTTGATATGAGTGATCCAGAGCAAATAGCAGTGGGGGTCGAGAAGGCCTATGAAATTAACGAAGACATTGACGTTTTAGTTAATGCTGCTGGATTTGGCGATTTCTCTAATTATCTCGAGACAGATTTTGGCAAAATTGAGAAGATGTTTCGTGTTAATGTACTAGGATTGATGTTAATGACACGTTTGGTAGCATCTAAGATGATTGAAAATGGCCGGGGACATATTTTTAATGTTGGTTCTATGGCAGGAAAAATTACGACGCCTAAGTCAGCAGCGTATGCTGCCACTAAAGCAGCTGTAATTGCTTTCTCAGATGGCTTGAGACTGGAATTGAAGCCATTTGGAGTTTATGTAACAACCATTAATCCTGGTCCAGTGAATACTAATTTCTTTAATGTAGCTGATCATGATGGTAATTATCTTGATTCAGTGAAGTATTTTGTCTTAGATCCAGATAAATTGGCATGGGAGATCGTCAATACGTTTAATAAAAATAAACGTGAGATCAATCGTCCTCGCTATATGGAATTGGCTGCGGTATTATATAAATTGGCTCCAAGTTTAGGCGATTATTTTGCTGCTACACTTGGTAACCGTAAATAGGGGGAATTAATATGAACGGAAAACAATCAAGATTTGTTATTGGTCTAATAATTGCTCTAATAGTGGTGATATTTGCCGTCTTGAATGTAAATCCGGTCACCGTTAGTTTTGGATTTACAAGAGTTAAGTTGCCATTAATCATTTTGATCATTGTTACTTTGTTATTAGGGGCAGTTATTACAATGCTTTTGGCTAACACTGGTAAGAAGGATGATAACGGCTTGAGTCGTCATGCTCAAAAACAAATTTCTAAAGTTAAAGTTTCAAATGATAAACAAATTGCGGATGCTTTAAAGGAAAATAATACAAAAAAGCAAACAAAATAGTAATTTTGCTTGCTCAAACGATTTTATGATAGTATCATATTAAACGTTAGATTTGATTAGGTTAATTATAAATAAAGGAGTTTTTAAATATGGCTGTTCCAAAGAGAAAAACATCAAAACAAAGAAAACGTCAAAGACGTGCACATATTAAATTAGCTACACCAAACATGCAATTCGACGTTGCTACTGGTGAATATCGTTTAAGTCATCATGTATCACCATCAGGTATGTACAAAGGTGAAAAAGTTATCGACGATAGCAAAGAAGCTTAAAGAAAAAGTCAAGTTGAACTTGGCTTTTTTTTAATATTTTAAATAGATGGGGAAACAACTATGAAAAAACTAAAATACATGTTGTTGATGGTTATTCCACTATTCTTTCTATTACTAACTGGCTGTTCAAAATTAAGCTTGACAACTACCAAAAAAGAATATAGCGCTGATGGATTAGTTGCTGTTATTAAAGGTAAATCCACAAACTATAAAAAATTAACATATACAGTTAATAGTAAGACAAAAAAGGTAGCTGTAAACGGTGGACATTTTGCGATCTCTGTTCCAGTTTCAACAGATGATCAAAATGTAAGGATTAAGGCAACCAATGGTGATAAAACTGAAACTAAATTGGTGAAAGTAAAAAAAGCCAAGGCTCTTCAGGATTATCTAACTTTTGCGCAGACATATAATTATACGTTATTGTCATTAGGTCAACCAACTGATCAATTGCAATTGATCCAAAAAGATGGTATTTCTACGCATACAAAGAATGATGGAACCAAATGGTATTACAATGTCCAAAATAATCAATTAATGGGAATTGCAACAAAGTTTTCTTATAAAGATTTGAAATCTAAAACTGGTCAAAAGAATTTTGCAACTGATTTAATGATTGTTTCAAAATTGCTTGGAGCTGATGGTAAAAAAGTTCTAAAAGAATTTGGTAAGCAAACGAAGAATGCTAGCAAAAATTCAACTAAGACATCTATGAATCAAATCACATCAAATGGGGTAAACTTTAATATCAATTTGAGTACAAAAGAGTTTTATCTTTATATTACTAAATATTAAGTAAAAAGAGCTTCAGCAAATTTGCTGAAGCTCTTTATTTGTAAATAGAAGTTAATAATTTATATTCTAGGTATGGTATTGTAAAATTTACAAGCTGTTTAAATATTTGTTAAAGTTAAAATTAGATGGTATTGAATTTCTTTTGCAAATTGCAACACTTCTATAAAAAAAACGCTTAAAATTAATTAAGCGTTCTTTTCATTCTTTGTATCTTTAACGGAACTATCAAGAATCAATGGAATTACACTGAAAATGATAGCAAATACTATACTTACAATAATTGAGTAAGTTGAATTAAATTTTTGTTGGTTCAAAGCACCACCGATAAAGCCGGCAACTTGACCTAACATGATAGACCAGAAAATAACAGCAATATATCTCATTTCTTCCATCTCACTTTCTCAAGTAGTTTAGCACAAAAGGGAATTTTACCCAATAAGATTTCACTTGATTTTGATATAATTTTATATAAAGGGGGCGACAAATTGCAAGCACAACTACAAGTTATGAGTAGTTATAGTCTATTGCATAGTCCCGCAAAACTGACCGAATTAATTGATCAGAGCAAGGCTTTAGGCTATTCTGCAATGGCATTAACAGATATTAATAATCTGTATGGTTCAATTGATTTTTATAAATATGCTAAAAAAATTGGTATCAAGCCGATTATAGGTGTAACTATTGAAATATCTGGTCTCATTGACACGGAAAATATTTACTCATTGATATTATTGGCTAAAAATAATTCAGGCTATCGCAATCTTATAAAAATTTCTTCAATAATTATGTCAACTAAAGATGCAGTTCAAATTACTGATTTAAAAAAGTATTTGAATGATCTCTTTATTATCACTCCTGCTAGTAAAGCAGAGATATTGAAAGTAAAAGTAGATGTATCTGAATATTTTAAAATTTTAACAAGTATTATTGAGTCTCAAAATATTTTCTTAGGCGTAAATATTTATGGCAAACAAATTGATAATGTTAAAAATATTAGACAAGTGGCGTCCTCACAAAGTCTAAAAACAGTGGCTCTTGGGGATGTTCGATATGTTAATGAGGACGATCATTTGGCATATCAGGTAGTAAACAATTTACGGACAGGTCAAAAGTTTGAAAATTTAGATCAGGTTGTTGAGAATGGGAGTCATTTCTTAAGAAAAGCAACTGATTTTGAAACTGACTTTGAATCATTTGATATGGGTGATGCAGTCAAAAATTCTTATCAACTGGCTGATGAATGCAACGTTGAAATTGAATTCAAAGAAACTGAATTACCTAAGTTTGAAACTCCAAAGAATATTTCATCGATTGATTTTTTAACTGACTTGACGCGTAAAGGTTTAGCAAAACGTTTTGACGGTAATGTTGCATCTAATTATATCCAGCGTTTGAACTATGAGTTAGGTGTAATCGATAGGATGGGCTTTTCAGATTACTTTTTGATTGTCTGGGATGTTATTAAACATGCGCATGAAGTAGGTATCAAAACTGGACCGGGTCGTGGCTCAGCAGCAGGATCATTAGTTTCGTATTGTTTAGGTATTACTCAAGTTGACCCAATCAAATATGATCTGTTATTTGAACGTTTCTTGAATCCTCAAAGAGTTAATATGCCGGATATTGATTTGGATTTACCAGATGATCGACGTGATGAAATGGTTATGTATATGCATGATAAATATGGTTCTGATCATATGGCTCAAATCATTACTTTTGGTACTCTAGCCGCAAAGATGGCTTTGCGTGATATTTCTAGAACTTTTAGTCAAACACAATTCCAAATGTCCCAGTGGTCTAATGCGATTCCTAGAAAGCTTAATATCAGTTTACAAGAATCGTTTGATGAGTCTGCTAATTTACGAAATTTAGTTGACAATTCTCGTGAAAATCAATTGATTTTTAAGGTTGCTCGTCGGATTGAGGGTATTCCAAGACATTATTCCACTCACGCTGCCGGAATTGTTTTAAGTAAAAAGGCAATGACCGATATTGTAGCTGTGCAGTTGGAGGCTGATGGAATTAATTTGACTCAGCAGACCAAAACTAATGTTGAGAGTGTTGGTTTGCTAAAAATGGATTTTCTTGGTTTGAAGAATTTGACCATATTGGATAAGTCTATTCAAGCAATTTCCCAAAGATGTAAACGTCAATTTATACCTGAGAAGATTCCTTTGGATGATGTCCAAACTTTGAATTTGTTCCAAAAAGGGGCCACGGATGGGGTTTTCCAATTTGAATCTGATGGTATTAGAAGTGTATTAAGGCAGCTTAAGCCAACTAGTTTTGACGATATAGTAGCGACTAATGCTTTATATCGTCCGGGACCAATGCAAAATATTTCAACCTTTATTGCTCGTAAACATGGTGAAGAACCAGTCACTTATCCTGATAAATCATTGGAAAAAATTCTTCAACCAACTTATGGAATAATTGTTTATCAAGAACAGGTTATGCAGGCTTCTTCAGAAATGGCCAATTTTTCATTAGCAGATGCCGATATCTTGCGTAGAGCAATCAGTAAGAAAAATGAGCAATTAATTGAAGAAAATTGCCAAAAATTTATTGCTGGGGCTATTTCACAGGGACATAATAAGGAATCGGCTCAGAAGGTCTATCAATATATAGAAAAATTTGGTAACTATGGATTTAACAAATCACATTCGGTTGCTTACTCAATGATAGCTTTTTGGTTGGCTTATATTAAGGTTCATTTTCCGGATATATTTTATGCTTGTTTACTAAATTCTAATCTTAATAATGAAACTAAGGTTATGACTTATATTCAAGATGCTAAGGATTCTAAGGTTAAAATCTTAAATGTCGATATTAATCAAAGTATGTATGAGTTTATCGATTCGGATCAGTCAATTCGATTTGGATTTTTAAGTATTAAAGGAATGCGCCGCGATTTGGCTAAGGAAATTATTGAACAGCGGGAAAAAAATGGTCCATATACGAGTGCTTTAAACTTTTTGCAACGAATTGATAAGCGTTTTGTTAAAACGGATTATTTGGAACCAATGATTCTATCAGGGACATTTGATTCGTTTAATCGAAATCGAAAAGAGTTATTGTATGATTTTAGAGATCTGATTGAGAGCATACAACTGGCTGGTAGTAATTTATCATTGTTTGATGTATTAGATCCCAAAAAACATCAAGTGGATGATTATACACTAACTGAACGATTGAATCAGGAAAAAATGTATTTAGGAGTTTATGTATCGGGACATCCGGTGGAGCGGTATCGTAATAAAATCTTAGATACTAAAACAGTTAAAATAGCTGATTTGACTGATAATAAGAATGAAATTGTTAATGTTTTAGGATTGGTTAAAAACTTACGTGTGATTCGAACTAAAAAAGGTCAAAGAATGTGCTTCATGACAATTGAAGATGAGTCAGGAAATATTTCCGTAACTATTTTCCCGAAGTTGTTTCAAAAGATTGAAGAAATGGATTTAGATGGAAAAATATTTCTTTTTGTAGGTCGCTGCAGTGTTGGACAACGTGGTGATTTGGAACTAATTGCTGATAAATTAAATGATCCTAAACAATATACAGTTCAACTTCCAGATGAAAAGTTATATTTGCGTGTTCTTAATAAGATGGATACCCCAGATAATTTAAAGAGACTTTATCAGATCATCGAAAACTCACGTGGTACAATGCCGGTAATAATTTATCGTGAAAAAAAGAAACAAGCTATTCTCTTAAAATCTAATCGATGGATTGATTTTAACGGGGATGTAAAGGGCAAATTGGAAGAGTTTTTAGGTAAAAAAAGTGTTTTCGTAAAAAAAGAATGATTAATTTATCTTAAAACGTTTTCAGCTCTACAAACTAATCGATAAAAATGTTATATTTGATTAGGTTTTGTTTTAGAAACAAATAATTTTGGAGTGTGAACAAATGAAGCGTATTGGTATTTTAACCAGTGGTGGCGACGCCCCTGGTATGAACGCTGCTATTAGAGCAGTCACACGTAGAGCTATTGACAAAGGGCTTGAAGTGTTTGGTATCAATTATGGATATGCTGGTCTAGTTGCTGGGGATATTTTCCCATTAACAAGCGAAGTAGTATCTGATCGTATTCAACGTGGTGGTACATTCTTGTATTCTGCAAGATATCCTGAATTTGCTAACGTAGAAGGACAACTTAAGGGTATTGAGCAATTAAAGAAATTTGGAATTGATGCATTGGTAGTTATTGGTGGCGATGGTTCTTACCATGGCGCATTGCGTTTGACTGAACATGGTTATAACACAATCGGATTACCAGGAACAATCGATAATGATATTCCATTTACTGACTTTACAATCGGTTTTGATACGGCTGTTTCTACTGCTGTTGACGCCATTGATAAGTTAAGAGATACTGCTACATCCCATGAAAGAACTTTCGTTGTTGAAGTAATGGGTAGAGGCGCTGGGGACGTGGCTCTTTGGGCTGGTGTTGCCGGTGGTGCTCAAAAGATCATCGTTCCAGAACGTAATTTCGATATTAAAGAAATTGCAGAAGAAGTTAAAGAAGGCCGTGAAAAGGGCAATAAGGAAATGATTATTGTCTTGGCTGAAGGTGTTATGCATGCTCAAGAATTCGTAGATGAATTGAATAAGTATGGCGACTTCCAAACACGTGCAACTGTTTTAGGACATGTACAACGTGGTGGTTCACCAACTGCTAGAGACCGTGTCTTAGCAAGTAAGATGGGTGCCTATGCTGTTGATTTGCTTCTTGATGGTAAAGGTGGATTGGCTGTAGGTATCGAAGATAACAAGATTACATCGCATGATATTCTTGATCTATTCGATAGCAAGCACAAACCTGATTTATCATTGTATGATTTAAATGAATCTTTAAGCAGATAATTTAAACATACAAAGTTTTAATTTGTTACAATATACAATGTATAAAACAAGAAAAGGGGATTTCTCGATGAAAAGAACTAAAATTGTAAGTACACTTGGACCTGCCAGTAACGATATCGATACAATCGTTAAATTAATTGAATCCGGAGCTAACATCTTCCGTTTCAACTTCTCACATGGTGACCATGCAGAACATAAATCTCGTATGGAAATGGTTCATGAAGCTGAAAAGATTACTGGTAAGACTGTTGGTATCGTTCTTGATACTAAGGGTGCTGAAATTCGTACTACTGTTCAAGAAGGCAACAAGTTTGAAGCTAAGATTGGTCAAACAATCCGTATCTCAATGGATGATACTTTAACAGGTACACCAGAAAAGATTGCTTCTACATATCCTGGTCTATATGATGATACACATGTTGGTGGTCACGTATTGATCGATGATGGTCTTGTTGACTTGAAGATCACAGAAAAAGATGACAAGAACCGTGAATTGGTTACTGTTGTTCAAAATGATGGTATGATCGGTTCAAGAAAGAGTATCAATGCTCCTGGTGTTGAAGTTCGTCTACCAGGTATCACAGAAAAAGATTCTGATGATATTCGTTTTGGTCTTGAAGAAGGAATCAACTTTATCTCAGCTTCATTCGTTCGTAAAGCTCAAGATGTTCTTGATATTCGTGCAATCCTTGAAGAAAAACACTGTGAATACGTACAAATCTTCCCTAAGATTGAATCACAAGAAGGTATCGATAATATCGATTCAATCCTTCAAGTATCAGATGGTTTAATGGTTGCTCGTGGTGACATGGGTGTTGAAATTCCATTTGAAAACGTACCATTTGTACAAAAGAGTTTGATCAAGAAGTGTAATGCCCTTGGCAAACCAGTTATCACAGCTACACAAATGCTTGACTCAATGCAAGAAAACCCACGTCCTACACGTGCCGAAGTTACTGATGTTGCTAACTCTGTTCTTGATGGTACAGATGCTACAATGCTTTCAGGTGAAAGTGCTAACGGTGACTACCCTGTAGAAGCTGTTGCTGCTATGGCTCGTATTGACGAACGTACAGAACAAGAATTAGATAAGAACAACTCACTTGCAATCCAACGTTTTGAAGATTACAAGGGTTCAAATGTTACAGAATCAATCGGTGAATCAGTTGTTAGAACTGCTGAAGAACTAAACATCAATACAATTGTTACTGCTACTAAATCAGGTTACACAGCTCGTATGATTTCTAAGTATCGTCCAAGTGCTGATATCTTGGCCCTTACATTTGATGAAATTACACAACGTGGTTTGACTGTTAACTGGGGTGTTGATCCTATTGTTGTCGACAAACCAGATAACACAGATGAAATGTTCGACCTTGCTGCTAAGAAGGCTCAAGAACTTGGCTTTGCTAAGGAAGGCGATTTAATTCTTGTTGTTGCCGGTGTTCCCGTTGGTGAAAGTGGTACAACAAATGTTATGAAGGTTCAATTGATCGGTTCAACTTTGGTTAAAGGCCAAGGTGTTGGTGAAGAATCAGTTGTTGGTAACGTTGTAGTTGCTCATTCAGCTGAAGAAGCAAACAAAAAGATCAACGAAGGTGACATCCTTGTTACAGAAATGACTGACAAAGATTACCTACCAGCTCTTGAAAAAGCTAGTGCCGTTGTTGTTGAAAACGGTGGTCTAACTTCACATGCTGCTGTTGTTGGTATTGCTATGGGTCTACCTGTAGTTGTTGGTGCTAAGAATGCTACAAGTCTTGTTAATGATGGTGACACTGTTACTGTTGACTCAAGACGTGGTGTTGTTTACAAAGGTGCTTCACGTTCACTTTAATTTTTAATTAATATGAATAAAATTTTTTAAATAAAAAACTGAGAGGGACTGACGAGTCTCTTTCAGTTTTTTTGTGTTTGCGGTATTATTTTAATAATGAATTTTAGAGGTGAAATAATTGTCAAATAAAGATGTACTTGTTTTTGAGATTGAACAAGCCAAAGGTAAGCCACATGATATAAAGAAAAGGGCTAATTACTGTCCATTCTGTGACACTAAAAATTTAACCAATATTATTGATCAACGTGGTGATATGATTTGGTTAGAAAATAAATTTAAAACTTTAAAAGATACTAATCAAACCATCGTGATAGAATCTCATGATCATAATGGTGATATTTCTAATTATTCAGTTAAGAAGAATCAGGAGGTATTTAACTATATTTATGAATGTTGGAATAAGATGATTCAAACGAAAAAGTATACTAGTGTATTAATGTATAAAAACTTTGGACCATTATCAGGCGGATCTTTGCGGCATCCACATTTTCAGATTATTGGATTGAATAAGGTTAATGGATATAAGCATGTTGAACCAGAGAACTTCACAGGATTAAATGTTTTTAATTCTAAGCACATTAATGTCAATGTCTCTGAGAAACCAGTGATGGGTTTTGTTGAATTTAATGTAGTGATCAATAATCCTAAATATATTGATGATTTGGCTGAATTTACTCGTGTGACGGTCAAGTATGTTTTAGATGATTTTTACGGAGGAAAATTCGATTCGTATAATATCTTTTTTTATCGTGAGAATGAAAAGATTATTTGCAAGGTAACGGCTAGATATGTGGTTTCACCATATTTTGTTGGTTATCGTCTTTCTCAGCGAGATGGAGATAAACAGGTTGAAGATATAGCTGAGTCTTTGTTGGCGCGTTTTAAAGAGAATGTTCAATCTAAAGAGATTAGTTCTGAATAAATATTATCGTTTGGTTATAGTAATATAATTGAACGATTTTTTTATAGCATTTTAACTTCGGAGTAGTAATCTTATGTAACCTTAATTGAAAATAAAAAAGAATCAATCGATCCAATTATTTTTCTGAGCTACATTTAGGGCCTCGATCCGAGAATGGGTTCCGGTTTTGCTAAGAATCGAAGAAATATAATTTCTAACGGTACCATTAGAAAGAAATACAGCATCGGCAATCTCTTGAGTCGATTTACCTTGAGCAAATTCTCTCATAATTTTTAATTCTTGTGGGGTTAAAGGATTCTTGACGGAGGTTAGGATGGTTGAAACTAAATTAGCATCATAAATGGTTTGCCCATCTAAAATCTTATGAATGGTCTCAACCAGTTTATCTGTTGGACTGTCTTTTAATAAATAAGCATTTACTTGGGCAATAACGGCTGATTCAAAATACGTTTTACGCGCAAAAGTTGTAAGAATAATAATTTTTAAATCTTGTTTTATTAGACGGAGTTCCCCAGCAACCTCTAAACCACTCATTTTAGGCATTTCGATATCTAAAATGGCTATATCAGGCTTCAAAGAGATTACTTCTCTGAGAGCCGTCTGACCATCAGTTGCATTACCAATAATTGTAAAGTCGTCCTCTAAGTTGAGAATTGCAGAAAGGGCAGAATTAAGCATTTCTTGATCTTCAGCAATATAAATGGATGTCATGATTACTCCTTTTTAGGAACAGATATTTTTAACGATACACCGTGATTAGATTCTATTTCAATTTTACCATTAATTGCATTCAGTCGTGTCCTCATACCAACTAGACCAAACGTTTGGTGATTGTCTGATTTTTGAAAACCAATCCCATCGTCTTTAATTTCTAATAAATAATTATCTTGATCCTCTTCAAAAGTAAGTTTCATTGTATTAGCCTTGCTATATCTGATGACATTTGTAGAGGCCTCTTTAATGACTGCTGCTAGAACATGTTGGATTGATTTAGGCCAATTTGTTGATATTTCTTCATTGATTGAATTTTGATGTATGCCAGCTAATTGTAAATTATTTTCTTCTTCGATCATAGCGCTGGCGATGGTTTTTTCATTAAGATCAGCAACTATTTTACGAACCAAATTTAAATCTTCACGAGAGGTTTTAGAAATATCTTGTAATTGTTGTTGAGCTTTTTGAGGGTCTTTGTCAATTAATTTGGAAGCCAACTCTGCCTTAAGAGTGATGATTGAGAATGATTGACCTATATTATCATGGAGATCTTTGGCAATTCTATCGCGTTCATTTTGTTTAATAATGGATTCCAGACGTTTATTATTCTGTCTGGTTTGAAAGCTACGGCGATAACTATTAGCTACAGATCTGGCAGCAAGTGGTGAGCCAATTGTAAAGGTCAAAGTAATGATCATGCCGAAAATTCCATATTTATCCATCAATGGATTGAAAATAACAAAGGTGGCAATACAGCCCAATGAAGCTATTAGAAAAATAAAATAATATTGAAAGAACTTTTTTGACTTTAATGGTAATGAACCGATTTCCCAAGCTGTATAAATAAAGAATGTACCACCACCATCAGGAAATGTAACCGTAAAATAAATAGCAATGGCTAGTTGTACAAAAATATCTAACCATAAATATTGATTGATCCAGTAACCATCATGATAGAATTTAAGAAAGATAATTATCAAAATTAAATGTAACCAATTAAAATGTGGCTCTTGAGCTAGAAGTTGACCAGCCATAAGAAATAACGAAAAAACCCAAAAATAGGGCATAAAGCCCAGTCTTTTTGGGAACAAAATATGTTTTTGGACGAAAGTTTTCATTGAGTAACAATTCCTTTTCGTTTTTGAATTTTGCTTGCTAATAATAGTATAGCCAAGATGATGACAAACCAAATGAATAAGTTGATAAAGGAACCAATGTGCTGAGGGGTCTGATGTAGAACGTTTTTGTCAATGACCGATAATTGATAAGTTGGCATTAATTTACCGATACTTTGAAGCCAAGTAGGCATGAGTTTGATAGGCCACCATAAACCACTGATAATGGCTAAAGGAAATACGATCAAATTGGTTAATAAATTAACTGTACTGGCTTTTTTAACAAAGGAAATCAAAACGCCAATTAGAATTAATAACGTAGTACCTAAAAGGTTAACCAAAATTAGTGCGATTAGTAATCCAATTGAAAGTGTAACATGATTAACGATTATTGCCACAACAGTGATAGCAATGGAAGAGACTAAATTCAATGTGACTAGGACAATTGCCATGGAAGTATAGTATTGCAGGTTAGAAAGAGGACTTAAAGTAACAAATAATTTGAAATTAGACATTTGGTCTTCTAATAATGTATTGGCTGTAGTAATAATACCGCCTAGCATGCAAGCGTAGATCATCATGCTAACTAAGTAATCTTCATTCCAAACTTTCAGATAACTAGCGGGAATGCCGGTCACAAGAATCTTAGTGTATAAAACATAGAAAACGATAGGAAGCAACATGTCGAAAAAGAAAAAACTCTTATTTCTAAAAACTATTCGTTTAAAGTTAATTTTAGTTTGAAAAATAAATTTATTCATGAGTGTTCTCCTTATAGTTAAGTAATAGCGTATCTAGAGTCGCTTGCTTTATTTGTAAATTATCAATGGCTTTTAGATATGGTGTTAATTCAGCGAGTAGTTGATTGACATCATTAGTAATGATTTGAAAGTGATGTCCGACTACATTGAGTGAAACAATATCTTGCAAGCCTTTAAAATCCATTTGATTTAATTCACTGTCAAATTCGATTAAACTTTGACCTTCACGACTACGAAGCTGTTTGATGGTGCCATCGAAAGCAATAATTGAATTTTGAAGAATTAAAAAACGATCGGCAATATTTTCCAATTCCTCTAAGTAATGGCTAGTAACAAAAATGGTTTTCCCAGATTTTTTCAAATGATCTATCTCTTGCCAAAAAGCATTTCGAGAATTACTGTCCATACCAACTGTGGGTTCATCTAGAAAGAGTACTTTCGGATCACCTGCCAAAGCTAGTGCGAAGGTTAATCGACGTTTCTGACCACCAGAAAGGCCAGTCATTAAACTATTTTGATGATCTTCTAAACCAGAGACACTCAAAAGTTCTTCGTAAGAAAGAGGATGGTTAAAATAACTTCGGGTTAGATTGATGATTTCTTTAATGGTAATTCTATGTAATGCAATATTATCTTGCATCATCACACCAGTAATTTGTTTCCAATTATTCTTAGTTAAGAATGTTACTTGGCCGGAATCCTTAGGGATTAAATTTAAAATAATATTAATTAAAGTGGTTTTTCCAGCGCCGTTAGCACCGACTAAGGCAATAATCGATGATGATTCTATTTGAAGACTGATATCGTTTAAAACAACTCTTTTACCAAAAGTTTTATTCACGTGTTGGATTTCTAAAATAGTCATATTCTTTGACCTCGATTTCTATTGATTAACTTTATTTTAGAAAAATTAGCTATACAGCGGTAGTAAGGGATGTCACTACTTTATATGACAAATGTCATTTTAATTTAGTAGTATTAAATGTTTTACGAAAACATAAAATCAAATACAAGCCTAATTACTAAATTATGTTATGATCAATGGCTTTTTATTAAAATGAAAATATCGTCAATTGTAGTTAAAAAACTTTTTTTATTAATTAAACGAAAAAAGTTTTATGTAACCTTGAAATAAGGTAAAATGGTTAATGCTAAGTAAATACAAAAGAGTATGGTGAAAAATGGAAATAACAGAGATGTATGGTCAAGTATTGTCTGGAACAGTTACTGACCTTAATAAGGAAGAAGCATTTGTTCAAATCGAAGGATACACGTTTGCTTTAGATCTAAATGAGTTAACAGAGATACCAGAACTTGGTGATGAAGTTGCTGGTTTTGTATATGAAAATCAGGCTCATAAGAATAAAATGACGACGGTTTTACCATTTGTTACTGAAGGAGTTTGGGACTTTGCTGAAGTAACCGAGGTTAGAACTGACCTAGGTGTTTTTGTTAATGTTGGTTTGGATGACAAGGATATTGTTGTTTCATTGGATGATTTACCTTTGGAACACAATGAATGGCCTAAAAAAGGCGACAGCGTCATGGTAAAATTAGAAATCGATCATAAAGGCCGTTTATGGGGAAAATTGGCTGATATTGAATTATATACACAGATTGCCCGTAGCCCTGATTCTGATTTAAAGAGTTTGATGAACAAAGATGAAGAAGGTACGGTGATTGCTATTAGAGAATCAGGTGCTTTTGTTATGACTGATAGTTATTATATGGCTTTTATCTATACTGATGAACAAGGCCAACCATTGCATATCGGACAACATATTAAAGCGCGAGTAATTGGTTCAAGCCATCGCCGCTTGAATTTATCTATGAAGCCACGAGCTTATGAGGAGATTACACCTGATGCTCAGATGATTGTTGCGGTATTGGAACATTCTCGAGATAAGAAGATGCCTTATACAGATAAATCTGATCCTGATGATATCAAAGAATATTTTGGTATTAGTAAGGGGAGTTTCAAACGTGCCTTGGGTAATTTAATGAAACAAGGAAAAATTGAACAAAAAGATGGTTATACCTATCTCAAATAGAGGTGATAATTTATGAGTGATAAATTATCTATCAAAAATCAAGAAATGATTGATACAATTGCTGATTATGCTCGTTATTTGAGATTAGATCGGGGTTTGTCAAAAAATACAATTGTTTCATATCAACAAGATTTATTGGAATTCAGTAGTTTTTTAGAAGGTAAGTCAATTAAATCTTATCCGGAGGACCATTTTGTAGTAACGCAGTTTTTTGCTAATCAAGACAAGCAGGGTAAATCTAAGACATCACAAATGCGGATGTTTTCATCATTAAGAAAATTTTATCAGTGGATGGAATTAGTCGATAAGATTCATGCTAATCCAATGAACGAGTTGGACGCTCCTAAAAAAGGTACTCATTTACCAGTTGTTTTATCAATGGATGAGGTTAATTCATTGATCGAATCACCAGATATTTCTACTCCTTTAGGGGTAAGGGATCGAACTATTTTTGAGGTAATGTATGCAACTGGATTACGAGTAAGCGAATTAGTTAACTTAAATATGGATGACTTGCATTTGGATTTGGGGCTGATCAAGACTCTTGGTAAGGGCGATAAGGAAAGATTGTTGCCAATTAGCGATACCGCGGTTAAATGGCTGAAAAAGTATTTCTTAGAGACTAGAGATCATTTGATAGAGAAATATGGTCAACAAAAGGAAGTTTTTTTAAACTTTCGTGGTAAAAAATTAACACGGCAGTCCATTTGGCGAATGATTAAGAAATATATTGCTCAAGTTGGTATAAAAAAAGATGTAACGCCACATACATTACGTCATTCATTTGCCACGAATCTATTGGAAAATGGAGCCGATTTGAGAGTGGTTCAAGAATTGTTGGGTCATTCAGACATTTCAACCACTCAAATTTATACCCATGTTAATAAGACACGAATGAAGCAAGTCTATAATGAATCATTTCCACGAGCTTAGGAGGATTTGAATGCTTAATAAATATAGCGATGAAAATAAAAAAATAGCTATGGGCTTTTTATCTTATATTAATGATTTAAAAGATTTAGATAATATGGAACAAGAATTGAAACTTTATTCAGAAGATGAGAATCGTCAGTTGTATCTTTGGAAGAGTAATATTGAAGATTATTCTGGTATCGTGGCATTGTCCTTTTCCGGAAAAACCGTTTTTATTGAGTATATTTCGTTAAACCCTTCGTATCGTTCTCAAAGCAATGTGTTTAAAATTTTTGATGATATAAGTCAAAAATTTCCTAAACTAGTAATGTTAGGGAATTTTAATTTGAGTCAACAAATACAACAGTGGAATAAGAATAAGAAAAAACTTGAAAAAGATATGAAAGAAACAAATTAATGCAAAAATTGAATTTAGTTTTAACCGATTTTGAGGGACCAATTGATTTGTTGCTACATTTGATCAGGGAGTCCAAAGTAGATATTTATGATATCCCGATTGCACAAATTACACAGCAGTATTTGGATTATCTAAAAAGTATGAAGGTTTTGGAATTGGATATTGCTGGCGACTATTTGGTCATGGCCTCAACATTGATGTCTATTAAGAGTAAAATGCTTTTACCTCAAGCACCAGATGAAATTGAGGATGATTTTGAAGAAGACCCGCGTGACCAATTAGTTTCTCAATTGCTGACTTATCAAACTTATAAAAGAGTAGCAGCTTATTTTGAAGAAAAAGAACAAACTAGGAAACAATTTTTTGATAAAGAAGTTAGTGTACCAACACAACAATTGGAACAATTTTTGGAACCAGGGTCAGTTCTTTTGGATGATTTGGCCTCAACCTATACAGAATTATTACGTAGCAGAAAGAATCGACAACCAGAAACAGAGACAATTGAAAATGAAACACTTTCGATTGAGGATGCAACTGATAATATTATGAGTGAATTAAAATCAGTCAAGAAGACCACTTTTAAAGCACTTTTAAAATTAAATAATAGTGTTGAGGAAATAGTCACTGATTTTATGGCTATTTTGGAATTGGCTAGAAAACAGATCATTTCACTTCAACAATCAGATTTTAAGAGTGAATTATTTATTGAATTGAGGAATTAAATGTGTATCAAGCGAAAATAATGGCATTATTATTTGTGGCTGGAGATCAAGGTATCAAAGAAAAAGATTTAGCTGAGCTGTTAGAGATAGATAGTGCTGCATTGAGACAAAATATTGAAGAATTAAAAGTTAAGTTAATAACGGATGCCGATTCTGGTATTCAATTAGCGGAATATAATTCTTTATACAAATTGATTACTAAGAGTGAATTCAGTGAATTATTAACAAAGTATTTTAAATCAGGTTTAGGTAGTAAACTTAGTCAGGCTGCTTTGGAAGTATTGTCGATCATTGCTTATAGACAGCCGATTACACGAATTGAGATTGATGAAATTCGTGGAGTTCAAAGTTCAGGTAGTTTGAATACTTTATTGATGCGTAAATTGATTAAAGAAAATGGTAAAAAGGATGTTCCAGGACACCCAAATCTTTATGTTGTAACCGATGAGTTTTTTGATTATTTTGGAATTAAAAGTTTAGAAGAATTACCAGAAATAGAAAATTTTGAAGATGTTTCAGATATGGGAGATATAGATGGAGAAAGTTAGATTACAAAAGTTTATGGCTGAAGCGGGAGTTGCATCACGTCGTAAGTCGGAAGAATTGATTGCTAAAGGACATGTTAAGGTCAATGGCAAGACAGTGACTGAGATGGGTATAAAGGTTGATAATCGCGACAAAATTGAAGTCGATGGGATGCCACTAGAGGAAGAGAAAAAGCGTTACATTTTGATGTATAAGCCTCGTGGAGTTATTTCAGCAGTTAAAGATGATAAGGGACGTAAAGTTGTCACTGATTTATTGGAAGAAGATGTTGATGAACGAATCTATCCGATCGGTAGACTTGATTATGATACGTCTGGTTTGTTGCTATTAACCAATGATGGAGAATTTGCCAATCATTTGATGCATCCTAGATATCATGTTGAAAAAGCCTATATTGCAAAAGTTGAAGGTTTTCTTTCAACAGAAGAGATTAAGAAGTTAGAAAATGGTATTAAACTAAAAGGATATACAACATCAAAAGCCAAAGTTAAAGTTATGTCTAAGGATAAAAAGAAGAATTCAACAATTGTTAGAATTGTGATTCATGAAGGACATAATCATCAAGTTAAGAATATGTTTGATGCAGTTGGACATAAGGTAGAGAAATTGTCTCGTGAGAGTTATGATTTTCTAACTTTGAATGGACTAGTATCTGGCCAATATCGAGACTTGACTCGTCAAGAGGTTGCTGAGTTGAAGAAGAAATAAAAAATCACCAAAACCTTCACGGTTTTTGGTGATTTTTTGTAGGTTGGTATTAACGGTTAGTATAAAAAGAGCAAATATAGACCAATCAATAGGATTATCAAGAAAACGAGTGGCCTTTTAAGTGTCAGTCTCTGTCCTGATGCTTTTGAGTTACTAATAAAGCCAACAAATCCAAAGATAGCTAAAATAATCAATGCTATACCAATAAATTTAAACATAAAAAATCACCTCGGTTTGGATACAGTAGAAAGATCAATGTCTTTATTATATAGAAAAATACGGAATGGTTTACTAATTTTTTAAAATGATATATTGATGATAAAATAAATGTTATTTTAATTGCTCTGAATTATTAAATGATCAAGATAAACAGTATCAATAACCAAAAGAAATACTCCCTATGAAAACTCTGTAGTTGAACTGTAACAATGACTCTGTTATATTAAAGTCATAAAAATAAATTGGTTTTCAGGGCAGGGTGAGATTCCCGACCGGCGGTGTAGTCCGCGACCCAACGCAAGTTGGTTGAATGGGTCTTAGTATCCCATACCGATAGTTAAAGTCTAGATGGAAGAAAACAGAGTAAGGTCTGTTTTGGTGTGCCCAAAACAGGCCTTTTTCTTTGGAAATCAATTGGAAGAGGTTGATTTTATGGGAAATAGTACGGTCAAGTTTCAAGAGTTTATTGGAGTAGCAATTTTTGCGGCATTAGGGACAATTTTAATGTTCTTTGAGTTCCCAGTCTTATTGTGGATGCCTTTTTTAAAAGTAGATTTAAGCGATGTCGTTACGTTGATTGGTACTTTTGCATATGGACCAGTTGGGGGTACATTAATTGCATTAATAAAGTCAATGGTTCATGTATTGGTGACAGGCAGTGGAATTGGAGGATTAATTGGTAATGGAGCAGCGTTTGTTGGTTCAGTAGCATTATTGTTACCCTTTAATCATTTTTGGACAAAAAATAAAAAGATTTCTGCAGTAATAATTGGAACAATTGTTATGACAGTAGTAATGTCAATTTTAAATTATTTTGTAATCATGCCTTTATATATGAGTGTAATGGGGATGAAACTGAATATGAGTTTGGCTCAATATGTGGCAACTGGGGTAATTCCTTTCAATATTATTAAAGCGTTGATCATTTCTGCGGCCGTAATGATCGTTTATCCACGTATTAAAGGACATTTTTTGATTAAATAGTTAAACTTTATAAATCTTTAAAGAAAAAATTTAAACTTTTATGATATGCTTTAAGAGATAGAAATTAGGAGGTTGGTTTTTAATGGCCGATAATGATAAAAACAATACATCTGGCGATTCCTTTGTTCCTAAATCCACTCAAGGACTAGAAGGATCAGTCAGTCTTGAGGATTTGAAGAAATATCATCTAATTAAAGGTGATGATAATACAACACCAATAAATGATACTGTTTCTGATGATCAAACTTCTAATGATGTTTCTGAATCTGAAGCAAGTGCTGATAATCTTAATACTCAAGCACCTCAATCAGAGGATCATCTTCAATCTGAAGAAAGCAACAATCATTTAAGCGAAGCTAAGCAATCTGGTGAATCGGAGTCTGAGAATAGTGATGTCAAAGATACTAATTTTGTGGCAACACCACCAATTACACCAGTTCAACCAGATCAAGATATAAAACATGATGAAGAATCAGTTAAAGATGACACATCATCAGCAACTGAGGAATCTCAATCGAAGGCTGAAGATGTTAAGCCTTGGGAAAAGAGTTTTGATTCTGATACTGATGATGAGGGACATGTTTCACGTAAGGTTTCTAAAGAAAAACAACGTGGAAATCATACTTTAGTAGTTACTTTAGTTATTGCACTGATTGTCATCATGTTCACACCTGTTGTAATAAATGCTGTCAAGGGCAGTGGTAGCGGTGATTTGGATAGTTCTCAATCAGCCAAATCAGTTGAGAATAAAGATAAATCAACTAAGAGGAAAAAGAGTGCTGCCAAGAAATCAGCGAAGAAATCTACCGCTAAAAAGTCGACAACTGCTAAGACAACAACTAAAGCAAAGAAGACTGATAGTAGTAATTCTAATGCTTCTGCCAATACGAATAACAGTGATACAAACAGCAATACCGCTGCTTCTGATAACAATGCTTCTAATAGTACAAATAATAGTCAGTCAACTGCAAGTAATAATACACAACAAACTGATCAACAAGCATCAAATGGAGCAACAGATAATTCATCAAATTCAACTGACAACAGTTCAAGCGAATCATATTATACGGTTAAAGCCGGTGATAACTGGTTCAGAATTGCTTATAATAACAATTTAACAACTGCTCAATTGAAGAGTTTGAATGGTAATGTTGGAACCTTAACACCAGGTACTACACTAAGAGTTAAATAATTATAATTGGAGGGTCTCTGACAATTTTGTCTGGGCCCTTTTATTAAGGAGAGAAATCAATGCAAATTGCGATAGATGGCCCGGCTTCAGCGGGAAAAAGTACAATTGCTAAACTAATTGCAAAGAATTTGAATTTTGTATATTGTGATACAGGGGCAATGTATCGTACGGTAACTTTACTTGCAAAAAGGAATAATGTGGGTTATGGTGATACTCTCAATATTTTAAAATTAATGTCAGAACATAAAATTCATTTTTTAAATAAAGATGATGGACAACATGTCTTATTAGATGATGAAGATGTTTCCGATGCAATCAGAACTGAAGAAATTACTAACAACGTCTCACAAGTCTCTGCTATCAAGGAAGTTAGAACTGAATTGGTTCAAATGCAAAGAGATATGGCAAATGATATTAATATTGTTATGGATGGTCGTGATATTGGGACAACCGTTTTGCCTAATGCTGAGGTAAAGATATTCCTCATTGCGAGTGTCGAAGTTCGTGCTCAAAGGCGTTTTAAAGAGAATGTTGAGCGTGGTATCAATACGCCTCTAAAAGAACTACAAGATGAGATTGCCGCAAGAGATTACAAAGATTCACATCGGGAAATATCGCCTTTGAAAAAAGCCGATGATGCAATTGAGGTTGATACGTCAGATATGACTATTGAACAAGTTGTTGATCGAGTAACTGAGATAGTTAATGAACACAAATAAGCAGGGAGGCAAAATATGTCTGTTCCAGTAGTTGCGTTAGTAGGACGCCCCAATGTTGGGAAATCTACGATTTTTAATCGAATTATTAATGAAAGACTTTCGATTGTTGAAGATACACCTGGTGTTACCCGTGATCGTATTTATTCACGAGCAAGTTGGCTAGGGAAAGAATTTCGCTTAATTGATACTGGTGGTATTGAAATGAGCGGAGAAAAGATGTCTGTTCAAATTAAGAATCAAGCTGAAATTGCGATTGATGAGGCTGATGTTATTGTCTTTATTACCAATGGTCAGAATGGTGTTACTAAAGAGGATGAGGATGTAGCAAAGATTCTTTACCGCACTAAAAAGCCGATTATTTTGGCAGTAAATAAAGCTGATAATCCTGAACAACGTGAGAGTATCTACGATTTTTATTCACTAGGGTTAGGAGATCCCAATCCAATATCTGGTTCTCAAGGTACTGGTTTGGGTGATCTTTTGGATGAGATTGTTAAGGCATTTCCAAGTGATGATAAAGCTGAAGAAGATGAAACCATTAAATTTAGTTTCATTGGACGCCCTAATGTGGGAAAGTCATCATTAGTTAACGCCATTTTGGGCGATGAGCGGGTTATTGTTTCGGATATGCAAGGTACTACTCGTGATGCTATTGATACAAAGTATCATGATGAGAAACTAGATAAAGATTTTACAATGATTGATACAGCTGGTATTAGAAAACGAGGCAAGGTTTATGAGAATACTGAAAAGTATTCGGTCTTGCGTGCGTTGAGTGCTATCGATAAATCAGATGTTGTTTGTGTTGTTTTGAATGCCGAAGAAGGGATTCGAGAACAAGATAAACGTGTAGCTGGATATGCACATAATGCTGGTAAGGGTGTTATTATTGTTGTTAATAAATGGGATACTTTGAAAAAAGATACTAATACCATGAAGGACTTTGAAAATCAAATAAGAACTGAGTTTCAATATTTGGCTTATGCTCCAATTCTATTTACATCAGCTACTAAAGGTCAGAGATTAGATCAAATCCCAGAATTGGTTGAACGTGTATATGCAAACCGTGATCGTCGTATACAATCATCTGTTCTGAATGATTTATTGTTGCGTGCTACGTCAATTGCACCGACACCATTAGTTAATGGAAAGAGATTACGTATCTACTACATGACTCAGGTTGCAATTCAACCACCAACATTTGTAGTTTTTGTTAATGAAACAGAATTGTTGCATTTCTCTTACGAAAGATTTTTGAAAAATCAATTGAGAGAAACTTTTGACTTTGAAGGAACACCTATTAAGATTTTACCAAGGAAGCGAAAATAGCATATAAAGTGGCTATTTTATCCGTTTTTATAAATATAATTATATTTTATAAGATTTATATTAAAAAATGGCGTAAATGCTTGCCACATCGGCATTGCTATGGTAATTTTGTAAATAGAATAATGAACGCATTAATAAAAGTTCATGTGTTCTAAAATTTTTACAAATTTCCGGAGGTATTCACATATGGCAAATAAAGCTGAACTTATTGATAGTGTAGCTAGTAAAACTGGTTTGACAAAGAAGGATGCAACATCAGCTGTTGATGCAGTCTTCGAAACAATCCAAGAAAACTTATCAGAAGGAAACAAAGTTCAATTGATCGGCTTTGGTAACTTCGAAGTTCGTCAACGTGCTGCTCGTAAGGGTCGTAACCCACAAACTGGCGAAGAAATTAAGATTCCAGCAAGCAAAGTACCTGCATTTAAACCAGGTAAAGCTTTGAAGGATTCAGTTAAATAATTGAATTTTTATATTAAAGGACGGTCAATTTGACCGTCTTTTTTTACGCAAAAATATGGAGGTATAGATTTGAGTAAAGCAGATGAGGTTATAGAAACAATTGATGATGGTGATTTTTCAGATGTAGATAATTTGATACACGAATCATTAAGAGAAGATGATGATCAGACTCAATTTTCTTTGGCTGAAACATTAATGAGCCGAGGACTCTCAGTTCAAGCTAAGACGATTTATGATCATCTTATGATCAATTACCCTAATGAAGGTCAAATTCTCTCTAGACTGGCTGAAATTGCCGTTTCCGATGGTAATAGCGATCAAGCACTTGATTATATTTCACAGATAACTCCGGATTCACCCGCTTATGCTGAAAACCTTTTAGTTTCTGCAGATATTTATCAATCCCAGGGGCTTTATGAGGTTAGTGAACAAAAATTACTTACTGGTATTCGTGAATATCCAGATGAAGAAGTATTCAAATTTGCTTTAGCCGAGGTTTATTTTGATGAAAATAAATTTAGCAAGGCGTTAACGTATTATGACATGCTTTTAGATATGGATATCAAAAACTATTCAGGAATCTCTATTGTCTTGCGAAAGGCCAGTTCATTGGCTGGAGATGGGCAATATGAAGAGGCTATCAGTGAATATGAGAAATTGAATGCTTTGGAATTAAATGAAGATGCTCAATTTCAGTTAGGCTTCTTATACAATCAAGTGAAAAATTATAATAAATCTATTACAATTTTGGAAACACTTTTGGAATCTAATCGAGATTATCCAACAGCATATCCGGTTCTGGCCGAGGATTATTTAAATATTAAGAAAAACTCTGATGCTTTTAAGTATGCACAATTAGGACTTAATTTAAACGAACTAGACGATAGACTTTATCAAATCGCCTTTGATGCAGGTTTAGCCGAAGATTCGTCAGAAGCAATTAAAATAATTGAAACAGGAATTAAAAAAGTTGAAAACCCATTGCCATTGATTATTAAACTTAGTGATTATTATCTTACTAAGGGCCAATTCAAGGCCAATTTGGATCTTTTAGCTGGTAAAGATGTCTCCAATAACCCTAAACTTACTTGGAATTTGGCTAAGTCTCAATTTGAAACGGATGATATTGAGGCTGCCCAGGAAAATATTTTATTGGTCTTAGATGATTTTAAGGATAATTTGGACTATTTGACGGATTTAATTGAGATTTTAAGAAGCACAGGCAATAATGATGTGCTCAAACCGGCATTAGCTTTGTACTTGAAACAAGATCCTGACAATGAATCTATGCAAAGTTTGTGGGATCAATTGCAATAGAAATGTCCGCTTCACTAGTTTTTTATTAAAAATAAATTAATCCAAATTAAGAAAATGTAATTTAACTCTTGCAAAATTAAAATTTCCTGTTAGTATTACATACATAGATTGATTTTGACTTTAATTTAAGTAGTGGTATATCTGAGTGTACAGAGAATTGGCGGTTGGTGTGAGCCATGCAGGATATATTTATAAAATACAAAGTCAAGTCACGTATCCCACGTTTCGGGAATAAAGAGCAAATAAAATTGATCATTTTATTTGAATTTTGGGTGGTACCGCGCAAAAAGCGTCCCTGCATTAATTTATGCAGGGGCGCTTTTTTTATACTCGAAGGAGATACGTAAAGGGAGGAAATAAGAATGAAGTTTATTGAGAAACTTAAAATGCAAGCAACATTTAGTCAAATACTTAACGAAAATGAAGTTAAAAAAGCTAAAAGAAATTATCTTTACCGTCCCTATCAGTGCTTCAAATAGTAAATCTAGTAAAAGACATTTGGGAAAGAATTAGGTGAAGAATATGAAAAAAGTAAATCGTTTAACGTTTTGGGAAAGTTTAATAATTATGTTAGTTATGTTTGGATTATTGGGAACAATGATGATTGTTTGGAAAATGACGCCACAGATTCCAATTTTATTAACGTTTACCTTGCTATTATTTTACGGGAGATTCAGAGGTTTTTCTTGGAAGGAGTTACAAGATGGAATTTCTGAAGGAATCAAGCCAGGAATCATTCCCATGATTATTTTTATTATGATTGGCGTTTTGGTTTCAGCCTGGTCAATGTCTGGTGTTATTCCTACCATTATGGTTTATGGACTAGAATTATTAAATGTTCGATTTTTCTTATTCACAGTTTTTGTTAGTTGTTGTTTAGTCGGAGTGATCGTTGGCAGTTCCTTTACGACTATTAGTACTATGGGAATTGTTTTTATGGGTATTGGTCATGTTATGGGCATTAACGTTGCATTGACTGCTGGTTCAATTGTTTCAGGTGCATTGTTTGGAAATAATATGTCGCCTTTATCCGGAACTACCAACCTTTCAACTGGGATTGCAGGTGTTGATAATGTTTTTGATCACATTAGAACGATTTCCCATACTGCGATTCCGGCAGCTACGATTACAGCGATTATCTTTTTAATTGCTGGACATTCAACGGCCAACCCTAATATGAGTTCAGTTCATCACATCATTAATGCTTTGAACGCTAACTTTTTCATTTCACCTTTAATGTTAATTCCAATTGTTGTTTTGATTGTTTGTGCAATTATACAAATTCCAGCTATTCCTACATTATTGGCTGGATCGATTACGGCGATTGTCATGCATATTATTATTGATCATCCCACGGTCAAGACTATCAGCAATCAGATTATGAATGGTTTTCAATTGAATTCAGCTGATAAAAAGATTAATGCAATTGTAAGTGGTGGTGGTATTACTAGTATGTTAGGTAGTATATCTTTGATTTTAGTTGCTTTAACTTTGGGTGGTGTTTTAATCAAAATGGGTGTAGTCGATAATCTGATTGGTAGATTGAATAGTCAGGTTAATACCCCAGGAAAACTTATTTTAACATCAATGATTAGTGCTATTGGTGTTAACTTCTTAGTTGGAGAACAATATATATCAATTATTTTACCTGGAACTACTTTCAAAGAAAATTTTGATAAGCAGTACATTCAACCAGTATATCTTTCAAGAGTACTTGCTAGTGGTGGTGCTGATATTAACGCTTTGGTTCCATGGGGTGTCACAGGTATATTTATTTCCGGAGTTTTAGGTGTTAGCCCAGTGGTCTTTATCTCTTGTGCCTTTTACGTTTGGTTGAATCCATTATTAACAGTGATTTTTGCATTTGCCTTTGGCAAAAGTTACAGCAAGTCTAGTCAAATCAAATTAGTTGGTAAAGTTGCTGAACAATTAAATTAAAATGTAAAACTTGTCTAAATTAGTTTAACTAATTTAGACAAGTTTTTTTTATGTTTTGTGTAAATAATTTATACATAAACTTTTCAATATCTAAACATTAAATATACTTTTTCTATACAACTTGAATATATGATTATTCCCATGAATGGGAGGAATAATTTTGAAAAGTAGCAAGATAAAAAAGATTTTTTTAATACTAGGAATACTATCTTTAGCAGTTGTTTTTACTGGATGTGGGAAAAAGACCTCGGCTTCGTCAGTTAAGCATATTACTTATTGGCATGTTAATGCCCAGACTCAGGGTGGGGCCACAGTCGATGAGTTGGTTAAAAAATTTAATTCAACTCATAAGAATATTAAAGTGACCGCTAAATATAATCCAGATATGTATAAAGGATTGATGCAGAATTTACAATCGGCTCAAGCCTCAGGGAAAGTTCCAGATGTTGTTCAGGTTGGGTGGGCCTATGATAATTACTTTGCAAGTAATTTTAAATATCTAACGCCAACAGATGCCGCTAAAAATTTTGATGGCAATAGCAAATTCATTGATAGTTCATTTACTAAGAAAACACTATCTTTCGCTAAGGATAGTAATGGAAAATTAGTCGGATTGCCTTATTCATTAAGTACGCCAGTTTTATTTATTAATAAGGATATTTTAAATAAGTATGGTGTTCAAGAAAATTCACTAACAACTTGGGAAGGTGTTAAGGAAGCCTCTAAGAGAATTTATGATCAATCGGGTAAATATGGCTTATATATTCAAGAGCCAGGTGATACATGGGCACAACAAGCAATTATGTTAAGCAATGGTGCGAAGATTCAAAAAAATGGTAAAGCCGATTTTGCTAGTTCAAATGGTGTTAATGCATATAAGTATTATCAAGAAATGGTCAGTGAAAAGTTGGCACTACATACGCCTTGGGCTCAAGGGATAGATTCTTTTGTCAAAGGAGACGTAGCCATGGCATTTACGACAATTGCACAGGCATCCCATATTAAAGAGAGTGCTAGTTTTAACGCTGCCGCAATTGTAGCACCACATTTTAAAGAATATAAAACAGTAGTTCCAGTGGGTGGATCAATGTTAGCAATTACAGCTCAAGATTCAGAACAACAAAAAGCAGCTTGGAAATTTGAAAAATGGATGTATTCGGCCGAGTCTGCAGTAACTTGGAGCAAGGGAACTGGTTATCTACCTGCGACCCAGGCAGCCCTGAAATCAAATGACTTTAAGGATTATACAAATGCTAACCCTATGCTTAAACCAGCAGTTAAGACATTAGATAATGCTGTTCCATGGACATCGTTTCCTAAAAAAGGATTGCAAGCAGAACAAACAATGATTGATGCCAGAGATAAGATACTCTCAGGTAGTGATATTTCTTCAACTTTGAAAGCAGCACAGGACAAGATAAATGCACAACAAGAATAAAAGGATATTACCATTTCTTTACCTACTACCAACGGCAATTTTATTACTTGTATTTATGATAATTCCAATTATATATACATTTTACTTAAGCTTTTTTGATTGGAATTTGATAGCACCTACGAAGGAATTTGTGGGTTTTAAAAATTATATAGATGTGTTTATTGACCCAATTAATCAGAAGGTCATATTGAACACAATAATATATATTGTCTTTTTAATTATTCTAAATTTTTTGATACCATATTTTATTTCATTAATTGTAAAGTTTTTCATCAATAAGATGCAAAAGACCTACAAAATATTATTTTTTATTCCTAGTCTTTTTTCATTAGTAGTTGGTGCAATGATATTTACTTGGATGCTAAATCCTGTTTCGGGGCCGATTGCATTTATATTAAAAAATATTGGTATCTCAATGCCTAACTGGTCTAATTCGGGTATCTTAGCAATTACTGTCATTTGTTTTATTACTAACTGGAAAGTATTTGGCTACAATTTTATTCTTTTACTGACGGGGTTAGGATCGATCCCTCAAAATATAATTGATGCCGCTAAAATTGATAGGATTCCTAAATGGCGTTTAATTTTTAATGTAGTGTTGCCAATGAATCGAGGCATTAGTGTGTATGTTTTGATATTAACTATTGTTCAGGGATTGCAATATGTTTTTACACCTATAAATGTAATAACTACAGGAGGGCCTTATTACGGATCTTCCAATATGATTTATCAAACATATTTAAATGCCTTTGTTTTATACAAAACAGGAACTTCTTCGGCTCTAGCAATTGTAACTTTCATTATATTTCTAATATTATTATTTATTGAAATTCGTTTTGTAGAAGGTAGGTCTGACAAATATGTTTGATAAAGGAAAAATCAATTATTGGCACTTATTATTGATATTAGTTGTATTAATAGCGATTTTGCCAATTCTTTTCATGGTATCTAATTCATTTAAAACTCTACGCGATTCATACAATACGATGCTAAGTTTAATTCCTTTACGACCAACTTTGAATAATTATTTGATGTTGAATAGACAAGTAAATCTTTTAACTTTAACATGGAATACTTTTTTGATGGCAGCTATAGTAACAATTGGAAAATTATTAACTGGTCTATTAACAGCATATGCGTTTAGAAGTTATCGTTTTAAAGGCAAAATGTTTGTATATCTTATTTTCGTATCAACTATCTTTGTCCCTTTTACGATTATAATGATTCCGAACTACCTAGTAATAGCCAAGTTGAACCTTCTGAATAATGTTCTTGGTGTTGCTTTACCTCAATTATGTGATGCCACAGGAATAATGATTTTTTTAAAAACAATGGAAAAAATTCCTAATACATTAATTGATGCTGCCAAAGTAGATAATATTCCTAATCGAAAGATTTTTTTTAACATTGTTATTCCAATTTTAAAACCAAGTATTGTCAGTGTTGGAGCAATTTTCTTCATTAATTCCTGGAATGAATATGTATGGCCTACATTAATTTTAAAAGACAAAGCTAGTTTTACTTTGCCATTGGCCTTGCAAAATTATATTTCTAGTGAGGGCGGGACTAATTTTCCTTTAGCAATGGCATTATCAACAATCATGGTCATTTTGCCATTGATTATTTATCTGATTTTTCAAAAATATATTCTTAATAGCATCAGTACTAGTGGATTAAAGTAGGAGGAATCTATGGGTGAGAATAATGCTACGATTGAATTAAAACAAATATCAAAACAATTTAAAGATAATAAAATAATTAATGAATTAAATCTTTCTATTCAAGCCGGTGAGTTTTTAGTTTTATTAGGACCGTCAGGTTGTGGGAAATCAACAACTTTAAGAATGATTGCTGGTCTAGAAGAACCAACAACGGGGGATGTTCTCATCAATGGGAAAAAATTAAAACAAATTGATGAAGATGGACATACAGTTGCGATGGTTTTCCAAGATTATGCACTTTACCCAAATATGACAGTCTATCAAAATTTAGAATATGCTTTGAAAGTTCATAAAATTCCTGTACAAAGTCGACGATCAAGAATTGAAGCGGTTTTGAAAATATTAAATTTAACAAACTATAAGAATCGATTACCTTCACAATTGTCTGGTGGACAGAAACAACGTGTTGCAGTTGGTAGAGGGATGGTAAAAAAAAGTAAGATTTTTTTGCTTGATGAACCATTGTCAAATATTGATATTCAATTACGCGAAAAGGCCCGAGATGAGATTCAAAATATGCATTTAGAAAATCGACAGACAATTGTGTATGTTACGCATGATCAATTAGAAGCTATGGCTTTGGGAGATCGGATAGCAGTAATGGATCAGGGGATTATTCAAATGATTGATACACCTGAGAATATTTATAATAAACCGACTAATCTCTTTGTTGCCAAATTTATTGGAACACCTCAAATCAATATAATTGAAATTGAATTAAATAATGGCCAAGTATTATTTAATAACAAACCAATTATGAAACCCTCTACATATAAACTGGATTCTAAAAAATACTATTTGGGAATTAGACCTGAAAACTTTTCTTGTTCTAAAACAGAAAGAAACGAATTTAGTTTTGAGGTTATGGTTGATAATATTATTGATTATGGAAGGTTCGTTCAACTGAGTTTAATTACAAAAGATAATGAGTATTTGAAAGCGACGGTAAATAAATTTGATTTTCAAAAAGGTGAGACCATCAATGTGACCTTGGATCAATCGACAAGTATTATATTTGATCAAACAACGGGAAAAAATTTATATTGGGGAAACTATGAGTAAATATAAAATAGTTCAAATTACTGACACTCATTTGACACCAGAAGGGTCTGAAGCAGCAAATAATCAAAAGATCGATCCTTATTTAAAATTAAATAGTATCTTTATGGATATTGATAAAATGCCAAAGAAACCTGATATGATCGTTATAACCGGTGATCTTATTCATGAGGGCAAATCGAATGATTATAATAACTTAGCTAAATTGATTAAGCGTCAAAAAAGCAGACTTGATATTCCTATTCACGTTATTTTGGGAAATCATGATCGCACTGAATCTTTCTTCAAAGGTTTTCTTAATCAGCAATGTGCAGATAAATATTATTATCTAATTGAAACTGAAGCGGACAACTTTTACTTTTTAGATAGTAAATTTGGAAATTATGAACAAGGCTATATTGGTCAAGAACAATTGAAGTGGTTGAAAATCAATCTAGAAAATAATAAAAAGGATTCGATTATATTTCTTCATCATCCTATAGATGGACCGGCGATTCATCATATGAGATATAGCATTTTGCAGGATGGTGCTGAGTTAATGAAAGTGATTAAGGATAGTTCTGTAAAGGCCGTATTTTCAGGACATATTCATTTTGAGACATCTTTTACGAAGAACAATATTTTATTACATTCAACTGATTCTAGTGCTTATCATATTGATTGTGATAATAAGCATAGGCATTTGATTTATGATGCAGCTTATTATGATGTGATTACGATTGAAGATGGTGAGATTGGCACGGAAACACGATGTCTTTATGAGGGACAAGATGTTATTAACTATGTTGATGTAGAAAATACTGATTTTGTTAATGAAGAAATTTTGTAATTAATTATTATAATAAAAAGCAATTCTACAATTTTGCTTGTATGAAGTGAACCCTTAGTTTGGATATAAAGCCAAACTAAGGTTTTTTTATAACTAATTTAAATTTTAGAATGACATAGGAATCCAAAATACACAAAAATATATATAAAAGTCGACCTCATTCAGTCCATAATTGAATGAGGTCGACTTTTATAAGTGATAGATGTATCAAGATGAAATGAAGTAAGATAGCAATTATGCTAATTTTGATTACAAAATAGTGATAATAATTGTTTCTTTACCTCTAATGCTTGGAAGGAAAGTGGCCACTGGCTACTTTGATAAAGATAAAAATTAATGGTATATGGTATGGGAAGTGGGAAAAACTCGACAGAATGTGTGTCTAAGAGTTCTTGTTCTAGTGAAGTAAGTAGAGCAACACCTTGCCCACTATCAATTAGTTTATAAAGACCGAGGCTATCTGGGCAATAGACGTAATGAGGCTTGATTTTTAATAAATCAGCAATTCTGTGAGTTGTTTCGCAATGTGAAGGATGGTCACTCATCAATAAAAAACTAAATTCATTGAGCTCTTGAGTTGAAAACACTTGTTCATTTGATGGTACTTGTTTTCTACTGATTGCTATTTTGAAATCCAATGTAGTAAGTAATTGTTGATCAAATTCCGAACTATCAACAATCGAGGAGCTAATAACAAAATCAAGATCGTGTTGTAATAGTTGATTGAACAAGGTTAATGTTGAATCATATGAAAATCTTGGGATTGTCTGGTTGTAACATGGTGTAGATTGTTGATATTTAAAAATGAATGAAGAACTAGAAGTACCAACCTTAATAGTAGGATTAGTGATTGAATCACATAGCGGTAGTTGAATTTTCTGTGCTTCAATCATAATTTTAGAAATAGAGGGTAAGATACTTTGACCCTGCTTGTTAAGTTGCAATCTTCTCCCGATTCTGTTGAATAAAGGATATCCAAGTTCGTTCTCTAAACTTTTTAGAGCGGTGCTTAGTGAAGAAATACTAACGTGCAATTCCTCAGCAGCCTTTGAGAGACTATTATATTTTGCAATGACATAAAAATATTCTAATTTTTCGATTATCATGACAAGATTCTTCCTTTATAGCGGTATAAAACTAATATGATATTTTTTAGGCCGTCGCAATTTAATAATTAAGTAAAAGTCTAATATTCTTTAAATTAATTTAGGCTTTTGATAGGCATTAGTACGAGCAATTAATTCATTAGTGATTTCTTCGATGATGTCAATAATATTTCGAATTGTACGGTCTTGACGTGCAACATTAATTTGATAAATCTTAGCAATACGACCGGGATCTGTATCTAATAAAATAATGCGATCGGATAGTTGTACGGCTTGCTGGATATCGTGAGTAATCATCACAATTGATTTTGTGGCAATTTGGTTATCCAACCAAATTGTAATTAAATCGTTTGCAAGTTGTTTTGAAGTAACAACGTCTAAAGCAGAGAAAGGTTCATCAAGTAATAGTAGACTTGGTTCGGTGGCTAAGGCACGTGCGAAGCCTACACGTTGTTTCATACCACCTGATAATTCCCGTGGGTAAGACTGTTCATAACCAGAAAGGCCAATCATTTTGACTAGATTAGCAACTCGATGATCACGTTGTGTAGGAGATAGATCACGATTACTTTGAAGTCCAAATGCAATATTCTGATTAACTGTTAACCAAGGAAATAATGCAAAGTGTTGAAAAACCATACTGATATTTGCGTCCGGTTTTGAAATTACTTTATTTTCAAAGACAATTTTTCCTTGAGTAGGTGTTAGTAAACCAGCGATACTGCGCAATAAAGTAGATTTACCAGCACCTGATTGGCCAATGATACTTACAAATTCATTGGTTTCAACTGAAAAATTAATATCTTTAAGTACTTTTAAGTTGGGATGATTTCCTTTAATTGGAAATTCCTTATAAACAGATTCAACTGTTAATAATGTTTTATTATCCATTTTAATATCCTCCTAGTAATGATATTTTTCGCGAGCAAATTTATAAAGTGGTTGCCAAATGAAAGCAATGCATAAACCGACAACAAAACACATTGCCAAGGTACCTAAAGCAGATTTATTTTGAATGCCATTGTTTGTGGCAATGTATTGACCCAAACCGGTAACTTCAATTTTATGAGCACCCCACTGAATACTTTCAGCGGCGATATCGGCATTCCAAGCAGCTCCAGCTGCATTAATGATAGCCGTAATAATATAAGGTAAAATTGACGGAATCAAATATTGCGTCCACCAGCGCCATTTAGTGATTTTGAAAATATGAGTGACATCTTTTATGTCAGTTGGGATAGCTAGATAACCCCCAATTACGTTGAAGAAGAAATACCATTGACAACCAACCATTATTAACGGTAGAACCCACCATTCTAATTGATTATGTCCTAGTGTGATAAAAATGACGATTAATGGTGTATATACATTAGAAGGAATAGATCCAATAACCTGACCAATTGGTTGGATCCAGCTTAAACGTCGCGTATTATCGGCGACCCAAACGGCTAAAGGAATAAAGATTACCCCTGAAATTATCATTGCTAAAGCTACACGTAAAGTCGTGTAGTAAGTTAGTTTTGGAATTATTGCGAAATCCTGGTGAGGTAAAAAGGCATAGAGCTTAATTACTGACCAGATACCAACAATGGTCAAACCAACATACCAAAGAGTCACTAAAAAAGGCGTTATTTATTTAAGTATTTAAAAATAATATTTAGTTTTAAAATGTACCAAATGCGAGGTAAACTATAAAGCCACCAATTTTTGAATTGATTAATTATTTTTAAACAAAATTGTCCAAGTGTTGAGGGTTGAACTAGATCATAAATAATTGACTTAGGTGGTTGTGATTTGCCGGTCCCGTTATCATATTTAAAATAAAAACTAGCCTTTATTAGTGGTTGAAAAATTAAAAAGTTAAGGATAAGAATGTTGATTAATAATGCGAGGACAGCCCAAATACAGGCTTTATAATCTGCACGATCAAGTGCTATTTGGATATAGGAACCAATACCGGGTAATATTAAAGTTGTATTCCTAGGTATTGCTACAGTAGCTTGTTCACTAGCTACCAGTGCAAACCAAGCAGCAGTTTGTGAGATAACTACATTCCAAAGCAAACCAGGAATAGAATAAACAAATTCCAAGCGCCAAAATTTTTCCCAGGCACTGCATTTGAATTGGGTAACAACATCTAATAGATCATCGGGCACTACTTCCATGGTTTGATATAACGTCAAAACAATATTCCAAACTTGGCCAGTGAAAACTGCGAAGATTGCTAATGCCTCTACACCTAAAACATTGCCAGGAAATAAGCCTAGTAGCCAAGCAGTCGTGAAAGTTAAAAAACCAAGTAGTGGGACTGACTCTAAGAAATTGACTAAAGGCAAAATAATACGACGGGCCGTTTTATAACGAGCGGCTAGAACACCAAAAATGATAGAGAAGAGAAAAGACCAAAGCATACCTATGATCATACGAAACATGGTTCGCATTGAATAGTAGACTAAGTGACTAATGGATAAAAAATCATTAGTATGACTGACCTTCGCTAGAGAGTTTTGGGAAGGTAAAGTTGAAATTGGTCGATTCATTTCAAGTAATGAAGCAATTATAATTATTACAAATAATGCGATAATTCCAATTAAAATTAAATTCCCTAAGATATTGCGCCGGTTACGCTGACGTATATCGTGATTAAATGAAAACATAAAAAAAGCCTCCTTATTTATCATATGGAAGGCGGCAAACTTAAATAAGCGTGAATCGCAACCACTTAATTGAGCTTTGGCTCTCTGAAACGTAAGACTTAATCTAGTTATCTTGGAAAAGCCTTAATTCGACAATTCCTGCTTTACTCGTTACTGTCTCTCGACATTTCCGAGCGATAACCTGTGTTTTCAGAGTAACCTCACCTAATATGATTATTCTAATGGTTATCATAAGAGTTTTAAAAATAATGTCAATAGGAAATATAAAAGTAAATAATTTAATTAATAGATATACAACTATTTGCTTGGATACGTAATAGGTTTTTTAAAATTTGTAAAAGGAGCCATATCGTAGTATTTACTATTAATTGGGTGCATAGGATAAATACTTTTAAACATTGATAGTTGTTTTTGAAATAGTTTAACGGCTATGATTCAAACTAGTAAATTAGACTAGGAAGATGAACTATGATGAATAAAAGTCAAAAAGTAATTATTGCTATAGTAACCGTGTTAGTTATTTTAATAGGGGGGATGACAAGATATGTATCATCGTCAAGTAATCATTTGAAACAAGTGGTAAGTAAGGGATATTTACCCATTAAAAATGATTACAAAGGAAAAAATAGCAAAACTAGCGAATCCTTTTTAATTATGGGATTAGATAATACCATCGAAAGAAAATTAGGTACTACTAGAACAGATTCGTTAATGGTCGTTACGATTAATCACAAAACTAAAAAAATAACATTTTGCAGTTTACCTCGGGATAGTTTTGTAAAGATTGATGCGGATAAATATCATGGTATGCAAAGGGTAGAAGTTGCATACACTTATGATGGACCAACAGCTTCAGTCAATACTGTTCAAAAATTATTGAATATACCAATTGATCATTATTATGTTTTTAATTTCTTGTCTTTTGTTAAGATTATTGATGCGATTGGTGGCGTTGATATTAATGTAAAACATGATTTTGTTGGTGTTACTAAGGATGGGTCTGGAGGTATAGTTTTTAAAAAGGGTAAACAACATGTTAATGGACTTAAGGCCCTCTCTTATGCACGCGAAAGACACAGTGATAATGATATTATGCGTGGCTATCGTCAACAAGAAATAATTCAAGCAGTAGAGAAAAAACTAAAATCACCTCAAACTATTACCAAAATTCCTGGAATAGTTGATGCAATTGACCATAATATTCAAACTAATATTAATTCAAATGAACTTGATAAACTGATTAAAAATGCCCCAGAATATGCGAATTATAAAAAACAACGGATTACCTTCGATTGGCGAACGTTTAGTAACCAAGGACGGAGCATGATTGAACTTTACCCAGATAGTATCAGCAATGTTAGTCATCAATTAAGAGTTTCCTTAGGTTTATCAAATGCGGATTATCGCGATAAAGCACAGTATCAATTTCATACAAATGGAAATTATCTTTTCCAAAGTGATTATACGGTCCAAGATAAGTTCGATGAAGATAGTGAATCAACTAGCATTAATGGAAATAATTATGTTGGAATTAATGGAAATACCAAAACAGGTCCATTACCAACGACTAAAACAAAAAATGGCTTTGTTACCAAATAATTGATTTATCGAATATATTGACGCTGAAGATATTGAGTTTGTTGAAGAAGTTCTTAATTGAATAAACAAAAAGCAGATCCTGAAGTGCCCTAAAATTGTTAGACATAATCTAACAACTTTAGGAGCACTTTTTTTATGACCAAATACTCTTCAGAATTCAAAGTTAAACTAGTAAACGAATATTTTGATGGAAAAATCTCTATACTTGGATTATCAAAAAAATATGGAATGCCCAACGAATCACCGATTTATCGCTGGGTCCATGAAGCGGAGGCAAATGGACTTAATTATTTGATAACTAAAAAATCTCATAAAGACTATTCTCAAGATTTCAAATTATCCGTGGTAGAATATTATAAATTACATGAGATCAGTCGCCTTGATACTGCAATTTATTTCAAAATATCACCTAGCCAGGTTAATTCATGGATATATAGATACAATCACTATGGTGTTATTGGATTAAGGCGTCGTCCCAGAGGGAGACGACCGTTAATGGCCAAGAAAAAGAAGAAACAAACACGTTTAAATTCCACAAAAGAAGAGAAATATAAACAAGAAATTCTTGATCTAAAAGCTAAACTACACGATGCCGAAATGGACCGTGATATTTTAAAAGTACTAAAGACCTTGCGAGAAAACGATCCCAACTCGAAAAAGCAAAATTAGTCAAATCATTACTTAAAAAATACAAGTTGAACGAGTTATTAACTAAGGCCAGTCTGCCAAGATCAACTTATTATGAACGCCTTAGTAAAACTTATAAAACAGATAAATACGCTCAATTAAAAGAGTTCATTGTTAAAACATATCACGATTCAAACTCAACCTACGGTTATCGTCGAATCTGGAAAGAATCCCTCAAGCTTGGATTCAAGAATTCTCCAGAAACAATTCGGCATTTAATGACCAAACTTAAATTAAAAATAGTTATTTTTTCAAAACATACATCTGGCTACTGTTCCTATAAAGGTAACCTTGGAAAAATAGCTCCTAATACAATCAAACAAAAATTCACTGAGACAGAACCATTAAAAGTATTACATACGGATATAACTCAAATACGCTTGCATAAAGACAAATGGGATTATATATCCGACGTGCTGGACCAGGCCAGCGGCGAAATATTATCTTATTCAATAAGTTTGAGCCCTAATAAATTACTAATATTAGATACTCTAGAAAAATTGAAGCAAAATATAGTTCCCTCTTTAAAGCCAATCCTTCACTCTGATCAAGGATGGCATTATCAACTTAAATATTATCGAGATACCCTAAAAACAATGGGTATTGAACAAAGTATGTCTCGGAAAGGCAATTGTCACGACAATGCCCCAATTGAGAGTTTCTTTAATCTGCTCAAAAGAGAATGTCTTTATAGGTATAATATCGATGACCTAACCGAATTAAAGAACTTAGTCGCTAAATATATCAATTGGTACAACAATAAACGTATTTCTTTAAAGAAAAATGGATTGTCCCTTGTAGAATACAGGGAACAATCCATGATTTTTTAAAACTTATAAAAATGTCTAACTTTTTTATTGCACTTCAACTTCAGAGATCTGCTTTTTGTTTATCTTTTTTCTTTACCTGCCACCATACTGATGATGAAGACAACGGAATTAAGAAGGAGGGCAGAGAAGGTTAGCCAATCAATGCCACAAATGGCACCAATCCAAATACCGATTAATGAAATCAAAAGAATTATATCTACCATATTTATCGAACGCCAGAAAATTTGATTTATTTTTTGAAGATCCATTACATCTGGTATTCTCTCACATCCTTATTTAATTCCATTATATATTTTTTTAGGAAAACGTATACAAGGAACCCTTAAATAATTATTATATTTTCTTAAAATAGCCGTTGAAAATAATCACTGAATATGGCCTAGGAAACTAGTAAGGTAGAGTTGATTATTGGTATATAATAGTAATTAAATAATTATTATCAAAATTAAAGAATTGAGGTAAATGTATGCAAATCAAACAACTTCCTGCAGATTTTAAAGAGGCACTGCCTGTATTAGAAAAAATTGAACAAGCTGGATTTGAAGCTTATTTCGTTGGAGGAAGTGTGCGCGACCACATATTAGGATTGCCTATCCATGATGTTGATATTGCTACGAGTGCTTATCCGAAAGAAATTAAGGAAATATTTAAACGTACTGTTGATACAGGAATACAACATGGTACTGTTACAGTTTTAATGGGTGATGATTCTTATGAGATCACTACTTTTAGAACTGAATCAGGTTATCAGGATTTCCGAAGACCGGATAAGGTAACCTTTGTTAGGTCACTAGAAGACGATTTGAAGCGTCGTGATTTCACTATTAATGCATTAGCAGTTGATTGCAATGGTAATGTGATTGATAAATTCGATGGTTTACAAGATTTGGATAAAAAAATAATTCGGGCTGTTGGTAAACCTGAGGAACGTTTCCATGAGGATGCGTTAAGAATGATGCGGGCGGTAAGATTTCAAGCACAGCTGAACTTTAAAGTAGAAGTTAAAACTGCACAAGCAATCTCTGATAACGCACCGTTATTAAAAAAAATAGCTGTTGAACGGATCAGAGAAGAGTTTATAAAAATGATGATAAGCCAGACTTGGCAAGCAGGTTTTGATGATTTCTTGAAATTAGGTCTATCACAATTTTGTCCAGACTTTTCAAATCATAAAACTGAACTTTTAGATTTGTTAAAGATAAATGACCAGATATTTGAAGATGAGGATCAAGCTTGGAGTGCTTTAGGATTTGTTTTGAATTTAAATCATCAAGAATTTAATAAGTTACTAAGGGACTGGAAAGTTTCAAATAAAACTAGAGAGACTAGCCTTAATACTTTGAATATGTTGCATCTTTTTGAAAATCAAGATTTGGATCTTTGGAATATTTATAAATTGGGTGTTGGTAATTTTGAGAGAGTAATTAAGCTATGCCAAATGTTTGAAATTGAATTTGATTATACAAAATTAAAAGAACAAGTTAATAATATTCCGATTAAAAATAATCATGATTTGGCCTTAACGGGTAAAGATGTTTGTGAAATTTTGGATGTGAAACCAGGTCCAATTATTGGTAAGTCGATGTCTCGAATAGAGCGGTCTGTCGTAGAAGGAAACGTTTCCAATAATTTTGATGATTTAAGACATTATTTGTTAATTAATCAATAATGCTGTGGTATCATGAAAATAGTAAGTATTTTAGGATTCGAAAGGGTGATAATATGACTAAACATGTTTTTAAAGAACTAAAATTCTACTTTAGAAATGACGATACTTGGACGGTTAGCCACAGTGAAATGAGTGATGTTTGGATTGCTCGTGTAACAACTAGTTATGGACGTATCAAGGGTGGACGTATGCAAGAAATTCATCCATGCAAGCGTTTTAGAATTGAAATTCTTCCTGAAGCTGACTATATTAAGGATACTGATGTTTCTACAGCAGCGATGGCAGATGGAATGTTCAACCGTATTATTAAATATCAAGATATTGAAAAATGTGATATTGTCTTTGAAGATGATCAAGATAAAGAACCAATGCAAATCTACTTCCCATTCAAACAAAAGGATGTCGAAGGTTTAGATAACGCCTATCAATCATCAGCTATTTCAACTAAAACTGGAAATCTTTATATTTCAGTTGATCCGGAGAATACTGTTTACGATATATATAAAGAAGATCTTTAATTTTAAATACGGGACATTAGTTAATTAGTTTTAACTAAGTCCCGTATTTTCTTGAGCGGAGTGGAAAATGGGAAATTTAAAAATAGGAACAACGGTAACTATCAGTGATGAATCAGATGCATTTAAGAATCAAATTGGAACGGTAGTTTACTTTGACAAAAAACGTGATAAAATACTGGTTCGTTTTGGTGGAACACAGCAGCTGTATTATGATTTGGAACAATTGAAACAGTATAGCTGATGTTTTACAATCCTTGATTTACATGTGATAATAATACTTGAAAAGTTACAATATACCTCTATCTATTCGGGTAGAGGAATTTTTTATTTATAGTGGTGAAATAATTGAAAACCTTAAACATAACTAATGCATCGAAATCTTTTGGCGAAAGAACTTTATTTACTGATGTGACTTTTACCATCAACGAGGGCGATCGAATCGGATTGCTAGGTTTAAATGGGACTGGAAAGACAACCCTATTAGACGGAATTGTTAATAATAGCGATTTAAATACAATTGAAATGGAAAAGCCTAAAAACTACAAAATTTCTTATTTAAAGCAGCAACCAGACTTAGATGGTAATTCATCAGTTATTGATGCTGTTTTTAATGGTAGTGGGGAGAAATTTCAATTGATTCGTCAATATGAGAATTCTTTAGCAAGATTTAATGCGAATTCAACTGACGAAAAAGTCCAAAATGAGTTTTTTAAACTTCAGGAGAAAATGAATGCAGCCGAAGCCTGGCAAATGGAATCAGATGTGAAGTCAATTCTAAATAAGCTAGGAATTACGGAATTAGATAAAAAAATCTCTGAACTATCTGGTGGACAACAAAGACGTGTTGCCTTGGCACAAACATTGATTTCAGAGGCAGATTTATTAATTTTAGATGAGCCAACTAACCATTTGGATTATGAGGCGATCGACTGGTTACAGACTTATTTAAGTAAATATAGGGGTTCAGTTCTTTTTGTAACTCATGATCGTTACTTTTTAAATGAGGTTGCAACAAGAATATTTGAAATCGAAAACCGTAATGTGACTGAGTACGACGGTAACTATGAGAAATATTTACAACAAAAAGCTACAAATGAAGAAATTTATGCATCCGTTCAACACCATAAGACACAGCTCTATAAGCAAGAATTACAATGGATGCGTGCGGGTGTAAAGGCTCGTGGAACTAAGCAACAGGCGAGGAAAGACCGTTTCACTGGATTAAAAGAAGATTTGCAAAATAAGCCTGATGTTCAAAAAGAAATGTCTATTGATATTGCACAACAACGCTTGGGAAATGATGTTTTTGATATTAAAGATGCCAGTTTAAAATTTGAAAAACACGTTATTCTTAATAAGTTCAATTATCTTGTTTCCAGAGGAGATAGGATTGGGATTACTGGGTCTAATGGTTCAGGAAAGACTACCCTTTTGAATACAATTGCAGGTCGACTTGAACTAGATTCAGGAATTATTAAAACAGGACAGACAGTTCGTTTGGGATATTATACACAGCATACTCGTGATATGGACCCTGATAAGCGAGTGATTAGGTATCTGGAGTCAATTGGACAAGGCGTTAAGAATAACGATGGGACACATATGTCGGCCTCACAAATGCTTGATACTTTTAAATTTGATCATCAAATGCAAGGGGCCTTTATTAGAGAGTTGTCAGGTGGTGAAAAACGCCGACTTTATCTTTTGGCCATATTAATGGATCAACCGAATGTTTTATTACTTGATGAACCTACTAATAACTTAGATATTGAAACCTTAACGATTTTGGAGAATTATTTAGATAGTTTTAAGGGAACAGTCTTAGCTGTTTCTCATGATCGTTATTTTCTAGATAAAGTAGCTGCTAAACTCTTGATTTTTGAAGGTCAGGGAAAGATTGAAGAGAGTTATGATTCATATTCTGAATATTTACAAAAAGAAACCGAGAAGCAGCAGGCTAAGCATCATGAGATAAAAGAGCAAAAGCATGAAGAAGCAAAGGAAAATAGTGAAATAAAACCAGAACCAAAAAAGAAACTTACGTATGCTGAACAAATGGAATTTGATAAACTAGAACCTAAGATTGAAAAGTTGGATGATGAGTTAGCTGAATTAAAGAAACAACTTAATGACCCATCAAATGATTACGAAAAACTAATGGATTATCAACGTGAACTTGATGAAAAAACTAAAGAATCAGATGAATTAATGGATCGTTGGGAATACTTAGGTCAATTTATTTAGGAGAAAGTTATGCATAACGAACAACAATATTTGGATTTATTGAAATATGTCTTAGAAAATGGTCATAAAAAGGGTGACCGTACAGGAACAGGCACGATAAGTACTTTTGGTTACCAAATGCGCTTTGATTTACAAGAATCTTTCCCTCTATTGACAACTAAAAAAATACCTTTTGGTTTAATCAAAAGTGAATTGTTGTGGTTCTTGCATGGCGATACTAATATTAAGTACTTATTGGAACATAATAACCATATTTGGGATGAATGGGCTTTTAAGAATTATATTGAAAGCTCTGACTATCAAGGACCAGATATGACTGACTTTGGACGTCGCTCTTTAGTTGATGATGAATTTTCAAAAGTTTATAAAATTGAAAAAACTAAATTTGATCAGGCAATTTTAAACGACCCTGAATTTGCTTCTAAATTTGGCAATTTGGGAGATGTCTATGGAGCTCAATGGCGACACTGGCAAAAACGTGATGGTGGATTTATTGATCAAATAAAGAATGTTATTGACCAAATTAAGAAAACCCCTGATTCTCGCCGTTTGATTGTAAGTGCTTGGAATCCCGAGGATGTTCCGACAATGGCTTTACCACCATGTCATACGCTATTTCAGTTTTATGTAAACGATGGTAAATTATCTTGTCAGTTATATCAGAGGTCGGGAGATTTGTTCCTTGGCGTGCCATTTAATATTGCTAGTTACGCATTATTGACTCATTTAATTGCTAGAGAAACCGGCTTAGAAGTTGGAGAATTTATCCATACGCTAGGTGATGCCCATATTTATTCTAATCATATTAAACAGGTAAAAGAGCAATTAAGTAGAACTCCTACCGATGGACCAAAGCTAAGTATTGACGGCAATAAAGATATTTTTGAAATTGATGTTCAAGATATTAAAGTTGAAAATTATAATCCGCAACCTGCTATTAAAGCTCCAGTTGCTGTATAGAGGTGTTTTATGATGATAAGTTTTGTTTGGGCTGAATCAGTTGATCATGTTATCGGTATTGATGGTCACTTGCCATGGAGATTGCCAAATGATATGAAACGATTCAAAGATGTCACGATGGGGCACCCTATTGTTATGGGAAGAAAAACTTATGAAAGTTTTCCTAATGGACCTTTATCGAATCGTTTGAATATTGTTATTTCTCGAAATCCAGATTATCAAGTTGCCAAGGGAGTAATCTTAATAACTAATAAAAAACAATTATCAGATTATGTAAAACCTGACGAAGAGATTATGGTTATTGGCGGTGAAGGAATTTTTAAGCTCTTCACTAACGATGTTGACCGATTGTATGTAACTAAAATTGATCATAAATTTGCTGGAGATACAAAAATGATTAAAATTGACTATAATCAGTTTAATTTAATCGAAAAAAAAGAAGGTATTATGGATGATAAAAATATTTATCCATATACCTTCGAAACCTATCAAAAACATTAACCAACATATAAATAAACTGAGAAGTACATTAGAGCAGTACCGATCATTACAAAGATATGCCAGATAACGTGAATGTAACGTAAGTTCTTCATTAGATATAAGCAAGCCCCTAGTGTGAAGGCGATTCCACCGGCAACTAGTAAAGCAATTCCGATTGATCCGATTGCATGGTAGAGTGGTTTCATAGCAATTATGATGGCCCATCCCATTAGGACATATAGTAAGGTTTCAAAATATTTAAAACGACCAACGTTAAATATTTTATAAAGAATACCGCCAATAGCTAAGGCCCAAATGAAAGCTAGGATACTATATCCAAAAGCTGAATGTAAAGCAATTAAACAATAAGGTGTATAGGTGCCGGCTATCATCAAAAAAATTGAACTGTGATCAAAAATTTGAAAGACGCCTTTTGCTTTGGTGAAGTAGAGACTATGAAATAAAGTTGAACTGAGATATAGGAAAAATAGTGTAAAAGCATAAATGAAATAGGCTGTAATATTCAGAGGGTTTCCTTGATGAAATCCCTTGATCAATAAAAATATTGCACCGATTATTGCTAGTATGATTCCAATTCCGTGAGTCACAGCGCTAAATACTTGATCAGTAATCAAATATGCTCTTGAAAAATTAGTTTTTTTTGACATTATAATGACTCCAATATTTTAATAAAGGTTCATTAGTCATTATAAACAACTAATGGGTTCACAGACAATGACAATATTGTATAATTAATTATTGTTATTGTTTAAGACATATTTATTAATTAAAATTACTGGATATTGTTAATAATTTGGTAATTTATCAAGATTTGTTTGTTATAATTGAAACAATTAAGAACTAAGACCCTATGAAAGAGGGATAAAATGAGTAAAGTAAAAATCCTTACCGATTCGTCGGTGCAATTAACTCCAGAAGAAATAGAAAAATATGATATTAGTGTTGTACCTTTAACAATAAGCATTGATGATAAGACTTATGTAGATGGTGTTGATATTACTAGAGAAGAGTTCGTTAAGGAAATGGACACCTCTAAGGATCTACCTAAGACCTCGCAACCATCAATTGGTACGTTTATGAACGTAATTGATGATATTCCAGCTGACTATACTGACATATTGGCATTAATTATGACACCTGCAATTAGTGGAACAATCAATGCTGCTAGACAAGTAGCAGATATGACTGATCGCAATATGGAAGTCATTGATACAGAGTTTACTGATCGGGCTCAAGCTTTTCAAGTCATTCAGGCTGCCAAAATGGCTCAAGAAGGTAAGTCGGTTGAAGAAATAAAAGCAGCAATTAAGACTTTACGTGATCATACATATCTTTATATGGGTGTAACAAGTATTGAAAACATCCTACGTGGTGGGCGTTTGAGTCGTTTTGCAGGAACCTTATCAACACTTTTGAATATTAATCTAGTTTTAACTCTAAAGAATAATAGTTTGGATATTGCCAAACGTGGCCGTGGCCGCAAAACTATTGAGAGATATATGAATAATGTTATGGAAGAAATTAAGAGCTTAGAAAATATTAAGGCCATTGGAATCTCATATGTTGATAAAATGGATTATGTAAATGAGTTGAAGGAAAAATTAGCAGAAATTGTACCGAATGTACCTTTATTAATTAGAGTAACAAGTCCAGTTATTGCAACTCACGCTGGATCAGGTGCTTTCGCAATTGAATTTTATACAGAGTAAAAGCTGATGAATACATCAGCTTTTTTTTGAAAGATGGAATTAAAAAATGAAGAAAAAAAGTATTTGGATAATAATATTAGTTGTCCTTTTAGTAGCAATTAGTGGTGGAACTTATTATTTTGTTAAAAATAATAATCAGGAAATAAAAGAGACCAAGACAATTAAAAAAATTAAACCCAAGAAGAAAGTAATACCAAAGAAAAAAGCAATTAGTATTGTTGCCATTGGTGATTCATTGACTCAAGGAGTTGGTGATTCAAAATCAGTTGGCGGTGGATATGTTACCCGCTTAACTCAAAAGGTACAGAGAAAGTATAAGGTGAAAACTGAATCGCATAATTATGGTGTTTCAGGTGATACTAGCCAACAAATTATGGCCAGAATTGAATCAGATAAAAATATGCATCAAGATTTGCCAAAGGCGGACATTATAACAGTCACCGTCGGTGGAAATGACTTTATGCATTTATTACAAAGAAAAGGTCTAGATTTAACTGAGGGCAATATTGCTGATGAACAAGTGAAATTTGATAAGCGTTTGAATAAATTATTGACTGATATTAGAAGTTACAATAAAACAGCTCCAATTTATTTAGTCGGTATCTATAATCCTTTTAGTATTTATTTATCTAACGTTAAAAATGCTAAGGTAGCCTTTGTTAATTGGAATAAAGGGTCGGCTAAAGTAGCAAGCAATTTTAACGATATACATTTTGTAGATATTAATAACCTTTACCAGACTAAGAGTATTAATGCTAAAGTTAAAAAAGATGGCGTTAATCCATATCTTTATAAGAAAGATCATTTCCATCCTAATGGGACAGGTTATGATATGATGACGGACAAAATATTTGAACAAGTAAGTGGAACAACGAAGGAGTGGCTTTATAAATAATCATGAAAAGAAATTATTGGAAATATGCATTTATCACTTTAATAGCAATCATTGTATTATGCTTGGGCTTTGTCGGAACAAAAGTAATGAGTTCACCAAGTGATAATTATCAAGTTTCATCCAAGATCACAAATCAAAATGATAAAGTCTTTACAGTTAATATGAACAAGCAGGAAGCCAATAAAATGGCTCAATATTATTTAAAAAATACTTTAAACGATGGGAAAACTGATTATCAATTAATTTTAAAAAAAGATGCTGAATTGACAGGCTCAATTGCATTCTTAGGAGCTAAAATTCACTTTACGATTTTGATGCAACCATATGCAAAAACTAATGGGGATGTTCTTTTGAAAGCAAAAGAAATGAAAATAGGTGATTTATCATTGCCAATTTCTTTTGTTATGAATTATATTAAGAATAGCTTTAAGACTCCTGAGTGGGTAAGCATTGATGGTAAAAGTAAAACTATTTTGTTGAAATTTACTAAATTTACTACTAAAGAAGGATATGGTATTCGAGCAAAGAAGATTGATTTGCAAAATAACAAATTGTCCTTTGAAGTAATGAATAGTAAAATTACCGATAATCAGTAGGAAGGAGCAGATATGAGGCGCAGTTTTTATGAGTTTTTAATGACTCTTCGCAATGCGGAAAGTGTCGAACCTGAAGCAGAGTTTGCGAATAATGCTTTTCATGATTCGTCTTTTCCTAAACATGAGGAAAATTATCAAAAGATTTCTGAATATTTGGAGTTAAACGCCGGTTATTTACCAAGCATGACGATTTTTGATGAAGCATATCAAAAGTATCAAGAAGTAGATAAAAAATAAAAGAAAATAGGTGATGGTAATGGCTTTACAATGGTATCCAGGACACATGAACAAAGCAAAAAACCAAGTACAAGATCGTTTAAAGTTGGTCGATATTGTATTGGAAATTGTTGATGCACGTCTACCTTTCTCGTCCCGAAATCCGGTTTTGGAACAAATAATTGATCAAAAAAAACACATTATCATTTTAAATAAATCTGATTTAGCAGATCCTAAAGTAACAAACGATTGGAAAATCAATTTTCAACAAGAAGGCACTAAGTCGGTCGAGTTGGATGCTAAGCATAATAAAGGTTTGGGACAAATTAAAAGTTTGATTCGTTCAGAGCTAGCGGATAAAATTGCTCGTTATGAAAAAAATGGTGTTCAAAATTATCGTATAAAAGCGATGTGTATCGGTATCCCTAATGTAGGTAAATCTACTATTCTAAATCGTTTAGTGGGTAAGAATGTTGCTATTACAGGAAACAAACCAGGTGTTACCAAAAATCAAAACTGGTTGAAAACAAGTATTGGAATTGATTTATTAGATACGCCTGGTATTCTGTGGCCTAAAATCGATGATCCTAAAGTAGGGATGAAATTGGCCTTATCAGGGGCTATCAAGGATAAAATCTATGCTCCCGATGATGTTGCCATTTATGCTCTAAATTTCCTTGAAACGCACTATATGGATCAATTACAAGAAAGCTATGGTTTGACCAATTCAGATATTTTTAATCATACAACGCCTGAGTTATTAATGGATCTGACAAAGAAGTTTGGATATAAAGAGGATTATGATCGAGCATCAAGACGAATAATCGATGATGTGCGTAAGCTGAAATTAGGGCGTCTAACATTTGATGTTCCTGGGGAATTCTATGAAGAATAAATATACGATTAAAGATGTCAAAAAAATATTATTAAATAATGATTTTGATAAAACTACTATGCAAGAGTTATCGAATGATACTCGTACAGGGGTTAAAAAATTATTAGAACAATATTATAAAATTCAAACAAGACATCAAGAATTAATCGATAAATTTCATCGAAAAGAATTCCTAGAGAGACCTTTTTGGGATAATAATCAATTTGTTGCTGGGGTTGATGAAGTTGGCAGGGGACCGTTGGCTGGACCAGTCGTTACAGCTGCGGTTATTTTGCCGTCTAATAATACCCTTTATGAAGTGGATGATTCCAAAAAATTATCGCGAAGTAAGCGTGAAGAACTCTATAAACAAATCTGTGATCAAGCAATTGATATTAGTGTGGCCGTTGGTTCTTCTAAATTAATTGACACTGAAAATATTTATCATGCTACTGAACTAACAATGCGCGATTCTATTAATCGTCTCTATTTAAAGCCAGACCATATTTTAGTTGATGCAATGACTATACCAGTTGATATTGAACAAACTAAATTGATTAAAGGTGATGCTAAATCATTAAGTATTGGGGCCGCCAGTATTGTAGCCAAAGTTTCTCGAGATCGTCTTATGACAATGTATGGTAAGATTTATCCAGAGTTTAACTTTGAACAAAATGATGGTTATGGAACTAAACAACATTTACAAGCTTTGGATAAAGTTGGACGTACTAAGATCCATCGTTTGAGTTTCTCGCCAGTTAAAAAAATTAATAAATTGTATTAAATCAGAACATCACTTCCGTAATTTCTTATAAGGGAGTGATGTTTTTATTATGACAAAATTAACGGAATTTTTAGTGCAATGCAACAGAACAGGATTAGTTTCTAATCAAATAATGCTAAAAATTATAAAATTATCAATAAATAGTGCTAATCTAAAGAGTGAAACTTTTAATTTGTTAAAAAATGAATTAGGTTTAGAAAAATTTACTCAGTTTCTTCTATTATTAAGACATCAAAATGATGTAGCTATTCAGGCCATTAATTTTTTGGATTCGGCCTATCCGCAGATTTTAAGGAATATCTATAATCCACCAGCACTCTTGTATTTTTCCGGTAATATTGCTTTACTTAAAACTGAATGTATTTCTATAATCGGAGCTAGACAGGCGACAAATTATAGTTTTCGTTGCATTGGTGGCCTTGTCCCACGCTTAGTAAATCGTTATACTATTGTGAGCGGAATGGCTATGGGAGCGGATACTTTTGCTCATAGGCACACACTAAATAATCAGGGAAATACAATTGCGGTTATAGGCAGTGGCTTAGATATTGCTTATCCAAAAGAAAATCTTGATTTGCAGCATCAAATTATGAATAATGGTTTGGTAATCAGTGAGTATCCACCACATACTAATATACAGCGACAACATTTTCCGGCACGGAATCGGATTATTGCCGGATTGAGTAAAAAAATTATTGTTACTGAAGCAAGAAAAAGAAGTGGGGCCTTGATAACTGCTGATTTGGCTCTGGAGAATGGTCGTGAGGTTTTTGCCATTCCTGGCCAAGTTGATAATTCTTTGTCGGTTGGTTGTAACAAATTAATTGAACAAGGGGCTACTCCGCTGATTGACTTTAATAGTTTATAAACTTAAGATGTCATTTAAATATTGTATTTGAATTGACAAAATGAAAATCTGTGATTAATATATTGACAGTTTTAATTGATCCATTGGAAAGGAGCACTTTACGTGCCATCAACAAAGCAAAAGAACTTGGTGATCGTTGAATCACCTTCAAAAGCAAAAACAATTGAAAAGTACTTGGGACGTAATTATCACGTGGTAGCAAGTTTAGGTCATGTTAGAGATTTGCCTAAGAGTCAAATGGGCGTTGACATTGACCATGACTATGAACCTAGATATATTTCCATTCGTGGTAAGGGTCCTGTAATTAAGGATTTAAAAAAAGAAGCAAAAAAAGCTAAAAGAGTTTATCTGGCAGCCGATCCGGATCGTGAAGGAGAGGCTATTGCCTGGCACGTATCACATTTATTAGGATTAGATGAAGATGGCAAAAATCGAGTCGTTTTCAATGAAATTACTAAAGATACGGTTAAACAGGCGTTTAAGAGTCCACGTTCAATTGATATGAACTTGGTAGATGCTCAACAAGCCAGACGTGTTTTAGATCGGTTAGTTGGTTATTCGATTTCCCCAATTCTTTGGGCTAAAGTTAAAAAAGGCCTCAGTGCCGGACGTGTTCAATCAATCGCTTTGAAATTGGTTATTGAGCGTGAAAATGATATTAAGAAGTTTGTTCCTGAAGAATATTGGACAATTGAGTCCACATTTAAGCACGGCAGGGATAAATTTAAAGCTAATTTTTATGGTTTAGACGGTAAAAAAGCTGAATTAAAGAATAATGATGAAGTGCAATCAGTTCTTGGTAAAATCGATAAGAAAAAAGATTTCACTATTGACAAAGTTACTAAAAAAGAACGTAAGCGTATGCCTGCAGCACCGTTTACAACCAGTTCTTTGCAACAAGAAGCCAACAAGCGTTTGAATTTTAAAACTAGAAAAACTATGATGATTGCTCAACAACTTTATGAAGGAATCAATTTGGGACGTAAGGAAGGTACTGTAGGTTTAATTACTTATATGCGTACTGATTCCAAACGTATTTCTAAGGTTGCCGAAGCAGATGCCTCGAAGTTTATTCATGAAGAGTACGGTGAACCTTATGCAATCGTTAAAGAACGTAAGGATAAAAACCAAGAAGGTGCTCAGGATGCCCATGAGGCTATCCGTCCTTCATCAGTTTTTAGAACACCGGCATCATTAAAAGATATTCTTAGCCGTGATCAATTTCGTTTATACAGTTTGATTTGGTCAAGATTTGTTGCCAGTCAAATGACACCAGCCGTTTTTGACACAATGACAGTTGATCTTTCACAAAATGGTGTAATGTTCAGAGCTAATGGTTCTAAGATTAAATTTGAAGGTTACCGTAAGGTTTATCAAAGTACCTCTGATACATTGAAAAAAGATAATATCTTACCTGAATTGAGTGAAGGTGACAGTGCTAAGTTACAGACAAATGATCCGGCTCAACACTTTACACAACCACCAGCAAGATTTACCGAAGCATCTTTAGTTAAAGCGCTGGAAGAAAATGGTGTTGGTCGTCCATCAACTTATGCACCAACGATTGATACCATTCAACGTCGTTATTACGTTAAATTAAATGGTAAGAGTTTTGAGCCTACTGAATTGGGCGAGATCGTTGACAATTTAATTCAAGATTATTTCCCAGATATTGTTAATATCGACTTTACAGCTCATTTGGAAGATGAATTAGATAATATTGAAGAAGGCAAAGAGAATTGGGTCAAAGTTGTTGATCGTTACTACAAACCCTTTGCCAAAGAGCTAGAATCCGCTGAAGATAAGATTGAGAAAGTTCAAATTAAAGACGAACCTGCGGGCATGGATTGTGATATCTGTGGTGCACCAATGGTTATTAAAATGGGACGTTATGGTAAATTTTATGCCTGTTCACGTTTCCCAGAATGTCGTAATACTAAACCAATCGTTAAAGAGATCGGTGTGATTTGTCCTAAATGTAAAAAAGGACAAGTTATTGAAAGAAAATCTAAAAAGAATCGTATCTTTTATGGTTGTTCTAGATATCCTGATTGTGATTTTGTTTCATGGGATAAACCGATTGGACGTGATTGTCCAAAAGATGGTCATTACTTAGTTGAAAAGAAAGTTAAGGGTGGTCGTCAAATAATCTGTCCAAATGGAGATTATGAAGAGGATATTCAAAAATAAATGATAGAACAAGAATTAATCGATAAATTTGTTGATAATTTAATGGTTAATCATCATTACTCGAAAGAAACAAAAAAATCTTATCTTGAGGATATTGATAATTTTGTTTCTTTTTTAGAACAAAATGGTGGATTTAAAGGTTTTACACCGATTACAAGAATCGATGTAGAAACTTATTTAACCTACTTAGATGAAAAAGATTATGCTGATGAAACTATTGCTAGAAGAATTTCTGCTTTGCGATCATTTTATAATTTTTTGGTCAAAAATAAATTCATTAAGGCTAATCCGTTTGATTTAGTACAGTTACGCCATAAGGGGCGAAAGTTGCCTCATTTTTTCTATGAAAAAGAGATGACTCAATTATTTGAAGCCGTTGAGGGTGATGATCCACTTTCTCAACGAAATTCTGCTTTGTTAGAGTTACTATATGCTACTGGCATGCGAGTTAGTGAGTGTGCTAATCTATTGTTAGATCAATTGGACTTCTCTAATGAAATCGTTTTAATACATGGTAAGGGTGACAAGGATCGCTACGTCCCTTTTGGAAGCTATGCTAAAAGTTCATTAGAGACTTACTTTGATCAGGGCAGAAAAACTTTAATGGATAGGAATCATCAAGAACATCAGTATGTTTTTGTTAATAATCGTGGCAAAAATTTGACCAGTCGAGGAATTGAATATATTTTAAATCAAGTAATTAAGAAAACTAGCTTGACATCTGACATTCATCCGCATATGATACGTCATACCTTTGCCACACATATGTTAGATCATGGTGCAGACTTGAGAACGGTACAAGAACTATTAGGACACTCTAGTTTATCGACTACTCAAATTTACACTCATGTGACAATGGAACATCTACAAAAAGACTATAAAAAATATTTTCCAAGATAGGAAGGTAATTAAATGACTACAATCGTTGCTGTTAAGCATGATGACCATACTGCTATTGCAGGGGATGGCCAAGTAACAATGGGTGAGAAGTACATCATGAAGGGTACTGCTCACAAAGTAAGAAGAATTTATGATGACAAAGTAATTATTGGTTTTGCTGGTGGTGTTGCTGATGCCATCACTTTGCAAGACTGGCTTGAGAAGAAGCTCAAGGCCTATTCTGGCAATTTAAAACGTGCGGCCGTAGAATTAGCCCAAGATTGGCGCAAAGACCCTACATTGCAAAAATTGGAAGCACTCTTGATTGCTATGGATAAGGATAATTTGTTACTTATTTCCGGTAGTGGAGAGGTTATTGAACCAGATGAGGATGTTGTAGCTATTGGATCAGGTGGTAACTTTGCTCAAGCTGCTGCTATTGCCATGCAACGTCATTCAAAAGATATGGACGCACAACAAATCGCTGTCGAAGCAATTAAAATTGCATCAAGTATTGATATTTTTACTAATGAAAATATTATTTCCGATAAATTTTAGAGTGGAGAATAGTAAATAAATGGACACATTAACACCAAAACAAATTGTTGCTCAATTGGACAACTATATTATTGGTCAAACAGACGCTAAAAAAGCTGTGGCGATTGCCTTGTATAATCGCTATCGTCGTATGCAAGTACCAAAGAAATTACAACAAGAAATTACCCCTAAGAATTTAATGATGATTGGACCTACTGGTGTTGGTAAGACAGAAATTGCCAGAAGATTGGCCAAAGTGGTCAATGCACCTTTTGTTAAGGTTGAGGCAACTAAGTTTACTGAGGTAGGTTATGTGGGCCGTGATGTTGAATCAATGGTTCGTGACTTGGTTAGCGTAGCTGTTTCCATGGTGGAAAAAGAAAAATTTGACGAAATTAGACCAGAAGTTCGTCGAGATGTTGATAAAAAATTGGTTAAGTTATTAGCACCAGGTGTAAAAAAAGAACAAAAACAAAATAACAATGATTTTATGAGCATGCTTAATAGTATGCAAAATGGCGGTCAAGGATTAGGTAATATTTTTAATAATGCTGATACAGTTGATGAAGACCCTGATGCTAATTCGGATGTAACTGATGAAGTTCGTGATCAACGTTTATCAGTCAAAGAGCAACTTGATAAAGGGTTACTTGAAGACGAAGAGGTAACTATCAAGGTTGAAGAATCCAAAAAGGTTGGTCCTATGGATGATCAAATGGGGCAAATGGGTCTCGATATGTCAGGGATGATGGATTCTTTGATGCCTAAAAAGACTATTACTAGAACTTTGCCTGTTAAAGAAGCTCGTGAATTATTGATTCAACAAGAATCTCAAAAACGAGTTGATCACGATGAGATTTATCAAAGTGCGATTGAGAAAACTCAAAACAACGGTATTATCTTTATTGATGAGTTTGATAAAATTGCTGCTGGCGATAAGAAGACTTCAGGCGAGGTTTCCCGTGAAGGGGTTCAACGTGATATTTTACCTATTGTTGAAGGTTCAAGAATCAATACAAAGTATGGTCCAGTGGATACAGATCATATTCTATTTATTGCTTCAGGAGCCTTTGCAGAAAGTAAACCTAGTGATTTGATTGCTGAATTACAAGGACGTTTTCCAATTCGTGTCGAATTGAATGATCTAACAGAAGATGATTTCATTCAAATTTTGACTAAACCTGATAATGCTTTAACCAAACAATATGTTGCGCTTACACGCGCTGATGGCATACATTTAACTTTTACTAAAGAATCAGTTGAAGAGATTGCAAAAATTGCTTTTGAATTGAATAATAGTAATCAGAATATTGGTGCTAGACGTCTTTCTACTGTCTTGGAAAAGATTTTGGCAGATATTCTGTATGAGGGTCCAGATATGCAAATGGGCGATATTACTATTACACGTGAATATGTCCACGAACAAGTTGGTAAAATTGCTCAAGATCAGGACCTTTCACGTTACATTCTTTAGGGGGAAAAACATGACAGTTTATCAATTGAAGAACGACTATTTAACAGTGAAAATTAATTCACTGGGTGCTGAATTAAACAGCATCAAGAATAATGAAGATTCAGAATTTATCTGGCAGGCTGATAAGAACGTTTGGGGTAGACACGCTCCAGTATTGTTCCCAATCGTTGGACGCTTAAAAGATGACCATTACTTTGTTGACGGTAAAGAATATAAAATGACCCAACATGGATTTGCACGTGATCAAGAATTTTCTCTTGATTCACAAACTGATTCTAAGTTGGTTTTGGCTTTGGAAACTAGTGAAGCTAGTCTTGAGAAGTATCCATATCATTTTAAGTTACGTATCGTTTATCAATTAGTTAAGGATACAGTTCAAATTTCTTATTTAGTTGACAGTATGGAAGAATCAGAAGATATGTACTTCTCAATTGGTGCACATCCTGGTTTCGAAGTGCCTTTTGATAAGGGATTAAAGTTTGAAGATTATAAGGTTGCTGTTGATCCAGCTGAAACAAGAACTCATATTCCAATTGACAACCATCTAATTAATTTAGATGGCGAAAAGAAAGTTGAAAACCAAAATTTTGATATGACTCGTGATTACTTTGTTGACGATGCTGTAGTTTATCGTTTAAATGAACCAGCAGAGGTTACAATTTCAAGTGATAAATCAGATCATAAGCTAACCCTTGATACGGGTAATGCTAAATTCTTCGGTATGTGGTCAACATATCCTGATGAGAATGGCAAGTTTATGTGTATCGAACCTTGGTGGGGACTTGCAGATAAGACCGATAGTGATAATGACTTTAAGAATAAATATGCTATTAACAAATTGGCTCCTAAGGAACAATTTGAAGCATATTTCTCAATCAGTGTGAAATAACCTTACGGCTTTTCGTAAATTTAAATAGTTTTATGTACACTTAAAGCCCCAACGTTCTTAGCGAATGTTGAGGCTTTATTTTTTTATATTTTTAAAGTGATCTGTAGGTAAGCACCTAATAACGTAAGCACCTAATAACTGACCGTATTGAAAAATAAAAAATCATCCGTACTCTCATTTGAGAATGCGGATGATTTTGTGTGTTCATTTATGCGGCGATTTTTTGATTATCTTCGTTAGTCGTTTTCAATCGTGATGATTTAAAGTTCCACGGTAAATAGGCTTCTAGTTCCTCTGGTTTCAAGAATGTTGGAAGCTGTGAGATATTTTTTAATAAAAATGTTAAATATTCAGCTGAATTACTTCTATTGCCCTTCGCTGATTCACTCAGCGTCATCCAACTTGCATTGGTATT